>JALHRJ010000022.1 GCA_022841475.1 Cyclobacteriaceae bacterium | reverse complement strand
ATTCGAAAAGTAAGTCCTGGAGATTTTTTAAGCAAAGAGTTTAATGAACCCGTATACACTCAATTAAGCAGTGCTGATTATCACGAACGAAAAGAAGGTGGCCATTTTAATCGTGAAGAGTTTCATCGTAGCCCCAACCGTTACCATTCAACTTTTCCTAAATACACGCATGTTGCACAATTACTTTTAGCGGGTGCGTACTGGAATCCGCAAGCTCCCGTGCTTTTTACGAGAACTGACATGCTCCATCCTGATTTTAAAATTAAAATAATCGCTGACATCACCTGTGATATCAACGGATCGGTGCCCAGTACAAAGCGAGCCAGCACCATTCCAGATCCCCTGTATGACTATGATCCGGCAACAGACTCTGTGCTGCCAGCGTTGAGTAATGACGGTTATATCACTACCATGGCCGTAGACAATTTACCGTGTGAATTGCCACGCAGCGCCTCGGAAGAGTTTGGCCGGGATTTGATTGACCGGATTTTAAAACCTTTACTCGTGGGGGATGTAGATGGAATTATCCAACGCGGAACCGTTGCGGAAAATGGAGCACTCACGCCAGAATTCAATTATCTACAGGACTATGTTTCAGGTACCGGCTAAAAATAATTGTCCCTTATGTTATTATACAACGTTACTTTTGGAATAGATAAACAAATCGAGGATGAATGGATCTCCTGGATGAAAGCGAATTACATTCCTGCCTTGATGGAAACCGGATTGTTTACCGAGTATAAGATGTACAAAGTACTTACGCATGACGATGAGGGGTCGGTCTCCTACAGTGTACAATGTTTTTCCAACACAATAGATCAGGTCCTAAAGTATCTTAACGATTTCGCGCCTGCTTTAGTAGAAGTTCACCGGTTACGCTTCAAAGACAAACACGTGGCGTTTAACACCTTGTTGGAAGAGATCTAGATCTTCTTCAAAATGTCATTGATTTGATCTGCCTCTAAGTGACAATTAATCCATTCTGAATCCAGGCGGGCATTATACTTTTTGTAAAACATAATGGCCGGTTCGTTCCATTCCAACACCTGCCACATCATGCCCGTACATTTTTCAGTTAATGCTTTCCTCATCGTTATATCAAACAACTCCTTTCCAATTCCTTTACCGCGATGAGGTTGCGTAACAATAATATCCTCCAGGTAAAGTCGTTTGCCCTTCCACGTAGAGTACCGAAAATAGTATAGTGATAAGCCAAGAATAATTGATCCTTCTTCAGCTACAAAAAAACCATAGATAGGATTCGGTCCAAAACCATCTGCCTCCATCATGGTCAGGGTGTTTGAAACTTCATGAGCGGCACGCTCATAGGCTGCCAACTCTTTGATAAGTTCCAGAACCTGTGGCAGATCTTCTCTTCTTCCTTCTCTTATAACTATCATAGGATAAATAAAAAAAGCCCCTTGCGGGGCTTCTATAAAATTTGAAGTTGAATTAATACTCCCAGAGATTGTGTTCTTTCTCCATCATTTTCATTTCTTCCTCCCACCGGGCAAAAACTGATTCGCCATAGCTGCGTCCATTCCTTTCGTAGATCTGTTGAATCGTACGATCATCCGGATTTTCAACTTTGTCGATTACCCCATGGAATAATCTCAATTTAAATGCATCGGTAAAGGTTCTGTTCTCAGCCGGGTTATAGCGATTTCTCCATAATACTTTATCACGCTCTTTCCAATCTTTACTATGAGAAGTCTTTTCTACCAGGTTATAGAAATCTTTGTAGTTAATAAAAGCAATTGGGCTGTAGTTAGTTTCTCCGGAACGCTGAGCGAGCAAACCAATGGATTGAATATCATAATATAATCTGGACCTGCGCTTGTCAAAAATTACATCTTCAATAAGTACAATTCCAATGATATTATCTTTCGTGAAATACTCCGTCTGCGTTGCGGATAGTTCCCACCATTGATTATCCGTTGGCGGATTGCCCACATTGTCATTGCGAGTGGATTGATAATTCTTTCCATTAAAGCTCGCTGATTCACTTGAAAAATAGGATTTTTTAGGATCGTAAGGAGGATCAGTAACCGCCTGGTTGCTAACCAGAATCTCTTCAGGCCTTCTTACGTTTTTAAGTGAATCATCATAAGCGGTAATGGTTCCGGCTTTAATGCTTCTCAACAAAAAATCTGTAATGTCTGATTGTGCAGATTTAAATCCTCCATTTTGCTTTTCACCGAGATCAACTGTTCGTTGCACTCTGTATCGGTATAGTTGCTCATAATATGGAATCCGTTCAGTAGAATTCGGATTATAAATCGTATCCTGTTGTGCCGATACAACGCCAGCCAAGGCTAAAGACAAAAGTAACGTACTTACGAATTTCATTTTCATTTAATTATTTACCCATAACGTAAACACCTTCCAACTTCGCATTTACAGGTTTATTATCTGCATCTCCTGGATCCCAGGTAGACCGAACAACCTGCACGTTGAAGATAGAGAAACTGTCGCCTGCTCTTAACCCATATTTGCTCAATTCTATTGTTCCAGAATTAAGAGTAATGGGTGTCTTACCAGTAATTTGCAACGTCATACTAGTAACGCGGTACGCTGCATCTTTCGCATTTTGGCGCTTAAAAGTTTCATCCGAAATTTCAGGGATTAATCTTACAATAGAGGTGCCCGGTGGAATTCCGCGTTTAACATCATACTCACCATTACCCACTTGTAGTTTCGCAAACGGACTAGGTACTTGTTTAGCCTTAAATTGCTTCACTTCAATTTGAGATCCATTAACTGACACCCGCACGTCCATCTGAGGACGAGTAGGAATTAGAACAAACTTTCCAGGTCCTTGTGTTACAACTTTGCCTTGATCCGAAGGAACGCTTAATGAAATACCAGAGGCTTCGGCTAAGCCTTGAACGCTTACAGACATCTCATTTCCACAATCCAAATACAAGGTGCTGGCACTTTCGGATTCGAATTTAGCGACTGGTCTGGCGACCTTATATTTGATTACATCTTCATATGGCTTTCCTTTAATGTTAATCTTAACCTTGTAGGACGCTTCTGCTAAGCCGTTTTTATCATAAGCACCGCCACTCGTTCTGAATTTGATTTTACCCATTTTGATACCGGTTGCAGCATCCTTTTCTACCTTAATAGGGGCGCCATTATGAAACATTTCAGACTCAGCATCGGAAGCTGCTGCAATAAATAAGTCAGCGCTATACTCCTGTCCAGCCACCAAGGTGTTTGACTCAGCCCTCACCATGGGTACTACTTTATCAAATTTTATTTGCACACCCTCAGCAATGGCATTCAATGAATCTAACGCGATCCCTTCATACTCCATTACCTTGGTTTGCATCTGACTCACTGTAGCGATAGCCGCCATAGTAGGTGTTCCTTCAAACGTGAACTGAAGAAAAGTCTTATCAAGTTGATTTGTGTTGTTCTTGAACTCCTCAAAATCCTCAGCCTTCTTCGTTAGTTTTTCAAATGGTTGCTTTAAGCCAACAATCTTGTTCAGATCATTCACATAGGCCACCATCTTTTTTTCAAACTGAATTCCCTCCTCTGGCTTCTGGCTATCCAACATCAACTCTTCAGCCCGGTTTGTATTTGTTACCAGCTCCTCTCCTTCTATGGCAGCGCCATCTGGTTCTGTCCTCATCTTTTTCTTCAACTCATCAAGATAGACGATTGTCGCCTTACTTAATTCTCGCACCTGTTGCGCTTTTGCTTTGGCCGCAACTACTTTTTCATCCTGGCTTGATGATGCAAGAATGCCACTCAATTTTCGCTCATTGGTGACTTCATTTTCCTCGATCATCTTAACCAATGTATCGTCAATGATGGCAAATTTTTCGAGTACCGCGTTACTTACGTTAAGCGCGAGGAGCGCAGTAAGCACCAGGTACATCATACCAATCATCTTCTGCCTGGGAGTTTCCTTACCACCTGCCATGGTTATTAATTTTTAGTTTATAAAAAAAAGAATTAAACAACATCTTAATTGCTGCCTTTCATAGCAGTCAACATACCACCGTACACCTTATTTAAGGCTGTAACATTGGCGGTCAGGCTACCCAACTCCGAAGTAAACTTCGTTGTGTTTTCACCCACTTTAGTAAGTCCCTGCATAGCACCTGTCAAGCTCTCATAGAACTTATTCATGTTTTTAACGTGCGAATCCGCATCCTTCAATTCCATTTCATAAATGGTATTCAATGCAGCCAGATTCTTAGTAACCTTTTGAACCTGAGAATGGTATTCACTTGTATCCTTAGAAGCATCCGCCATCGCAGTAACAGCTTTCATAGCTGTTCCGTACGACTTATTCATCTCCATCAAAGCAGAAGAAGCTGACTGAACGTTTTTTGCGTATTCGTTAGTGGCAACAGCTGCATTAGAAAGATTATTCATTTGAGAGGCTGAAGTGGCCAGATTGGTAAGTCCTTTACCCAGATTATCCAACAAATTCTGGTCTACCTTAGCGGTCTTTAACATCTCATCAATCTTAAGCAAAGGCGAATCTCCAGCAGCAGGACGATTGCTAATGCGGGTAGCTGTTGGATTGATGGGGCCTTCATAATCCTCAGCCAGCTCAGGATATACTTTCGACCAATCTGGTTCATCGTGCTTGGGTTCGAATGCACTCAGGAAGAAAATCCCTGCTTCCACGCTCAACCCTATCATCAACATTGCATTTGCTCCTTCTAAGTGTAAGATTTTGAAAAGTGCTCCAATAATTACAACCGCTGCACCAATACCATATACTTTGGGCATGATGGTTGTGAAGAATAACGAGACAAATCCGCCTTTTTTCTTTGCCATGGTTCTTTTAGATTTAAGTTTAGTCCGAAGTTTTTTTAAATATAACCAGAGTTTTTAATTATTGAAATTCAGCCCCGGATGACCTTCCAAGGTTAGTCATTGCACACCGGAAACCGATGTAGGCACGGGTTGAATCTTTGTATTCATAGGTTCTGGTTCCTGTTTCAAGATAGTAGGCAACATCCTTCCACGAACCACCTCGCACCACTTTTCTTGCATTATATCGCTCTTTAGAATTTCCTTCCCGATCGTAAGCGTTCTTGTCAATGTATTGTGGGTTAAGATCCCAAACCGTTGGCACAGAGGCAGGATTGAAGTCATCAAGGCACCACTCCGAAACATTTCCGGCCATATCCACTAAACCGTAATCATTCGGGAAATAAATACCAACCGGAGCTGTGTAAGCAAATCCATCATCATAAAAGTTACCACGACCAGGTTTAAAATTGGCAAGCATACATCCTTTTGAGTTACGGATGTAAGGATTACCCCAAGGATATTTAGCCATATCGCGGCCGCCACGGGCTGCGTATTCCCACTCTGCCTCAGAAGGCAAGCGGAAAGCTGGCATCGGAGGTTGCCCACCGTTTACCTGTCTCCATTCATTTAGGAAAGCTGATCTCCATTTACCAAAGAAGTTAGCGGCTTCCCAACTTACACCTACTACCGGATATTCCTGATAGCCAGGGTGCTGCCAATAATAATCCACTAAAGGATCACCCATATGATGCGAGAAATCTTTCATCCATACCGTAGTATCAGGATAAAACTTCTCCATAAACTCCTGCTGACCTATCTGAGCAAAGTTAGTGAGGCCTTCTGCCCCGTTTGGATCTAAAAAGAAGGTAGTAAATTGGAGGTATTCATCATTTGTAATCTCTGTTTCGTCCATGAACAGAGGACCAATTGTAATTTGCTTGTTAAAGTTGATCTGAGTGGAAGCAGGATCCTCATCGGCCTGACCCATGTGGAAAGTGCCCGCAGGAATAGGAACCATGCCATAGGGAATCACCATAGACCACCCTTCTCTGCGCTCCAGCGTGGATTGACCAACAACTTCGCCCTGGGCATCACCACCCTTATTGCCACCAATGCCAAGCAGACCGCAGCCGCCTACAATTGATCCAGCGCCCAGAATTAAAGCATAGTACAGAACCCTTGGAGAAACTATTTTCTTCATACTTTTTTTATTAGATCAAGTCTTTCGGTTTGCTAAAGCCAACGATACAGACCCGAAAGTTATTCTTTTTCGCCTTTTTTTTAAATAAGAGAGAGACCAAATTCAACAAAATCTCAAAAAAACCAAAATAAATATCCGATTAATGTCTGTATCGGGGAGTTCGCACCACCTTTTTTCCGATTGCCGGGTTTACAGGCAGTTCGTAAGTAAGCAAGAATTCATGTGATGTGGGTTGCTTTGCAGCCTGATCCTTGATCACGTAGTCCAATCCATAACCCAACTTCAACGACTTATCTTTTAATATACTGTACCCCAACATAAGAATAGCTGCTTCTGACTGTCTAAACGCCAAACCGCCCCACATCGTATCTTTATAGTAGGCTATTCCGCCCAAATCAAAAGTAGTTTTGGTAAAATCCGACTTAACAAGGGTTGAGAATTGGAATCGGAGATCAAAGTTTAACTGATAATAGTATCCACCCGTTACGTACATATGCGGCTGAAGTGCATTGCGCTGGCCCGTGCCAAAGTCAAACTCTGATTTTATAAGGTGATTAAAACTCACACCGGCATAATATTTTTCACGTTGCATAAACACCCCCATGGCCAAGTCCGGACGCACCTGAGATTCCTTTCCTGCGTTCTTTAAGAGCGGATCATTCTGATCAATGGGTCTATACAAGTCAAAGTTTATGGTTTGAGAATAAACTCCAGCCTTCATACCAAAACTTAACTTGGTATCCTTTAAAGCAAGGTGATACGCATAAGAAACTTGAGCTTCAAGATTATTTTGTGGACCTAGCCGGTCATTAACAACGTAAGCACCAAATCCACTTCTTATTTTATTAATAGGGGCCGACATACTTACAATTTGTGTTGTTGGTGCGCCACCTCCACCCACGGTTGGCTGATAACCTACCCATTGACTTCTATGGATTGCCGTAAACTTGGTGATCCCTTCCACACCTGCATACCCAGGATTATAATACAGGGTATTAAACATGTAATGTGTGAACTGAGGGTCTTGCTGACCAAACGAATCACTAAAAAATGTTCCGGCCAGTAAAAGTAAAAAATAGACTTTCTTCACAGTTTCTTATTGAACAGGTCTTAAAGATAAATGAATTCTTCTCACACTTTCAATCAGAATGTAATTAAAGTGTAATAAAATAAGAGTCTTGTTAAAAACGTAAGCCTTAAATAGTTATTTGATTCCGTTAGCTGCCTTAATATAAAGTTCCAGCGCTCCGGTCATCGAAGGGGCATTTGGCAAAGGTGCTTCAATGTCTAAAATCAAACTGGCATCTTTAACGGCTCTAGCGGTAGTTGGGCCAAAGGCTGCTATCCGGGTGTTATTTTGTTTGAATTCAGGAAAGTTGACCAGTAATGAATTTATCCCCGATGGACTAAAGAATGCCAGAATATCATAGTAAACATTTTTAAGATCATTCAAGTTGGCAGCTACCGTATGGTACATGATGGCTTCCGTAAAATGGTATCCATTGTCGGTAAGAAATTCAGGAATATCATTCTTGCGAATGTCTGAACAGGGGAAAAGGAACTTCTCGTTTTTGTGCTTCTTTATTATCTCCAACAAATCTTTTGTGTCTTTTAACCCTGAAAAAATTTTCCGCTTACGGATAACTATATATTTCTGAAGGTAATTTGATGTTTGGTCAGAAATGCAGAAGTATTTCATCTCCGGAGGCATCTCCAACTTTAATTCGAGGCAGATCTGAAAGAAGTGATCCACAGCATGACGACTCGTGAAAATTACTGCAGTGTGCTGAGGGATTTCTACCTTTTGTTTTCGAAACTCTTTAATGGGAACCGCCTCTACTTGAATAAAGGGACGAAAATCAATTTTGAGATTATATTTCTCAGCAAGTTTAAGGTAGGGTGAATTTGCATCGGTAGGAGCCTCTTGAGTAACCAGAATGCTTTTTACTTTTCGCATTCTGTCCGTAACAGTTTCTATCATATCAACACGTATCGGGTTCGGCTTAAAATAAAATCACTTTAGCTAAAATCATTAACGGGATGACTTCAGTTGCGCAAAGGTAGGAAAATAAATGAAAAATAGGGAAGGACGTTCGGGCCAATAATTTCATAAACAACAATATGGTTCCCATAATCACCAATACACAGCCTACTGTGAGCAAATGATAATAATAGCCTGAGCGTTGTGTTTGCACAATAAAATAGACAAGGGCAACACTGCCCATGAGGATGGTTGTAACAAAAAGCAGCCGGATGAAATTAAAGAACTGAAAACGGACTGTATCGCGCAGCCCAAAGAGAAGGGAAAAACTAACAATCAAAATCAACTTGATAATGAGAATAATAAAGATGAAGGACGACAACAAAAGCCAGATCAGAAAAACCTCACTCGTGGATTGATGCGTGAACTCCCCGGCTAGCCTGACTCTTTCGGGGACGGCTTGAAAGATTATCAACAATAAAAGACCCAACAAAAAACTTATTAGTGCGAAGAAAAACAAGTTCACGCTCGAACCGATCCGGCTCGCAACAATGGCTTCATCCCGCTCTTGAATTGAAAATAATTTAACAACATTTAAATAATCGAAGGTAAGCCGCGAATTGACCCGAAATAGAATCACCAAGGCCGTCAATAATATGAATGAGGCCAGAATAACAAAGTCCTTAAAATAACTTCCCTGACGAAGCGGGTTGTCTAAATCTGAATTTGCAACAGGCATCATCAAAAGAGTTTGAAGAGAATAGACTGGCCTTTTTTGATGGATACTAAAGGATACTTTACCCTGGTATCGGGCCCAGAGGCTATCTACCTTAAGATGAAGGCTATCTTGAGCGCGGGCGACCAATTTACCATTAATAAAGATTGAATATTCTGATCGGTCGTAAAACAAAAGTTTGCCACCCGTTGCTTTTTTATCTAAGGTGAAATGAATTGTGTTGCGTTTCTGGTCTTTATAGGGGACCATGGTTTCCTTCTCTTGCACTTTCCAATCTTGCCGAAGGTTGTAGACCTTGGGAAGTGTTTGGGTTAACGCTGTGAGCGATCCCACCAAGGCAATAAGGAGTATGAGAAAATTCTTCATGTAAAAATCTAAAAACAAAAGTATCGGATTAGTGTGGGTAAAGGAAATTCACTTTTGTCTTATTCCATCTATCTTTGAGTCGCATGGCAGGCCTCTACATTCACATTCCCTTTTGCAAGCAGGCTTGTTACTACTGCGACTTTCATTTCTCCACCAATCAAAGTCAAAAATCAGAATTGGTAAACCATATCGCACAAGAGTTAGTAATCCAAAAAGATTATTTGAAAAGCGAGCCGTTAGAAACCATTTACCTGGGTGGGGGCACTCCGTCCCTGCTATCAGCTATCGACCTTGAAATCCTTTTCAATACAATTCATAAACATTATAAAGTAAAGGATAATCCTGAGACAACACTCGAAGCCAACCCAGACGATCTGACTCCCGAGAAATTACAGGAACTTGTTGCAATAGGTGTTAACCGATTAAGCATTGGCATTCAATCTTTCGATGAACAAATTCTTCGTTTTCTTAACCGTGCCCATACCGCTCAGGATGCATTACAGTGTGTAGCGAACGCGCGCAAGGCAGGCATCTCCAACATTAGCATCGATTTGATTTACTCCATTCCGGGGCAGGATGATGCATTGCTGAAAAAAAATCTGGCGATGGCCATGGCATTGAAACCAGAACATATTTCAGCCTACTCCCTTACGGTAGAAGAAAAAACTGTTTTCGGCCGTTGGGCCAGTCACGGTAAACTGACGGCCATGGAAGAGGGTTTATCGGCCTTACAATTTGAGTTAGTGATGAATACGTTACAAGAGTGTGGTTACCAGCACTACGAAATCTCAAACTATTGCCTTCCGGGATTCGAGTCTAAACACAACACAAGTTATTGGCTGCAAAAAAAATATCTGGGTGTAGGGCCGAGTGCTCATTCCTATGACGGAGAAAGTCGGCAGTTTAACATTAGTAATAATCATGCCTATATGAAGGCTTTGGGCGATGGGAAAATATCTTTTGAACGGGAGGTGCTTACACGAGAAAACAAGATCAACGAATATATCTTTACTTCTCTACGTACCGACTGGGGTTGCAGTTTGACTTACCTGGTCACTCAGTACGATTATGATGTATTAAAAATGAATGAATCCTACTTGAATCAATTGAAGGAAGCCAATCTAATTCGGCTCATCGAAAAAAACATAATTCTAACAACAGCCGGAAAACTTTTGGCAGATAAAATTTCTTCGGATCTTTTTGTTTCGGGAAACTCGCAATGATGTTCAGGAATTTATTATTTTAACAGGGCCATGACGGTAGAAGAAAAAAGAGTGTATCTATTATTGAAATCGGTAATCTATCATTATCATGGACTGGATGACGTTGAGAAAAAAGATCTGGAACAGATTTCAACAGAACTGGATGCCAAAGAAGAACTAAACTGGGCTCTGGATTTTGTATCACAGGATTACATTACCGCTTTTGACAGGACTCGCGAATTTCTAAATCACATTATTGGCGATTACCCAAAGAACAAACGTGTTGACCTTATTAATATGGTCTGGCAATCCAACAATGTAAAGGGTTACGTCACCGAAATGGAAGCCACGGCTATGTTCAAGTTAGGCCGCGACTGGAATGTAGAAAAAGAATTGATTGAGTTGGTTCTAAAATAGAACTACAAACTCATCATATCCTTAAACTTCGCAGCTTGCCTGCGACTTACCTCCACCTTATCACCTCCGCGTAGTTTTACCATCAGACCACCATTAAACCAAGGCTCAATACTTTCCACCCAACTCAGGTTGATGATATGCTTGCGACTGGCTCTGAAAAATGCCCGCTCATCCAGGCGATCGTCCAGTGCGTTCAATGATTTGTGAATCATGGGGCGGTTAGTCTCGAAATACACTTTGATATAGTTGCCATCCGATTCAAAAAACCGAATGTTGGCAAGGCTCACAAACCAACAGCGCTCACCGTCTTTTACAAACACCTGATCTTCCAATCCCAACTTCTTGCCAGCACCACGACCTGCTTTGGCGCGCTCTTTCTCCATAATCTTATGGATAGCTTCGCCAAGCCGTTCAGCCTGGATTGGTTTTAGTAGATAATCCAAGGCATTGACTTCAAATGCCTTTAATGCGAATTCATCATAGGCTGTTGTAAACACAACCAGCGGAACTGACTCCAGGGATTCTAGTAATTGAAAACCCGTGCGACCCGGCATTTGAATATCTAAAAACAACAGATCAGGATTAAGCTCATTAATCATCTGCTCTGCCTCATCGGCATTCATTGCCTCGCCCACAATTTCAATGGAAGGATGTTCCTCCAGCAACTTCACCAACTCTTTGCGCGCCAGGCGCTCGTCATCTATTATTAATGCTCTCATGAATGTAAATGTGGAATTATTATTTCTGTAAGTACAAAACTATCGTTTTCGTTGCTAATTGCGAAGTGAGCCTCATTGCCATACAATAATTTCAATCGCTGCGAGGTATTCACCAGGCCAAGCCCACCCCTGCGCTTATGGCCATTTATATGATAATGACCGCTATTGCGGATGCGGATATTGAGTTTATTGTTTTCAACTTTTGTTTTTACCTGTATCAGGCCGCCTTCTGTTAATTTGGAGATGCCATGTTTCACTCCGTTTTCAACCAGCGTTTGGATCATGAGCGGGGGAACAAGAAAATTTTTTGAAGCCGGGTCGATGTCAAACTCTGTTTTCAGGCGCTCTTCAAATCGGATGCTTTCCAGGCCCAGGTAATCACGCACTACTTTTAACTCATCGCCAAATTTAGTTAACCCCTTTTTTTCTGTGGTCAAGGAGTTTCTAAGAATGTTTGAGAGTTGATTAATCGCCTGCTTGGATTTTTCAGGATTTTCATCGACCAGGGCGCGAATGCTATTAAGTGCATTAAAAATAAAATGTGGGTTCAATTGAGATTTAAGATTGCTCAGCTCTATCTCTTTTACCGAAGCCTCCAATTTTAACGACTTATTATATCGCTCGAAGTAATTGTACATAAAGTAAAAGACCGACCAGAGGAAAAAGAGGATAGCATAGTATAGAGATTGGCCCAAAATATTGGATGGATCGAGAGCAACGTTCCAGTTGTAAAGGCCCAGAGGTATTGAAACCGGAATCCGGAGAAAATACATGATCACCCCAAGCAACAAGACAGTGGCAATTACACGTGGAATAAGGCGGGGCATAATCATGGCAAGCCACCGGTTGTCATTCATGTAAGAACGAAATCCATGGGTAAGCAAAAAACAGAAGAATGCTTCGTAGAAAAGAAAAATTATTCGTTGATTACTAATGGCCCCGTTTACCGAGGCAAGCGCAGCAACAATCTGGACAGCCGCATAGAGCATCCAACCACCTATCTGCATCGACCAATATAACCGTGTCTTGTTCACCATACGAGCAGGCAAAGTTAGCAAATCAAAAAACGGATCGTTTTTCTTCTTACACGAACGGGATAAACAGGCTCAAAAGAGCATGCGTACGCTTTAGTGTAATTCAGGCTTTAAGAATTTTCCTGTATAACTAGCCGGGTTCTTCGCAACCTGCTCGGGTGTTCCTTTGGCTATTATGCGGCCTCCACCGGCACCACCTTCGGGCCCAAGATCAACAATAAAATCGGCTGACTTGATCACATCCATATTGTGTTCAATCACCAGCACGGTATTGCCTTTGTCAACCAGCTTCTGCAGCACATCCAGCAAATGGCTGATGTCCTGAAAATGCAAACCCGTGGTAGGCTCATCTAATATATATAGTGTCTTGCCTGTATCGCGCTTGGAAAGTTCCGTAGCAAGTTTTACGCGTTGTGCTTCGCCACCGGATAACGTAGTAGCATGTTGGCCCAACGAGATATAACCTAAGCCGACTTCACTCAGTGTTTGAATCTTTCTAAGTATGCGGGGCTGGTTTTCAAAAAATGATACGGCTTCCTCCACCGTCATATCCAACACATCCGAAATTGATTTTCCTTTAAACCTAACTTCAAGCGTTTCGCGATTGTAACGTTTGCCTTTGCAGGTTTCGCATGGCACATACACATCCGGTAAAAATTCCATTTCAATCAAACGCAACCCCGCGCCTTCGCACGTCTCGCAACGACCGCCTTTTACATTGAATGAGAAACGGCCCGTTTTGTAACCCCGAATCTTTGCCTCCGGCATCTGTGAAAATAAATCGCGGATGTCGGTAAACACTCCGGTATAGGTAGCTGGATTAGAACGTGGCGTGCGCCCGATGGGTGACTGATCAACTTCAATCACCTTATCTATAAGTTTTAGTCCTTCAATTTTTTTGTAAGGAAGGGGTTCCGTACGTGAATTAAAAAAGTGCTGATTTAAAATCGGGAAGAGAGTATCATGAATCAAGGTTGATTTGCCGCTGCCCGATACTCCGGTGATGCACATCAACGAACCTAATGGAATTTCAAGATCAACATCTTTCAGGTTGTTTCCGGTTGATCCGGTCAACACCAATTTTTCGCCACTTCCCTTTCTACGTTCTTTTAGATATTCAATACCAATCTTACCATTCAGGTACTTTGCCGTAGTGCTGTTGTTTTTCAAAAAGACCTCAGGTTCGCCTTCGGCAACCACATTGCCTCCATGCCTGCCAGCTCCCGGACCAATATCAATAATATAATCTGACTCAAGCATCATTTCTTTATCGTGCTCTACTACAATTACTGAGTTGCCAAGATCGCGCAAGTCTTTTAAGGCTTTGATCAATTTTGCATTGTCGCGTGCATGCAAACCAATACTCGGTTCATCTAATATATAGAGCACACCAACCAATTGCGTTCCTATCTGGGTTGCCAGGCGAATGCGCTGTGCCTCGCCACCACTTAACGTGCGCAAGGGCCGATTGAGATGCAGGTAATCCAAACCAACATCCAGTAAAAAGCCAATGCGCTTACGGATTTCTTTCAATACTTCAATGGCAATCTGTCGTTGCTTATCATTCAATCGGTTTTCTAAACCCTCAAACCATTTCTGCAACGCATTGATATTGAGTTCAGCCAGTTGCGCTATATTCTTATTATCAATTTTAAAGTGCAGCGATTCTTTCTTAAGTCGTGCCCCTTCACATTCCGGACACACCTTCGTGATCGTAAAATCCTCCACCCATTTGCGAATGGCTTCTGAACCTTCGTCTTTTTGTTTCTGTAAAAAATTGATGATGCCTTCAAACTTGGTATTCCATTCCGTGCCCGGATATTTTACCGAGGCAACTGCCACGGGCTCATCATCACCATATAATAATACCTTGAGCGCATCTTTCGGGATGTCTTTAATGGGAGTAGTAAGCGTGAATTTATAACGCTTAAGGATGGCTTCGATTTTTTTGAAGATCCAGATATCACGGTATTCGCCCAACGGCAAAATGCCACCGCGACTGATACTTAACTTTTTATCGGGAATGATTGAATCTTCCGTGATCTCTTCTATAATGCCTAACCCTGTACATGATGGACAAGCCCCGTAGGGAGAGTTAAACGAAAAATTATTGGGTGCCGGCTCATCATATGATAACCCAGTTTTTGGATCCATCAAAAATTTAGAGAAGTGATGGACTTTATTTCCCTCGTCCATGATCATTACTACGCCCTTTCCCTCTTTCATAGCCGTGGCAATAGACTGGGCGATGCGATGACGGTCTTTCTCGTTCGGAACGATACGATCAATTACGATTTCAATGTCATGGATTTTGAATCGATCCACCTGCATTTTGGCGGTGATCTCAAGCACTTCACCATCCACACGTACTTTCGAATACCCCTGTTTACGGATCTGAACAAACAACTCCCGGTAATGACCTTTGCGCCCTTTAATCACCGGAGCCAGCAAGGTTAATTTCTTTCCATGCAAGTTAGAGATGATGGCATCCAGAATCTGATCTTCTGGCTGGCGCACCATTTTATCTCCCGAAAGGTAAGAGAACGCTTCACCAGCCCGGGCAAAAAGTAATCGCAGGAAATCATAAATCTCGGTAACGGTGCCCACCGTGGATCGCGGATTTCGCGAAGTAGTCTTTTGTTCAATAGAAATAACCGGACTGAGACCATTGATCTTATCTACATCCGGACGCTCAAGATTTCCGATAAAACTCCTCGCATAAGCCGAAAAGCTTTCCATGTATCTGCGCTGGCCCTCTGCATAAATGGTGTCAAAAGCGAGCGAGGATTTTCCGCTGCCGCTAATACCAGTAATTACCACCAGTTTATTGCGCGGAAAACTCAGACTGATGTTCTTTAGATTATGCTCGCGGGCGCCAACAATTTCTATATAGTCATGACCGGAAAGGTCGGTGATTTTTTTAGCGGTCGCGGATTTGGACATTTTGGGAGATTAATACAAAGGAATACAAAATTGTGAGGAGGATTGTTCTTCACAATGAAAAGAAAAAAGAAAAACTTACAAACTTATTTAAGCTACTTCTCTTCCCGTTGCCCACTGCAACATTTCAAACCAATCTTGCCGATCCAGTTTGATGTCGATAGCTTTAGCTCCTTCGGTAATCCGTTCGGGTTTTGTGGTACCAATAACGGGGAAAATAACAGAAGGATGGCGTAATAACCAGGCAAGTGAAAGCTGGCTATACGAGGCGTTGTACTTTGAAGCTTTACTGAACATCTCGCGGTCGTTGGCATTCAGTTTGCCCCCACTCAGTGGCGACCATGCCATGGCCGAAGTTTTATGTTGCATCAACAAATCCAAATCGCCATTGAATAAGGGATCCACCCGCGAAAGTGAAATCTCAATCTGATTTGTGATCAATGGAAAAGATAAAAACGATTGCAACATCGCAAACTGACTTGGTGTGAAATTAGATACTCCAAAGTGCAACACTTTACCATCTTGTTTCAGTTGACTAAACGCTTCTGCAACTTCCGTTGGATTCATCAACGGATCAGGGCGATGAATGAGCAGCGCTTCGAGCCTATCTGTACCAAGCATTTTTAATGAATTCTCTACGGACCAAATGATGTGTTCACTGGAAGTATCATAATGCTTCACCCAGGTCTTCGGTCTTTTTAAGGAACTGAATTTAATGCCACATTTTGATACCAGTTCCATCTTACTTCGCAGGCCAAGATTTTTTCTCAGCACATTTCCAAAAATTTCTTCATTGCCATGATCTCCATAAATATCAGCATGATCAAAGGTGGTGATGCCTTCATCCAGGGAGGTATGAATTAGTTTGGCAACAGTGTCTTGTGAAACCGTGTGCCAACGCCACGCCCCGGATACAATGCGCGAGAAGGTGGGCCCTTGCGGGTGAATTGCCAGACGTTCCATATCAGCTATTTTAATTGTTTGATCAATTCACTATAAAGTTCGGTCAGATTTTTTTCAGAACGGCCAGCCACTTCAATTATTTCTTTCAACTCAACCCTTCTTGGTTTATCATAGTTGGCATCATTGGTGAGTACAGATACGGCACAGCAAGGCAAACCGCAATGATTGGCTACCAGCACTTCGGGCACCGTTGACATTCCCACGGCATCGGCTCCAATAGTATGAAGGTATCGATACTCGGCACGGGTTTCCAGATTCGGGCCCATCACCGCAGCATATACACCTTGGTGAAGTTTGACCTTTTGCTTAGAGGCTATTGCAATCAACTTATCATTCAGCAGTTTTGAATAAGGACTGCTCATGTCAGGAAAACGCGGACCTTCATGAGCCAGGTTAGATCCCCGCAAGGGATTATCGGGTTGCAGATTGATATGATCCTGCAGCAACATCAATTCTCCCTTTTGCCACCCTTCGTTAAGGTTACCCGCTGCGTTTGAGATCAGTAAATATTTTACCCCCAGCCTTTTCATAACCCGAACTGCCAGCGACACCTGCTGCATGGAGTAGCCTTCGTAATAATGAATGCGACCCTGCATGACCAACACTTTCTTCTTGTTGAGAGTACCATAGACCCATTGGCCTTTATGACTTGCTACCGTTGAAACCGGGAAATGCGGAACCTGGTTGTAGGGTATTGTTTGTACTACCTTGATCTTGTCAATAAAAGCGTTGCCCAACCCCGTGCCCAGGATCACAGCAATGTCTGGAGAAATCTTTTTGTCGCGGAGGTAGTTGGTGGCCTCGTTGATAGCCTGCTCATAATCCTTCCACACACAATTCAGATTACTGATGTTGAAAACACTTCTTATTCTTATTGGCCGTCATGCGCTTGCAGCGGGTGCCATCGGCTGTTTTGCCACCACATTGGTTTAGCTTAGCCTTTCCAAGCTCATTGGGTTTGCAAATGTCGCAAGCTCCTTTACCCGCTTTTTTGGCATTGGCCATTTTCAAAGGTTGCGCATCGCCCGAGTGCCTGCAGTCGGCTGTATGATATTTTTCGCCTTTGGCGGATGAGTAAACGGTTTGACTATAACCTTTGATGGCGAGTCCAAAACACAAAAAGAGGGGAATAAGTATATACTTTTTCATAGCCTAATTGATGAGTTGTAGCAAGTTCAGACATTTATGCCAAAACAAAAAGTAAGAGGTTCGTGCGTCTTCTATAACCATTTCTTGAAAATATGAATAGGTAAAATAAAAAACGTCCATTCCTGAGATCAAGAATGGACGTTAAAATTGTGTACCCGGGACGGGAGTTGAACCCGTACAGATATTACTATCCACAGGATTTTAAGTCCTGCGTGTCTACCAATTCCACCACCCGGGCGGATTTTAAAAAATAACCCCTCTCTTTCGGAGAGGGGTTTTGAGCGGGAAACGAGACTCGAACTCGCGACCCCGACCTTGGCAAGGTCGTGCTCTACCAACTGAGCTACTCCCGCTTATTAAATGGGACTGCAAATTTAATAGCTGGCCTCAAATATCCAACATACACCAGTTTTTTTCAAAAAATCTAAATTTGCCCCGCCTTACATGTTTAATTTGCCACTAACGTGGCCATCTATATTAACATGTTGAATCATCCGGTATTTTCTCCATTCTCTTAATGTGGCCGAAATCCCGCAAGGGTTCTCCTTTTCCTTTATAATATCTTTATACAAACACCCCATACTTTAACACCCGATTTATAATCAGGCCTGTACTTTTGTCCTGTCAAAAGAAAATGATCAAGGACCTCTTTCATAACCCACCCAGAAAAAAGCAATACCTGATCAGTTTAGTGGCGGTATTGTCAGTGGCTACTCTAGGACTTGCTCTCCATGACCTGGTAGGCTATCAGGTGGTTGCCCTTATGTTATTGGTTACGGTTTCGGTTCTCACTATGTTTTTGGATATCGTACCCGTAATCATTGCCGCAGTCTTAAGCGCACTGCTGTGGGATCTGCTATTTATTCCGCCTCGCTTCACCTTTGTGATAGGCACAACAGAAGATCGTCTTTTATTGCTGATGTATTTTATCATTGCTCTGATCCACGCTGTGCTCACCTATAAAATCAAACAAGTACAGAAAGATGTGCGCGATCGCGAAGAAAAATCAAAGGCAATAAAATTTTATAACGCCTTATTAAATTCTCTCTCGCACGAATTGCGCACGCCTATTACCACCATCATTGGGTCAACGGATAATCTGATGAATGCAGAAAATCTTTCTGAGAAAGACAAAACCGAGTTGCTCTCTGAAATCTCGATTGCATCACTCCGATTGAATCAGCAAGTAGAAAATCTATTGAGCATGTCGAGGTTAGAGTCAGGAGTTTTTCAGATAAAAAAAGATTGGTGCGATGTTAAAGAATTGATTTATACCATCATTCACCGGTTTGAGCCAGCTATCTCCAACTATAAAGTTTCGGTTTTTGTCCCCGATAATTTACCCCTCTTCAAGTTGGATTATGGGTTAATGGAGCAAGTGTTGCATAACCTGGTCAGTAATGCTCTGCAACATACAGCCGATGGAACAGACATCGTGATCACAGCGGATTGTGAGGACGAAAAATTACTGCTGACCATCTCTGATTCGGGAAAAGGATTCCCTGAAAAAGAAATTGATCTGGTGTTCGATAAATTCTATCGGGTTCAAGGTTCTCGTCCGGGTGGCACGGGCCTTGGATTGTCCATTGTTCGCGGCTTTGTAGAGGCGCTTCATGGTAAGGTAACACTTACCAACCTCCCTTTGCGGGGAGCGATGTTTACCATTGAAATTCCAACTGAAGTATCGTATATAAACCGTTTGAAAAATGAATAGCGCTTCGATACTGATCATTGACGATGAAGTGCAAATCAGGAAATTACTGACGATCACGTTAGAGTCATATAATTATCATGTACAGGTTGCCGTCAATGCTAAAGAAGGATTAACAGCGGTAGCAAACCATCCTCCCGATCTGGTATTGTTGGATTTAGGTCTGCCTGATGAAAGTGGTCATGAAGTATTACGTCATCTTCGCGAATGGTATACCAACCCGATTATTATTTTATCTGTGCAAAGCACCGAGGAAGATATTGTGAAAGCATTGGACAATGGCGCCAATGATTACCTGATCAAACCATTTCGCACGGGTGAATTAATGGCACGCATTCGTTCCGCGCTTCGGAAGGCTGCGCTGGATGAAAACAATCCCCTGGGAGAATTTGATGACTTGACCATTGATTATGCCGCACGGGTTATTAGGAAAAATGACGTTGTCATTAAACTCACTGCCACCGAATACACACTGCTGGCATTGATGGCTAAAAATGAAGGCAAAGTATTGACGCATCAATACCTTCTCAACCAGGTATGGGGACCTTCTTATAACAATGAATCACAATACCTGCGTGTTTTTGTAGCACAACTAAGAAAAAAAATTGAAACCGATCCCAACCGTCCTGTTCACATTGTCACAGAATCACGCGTTGGCTATCGGTTCGTAGCAAAGTAATTCAACACCATATTTATTAAACATCATGAAATCGAATAAACATTCGGACAGGATCACTATTGCCAGTTTGTTAGTAACGCTAGGGATCATTTACGGAGATATTGGCACCAGCCCACTCTATGTTATGAAAGCGATTATCGGAGATCGCCCTATTAATGAAACGATTGTGTTTGGCGGTATCTCTTGTGTGTTTTGGACTCTTATCTTTCAAACAACTATCAAATATATTTTTCTCACGCTCATGGCAGATAATGATGGTGAGGGTGGAGTGTTTTCTTTATACGCATTAGTGAAACGGTATGGGAAAAAATTGGTGATCCCCACCATACTGGGGGCTACTACCCTTTTAGCTGACGGTATTATCACGCCTCCCATTTCGGTTGCTTCAGCAGTTGAAGGATTGGAAATGGTGATTCCTGATTTACCCACGGTGCCCATTGTTGTTGTTATTCTTTCCTTGCTGTTTTTCTTTCAGCGCTTTGGAACTTACAAAGTGGGTAGTGTTTTTGGGCCTATGATGACGGTTTGGTTTAGCATGTTGTTCATTGTAGGCGCAAGTCAGATTTCTCATTATCCTGAAGTCTTCAAAGCATTGAATCCCGTTTATGCGTATGATTTATTGGTAAACTATCCACATGGCTTTTGGCTGCTAGGTGCCGTGTTCCTGGCAACCACTGGTGCCGAAGCGTTGTATTCCGACCTTGGGCATTGCGGAAGAAAAAATATTCGCATCACGTGGGCTTTTGTAAAAGTAGCGTTGATGACAAACTATATGGGGCAGGCAGCATGGTTGATGCATCAGGGCGAATCCTTGCTTGGCACGCGCAATCCATTTTACGAAATGATGCCCGGCTGGTTTCTAATTCCGGGAATTATAATAGCCACATTCGCTGCTATCATTGCTTCGCAAGCGCTAATCAGCGGATCGTTTACATTGATCAGCGAAGCCATGAGTTTAAATTTCTGGCCGCGAGTCAATGTACGCCAGCCCACAGAACTGAAAGGACAAATTTATATTCCCAGTGTAAACACCATTCTTTGGATTGGGTGCGTGCTAATGATTTTATACTTCCAGAGTTCAACCCACATGGAGGCCGCTTATGGGTTTTCTATTACCATTGCTATGATGATGACGACTATACTATTAAGTTACTTCATGATCTATCGGATGAAATGGAATATTTTCTTAGTGATCGGAATCCTGCTCATCTTTAGCACCATCGAAATTTCCTTTTTCATTACCAACGTAGTAAAGATCAAAGAGCGGTGGATGTTTTTGTTTTTCGAGCTATTCATTTTTCTCGTGATGTATGTTTGGTATTTCGCACGTAAAATCAATAATCGTTTTGTGCGGTTTGTTGAGTTGGGTAAATACACCACTTCGATCAAAGAATTAAGCGAAGATGATGAGATCCCAAAGTTTGCAACCCATTTGATTTATCTCACCAAGGCCGACCATCGCGAACAAATTGAAGAGAAAATTATCAAATCAATTTTCGCCAAAAAACCAAAACGTGCCGATGTGTACTGGTTTCTTCATATTGATCGAACCGATGAACCTTATACACTCAATTATGAAGTGACCGAGCTAGTCGATGACAAAATCATCAAAGTAACCATACACCTTGGATTTCGTGTTCAGCCTCGCTCCGAGCTTTTCTTTAAAAGAATTGTTCAAGAGTTGGTTGCCAACAAAGAGCTCAACCTGCATGTCAGGCCCGATGGTTCTACCAAATGGAATCCCGAACCTGATTTCAAATTTGTGATTATCGAAAAGTTTCTTTCGGTAGAAAATGAATTTACTGTGCGCGAAGGATTACTTTTAAACAGTTATTTCTTTCTCAAACATCTTGGTCAAAGTGATGAAAAAGCTTTTGGACTTGACAAAAGTGATGTCGAAATTGAGCAGGTGCCGCTGGTGTACCACCGCGTAGAGCAGGTGGCATTAACCCGATTAAACTCGGAGGTAAAAAAATGAAACATGTTTTGATTTTTGTGTTCTTGGCCATCGCCCCCCAAGTGTGGAGCCAGGTCACCCTTATGGATTCACTAAGTTCCGGTTCGGGAAAAATTACCCTGGAAGGTTATCTTGATAGCTACTTTGTTTACGATTTTAATAAACCACCTTCCGGAGATCGACCCTATTTTGTATCGATGGCAAGGCACAACGAATTGACAATTAATCTGGCTTACCTGGCGTTAAAATATTCCTCTTCGCGATTGCGCGCTACGTTGGCTCCGGGGTTTGGCACGTATATGAATGCAAACTATTCTCTGGAACCTGGTACCTTAAAAAATATTCTTGAGGGATATGCAGGCGTAAAGCTGTGGGAAGAGAAAAATATCTGGATTGACGCGGGAGTTTTTAATTCACATTACACCAACGAAAGTGCGGTCTCAAAAGATCATCTGGCCTATACACGGTCCTTCGCTCCGGAATATGTTCCTTATTACCTTGCGGGGATTAAACTAACCATCCCGCTCTCTGAAAAATGGAATGCCTATTTATATCTGCTAAACGGCTGGCAACAAATCCAGGATCAGAATAAGGGTAAATCACTTGGAACGCAATTGGAGTATCGGCCTTCTGAAGCCTGGTTAATCAACTGGAGCACCTACATAGGCAGCGAAGAATCATTCATTAATCCGGAGTTCCGCACCCGCTATTTTTCGGACGTGTACTTCATTTACATAAAAGAAAAATGGTCGGCAACCGGATGTGTCTATTATGGTGTGCAACAAAGAAGTGGCACAAGTTCGGCCGCATGGTGGCAGGCAAATTTTATCGGTCAGTATAGCATAACCAAAAAATTATCAATCGCTGGCAGGGTGGAATATTTCAATGACCCTGAAGAAGTTCAGATTAACCCAATAACGAATGCTTCAGGTTTTAATAGTTTTAGCAGTTCATTGGGAATGAATTTGAAAGTGACCGAAAATGCATTGTTCCGGGTTGAGGGAAGAACTTTCCTTTCGGACAAAGATGTTTATGAACGAAATAACCTACCCGTTAAAAATAGCAGTCTTCTAGCCGCCAATCTTACCGTATGGTTTTAATGAAACTCGAGCTGCTTACAACTCTCCCTTCTTCATTTCTTCCACGGCATAATTCGCGGCCCGAGCGGTTAACGCCATATATAAAATCGAAGGACTTAGAACGTTTGAGAATCTTTTTGCTTACGTGTCATTAAAATAAGTGAATGATGAACTTTAAGACAATCAAACAACATCCGCAGATGATTTACATGTTCGGTGGTGTGCAAAATTGGTACCTCATGGTGAGACTGGAGGATTATGCATGTAAATAAAAATCAGTTGAGATGTTTTAGGTTTAGAGTTTGCGCAGCGAATAGTAATATAATTGCGGAAAAAGAATTGTTTCTTATGAACAATTCGATCCATGCTTCGTACAAGGATTTATTAACCAAAATAAACTATGAGCAAAATTATACAGTTTGGCGAGTCTGTAGCGGGTTATCAGGTACCCGTACTGAATGAACGTGAAATTCGTGCGGCAGCTGGCATTATGTTCTTTTTTGCTTTCCTTTCTCTCTTACTGATTCTCTTCAGCAATGAATTTCTACTGGCCAAAACCGTTATTTACCTGTTCTTTTTTGATTTCCTTATTCGTCTTTTGATTAACCCACGCTATGCGCCCACTCTTATTATAGGTCGCATTATCGTAGGCAATCAAAGACCTGAATATGTAGGCGCTCCCCAGAAGAAATTCTCCTGGTTCATAGGCCTTGCTCTATCCGGAACCATGTTTGGCCTTATGGTGATCTATAACACGTGGAGCATCTTTACAGGTCTATCTTGTTTGATTTGTTTGATCTTCCTGTTCTTTGAAGCTTCCTTTGGAATTTGTCTTGGTTGCCTCGTGTATAATCTTATCTATAAGGAAAAAGCAAAACTCTGTCCTGGCAATGTTTGTGAACCCAATGAGCGCGAGGAGATTCAAAAGGTATCACGCGCACAATGGATACTGGCTTTTGGCTTTGTATTTTTCGTGACTGGTTCAGTCTACTTACTAAAAGACAATTTTAATAATAAACCAATAAACTTATTTAAGAAACTTGAGGTGACGAAAGGAGTTAATTAATCTGAAGCTATATAGGAAAGTAAAAAAAAGAGACTGTTGCACAGTCTCTTTTTGATTTGAAGCGTTCGTTTACTTATTAATTCTATTAACCGGTTTGGATATGATCCAGGTTGGATAACCAGTAGAGCGAACATTGCCTGTTTCATCGGCTTCTGCTTTACTTGCATGCACCCCCTTAGACTGCACGAAAGAAGGCGCACCCTGCGTTTTTATTTTTGTAGGCTTGTATGAAGCCAGGCTTTTATTGCTATAATATTGCACGCCTTTGGAAACCGGCCAGCCATTGGCCTTGGATTCAGTCGATTGTGCCGATACATTAAACATGATCAACGAAAGTGCCAACGCACTCACTACTTTAAGAATGGATTTCATACTTCTGATTTTTTAAATTTTTGAATAATTGATTTGTTGTTCTTGTTTCAGGATTAAATCCTAAATAAGGAAAACACTATTATTCAAATAGATCGGTGAAGTACGTTCTTTTATGAGATGTTGACTGTAAAGAAGATTAGTTGAAAGGCTAGCGTTGCGAAACACTTCTGTTGCATTGTAAGTAAGTGCGAGAAAAGATAGTTTACCAAAATGATTTTTTCTTACCTGAGCTTTTATCTTAAGAGAATAGATCAGGTTTTCGCTGGTTTCTGAAGATTCCGTTGTCTCCATTTTCGCTCGCTCTATTTCACACCAATGGTGCCCGGCCACCGCTGATATTTCGGCCAGTAAACTAAGTGCAACGAGAAATAAGGATACCAGAGTTTTCATTCACCTTCATTAACGAAAGACAAACCCCCGAAGTTCTATTTGAATA
The DNA here is from genome assembly GCA_022841475.1 of Cyclobacteriaceae bacterium. Lineage (GTDB taxonomy): Bacteria > Bacteroidota > Bacteroidia > Cytophagales > Cyclobacteriaceae > ELB16-189. The sequence continues at coordinate 44,526 of JALHRJ010000022.1, read as the reverse complement.
CAAAAAAAGAAGATTTCTTACCTCTGTACATCGGTAAAATGCTTGCGTGATTTTTCCTGATTGAATTTTTCCTTATTGAAATTATCAGAATCTCCTTTGGGAATAGATAGTGATTTGAAATTATTACCTCGAATTGCCTTTGCCTGATATAAAATCTGACCTACATGTGAAGAATAATGCGCAAGTTGTCGTTGTATAGCTTCCAAAACAGACTGGCCTTCGTTTCGAATATAAATCTCTTTAGTCAAGTCTTCTGGTTTTAGATTTTCAAGAGTCTGAAGTAAACAGGACCAACCATTATCCCAGGCCGCCAACATAGTTTGTTTGTCTGGGTAAGATGCCTCAAACTCTGCATCCCGGTTGCGCCACGATTTTTCACCATCAGAGGTCAAAAAATCAGTCCACCGTGAAAGCATATTCCCACTAAGGTGATGAACAATGAGTGCAATGCTGTTGCTGGCTTCGTTGGGCTTTCGTAATACTTCCTCGTCAGTTAATTGAGTGATGGCACCCTCCCCCAATTTTTTATAATAGCGAAAGAGCTTGATTGAACTTTCTAAAAACATTTCGTCATTGGATTTCTGCATAATTTATTGTAGACTGAATAGAAAGTATTTATTAACCGCGGAGGCGCTAAGTCGCAAAGATATTTCAACCGAATCTCTATTCTACTTCTGCAGGTTCAGTAGTCGCTATATTCTCTTTTGAAATCGGGCTGTGGGAATTCTGAGCCTCATATTTCTTTCTCAGTTCTGCCGCTTCTTTTTTATTCTTCGAATGCAGAATGTGTTTGGGCACACCTTTCAAATCCCAGATCAAACCAACTGCAGCAAGTCCGCGCAAAATATAGTAGGTGATATCAATCTCCCACCAGAAAAAACCCTGGCGTGCAGCCGTTTCATAATAGTGGTGATTGTTGTGCCAGCCTTCGCCCATGGTTACCAAGGCAAGCACTACACTATTTTTGGATTCATCACCGGTTTCATAACGCGGCTTGCCAAACTTGTGCATGATGGAGTTAATCGAAAATGTGCCATGATATAAAATCACGGTGCTCAAAAAGAAACCTATAAACAGTGTGCTTAATCCAGCGGTGGTAAACATGGCAAGAATACTTCCTCCATTAACGATTCCGCCCAGCGCAGTAACGATCACGGCTAGAATTGTGGGTGCCACAAGATAATGTTCATTCAACCACACCAATTCGGGATACTTTGCATAATCACCAATTACTTTGTAATCTGTTTTTTTAAAATCTGGTCCTACAATCCATCCAATGTGCGAATACCAGAAGCCATAAATTTTCATGGAGTGCGGATCTGCCGGAGTATCGCTGTGGCGATGATGATGACGGTGATGCGCTGCCCACCAGAGTGCACCTTTCTGCGCGGTGGTCTGTGCCATAAACGCAATCACAAACTGAAACCAACGCGAGGTTTTATACGACTTATGTGCAAAGTAGCGATGGTAGCCACCCGTAACCCAAAACATACGGAAGAAGTATAAAAAAATACACACCATCCAATCGAAGAAGGTAGCGCCTGTCCACAATGCGCCTAATGGCATCAGGTGTATAAGTGCAAAAGCAATCTCTTGCTTTAATATGGGTTTACTTCTCACCTCGGGAACAACAGCTTCTTGTGCCATACTTTTTGGTAGTTTAAAAAGGCCGATGCAAAGATAACGCTATCCCTTCATAAAAATTCAACAGGTATTGATGATTGGTAAAATATGAAGCAAACGAACGTTAAGAACGGGATGAAATGAGTTCAAACCTGATTTAAATCATAGAATTGTTAACATTAGTCAGCGGAGTATTTAATTCCAGCTTTCGCACGGATTTCATCCAACGTTTCCATTAACAACAAGGTGAGATTGTGTGTAAGCACCGGGCTCTCGGTTAGATTACTCTTCAAACATTCATTTACATGACGGGCTTCGTATTCGTAACCGTTTCCCATTGCCTTTTCAAAATCAATGGATTCCCGTGTCTCAACAATACCCGGATAATACTCAAGATGTGTAGTGGGGCCATGAAAGCGATGTGTTAACCGGATTCGTCCTTGGTCACCGGCAATATCAGCACCCGTAGCCAGGTTTGAGGCGAACGTACAAAACAACTGTGCTATCGCGCCACTATTATACTGAAACCGAATGGCACATTGTTCATCAACTCCTGTAGAAGCAGGAGTCATTACCGCATCGATGTGATCCGGCTTGCCTAACAAATCAAGCGCGAGAAAAATGGGGTAAACGCCAATATCCAATAGCGCGCCACCACCCAATGCCGGATCATATAGCCGGCTGGGAAAAGGTGGTGTTGGAATAAATCCAAACTCTGCATTCAGAAATTTTATCGTTCCCACTTTTCCTTGCGCAAGTAGTTCCTTCATCTTCAGGTAGTGCGGCAGTAAGCGCGTCCAGAACGCTTCCATGATAAATGAATTCTGTGCTTTCGCGAAATTAATCATCTCTTTGGCTTCTCGATAATTGATCGCAAATGCTTTTTCACAAAGCACTGCTTTTTTATGTTTCAGGCAGAGCATCACATGTTCGTGATGAAGTCCGTGTGGAGTGGCTACATAGATTACCTCTACTTCAGGATTGCTTACCAACGTTTCGTAACTTTCGTGAACATGTTTCGCTGGAAAATCTTTTGCAAACGCCTCAGCCGTGTTTAGCTCACGCGCACCCACAGCAAACAGTTCGGCATCTTCTACGAATCGTAGGTCCGCGGCAAACTTGCGGGCGATCTTGCCACAACCTAAAATACCCCAGCGGATTTTTTTCATACTTTCTTCGTTTAAAAAACTCAAGTTAGTAAAAACCATCGATCGAAATTTAATAGATATTTTCGCTATAGGACAGGCCAAATGTTTTTTGCCAGTAATCCATTAATCACATAGTATCCTACCTTGGTACTATCCTAGAAGCATTAAGATACATTTATAAAAGGGATTGCGGCAGGGCAATATCACACTAAGAAATACCCGCGGAATTTTGGTCTGGGAAAATTGTTGTTATAATTCCTCCCAGAAATAAAACTCAACACCACAGGTAACCACTTAAAATAAAACTGAGTTCAATTTGACATTTAATTTCTTAACACTGATTCTTTTGCCTAACGTGCAGACCAACCCAATTCTATTTCAAATGAAACAGTACTTTCAAGTGACTTTTCTTTTATTCATCATCATCAGTTCTGTAAACGCTCAAACCCAATTCTCAGTGGGGATTAAAGGCGGATTAAATTTTGCCAAGTTGAATATGGATAACAACAGTTCATCAAGCAATGCCCGCACGGGAGTACATGGAGGTGGATTTGCGCTATTTAAAATCAACGAGTTTGCTATTCAACCAGAAATCATCCTATCTCAACAAGGTTCAAAAACCACCATTAACAGTACCGATTTCGAATCGAATTTTAATTATATCAATGTGCCTGTAGTTTTTAAATATTATGTAGTTAAAAGTAAGAATGGCGGTGGTTTAAATTTACACGCTGGACCCCAGCTTGGTTTTTTACAAAAAGCAACAGCCGATGTTTTTGATTCCGTCCTTTTCATTCTAAATAAAGATCAAAATGTAAAGCGCTCGTATAAAAAGACAGATGTAAGTCTTGCGTTGGGTGCCGGTTGGGATTCTCCTTTTGGATTAAGCGTTGATTTGCGGTACAACCTGGGATTAAGAAGAATTGAAGAGGATGAAAATCTTGAAGCAACCCGGAATCAAGTGTTTCAGGTTTCAATCGGATTCAAGTTGATGAAATTTGGATATTGACTTTATGATTCCGCTTCTTTCGCTACACGCTCGTGCTCTCATACGTTTATCGGCAAATACTGTTTTTCATTTTGCTTTTAGTATTACATTCAATCGAACAATGTCATGAACGAGTTCATCTTTAATCCCTGCGTATGCCACTCCAAATTGTTGCCGATTAAATCGTATATCGGCTTGCGCGATAAATAGTTTGTCGGTTTGTGTGGTGGGTTCTACTTCTATCTTCCAGCGTTTGGTAATTCCTTTTATGGTAAGGTCGCCTAGAACCAAATACTTTACAGGATTATCCGGATGTACCCGCACCTCCGTAATCTTAAACGAGGCTGTGGGAAATCTGGCCACATTAAAAAAGTCCCCAGCTTTAAGATGATTTTCCAGTTTGCGTTTTGGAATAGGATCTGAATCCGGAATATCCGTACAGGCAATGGAATTCATATCGATTACAAATTCGCCTCCGGTTAACTTCTGTTCCTTGACCTGAACAAAGCCTGATTTGATTTTTACAAGACCCTGGTGAAAGCCCACCACTTTAGTACCTGTCCAAATTACCTTCGAATCAGACGTAACTACATTGAGTTTAGTTTGGGAATAGCTGATAGGGCCTGCGCAGGCCAGGAGAAAAAAAATTAAGTTCTTCATACGTTACCTGAATGAGGGTAGATTAATAATCCGGAATATTTAATCCCAGCACGATGTTCCGCGTACCTTCCCACCCGTTTGCATTTCTCTTGAGTTTAATTAATCCGGAGCCACCGCGATTATCTCCGCGCGATCGTTCGCTTTTGGTAAGCAAAGGGTCATCATCAAAAACATACTCATCAATCCAGTAATAACCTTTGCCCGGTTCGTAAATAATTGGATGAATATGCTGCGGGTTTCTACTATCGGGGTACGAAGCCGGGCGAATTGTTTTAATTTCATACTCACCATTTGAATTTGATCTTACCCACCCCCTGATATGGCCATGTCTCACAGCATGGGTTTGATTTTTCCCTGTTGAATACAAGCCCTTATTGTCGGTTTGATACACATATAAAATAACATCAGGAGCCGGAGTCTTTCCGTCTTTCTTAAAGATGGTCCCTCGGATTATCAAAGGCTCTCCGGGTTCACTTGGAATCACTAATGAACCACTTGACGCAATGGATTCTGGAATACCGTCAAACATCATCTGGCAATCCTCGCATGGGCCACCAATCTGTTTAAATGTATATGCTTGCTTTTGAGCACACCCGCTTGATACGATGAGTGCGAATCCGATAAGGGCGTAGATGAATTGCATGGCTTAGAATTTATTAATTTGAATTTACGTGTAATGTGTTACCCGGTTCTGCAAACCTGACAAGCTGTATCCTATTCTTGACGAACTGCAGGCACACGCATCAGCAGAACACAGAAAACCCGTACTTTTGAATATGCCTCGCTTCTTTCGATATCGGCTGGATCATATTCTTTTCTGGACCCTCACTGTATTCTTTCATGGGTATACCCGAATACCGTGGATTAATAAAGCTGGAGTAGGTCAGTTTATACTGGAATTGATCATTCGCAACGGACTCCTGGCTTGCGCAATATATCTTACCCTTCTATTTTCTATTCCTCGATTCACACAGGGGAAACAGGCATCAGGTATTCTGGGTTTAGTAGTGGCACTTGCGATTTATGTGCTAGGTAAAAATGCGCACGATGTATATTTCTACGGGTATGTTGTGGGCGACCTGCAACGTCAGAATTTTTTCTACAATACCTTTTACAATTTTTCGATTGTAATTTTTTACGTGGCCTTTGCTACTACTTTGTACCTGAGCAAGCAATGGTATTTACAACGGGAAAAAATGCGCCAGATCGAAATGGAGAAACTGAATACCGAATTAGAATATCTACGAGCACAGATTAATCCACATTTTCTATTTAACTCTATCAATACGATTTACTTTCAGATAGACAAACAAAATCAAGCTGCCCGCGAAACTTTAAATAAATTTTCAGATATGCTCCGGTACCAGCTTTACGAATGCAGTGGAAGTGAAATAGCCATTGAAAAGGAAATCGCCTATCTGGATAATTATGTAAACCTGCAACGGCTACGTAAAAATAATGACTATAAAATCGGATTTGTGTATGATAAAAACCTGTGCAACTTTACTATCCCGCCACTTTTACTTATTCCTTTTGTAGAAAATGCATTCAAACATGTTTCAAATTTTGTTGATCGCACAAACGAAATTAATATTCAACTCAGAAGGACTAAAAATCGTTTTATACTACAAGTAGTTAATACGTATGATACATCAACCACACTGCCAGAGTCAGGTGGCATTGGCCTGAAAAATGTAAAACGAAGATTGGATTTGTTGTATGGTAATATGTACCAGTTAACCGTAGAAAAAACATCGGCACTTTATTCGGTAACGCTTGAACTACCACTTTTATGAAACTTAATTGCCTGATTGTGGATGACGAACCTATAGCCCGAAAAGGATTGGAGGAATACATTCAGGAAATTTCATTTCTTCAGTTAACCGGATCTTGTGAGAGCGCCCAGAAAGCAGCTTCTCTTCTTGAACAGCAACCTATAGATCTTATGTTGTTGGATATTCGCATGCCCAAACTATCGGGCATTGATTTTCTACGGGGATTGCAAAACCCACCCTTAGTAATTTTTACAACTGCTTATTCTGACTTTGCCGTGGAAAGTTATTCGCTTGATGTGATTGATTATCTTTTAAAGCCCATATCGTTTGATCGGTTTTTGAAGGCTGCAGAAAAAGCACTCGATTATTATTCACTAAAACAAAAATCAACTGTTGATCCGCAATCAGATTATTTCTTCATCAAGTGCGATCACAAATTTGAAAAAGTTCATTTTGACAATATACTCTATGTGGAAGCTATGCAGAATTATTGTATTCTTCATATGTCAGGCCGTAAACTGATCAGCTACATTACGCTTACACATTTACAAAACAAACTGCCTTCATCTCGATTCATGAAAGTGCATAAGTCCTTCATCGTAGCAGTGGATAAAGTTACCGGCCTGGAAGGAAATCATTTGACACTTGGTTCATTTCATGTTCCCATCAGTCGCAGTTTGAAAACGGAAGTGGCAAAAAGAGTATTGGGAAATAACCTCTTAAGCCGATAGTGGCTTATTATTATCGTACCTGCGAAGGGCAAAAACCAAATCGTTTCTTAAAGGCTGATGAGAAGTGATTGGGATTTTTATACCCCAGGGTACGGGCTACTTCGGCAACCAGATAATCCTTCTCTTGCAACAGTTCGCGGGCGTAATCCATTCTTAATTCTGAGAGATACTCGAAGATACTTTTATTGAATACCTTTTTAAACAGAGCCATTAGCTTACTGGTGTTTACTCCAAATTCGCGCGCCAGATTATCAAGGGAATGATCCTCCAAAAAAGTCTTATTCAAATGCTCCTTGAGTCCCTGAACCACCTCCATATCACGCTTACCCGATTCCACCGAAATTATGTCTTTGGATAAATAAATGGAGTGCATTTGAATGAGGATTATCTGTATCAAAGAAGTTTCAATCATCAATTGGCCCAACTTCCCGGTCAGTGGGCAGTTGAAAACATTTTGCAGAGCTCGTTCCTGTAATAAAGTAATGGGTGTATACCGGTCACCAACAAAGCTTTCCCCGTTCTGAACTTTCTTCTGAAGCACTTCTGCCCATCTTTCATTTTCTGGTAAAAACTCAAACAGATACGCTGGCTTTACCGAAACGTGTGCGATGTGAAAAGGGGCGTTGGCAGGCGAAGTGTGAACAAAAATATTATTGGGGTCATACTTAAAATTCTGAGATCCATTGAAGGAAACAATTCCTTCGTTGTTTTTATTCACAGATGTTTTAACACTGCCTTTTAAAAATAAACAGGTACCTAATAGATCGAGGCCTTCTGCACTGGTATTTACAAAGACCCCCTCCTGCTCCAATTCGCCTTCAGAAATCCGTATTGAGAAATTAGGAAGATACATGTCCTGAATCTTCACGCCAGTTATTGAATTCTCACCATCACCTTTAGAATCCAGATAATAGCCAAAAGGCTGTGCAGGGCTCTCTTGCGTAGGAATCGCAAGGTTAGGGTTGTTAATCGTTGTGTATTGATAATTACGATTCATGATCATCGGCTTAATAGTAGTCTTACAACGGAAGACTTTATTTCAGGTTTCGGTAGTTGCATAATTCGCAAAATTTAACCCTTCCACTCAAAATTGATTCTACGTAGGTCTTTCATGATTCTACGTAGGCTATGGACTTCTACAGATCGTTCAATCCACCAAAACAACCCAAAATGAAACCCCAGTATCTATTCGTATTCGCTTTAGTATCGCTCGCTTCGTGCAACTATTCTGTTGAACAGTCAACGAAGGAGACTAGTATTGAGTTATCCCAGGAGGAGCTGATAAAACGCGGAGCCTACCTAACTACCATAGGCGCCTGTCACGATTGTCATTCACCAAAAGTTATGACACCACAAGGCCCGGAACCAGACCCCTCACGTTTACTTTCCGGCCATCCACAAAATGAACCCATTCCTGCTGTATCAAACAATCAGGATTGGATTTTATTCTCTCAAAATTTAACTGCTTTTGTTGGTCCGTGGGGAGTTTCCTATGCCGCTAATCTCACTCCGGATGATACCGGTACAGGCAACTGGACGTTCGAGCAATTTAAAACTGCCTTGCGCAAAGGAAAGTATAAAGGTCTAAAATCCGGGCGCGATTTGCTGCCACCCATGCCCTGGCAAATGTATCAGCACTTTACGGATGATGATATGCTGGCCATTTTTACATACCTGCGGTCGCTTCCAAAAGTAAATAATCTGGTACCGATGCCGATTGCACCGGACAGAATAAACTACCTCGCTTCCGTTAAAAAATAAATTATATAATATGAAAACGTTATTAATAACCCTCATCACCATGACCCTTGCATCATTTACCAACAATCCCACGCGAGGACCTGTCAATGCCAAGGCTTCGCAAGAAATGGCAACCCAATTAATAAAAGCGATTCAAACAAACTCAGCCAATACGTACGTGCAATTGATTCCCTCATTGGATGATTTCAAAAAAGTGATGGCTGAAAATAAAGCCGTGTATGGCGACAATCTGGAAGAAGCCCAGCAAGCATTTGCGCACGATTATACGACCTCATTAGTTCCGGCAACAAAAAAATCATTTCAGGAACTTATGGCAGATGGCAGACGAAGAGGCATTGACTGGAAAAATATTTCGCTAATAAGCTGGGAAACATCTGATGTGATTGAAGATGGATTTAATTCAGTGGTTTTTGCAATTTCGTTTGAATCCAAAAACAAAATCTATCGCATCGAAATTGAGAAGGCATTTTACCTACAAGGTCACTGGAAAGTAAGCCAATTTATTAGGTTAGTTTAGGTTAGTTTAGTTTGTTGTTAATCCTGCCTGCGCAAACAGGCAGGATTTCTATTTTCCAATTCGTGAAGCGATGCTTTCGGAATTTTCGAACGGAGGATTCATGATTTATTTCTTAGCACTGCACCAATAATCATCATTAGCAGATTTATTCGCTACAACTATTGACACATCGTTGAAAGATTAATTCTATACGTAGCCGTTTTCATCAAACTTCCTTATTTTTCCAAAGATTATAGGGGCATCACAGAACCCCACAATAATGGAATGAAAAAGATTTTATTAGTTGAAGACGAAACCAGCGTGGCGTCCTTTATTAAAAAAGGATTGTCGGAAGAAGGCTATGAAGTGAGTATTGCACTGGATGGAAGCACCGGCTTGCAAATGGCGCTCGTCAATTCATTCGATCTGATCATTCTGGATATTATGCTGCCGGGTATCAATGGCATAGAAGTATGTCGATCCATCCGACAACAAAATAAAAGTGTGGCCATTCTTTTTCTTACTGCTCTCGGTACTTCCGAAAATGTTGTTATTGGATTAGGTGCTGAAGCTGATGACTACCTGATAAAACCTTTTAAGTTTATTGAACTTCTTGCCCGGGTAAAATCATTACTCCGTAGAACAGAAAAAGCAACACCCGCTAGACCTGCAAGTGATGGGGATGAATTTCAGATTGGCAACCTGGTGGTGAACGATTATACGAAAATTGTTAAGCGAGGTGAACGAATTATCTCGCTAACTTCTACGGAATATCGTTTACTGCTGTTATTTATAAAAAATCCTAAAAAAGTATTGTCCAGACTTGAAATACTGGAAGCCGTATGGGGTATTAATTTTGATATGGCAACCAACGTGGTGGACGTATATGTCAACTATCTGCGAAAGAAGATTGAAAAGGACGGAGCTCCCAAATTAATACATACTGTTATCGGTATGGGGTATGTACTAAAAGAATCTAATGAGGACACAAACTAAAATAGCCTTGATCTTTTTCCTGGTCTCGATGTCAACCATTGTGTTGCTTAGTGCCAGTGTCTATTTTTTTATTATCCGATATTCATTCGCGGATTTTTATAAGCGCCTGGAAATCCGGGGGGTGGTAACCGCCAAAGCCGAATTAGATCAGGAAGAAGCCAGCGCTGCAGTGTTGCAGGAAGTGCGTGAAATGCATTTGGAGAAACTTCCAGAAGAGAAAGAATATTTTTATGAGATTACTCCTGGTAAAACATTTGAAGCCGAGGCAAGAGAGTTAAACATCCCACTTTCTTTTTTTGAGGATCTGGTTCAAAAAGGGGAAGCAACTTTTCAGAGTAATAATACTTTTTATGCCGGCATAAAGTATCAGGGAAAGAAAGGATTGTTCGCAGTCATCGTTTCTGCAGATAATTATTATAATTACCATCACCTTTCCTATCTGCGCAATATCTTCTTTATTGGTATTGTTGCTGCCTCTCTATTTTCACTTTCGATCGCCTTTGTTTTCTCGCGACAGGTTTTTAATCCGGTAAAGCAAATTACCGATCGGGTAAAAGAAATCAGCTCACAAAATCTCCATCTCCGACTGGAATCAAAAAAAATAAATGACGAAATCAGTGAATTGGAAACTACCTTCAATAATATGCTTGATCGTCTGGAAACGGCTTTTGAAACGCAAAACAATTTTATCAGCAACGCATCCCACGAACTGAGCACACCGTTAACTACCATCATTGGTGAAGCGGATGTTACACTTTCAAAAGTGAGAGACACCAAAGAGTACATAGATTCATTAATGGTAATTGTACAGGAAGCTGAGCGCCTCGAAAAAATTACAAAATCACTTCTCTTCCTCGCTCAAACAGGTTTTACGGGAACCTCACAGAAGTATGACAAAGTTCGGGTTGATCAATTGGTATGGGATGTAAAAAGTACGATTGACAAACTAAATCCAAAAAATAAAGTACAACTCAACTTAAGTCTGATGCCGGAAGATCCTGCCAAATTGAAGATCCGTGGCAATGAGCAGTTGCTGTTGTTAGCATTAACGAATATCGTTAACAATGCTTGCAAATATTCCAATAACCAACCTGTCACACTTTCGATTGGAACCCTGGAGGATAAAGTCATTATTGTAGTGAAAGATACGGGTATTGGTATTCCGGAAAATGAATTGAAGTTTATCTATGATCCATTTTTCAGAGCCTCGAACACCAAAGATTTTGAAGGCTATGGAATCGGCCTGCCATTAACGAGAAATATCGTGAGGTTACATGCTGGAGAGATTACTGTAACTTCTAAAGTAAATCAGGGCACTGTGGTGCAACTCACTTTTCCGAAAGGCAATTACTCAGTAGGTTAACTGAGTGTAGAATTTACCAGCGAAGCCTTGTCCTAGAACATTCCGTCTGAAATTTTGTCATTTTAAGGTTGAATCAGATTATATTCATTCTTATCACATTTTAATCTTGCTCTTATATCGCTCTAATACGTCCGACTTAGATTTCGAAAAAATCAGAAAGACGTACAATGAAAAGAACAATACTTATTCCTACCGATTTTTCAATTGATTCGTTAAAATTTCTTGTTGAGGCTGTACAGTCGGTGCAAATCGGCAGTATCAATGTTGTATTTCTTCATTGTGCGCACCTACCCAACTCTATTTTGGATCTCCTCTTCTACTCGAAGAAGGAAATCATCAAGTCACTGGTCACCCCAACCTTTGTGGATGCCTGCAAAGTTATCCGAAACAAGTACCAGTCAAAAATCAACTCTACGCGCATTGAAATTTTTACAGGCCATACACAAGCTGCTTTTGAAAATTTTCTTGAGGGTAACCGGATAGACGAAATTTTTGTGCCCGAGAATTATATCCTGAAGACTACCAAAAACAGTTTTGATCCAACGCCTTTTATACAACGCACAGAGTTGCCTATTACGCCAGTGTCCTGGAAACAAGGCGGGGATATTCCGGAAAAAAATCAATTAGCAGAGTTATTCCTTACCTGAAACCAATAATAATTCAAGCAATCAAAATTTAATGTTATGAGTAAAGCTATTCAACCCACCACTGCCTTAGAAAGGCTTAAGCTTTTCTTCACCTTTTTTGATAGCCGCTTTGAAGATCTTCAAAACAGTCATTGGAGGACTACCGTATATCGCGATTTTAGCGCAGGGCTTATCGTGGCACTTACAGCCATTCCTATGGCGATGGGCTTTGCCATGGCCATGGGCTTACGACCGGAACAAGGAATCATTGCCGGTGCGCTCGCATGTATTGTTGGTCGAACCTTTGGCGGCTCGAAATATCAAGTGTATGGACCTACCGCTGCGTTTATTCCGGTTATCGCTGCCTTAATATATAAGTACGGTGAAGCAAACGGTGGTACCGCAGCAGAGGCTCATGGATTTTTGGTGTTAGTCTCCATTATAGCCGGTATAATTCTGATGATTTTGGGGGTAGCCGGATTGGGGAAATATGCCAAATTAGTTCCCAACTCAATTGTGGTGGGCTTTACGATAGGCATTGCCGTGGCTATTGCTTTAACGAATGTGGAAGACATTCTGGGCATTGAAAGTTTTACGGACACTATCGGCCAGGATGAAAATATAAAGGGTGGATTGATTCACAACATTCAGGTGGCGGTTAATAACCTGAGCAAAATAAACATCTGGTCCATCATGATCGGGTTAGGAACATTCTTCATTACCCGTAGATTACTGAAAGTCTCCATCTTTATTCCTGCACCTCTTATTGCCATCGCCACCGCGACTGCAGTTACTGCACTATTGATTCCCGACAAAGGAATTATTCTCGTACGCGATATTTATGGAGGTATCCCTAATAATTTCTTCGTCTTTACGGGTCCCAGCATGCCCACCTTTACTACAACCGTACTTATTGATATTATCTATTTTGTTTTAGCAATTGTATTTGTTTCGGGTGTAGAGAGTTTATTGTGCTCCAGCATGGCTGACCGGCTGGCCAATAACAAGAAAACACCCTTTAATCCTGACAAAGAATTCTGGGGCCAGGGTCTCGTTCAAATAATTACGCCACTGGTGAATGGGTTTCCTTGCACAGGCGCATTGGCCCGAACTGCCACCAGTATAAAAGCTGGGGCGATGACTCCATTGGCTGGATATTTTAAAGGTGGTTTAAAATTGTTTATGGCTTATTATCTGGCTCCGTATCTCGAATTAGTGCCGATGGCCTGCATTGGCGGTATTCTATTGTGGGTTGCCAGCAACATGATCAAAAGGTCAGAAATAAGAGAAGTTTTTAACACAGGAAAATTTGAAATGGCAATGCTGGTATACACCGCCATCATGGTGCCTGTTACCGATTTCTTGACCGGGGTGCTTTCGGCTATGATCATTTATTTTGTAGCTCAAAAAATAATGCCGATCATCCAAAAACAAAGAAGGCATCAAAAATCAGAAATATTTCATGCTAAAGAAACTAAACGAGTTGAAGAGGAAGAAGAAGTGGCAGCTTGATAAAATTGGTTAGGTAGGGGGTTGTGAATCCTGTCAGTTTATGGCAGGATTCCTTCTTTTAAGATCTGTTAGAGTAGTGAATGAAAAGTTACAAAGATGTAACTTAAGAGATTGTTCTTATCGCATTTTCAGGGTTTCTACTTCTTCAACAGCCCCAAAATCTCATTTAGCTTCAGCAACGCCTCCACGGGGCTGATCGTATTGATGTCAATCTTCTCCAGCATTTCGTGAATGGCTTTGGATTTGGGATCCATTTCAAACAAACTCATTTGAGCGGTAGCCTTCGGCAATTCATCAAATTTTGATTTCGATTGATTTTTACTTGTCCGTCCTCCTGACGGATGTTTGTCCTTCTCCAGAAAATGTAAAATCTCGTTGGCACGTAGCACTACTTTATTTGGCATGCCGGCCAACTGCGCTACATGAATACCAAAGCTGTGCTCACTGCCTCCTTCTTTCAATGTGCGCATAAAAATGATTTTGTCACCCACTTCTTTTACGCTCACATTGAAGTTTTTTACCCGAATCAAATCTTCGGTGAGTTGATTGAGTTCGTGGTAGTGGGTGGCAAACAACGTTTTTGGTTTGAAGTCTTTATGATCATGGAGATACTCCACAATCGCCCACGCGATTGAAACACCGTCATAGGTGGAAGTGCCACGACCAATCTCATCCATTAAGATCAAACTGCGATCGCTGAGGTTGTTGAGAATACTGGCGGTCTCCGTCATCTCCACCATAAAAGTAGATTCGCCCCGTGATAAATTATCAGAGGCACCTACCCGTGTAAACACCTTGTCGATAATACCGATGGTTGCTGCTTCGGCAGGAACATAACTTCCCATTTGCGCCATCAGCACAATCAACGCGGTTTGTCTCAGCAATGCAGACTTACCTGCCATGTTGGGGCCGGTAATCACCAATATCTGTTGCGTCTCATTGTCGAGGTATATATCATTAGGCACATAACTCTCGCCCACAGGCAATTGCTTTTCAATAACCGGATGGCGACCAGCTTTTATGGCCAATCGTTTTGATTCGCTGATCTCGGGCTTGTTGTATTTATTTGATTTGGCTGTTACTGCAAATGATAACAAACAATCCAGCACTGCTATGACACGAGCGTTTTGTTGAATCTGCGCCACGTAATCAGCTGTATGATGCACTAACTCCAGAAAGAGACGTTGTTCAATAACCAGCAATTTATCCTCTGCGTTCAGAATTTTTTCTTCGTATACTTTTAACTCTTCGGTAATGTAGCGCTCGGCATTTACCAGCGTTTGTTTACGAATCCAATCGGTAGGTACTTTATCTTTATTCGCGTTACTAACTTCCAGGTAGTAGCCAAATACTTTGTTATAAGAAATTTTCAGCGAGTTAATTCCCGTTCGCTCGATCTCACGTTTTTGTATTTGTAACAAATAATCTTTCCCTGAAAAGGCAATAGCTCGCAGTTCATCCAACTCTGCATTCACTCCTTCTTTGATTATACCACCCTGATGAATCAACATAGGGGCATCATCTTTCAATTCTTTCTCAATCTTCTCAAGCAGAAATTCACACTTATTTAATTGGTCGCCCAGCTTCTTTAATTCGGTAGCGGTAGATTTCTCTAACAACTCCTTTACAGGAAGAATCGCCTTCAAAGATCGTTTCAGCTGAATCAATTCCCGGGGATTGATGCGCCCCACCGCCACTTTGGATATCAAACGTTCAAGATCTGAGATCTGATGCAAGTGCTCTAAGAGCTTTTCCATAAGATCGTGATCATTATAAAATTGTTCTACTACCTGAAGTCTTTCGTCAATGCTTTGTTTTTCCTTCAATGGTAAAATCATCCATTTGCGCAGATTGCGCGAACCCATGGGTGTTACGGTTTGATCCAACACTTGAAGCAAGGGCACTCCGCCTTCATTGGGGGAACTAACAAGTTCAAGGTTGCGCACCGTAAACTTATCGAGCCATACATATTTATCCTCATCGATGCGTGCGATGGCTGAAATGTGTTGGGTGTCTTTGTGCTCTGTGGCTTCGAGATAATGCAGAATGGCTCCGGCTGCAATAATCGCTTCATTCATACCCTCAACACCAAAGCCCTTGAGGGAATTGGTCTTGAATTGTTTAATCAACTTTTCATTGGCAAAATCAAAAGCATAAACCCAATCATCCAACGCAAACGTGGCATACTCCTCACTAAACTGCGTTTCAAATTTATCGCGACTGGCTTTGCTGTAAATGATTTCTGATGGCCCAAAACTCTGAATGAGTTTGTAGATGTAATTCTCCGGGCCTTGGGCTGTATAAAACTCACCCGTGCTGATATCAAGAAAAGAAACCCCATGGACATTCTTACCCACATACACAGAAGCAAGAAAATTATTCTGCCTGCGCTCCAGCACATTATCATTAAAGGAAACACCCGGTGTTACCAATTCCGTAACGCCCCGTTTTACAATTCCCTTCACAAATCGCGGATCTTCTAACTGATCACAGATGGCCACCCGATTTCCAGCCCTTACTAATTTCGGTAAGTAAGTATCCAAAGCATGATGAGGGAATCCCGCTAATTCAATTTCAGAAGCTGAACCATTACCCCGTTTGGTAAGGGTGATGTCCAGCACTTTAGCCGCACGAATTGCATCTTCACCAAACGTTTCATAAAAATCACCGACCCGAAATAACAATAGTGCACCCGGATACTTCGCCTTGATGGCGTTGTATTGTTTCATTAATGGGGTATCCATTGCACCGGGACCGGCCATACTACATCGCGTATTTAATTTGAACTACCCGTTTTTTTGTGCTCATGCGTACTTAGGTAGCACAGGTAGGCGGCAAATATAAAAGGGAGAAGGGAGAAAATCAGATGTCGGAAGAAGTTATCTCTTATTTGGTGGGACTAAAATTGCCCGCCACAATCATTTGGGTTTATCTCTTGATTCCTGCAGAGTAACTGAAAGATTGCGTACCACGCTGTCAAGTTCTTTCGAACTTTCATTCAGATGTTGAATTATTTCCTGATCCTCCATAGGCCGGGGAGTTTCGGACTTAATCAACAAATTGACCAGGCCTAAGATGCGACTTACCGGTGCCCGCAAAACGTGAGCATTTACAAATGCATACTCCATCAATTTTGCGTTTTGTTCTTTCAACATTTTGGTACGTAGCTCTACTTTTGATTCCAATTCACGGTTAAGCTTCTCTATGATTTCATTTTTATTTTGTGAGTCTTTGTACGCGTTCCAATTTATCCGGTAAACATACATGAGGGTAAGGTTGACAAAGACCCAGCTCATTGAATAAATCATGAGAAACTGAACCCTGTTTAAAGGCAATTGCCGAAAACTCTCCTGAGTGTCAAACGTGAGTAAAAAATAATAAGAGAATGAGGTAAGAAAAAAAGATGCAACCAAAAAAGATAAATATATCCATCGGTCCTCATACCACGAGAAAAAAAGATGAATCATGAGGCTGGTTAACACACATAAAATGGGATGAATTAAATAAGAAGCTGGCGAAATTTTTGAAAGCAAAATCGGTAAAATCGTAACAGAGGCTGTCCAGCTAAATAGAAAAATTGTTCGTGAAGCTTTTCTGTAGTGATAGCGATTCAAAATCAGGGAAAGCACCGAAATAGTACATAACAAGGCCGGCACCCAATCATCAAAAGTTGAGTATCTAAACGCATTTTGAAAATCAAAAACCAGTTGTGATGATAGATAGAAAACTAGTAACAAGAGTGTAATCCAATAGATGGTATTAGACAGGCGTGTTCTCCTTTTCAGCTCTTCAGGGTGGCTATTCATGGATGAGACAAAGGAAGCGATTATAAAAATTCAATACTAATGTAAGATGGTTGTAATATTCACTGTCATTTTTATCTAATACTAAAAAGTTTTCAAAAAATATTGGCGTTCTCTAACAATCGATCTGAACATCACCTATTTTAGATCAAACTTGTAACCTATGAATAATACTAATTTCGAAATCGGAAAAGTAGATCTGGCCATGGCAACATTGTCAAGACTACCAGAAGATGAGCGCAGTAAGATCATGGAGGGTCTTCGCGAAATTGTAAAAATGTATGCTACCAAAGATGTTACCTCACCTTCTTTGGTAAAATTTCGTTGGTGGGAATGGGAAGAGATTTAAACCTCTTTCAATCATTTAAACTAACGCATTTGAGAAACCTTATGGGAATTTTCTCAAATGCATTTTTTTATGCCTACACTTCAAAACTATCTTAAGAAAGACCTAGGCATTCATCCGGACGTAGTTGATTTTCTGTGTACCCGGCAGGTTCCCGAAAAAAACGCATACTGGAGGAGGCGTAAAACCTACCTATCTCAAAGCCCGGGTTATTTATTTATTCCTATTCATTTAGACTTGCTTCTGAGAAGTAATGTTGGTGAATCTGTTCTCTCAGAGACGCATTTGCTCTTGATTGAAAAAATCCTGCATAGTGCGGCTTGTCAGGAGGCAGGCAACATCACCTACTTACAACACCTTGAAGAGTGCCGCAAGATTCTGCAGGAAGCAGGAATAGCGGAAGGAGAAATACGAAAGATTGAAGCCTCCTTGATAAATCGGCCATTCACGTTATTTCCTGAAAAATATACATCACTTCGAAGGGCAAATTCCTTTTTGTATTCAGCGGCACTATTTCCAAACCACTACGATCTCCTTTTTCATTATTGGGAATGCGTGATGCCTTTGTTTCTTTTCCTGGATGACCTAACTGATCTGGCTGAGGACTTAGCAAACAAATCAGAAAATTGTCTTCTGGACTCCTCCTCCTCCGTTGAGAGTAATTTCTTTGCTCTCCATTCTATAATTGCAGAGTCAATAAAACCACTTGAGATAGTCAATTCAAAACTCTATCAAGAGCTTAATAAGCTACGACAAGAAGCTGTTGCTAGCACACTTGGCGGAGTATTATTATCTGGAGGCAAGCACTAGCAGTTGTCATCACTTGCTGGCTACAATAATCCACATCTTATCTCCTTTTTCTTTGGTTCGATCAACAAAAGAATCTTGTTGCTTCACAATAGTGAACCCCGCCTTTTTAAGATCTTCCAAGGCAAAGTTCAAGCCCAACTCATGCTTTCTTTCCTGATCTTCCCGCGATGAACTTCTGCGAGAATCTGCAATTGCCTCGCACAAGACAAGCCTACCACCAGACTTCAGTGAGTTTTTGATATGCTGTAATATTTTGTCATGATCATCAATTTCATGATATGTATCGAGAATAATTACGGCATCCAGCTGGTTAACAGGAAGCTTCGGATCATCGTAGTCACCTTTAATTGCTTTCACATTGGTGATGTTGCGCTTGGTGAGAATAGCGGTGAGATTGTCAAGTTTTGCCTGTTCCACATCTACCGCATATATCTTACCCGAAGCGCCTACAACAGCTGATAACTTTACAGTCATATATCCTTCATGGCAGCCCACATCGGCCACCTGACCGGAGGGCTTCAAATTTAAATACTTGATCAACTCTTCGGCTTTCTGCCATTTATCCCGGTCTGCCCACGCACTTTCGCTATAGACATTTTTCCAGGAATCCTGACCGGTAGACTCATGAGCAAAGAAAAGCAGTACTAAAATGAAAAATCGGATCATGTCTCTTAAACGGTTTTTCTCATCATAAGATTGTTAAATACTTCATAATAGATTTTATAAATTACTAGCTACTGTAATTATTCCAGCTCACGGGGTACTAACTCCCAAAACAACTGAACAATGAATCTGCGTAAAAATAAATGGATTGCCCTAAGTCTAACAATCCTGGTTTTCATTGGGCTAAAAGAACCGGCAAGTGCTCAACAAAACAACAAAAAGGCTTTGCTATGGGAGATTTCCGGCAACGGACTAAAAGAATCTTCTTACCTCTTTGGCACTTACCATTTACTTACGGATTCATACCTCGCGGAAACTCCCGAAATAAATCTCCCTTTCAAAAATGCCAAAGGTGTGGTGGTAGAGATGGTTATTGATTCTTCCAAACTTCAAAGTATGGGGATGATGGCCATCATGCCTGATAGAAAAATCTCAGACTTGATTTCACCCGAAGATTTCAAATTGGTCTCTTCTGAACTGGAGAGCCTGATGGGTGTCAATTTGAAGATGATGGATCAGCTAAAACCCATGTCTGTGATGGTGATCATGACCCTCATGTACTCCCAGAAATTAAATGAAGCAACGTTAAAAAAATACCCGGGTTTACCCATGGATTATCACTTTGCAGCTGCTGGTAAGAAAGCCGGAAAAATAATCACCCCGCTTGAAACGATGGAAGAGCAACTGAATTTATTGTACAACCATCTTCCCGTGCAGGAGCAAGCCAATCAACTGGTAAGCTTTGTAAAACAAAAGGAACTTGCCGCGAAAATGCAGGTAGATTTAAATACCTACTACCTCGCAAAAGACTTAGAAAAACTCTATAGTATGTTGAAGGAAATGCCTGAGGAATTGGGTGCGAGCGACTATATGCTGAAAGACCGAAATGTAAAATGGATGAGCACGCTGCCGGACTTAATGAAAAATGGCTCGCAATTTATTGCTGTGGGTGCTTTGCATTTGGCTGGACCGGATGGCCTGATAACATTATTGCAGCAACAAGGTTATAAGGTAGAGCCCGTGATCAAGTAGCTCGCTGGCCCGCATCCGATGGCGCATCCGCACGAACAGGAATTTACGGAACTCATTGATCAGCACAGGGGGATTATTTTTAAAGTAATCCGTTTGTACGTTAATCATGAAGAAGACGAACGGGATTTGTTTCAGGAAATACTTTTTCAGGCATGGCGATCCTACCCCAACTTCAAGGGACAGTCCAAATTTTCAACCTGGCTCTACCGGGTTGGATTAAATACGGTACTAACCTTTAGGCGAAGACCCAAGCTGGTTGTGCCCCATGAAGATCTTTCCGTTCTAAAGGTATCCATTGATGAAAGAGTTCAACCGGAAGAAACAGAAGCCTTATATATCGCGATCCGTGATTTGAATGAACTTGACAGAATGATTGTTACACTTCATCTGGATGGGTATGAAAACGAGGAGATTTCAGAAATATCAGGACTCACCAAAAATAATGTGGCCGTTAAGTTGCACCGCATCAAAGAAACATTAACAAAAAAAATGAAAGCTTACTAACCATGGATTTAAAAGAAGCATGGAAAAAATTAGAATCAGATAAGCTCAGTAAGCCTGTGTTAGGGTCGGTGCATATTCAAAAAAAATCAAAGCACCCCGTGCAGAAATTGATTTTGCTCTTTAAAGCTACGCTCGGGTTTGCCATCGCCTTTGAATTGGGATTTATTTACTTATTCATAGTATCCCCTCAACCCATTGTAAAAGTTTTCATGGCGATCATGATTATCACTTATGCGTTTTTCTTTGTGTTAAACTACAAAGTATTGAGAAACATTCAACATTCCTTCCGCCTCGATCTGAACCTGAAGGGCACACTGAAGCAAGTATATGACAATACCATGTCTACCCTCGCCTTTCAGCGCAAATCTTCCATCATTATTTATCCGTTCGCTGCTACTGCCGGCTTTTTATTAGGGCTATCTATTGAAAAAGATGCCGCTTTGATGATGCTAAAATGGCAAGTACAGGTGGCTTTGCTCATCTCCATCCTGATCCTTACCCCTGCGAGTTATTACCTGGCTAAATGGATGGAAAAAGTCAGTTATGGAAAGTATCTAACCCAACTTCGCGATCTGATAGACCAATTTGATAAGGAAGAAGAAGATTCCATCTAACTTTGCATCATGAAGAAGTTATCGCTGCATGAACTCGGCCGAATTTCTATCGATCAGTTTAAAGAAGCGGAAAAGATACCTGTCACTTTATTGCTGGATAATATTCGCAGTCTGCATAACGTAGGGTCTGCATTTCGAACTGCCGATGCTTTCCGGATTGAAAAAATTTACCTTACGGGAATTACGGGCACCCCACCCCATCGTGAAATTCAAAAAACTGCCCTGGGAGCAACCGAATCTGTAGCGTGGGAATATTCGGAACACACCGCACAGGCCATTCAGAAATTGAAATCTGAAGGTTATACAATCGTAATTGTAGAGCAAACTACTGACAGCTTGCCGTTGCAAACGTTCTTTGCTGAAAAAGAAAAAAAATACTGCCTGGTTTTTGGCAACGAAGTACATGGAGTGAGCGAAGAAGCGATTGTGCTGGGGGATTTAGCCCTTGAAATTCCACAGCTGGGAACCAAGCACTCATTAAACATCTCTGTTTGCCTGGGGATTGTGGTTTGGGAAGTTTTTAGGAAGACGAAACTTACATAGTCAATGGTTGCTCGTTACTGGTCGCTGGTTTGATTAGAGTAATCGAAATGATTTAGTCTGATCTACCAGCCACTAGAAGCCAGCAACAAGAAACTATTTTACAGGCACCAACCTATTTACCGTTCCGGGGTGCTCTGTGGTAACATAAATATACCCATCCGGGCTTTGTTCAACGGCACGTACGCGGCCAATTTTCTCCAGCATTCTCTCTTCAGCAACAAACTTTCCATTGGCCAATTCAACTCTGGCAACTAATTGAAATGCAAGTGCACCTACCAACAAGTTACCTTTCCAATTGGGATACTTATCGCTGGTGACCATGGTCATCCCGCAAGGCGCTATAGAGGGAACCCAATACCGAACGGGCTGCTCCATACCTTGCTTTTCAGAAATATCTGAGATTGGCTTGCCATCATAATTTATACCCCAGGTAATAACAGGCCAACCATAATTTTTTCCTTTCTCTACTTTATTCAATTCATCACCACCTTTTGGTCCGTGTTCGTGATCCCAAAGTGTATTCGTTGCCTTATCAAAATAAAGTCCTTGCGGATTACGATGACCGTAGGACCAGATTTCAGGTTTTGCGCCAGGTGTATTTACAAAAGGATTGTCTTTAGGAACCCGTCCATCATCATGAAGTCTCAGGATTTTTCCCAGGTGATTGGTTAAGTCTTGTGCATTTTCCTTTTTACCACGTTCGCCTGAAGAAAAGAAAATGTATCCTTTGCCATCAAACACAATGCGCGAACCAAAGTGAGCTCCAGAACTTGATGTTGGTAAAGCCTTGAATAATTCTTCAAAATTGGTAAGCGTATTTCCCTGCAACTTAGCCCGAGCGATTACGGTCCCACCACCACTGCCATCCGGCTTTGCATAGGTCAGGTAAATCCAGCCATTTTTTGCATAATCAGGATGCAGTTGAATATCCATAAGCCCGCCTTGCCCGTTGGTATATACTTTTGGAACACCGCTAATTTTTTCAGTCAGCAGTTTGCCATCCTTAATGATACGGATTTCACCACCCTTCTCGTTCAACAAGATTCTTCCATCGGGCAAAAAGGCAATTCCCCAGACACTCTGAAGCTCAGAGGTAATCGTTTCGAATACAAATTTTTGCTTTTGGGTTGTTATCGTAGAGCCTGCTACCGGTTGAGCTTTTCCAACTATTGCAAATCCAATAACCATTAAAAAAATCAGTGCCTTCTTCATTGCCTTCGGGTTTTAACACTGGCAAAGATACAGTTATAAACTGTGGATTGAAATTTCACACTGCTTATTCATTCCTCAATGTTTCGCTTGGGTTGATCACCGCTGCCTTCATGGCCTGATAGAAGACCGATAAGAAAGCAATCATTACTATCATCAAACCCGCTCCAACAAATACCAACGGATTGATGGGTACCTGATAGGCAAAATCAGCAAGCCATTGATTCATCGCATACCAGGCAAGGGGCAGTACCAAAATAAAAGCGATTACAATTAAGCGCGAAAAATCTTTCGACAACAAAAAAATGATTCCGGAAACAGAGGCGCCTAATACTTTGCGAACACCGATTTCTTTTTTGCGTTGCTCGGTCATAAAAGCTGTGAGTCCCAATAATCCCAGACAAGCGATAACGATGGCCAGCGTTGCAAACGCTCCGATTAAAACTCCCGTGTTTTGTTCGGCTTTATATTGTCGTTCAATGGTTTCGTCAACAAACTGATAAGTAAAGGGATAATCAGGTGCCAGTTTTTTCCATTCGTTCTCAACAATGCTAAGTTGATCCTTCAAATTTCCTGCAGAAAACTTTATCGACATGCACCACATGTTGCGTGGATCAATGCGGAGCACCAAGGGTTCTATCTTTCGATGTAAAGAGCGGTAATGAAAATCCTTAACAACGCCAATAATCCGACCAGCCGGATGTCCGTCTAATGCACGTATTGGTGTGCCAATGGGCTTTTCTAACATCAGGTCCTCAACAGCCGATTCATTAATCAAATAAGCCTCCGTTGAATCTGTTGCAAACTCGGGGGATAAGTCACGGCCCTCTACCAATTCAAGTCCAAATGTTGTTAGATAGTCATAATCCACAATCATGGTATTCATACTCCGTTTGGGAATATCAAGACCTGGAAAATCATACTGCCACGTAGAACTTTCCATACCCGGAGTGCCATTTGAAAAAGTTACGGATCTGATAGATGAGTTGGCTAACAGACTTTCCTTAAACACATCTTTCTTATCCCACAAAGCCATGGGTGGATTCATATACACGATGCTTTCCTTATCAAAACCGAGATTTTTATTTTGAATGAAATTCATCTGTTGATACACAATCAATGTACCGATCATCAGAAAGGCTGCCACCCCAAACTGCAGTACTGTAAGTACTTTCCGCAATCCAGCATTTCCGGAAGAGCCCACCTTACCTTTTAATACCTGAGCGGGTACAAAAGAACTTAGGTAAAATGCAGGGTAGCTACCTGCAATAATTCCGGTAAGCAAGCCGGCTATCAATATATAGAGCAATACGCTATTTGCTCCGAGATAATTTACCGAGAGCTGCTGCCCAACTAACGTATTAAACATAGGCACCAGCAATTCAAGCAGAATAATTCCAATCACCAGTGAAATAGAAACCAGCACAATAGTTTCGCCCAGAAATTGTTTTATCAACTGATGCCTGAATGCTCCCATCACTTTGCGCAGACCAACTTCCTTGGCACGTTTCATGGCGCGGGCCGTTGAAAGATTCATAAAATTGAAACAGGCGATGATGAGAATTAACAAAGCAACCGCAGAAAAAATATAGACATAGTTCATATTTCCATTGGCCGTATCTGCTTTGATGCCTTCCGTGAAATGAATTTCTGGTAGCGGTTGCAACCAATCGCCTAATGCCTGATCATTGAACGTTTCTTTACGGGCTTCTGTAAATTTTTTGTCGATGCGCTTTGCAAGCCCATCAAGATCTCTTTCACCGGGGATGAAAAAGTAAGTGGAGTAATTCCAGGCATCGAGACTGTTCAAAAATTGATCAGCTGGATATCCGTATTGGTCCTGCACCATTTTAGCAATGGTCTCGAAAGTGGTGAGGTAGGTAAACTGCAAATGCGAGTTGGCTGGAACATCCTCAAACACCCCGGTAATCTCGTAGTCATAGGCATTTTCATAACGGATTACTTGCCCTACGGCATCGCCATTCGGGAAAAATTTATCAGCCACGGATTTAGCAATGGCGATCGTGCCGGGCCGGTCCAGTACCGTATTAGCATCACCTTGCACTAACCGAAAGCTAAAAATTTTAAAGAAGTCTTTATCGGCAACAGAAAGCGTTTTAGCATCCAGAAAGGTATCGCCTTTGCGAATCAGTGGCCGTTCGTTTACATCTGAAAATCGAGTAAACATTTCTACCTCCCGAAAACTCTCTGCGATCAGCGGGCCAAACCCAGAAGGTAACATGGTTTGCATGCTTACCTTACCATCGCGCTCTCCGCGGGGTATGTAACGATAAATAGATTCTTTATTGTCGTGAAAGTTTTCGTAACTAAGCTCAAACCGAACATACAGAGTTACAAGCAGGCAGCAAGCCAAACCAATGGCTAGCCCGAAGATATTAATGGATGTATAGCCCAGGTTCTTATATAAACTGCGGGTGGCTATCAAAAGATAATTTCTAAGCATGCACGAGGGGTTTTGTTTATAAGACGCAAAAAAGATGAGCAAGTTGCATCCCGTATTTTACTTAATCAATTTTCCACCTCAAAAAACCGGATTCTAGTATCCAGTATCCGTTATTCTTCGCACCTTTGGCAACCAATGTTTCCTAATTCGTGAGCAACGATCGTTATAGTCAGCGCGGAGTTTCCGCCAGCAAAGAAGATGTGCACCAGGCTATAAAAAATCTGGACAAGGGTCTGTTTCCAAAAGCATTCTGCAAAATTGTACCCGACCTTCTGGGTGGTGATTCTGCTTATTGTACTGTGATGCATGCCGATGGAGCAGGTACAAAATCTTCGTTAGCGTACATCTACTGGAAAGAAACCGGAGACCTCTCCGTGTGGAAAGGCATTGCGCAGGATGCCATCATCATGAATATTGATGATTTGTTATGCGTGGGTGCAACGGGACCTATCTTACTTTCTTCCACGATTGGCCGAAATAAAAATCTTATTCCCGGAGAAGTGATCTCAACTATCGTCAACGGTACTGAAGAAGTTTTAGAAATGCTGCGTAAATATGGTATGGAAATCCATAGCACCGGGGGTGAGACTGCTGATGTAGGTGATCTTGTCCGCACTATTATTGTAGATAGCACTGTGACGGCACGCATGAGACGAGAGGCCGTAATTGACAATGCAAACATTCAGGCTGGCGATGTGATTGTAGGATTGGCTTCGTATGGAAAGGCAACTTACGAACATGAATATAATGGTGGCATGGGCAGCAACGGACTTACCTCGGCACGTCACGATGTATTTGATCATAGTTACGCACTTAAATATCCAGAAACATTTGATAAAGCTGTGCCGGATAACCTGGTCTATTCCGGAAAGTATAAAGTAACGGATGAAGTGCCGGGCGTGCCTTTAAATATTGGAAAATTGGTTTTATCCCCTACGCGCACGTATGCCCCGGTAATGATTGAAATTATAAAACATCTTCGATCAAACATTCACGGCCTTGTGCATTGCAGTGGAGGCGCACAAACCAAAGTGCTGCACTTTATTGATGAACTTCATGTGATCAAAGATAACCTGTTTGACATCCCGCCCCTGTTTAAAATAATTCAGGAAGAATCAGGCACTGACTTAAAGGAGATGTATAAGGTCTTTAACATGGGGCATCGGATGGAGATTTATTTACCTGAAGCCTTTGCACAACAAGTGATTGATGTTTCAAAACAATTCGAAATTGAAGCGCAAATTATTGGAAGAGTCGAAGCTTCTCCTGAAAAGAACGTGACGCTCATAACTCCGCAGGGAAAATTTGTATATCCATAATTTCCAGGAAGCCTTCCAAATTTAAAGTTTAACATCCCCAGCAATATCTTTCAACTGAATAGACAATGCGTGGGTACTAATCTGGATTTCACGTAAGGACATCCCCAATGAAATTAGGAGCGCAATCAATGAAGCTCCAAAAATATACTTGGCAATAAGCTCTTCCCCATAGAATAAAGAGAACATACACAACACGCTTAGAAAAAGTGCTGCAATGCTGAACAACTGCATATCGCGAATAAGCCGTAACCTGATTTTTAAGTTTCGAATCTGGTCGGCCAGTCGGTTGTCTTCCTTGTCCCGATAGTCATTGGCTAATTTTCGGATCAGCGCAGCCACCGCCAGAAACCGATTTGTATAGGCCAGCAAAATAAGTGAGACGGTGGGGAAAAGTAATGCGGGTGTTGTGAGGGTGAGTTCCATGTTTACATTTTTGTGCGTGTAAAGATAGACTGATATCCTTCACTTAATTTGTTACTTTTGATTTATACTATTGAGTGAATGTCTCAAAAGTCATTCAGTCATCGCGGGCATTGACCCGCGATCCCAGATTAGAAAGGTAGAATGAGATTTGACACCTTCAATTTAAATTGACTTTTGAGACCGTCTCATTTTTTGTTACCCCAAGGATTAAACAATAAATCTTGAAGCATTCATCAATTCTTGAAATCTGTCTGGACCCGGGCCAGGGTGGCCTGGAATTATATTTTCATCGTTGCGGACCGATGCTACGCACCAGGGGCTA
Source organism: Cyclobacteriaceae bacterium (assembly GCA_022841475.1). Taxonomy (GTDB): domain Bacteria; phylum Bacteroidota; class Bacteroidia; order Cytophagales; family Cyclobacteriaceae; genus ELB16-189. The sequence continues at coordinate 16,795 of JALHRJ010000022.1, read as the reverse complement.
TTCAGTAATAACTGTTAGATCTCAAGATACATTTTTAGCTAACCAGTTGAGCAATCCCACGACTGACGATCTTTTGTTTCCCCGATTGAATAATCTGCTTCGCTGGACACATGCTTTCCGGATCTCGGGGATTATTCGTAACCGAAACATTCAGGTAATTCATGCTCACCATCGAAAAGATATCTTGGTAGTTGTGTTGGCGAAACTGTTTTCGTTTAGAAAAGTCAGGATGTTTTTTACACGTCAAATGCCATTGCCTCATTTCAAACACGATCCGTATCATCGGTGGTTATATGGCCAATTTTCTGGAATCATTACTATTACTGAAAAACTCAAGCAGGATGTCATTGAAAAAATACCCATCAAGCCGGAGCTAGTTCAAAGACTATATTATGGAGTGCCAGCACCTACACCTGTCACACAACAGGAACGAATCGATTTTCTTTCAATCTCATCAGGTAATGATTTAAATATTGGTGTTTTCAGTCGATTAGAATTTCAAAAAGGACAACATCTGGTTCTAGAGGCGCTTCACATACTAGCCGCTAAGGGACAACATCCCAAACTCTACATTGCCGGGAACGTAAGTGAAAAAAATTATGAACAGGATTTGAAGCAACGAATAGTTACTTACCAACTGGAAAAACAGGTTGTGTTTAAGGGCTTTCTAAAAGAACCGCAGAAGGCAATGCAATGTCTGGATATTTATATTCTTCCCAGTCGCCATGAAGCCTTTGGTCTTGTATTGGCCGAAGCCATGCGATGTGGCGTTGTTGTGATGGGTGTTAATGCCGGAGGAGTACCAGAAATTATTGAACATGAACATACCGGGCTACTTTTTAACTGGGACAATCCCACTCAACTGGCAGAGCAAATTGAATTCTTAATTAAGAATCCTGAAGAAAGAAAAAAACTGGCACTGCGAGGTAAAGAAAAAGCTGATCGCAGCTTTGAAGAGTCCATTCACTTCGACAAACTTGGTAAAATCCTGAGTAATCTACCAATTGAGTAATTACAGTTGATTGTAGTGATTACTTTTCATTATTTTAAAATCTTTCCTAATTCATTAAATATCTTCACTATGTATCGGCTTATAATTACGTTTCTTTTGACCAGCATCACATTAGGTCAACTTGTTGCTCAAAAGAAGAACAATACACCTATTGCAAAGAAACCTCTCAGTCATACTGTCTACGATAGTTGGAAAGAAATTCCGTACAAGGCGCTAACTCCTGATGGAAACTTTGCAGCCTTTACCCTAAATCCTCAAGACGGAGACGGAAAGTTAATTTTACATAATATTAAAACCAGTGCTCAGGATTCTGTTAAACGAGCTTCTGAAATCACACTTACATTTGACAGTCGTTTTGCCATATTTAAAATCAAGCCTCAACAAAAACTTGTAAAAGACCTGCGCAGACAGAAAAAGAAAAAAGAAGACATGCCAAAGGATTCTTTGGGCATCTATTCTTTTACCACTCGTAAGACTGAGAAAATTGCTGATGTAAAATCATTTAAAGTTCCTGAAAAGTCAGGTGGCGTCTTGGCTTATCAGTTGGAAGCAAAGAAAGAAGAAAAACCAAAAACCGGTGAAGCCCCAAACCCTGATCCCGGCAAAAAGCCCAAGAAAACAAAAAAGAATTCTGATGATAATGGCTATACCCTGGTTGTCAGAAATTTTGCTGAGGGCAAGGAAAAACAGTTCGGTTTTGTCAAGGACTATGCGATTGCAAAATATGGACAAGGCTTGTTGTTCACTTCCTCAGGCAACGACTCAACTCTGAAAGCAGGGGTATATTGGTATGATCTTCAAACGGAAGAACTCAAGACTCTGCATGAGGGCAAAGCTAAATTTAAATATAAAGGGCTTTCAATCAGTGAAGATGGCACACAGGCAGCGTTTCTGGTAGATACTGATACAACCAAAGTTTTGTTACGCCATTTTAAACTTTATCATTGGAAAAAAGATCTCGTATCCGCTCAATTACTCGATGTAGAAACCTCACTGGGCATTCCGCAAAATTGGATTGTAAGTGAACATTACACACCGCTGTTCTCAAAAGATGGCAGTAAATTATTTTTTGGCTCGGCTCCTCAACCCATTGTGCAAGACACCACGTTGTTACCCGAAGAAATTGTGAGTGTAGAGGTTTGGCGTGGTGATGATGATTATATCTATCCGCAACAAAACCGGCAGTTAGAAAATGAAAAGAAGCGTTCCTACCTGGCAGCAATTAATCTTGCCAACAAAGAACTTATCCAACTCGCGGACCGCGAAGTTCCTGCGGTGGATCTGGGGAATGAAGGAAACGCTGGCATCTTTTTAGGCAAAACTAATGTTCCTTATCGCAAAGCTATTACATGGGAAGGATCCTCCTTCACGGATCTCTATGTATATAACATGCAGGATCGATCACGCAAACAAATAGCAACAAAAATAAAAGGCAACGCAAGTTTATCGCCTATAGCAAACTTTGTGTATTGGTTCAGCCTACCGGATACAGCCTGGTTCTCTTATTCCATTGCAACAGACCGCACAACAAAACTTAATCAAGGTGTTAAAGCAAAATTTGCTGATGAAGAAGATGATCATCCGGACTATCCCAACAGTTATGGAGCGGCAGGTTGGACGAAAGATGACCAACTGTTAATAGTTTATGACCGCTATGACCTTTGGGCATTTGATCCCTCCAACAACAAAACCCCTGTCAATCTCACTAAAGTAGGACGTCAGGAAAAAATTGTATTCCGCTACTTTGGTCTTGACGCAGAAGAACGCTTCATCGATCCATCTAAAGAACTATTACTTTCCGCATTCAACGAAACAACGAAAGCCTCCGGCTATTACAAGCTTTCTCTGAAAGACGGAAAGCTAACCAAGCTTTTAATGGATGATTACCGTTTTGCGGGAGTGACAAAAGCCAAACAAGCGAACCAGATTTTATTCACCCGCGAAAGTTTCCGCGAGTTTCCAGATGTGTGGGTCTCTGACTTGAATTTATCAGCACCGAAGAGAATCAGCGATGCCAATCCTCAAATGAAAAATTATTTCTGGGGCAGTGTAGAATTGATGAGTTGGACTTCGTTGGATAATATTCCGCTTACCGGGTTACTCTACAAGCCAGAAAACTTCGATCCGAAAAAGAAGTACCCGATGATTGTGTATTTCTATGAGCGGGAAAGTGATAACCTACACGGCCATATCACACCCAATCCACTTCGCTCGGCCATCAATCGCACAACCTATGTGAGTGATGGGTACTTGGTTTTTGTTCCGGATATCATTTATAAAATCGGATTTCCCGGAGAGAGTGCACAAAACTGTATTATGCCGGGCGTAACTCAACTTATCGCCAAAGGTTTTGTTGATGAAAAAAATATTGGTATCCAGGGCCATAGCTGGGGCGGATATCAAATTGCCTATATGCTCACCCGCACCGATATGTTTAAAGCGGCTGAAGCCGGAGCCCCCGTTGCCAACATGATCAGCGCCTATGGAGGAATCCGTTGGGAGAGCGGAATGAGTCGGATGTTTCAGTATGAAAAATCGCAAACGCGCTTGGGTGGAAGTCTGTGGGAAAAACCCATGCTCTACATTGAAAACTCACCCATCTTCTTTGCGGATAAAATAAAAACTCCGTTGCTACTTTTACACAACGATGCTGACGGAGCTGTGCCATGGTATCAGGGAATTGAAATGTACATGGCCATGCGCAGATTGGATAAACCTGTGTGGATGCTCAACTACAATGGCGAGCCGCATTGGCCTGTGAAACGCGAGAACCGGATGGACTTTCAAATCCGAATGAAACAATTCTTTGACCATTATCTTAAAGACTCCACGTTACCCCTCTGGATGAAAGAGGGTGTGCCGGCCCTTGAAAAGGGAATTACGAAGGGATATTAGAATTTTAGCCACAGATTCATAGAATTTAATCTGTGAATCTGTGGCTTTTCTTATAAGGTTATTACTTCAATAGCAACTCACCTACCTCTCGCCAGCCACTCACTCGTTTAAATTGATTGAACTGCAAATTGTGCGGGGCCGAGAACAGCAACTTCTCCCCATTAAATGTTTCAAGATTGTGCGGAAGATCGTCAATCATGTAGTCGCCATGTACGATGTTCTTTCTTCCACAAAAAACGAATTGTTTCCAGTGCAGGAAAGGAAAGTGCTCATTCAGCCATTCCAGTTTTTCAGGTAAGGAGTTGGGGAACTCCATGGCGGATGACACAATGAATACCTCATAGTGAGCATTGAGCTCTTTCATCACTTCCTGGCTGTAAGGGTTCACATCCATCGTTCTGAAAAAGTCCTTGCGAAAAGTAAAATTATAGACGGCATCATGGTTGTCCGGAAACCGCTCCATTTCATCCTTATGATTCATCGACTCACGTGGCACCCGAATGCCAAACTCTCTTTCGTAATAATTGATGAACTGCCCCGTTGCATCTGCCAGTACATCATCCATATCTACAATTAATCGCTCCATAGAACCGGCAATGTTAGTTAAGTTTTGGAAATTCTGAAATTCTTCAGATTTGACCACTAGCTTAAAAGAAAATATTTGAAATGGGAATATTTTTTCAACCACCGGTGTCTAATATAAAAACTCAGTTGGATTTCATACATTAAACCATGGATCAGCCAGATGACGAGGTATTAATAGAGAAATCTAAAGAGGGCGATATGGCGGCCTTTAAAACGCTTGTCGTGCGGCATGAAGGTCAGGTAGCGGGGGTTATTCGTTCGCTTTTAGGGACAACCCCCGAAGCCGAAGATGTAGGGCAAGAAGTGTTTATTCGGTTTTATGATGCTTTGAATAAATTCAGAGGTGAATCAAAAGTAAGCACCTACCTGGTACGGATCGCGATCAACTTATCGCTGAATGAACTTAAAAAAAGAAAAAGAACAGCTTCAAGATACGCCTCAATGGAAGCTGCTGATGGAATAAAAGGAATTGAAGAGACTCTCGATTTGAAAGAGCATCTTCAGTATGCCTTTGATAAACTGGATCCTGATTTTCGAGCGGTAGCCACCTTGCGCCTGATAGAGGGTTATTCCACGGAAGAAACGGCAGGAATATTGGAGATACCCCTTGGCACTGCACTATCGCGATTAGCAAGGGCCCAACAAAAATTACGATTGTCTTTAACTAAAAAATTAAGACCATGAACGATCATTTTTCTGAACACGAAGAACTTCTGCTGCGATCGTGGGATGCGCCAGTCTCTGCCAGAGAACGGGATACGCTTGCAGAGGTTATCCAGAACAACCCGGCAATCCGTCAGCAAAGCGATCAATATCAAAAGATCCGTACCATGCTGTTGCGTACGGAGCCCGATTCGTTTGGGCCATTTTTTGCCGAGCGCATTATGAATATGATTAAACAACGAACTCAGCAAATTGACTATCTGATCTTTTTCTTTTTTAAGAAATATCAGGTCTTGTTAGTGGGTGTGTTGGTAGCCTTGCTGGTTTCCAACATGCTGTTGACTGACCAACTAACCTTGAAAGGAATCTTTGGATTAGAGCAGGAAACAACAGAAGATGTTTTCTCAATTGATTTGTACGAAAATCTAATTAAGTAATTATGACAACGGATAGGAAGAGAGCTTTATTGATGATCACCATCACCCTGATCATTGGAATATTGATAGGTGCATTGGGGGTTGGTCTATGGGGCAAACAAACCCGCAGAGGTGGCAAGCCTTCTGCTAACGGGCGACAAGATGGCAAAGAGGCATTCATGCAACGGATTTTGAAAGAAGCAAATGCTGATTCATTGCAAGCCAAACAAATGAGACCACTGATGATAGAAACCATGGCGCGCATTGATAGCCTGCAGATGGAAACTGATAATAAGGTGCGCAGTGTAATCAATTCTTTTGAGGAAGATATTAAACCAATCTTGCGGGAAGACCAGTTAAAAAAATTGCAGGAATTTCATCGAAGAGGGCGAAAAGATAAGGAAGTCAAATAATTATAACGAAGATTTCTGCAAACATTAAATAGCTTTTTAATCCAAACACACTACACCTCCTTATGAAAAAGAAAATACTTCTCGCAGTGCTGGGTATACTTGTATTAATTCAATTTATCCGGCCCGCCAAAAATGTTTCAGATGATCGCACCCATGATATTTCAACAAAATATCACGTTCCCTTGCAGGTAAATTCAATTTTTCAATCTGCCTGCAACGATTGTCATAGTAACAAAACAATTTACCCCTGGTATGCTGAAGTGCAACCGATGGGCTGGTGGCTTGCGGATCATGTCAATGAAGGAAAAAGAAAACTTAATTTATCAACCTTTACACAACTTCCCATTGCCGTTCAAAATCATAAATTAGAAGAAGTGATTGAAATGGTAAAAGAAGGTGAAATGCCTTTGGCCTCCTATACGTACCTTGGCTTGCATCCCGAAGCCAACTTAACGAATGAACAGCGGGCGTTGATTGTTAGGTGGGCTGAACATCAGATGGATTCGCTGAAGGCAACTTACCCACCCGACAGCTTGGTGATGAAAAGAAGGACACCCCCACAAGGATCCTAAACTAAATGATTTCAGAGAAAATGAATGACTCTTTAATCATTGTCATTGTCATTCTCATTCTTCTTTAACTCGTTGCGGAAATATCGCTCATCATCATCCTCGCCATCTTTCTTAATCAGCGCACCGATTTCCAGAATCTTGAATTCAGTTCTGCGGTTGCGTTGACGACCGTCTGGGTTATCGCTTCCATCAGGATTGGTATTACGCGCAATGGGTTTCGATTCGCCATACCCTTTAGCCACTAAACGTGCGGGATCTATTCCTTTTTTAATCAAATAGGTTACAGTTGACTCGGCTCTGCGTTGTGAAAGCTCAATATTATAGGCATCCGATGCGACACTATCCGTATGCGACCCCATTTCAATTTTAAGATCACTGTTATCATTGAGTAATGTCACCAGTTTATCCAATTCTTTAGCAGCATCGGCACGGATGTAGGATTCATTGTAGTCAAAGTAGATATTCTCTAACACAAAGATCTTATTTCGTTCTTTGCGATCCAGCACCAGAATAGTATCAAGTGTAATCGTAGTCACCAACTCTTTCAAAGACTCCAACGGCACCGATTTTCCAACGGTTGTGTAGTTCTGTCGCTTGGTGATAAATCCATCAGTCTCACCCAGTAAGGTATAATCTTCATTTTCGTATACCCGGAATAGGAACTTACCATCATTACCCGTGACAAAATCCTGCATAACTTCCCCCTCTGCATCGAGTAAGGACACCATGGTATTGGGGAGAATCTCACGGGTACTGTCTTTGCGAATCATATAGGTAATACCCTGCAAATAGTAGTTAACAACTTTCAGGTTTGGGTCTTCATTCACAAAGGTGTAGATATCATCATCCCCTTTGCCGCCATCGCGATTGGATGTAAAAAATCCGCGATCGGGCTTAAACAAAAACATCCCGAAATCATCAGCGGGTGAGTTTACTGGTTGTCCTAGATTTTCCACCACCGTTTTACCATTGGCCCGATTAACGACAAAGATATCCAGCATGCCGTAGCCGGGATGTGTATCAGACGAAAAATAGAGTTTACCATTCTCCGACACATAAGGAAATAACTCAGACCCAGCGGTATTAATTTCCGGACCCAGGTTTCTTACTCTTCCGAAACGTCCGCGGCCATCCATTTGAGCAGAGTAAATGTCAAGTCCGCCAAATCCACCCTTACGGTTCGAAGAGAAATAAAGCGTTCTTCCATCGGGGCTCATAGCCGGAGTAGATTCCCATGCATCCGGTTGATTAATGTTTATAGGCGTTGGCTCTGACCACTCACCGTTGCGAAAGCGTGACAAATACAAATCCACATCCATAGCCCCTTTGCGCCTGCCATTATTTCCTTTGGCAAAAATCATGGTCTTGCCATCGGGTGTAAATGTTATGCAACCTTCGTTGATATTTGATTCGTTGATAAAACCAGGCAAAGGTGCAATCGTATTGACGTTAACATTCGCACCATTTGTCTCTGCCTTATAAAGATCTGTGAAGGGCGTGCCCGTAGCTTCATAAATTTTTGCATTGCTTCGCGAAGATGTAAAGTATAGTTCGTTATTCGAATATACAGGGGCATATTCCGTGAAGGGGGTATTGATTGCCTCCAGATTTTTTATTTTGTAATAACTTTTCTTCTGTGCAAGCTTGTCGAGATAATTGATGCCATCCAATTCCACCCGGGCTCTGTCTTTCATCTTCTCATCTTTCGTGTCACTTTCCAATTCTTCTAGCACCGAGCGCGCTTCATCATACTTTGAATTAGCCTGTAAAGATTTGGCGTAGTATAGTTTTACAGAATCCGAATTCACACCCTTTCCTCCGGCTTTGGCATAGAATGGTTCTGACTCCTTGATGCGATTCGAAAGGCGATAAGACTCGGCAATGTAGTAGTTGGCTTTTCCGTTGTTTGGATCTTTACGCGAAATGCCTTTGTAATAATCTATTACACTCTCATACTTTCCGTAGCGAAAAGACTTCATGGCCTTTTTTTCGGCACTACAGCCAGCCAGTAGAATCAACGCTGTTACAACGAAAAGAAATCTCACACCCATAATATCTTTCAAGACCCTAAAATTACAAAAAATTAAATGCTATTGGCTTAACGTTGTTTTAGGTAAATATTTTACCATCCACGACTTTTCTACAGGAATTTGCCAATGCAAATCAAATTCACTCTTGGTGACGGCCAGGGTATTTAGTGTAATTGAATTGGAATGTAGCCGACCAGAAGTAAAAGCTGCTTTTATTTCCGTAAGCGGAACCAGTGTTACCTGATTATTTAACAAAAAAGCAACTACCGACCGATCCAAAAAATCAACTCCAATGGCTGATTGGATTTGTCTTAGCACCCCTACCGAACTGTCAATCGAGCAACCGCTTGGATTGTGGAAGTCTTCATCCACCGCCATAACTATAAATTGACCTTTCTCAATCCTAAATGAAGTTTTCAATGGCTGTCCATGAGTTGCCCATTGAGCACAAAATGAGTACAGCAACTTCGTTACTGTTTGCTCCTCTGAAGCCGACAATGTCCGCGTTCCCTGGTAGACCCATACCCTGCTTTCTGCTCTTAATTCTTCAAAAGGGATATACATTTCTATGAATTAATTTTGATCTCTGTACTTATTCTTCATTCTACAAACCTTGAGCCTCTGCAATTAGTTCGGCCAGATCTTTCACCTTTACTTCGGCCTCTTTCTCTTTGCTCTTCACCCCATCGGTAATCATCGTCATACAAAACGGACAGGCCACCGCAATGGTGCTTGCTCCGGTTAACAAAGCTTCCTCTGCACGTTCAACGTTAATATCCTTGTTTCCCTTTTCCGGTTCTTTGAACATTTGTGCTCCGCCTGCTCCACAACATAAACCAGTCGTGCGGCATCGCTTCATCTCAACTAAATCGGCATCAAGTGCCTGAAGCACTTCACGCGGGGCTTCATAAATATTATTAGATCGGCCCAGATAACAAGAGTCATGATAGGTTATTTTTTTTCCTTTAAAACCTCCACCACCAGTCAATTTTATTTTCCCCTCATTGATCAATTGTTGTAGATACGTGGAGTGATGGATCACTTCGTAGGTTCCGCCTAATTCAGGATACTCGTTCTTAATAGTATTAAAACAATGCGGACAAGCTGTAACAATCTTCTTAATGTTATAACCATTCAATACCTGAATGTTGCTCATGGCCTGCATTTGAAAAAGAAATTCATTGCCCGCTCTTCGTGCCGGATCGCCCGTGCAACTTTCCTCGGTACCCAACACAGCAAACTTAATTCCTACCACATTTAAAATCTTAACAAAGGCTTTGGTTACACGCTTCGCGCGATCGTCAAACGAACCTGAACACCCGACCCAAAAAAGTATTTCGGGGGATTCGCCTTTAGCGGCCAGTTCGGCCATAGTTGGTACATTCATCTTTTAGTACTCGTTATTAGTTGCTTTATCCGGAAGTTACTTTTCGTCTTTAGCCCAATTAAACCGATCCGCGGAAGAAAATTTCCAGGGCGCAAAACTTGTTTCAATATTCTGAAACATGCTGTTCCACTGCGCTGGAGAACCGGATTCTTCCATCGCTACATAGCGTCTCAATTCCAAAATTATTTCCAGCGGGTTAATCAGTACCGGGCAAGCTTCCACACAGGCATTACAACTTGTGCAGGCATTAATTTCTTCTTTGGTGATGTAGTCGTTCAGCAATGTCTTTCCATCATTCAATCCCGGCCCACCTGCTTGCAAACTCTTACCTACTTCTTCCATCCGGTCGCGGGTATCCATCATGATTTTGCGCGGAGAAAGTTTTTTACCCGTTATGTTCGCGGGGCATTCAGCAGTGCAGCGGCCACACTCGGTGCATGAGTAAGCAGCCATTAAATTATTCCAGCTCAAGTCATTGATATCCTTTGCTCCAAAGCGTCCCGGCTCGGCAGGTGTTACCGAAGGTGTGGCGGTAAGGCCCAACATCGACTTCACTTCATTGGTCACTACAGGCATGTTGCTGATATGGCCCTTCGGTTCTAGTTTGGCAAAATAAGTATTCGGGAAGGCCATAAAAATATGGAGGTGCTTTGAATAGGTTACATACAATGCAAAGCCCAGAATGCCGATGATGTGAAACCACCATGCGAAGCGTTCGATAAAGACCAATGTTGTTGTATTGAGATTTTGAAAGAGTGGAATTATAAAAGAACTGAACAATAAACTGCCCGTTGCGGTATAATGATCATCGCGGGTTTGTAAAATCTGATCAGTGGCATTCATTGTCAGGATGGCCGTCATCAATACTATCTCAATAACAAGAATCAGGTTTGCATCCATGCGCGGCCATTGAGTCATCTCGGCTGACTGAAATCGGGCTACTTTCAATACATTTCTTCGAAGTAAAAAAATGACGCAAGCCAACAGCACGGCTACAGCCAGAAACTCGAATACATTCATCAAAATATTATACAAGCCACCAAGGTAGGGCGCAAATACCCGGTGAGTTCCAAGAGCTCCATCCACCACAAACTCCAATACTTCGAGATTGATGACTAAAAACCCAACATAAATAAAAAAGTGTAAGAAGGCCGGAATAAATTTCTTGAACATCTTCTGTTGGCCAAAAGCAATCAACATCGTGTTTTTGATACGCTGGCCCGAATCGCCTGTTACCTCGAAATCTTTCCCTAAACGAATATTACTTCGTATTCGTAACACGCGCTTTCGGATAAGAAAGACCGCAGCTGCCAGGGTGATGATGAAAACAATTTGCTGTAATACAGCCATAGCACAGAATTTAGGCGGAAGTTAGTTTACGCTATCGGTTGAACCAATATTTTACTACAAAACCGGAAAAATTGGGGTCATGTTTGCAGCAAATCGAAATTTCCATACTTTTGTGGCCCGCCTGATAAAAACAGGCTGTATTAAAGGTGACGTAGCTCAGTTGGTAGAGCAAAGGACTGAAAATCCTTGTGTCGGGGGTTCAATTCCCTCCGTCACCACAAAGCCCTCCCAATCAGGAGGGTTTTTTTATGGATCATTTCTTTGTATACATATTACAGAGTAAAACAAATGATTCCTTCTATAAAGGATCCACAAATGATTTAGTGAGAAGATTTAACGAGCATAATAGAGGCGAGGAAATATCTACTTCTCGCTACCTGCCATGGGACCTTGTTTGGTTTACAGTAAAACCAACACGTGCTGAAGCTTTTGCCTAGAAAGGAAATTGAAAAATCTCTCCTTTCAGCGAACTATCGATTTCATAAGAAAATATCCAGTTAATGATGCTGCGGGTCCTGACGTGGCGCCTGTGCGCCAGTCAGGATGCTGACCGAAGCGTCAGCATTCAATTCCCTCTTTTTTCACAAAAAATTCTTACATAGCCCTCTCTTTAGAGAAGGGCTTTTGTTTTTTTGTGCACATGGATACCTTATTAAACTCCGCTCTTTCTCGTACAATATTGACATACGCGGCACAAGGATTACTTGGAGTATTTCTGTTTTTCCTCTTTCATTATTTTTCTCGCCTCTATCAACGTAAGTTTTTATTAACCTGGGCACTAAGTTGGGCCGCTTTCACTGTATTCATGGCCTCCACGGCAATCATTACTGCAATCGGTCTTGATCAACCCCGCGGCTCAGTACGCTTGTTGCTCACTATCATTTCCATGGCGGCCTGCTACTGGCATGTTGGCTTAATTCTTTTAGGGAGTTTTGAATTAACGAAACGGTGGACTATTACACGAAAGCAATTAGGTATACTATTAGGATCTATTCTGCTACTCTCCATTATCATGGTATTAATCAAAGCCGATGCTGCTAATGGTGCATCCGTGCGCTATGTTATTCGTATCGGAATAAAATATTTAATTGCCAGTGTTTGCTTCTTTTTTGCAGCCGCTATTACCTTACGCGATCCTAAGTTTACGCGAGGCATTGGGCAAAAAACGATGGCCGCGGGGTTTGTTTCGTATGGATTACTAAATTTTTATTATAGCGCCATTGTGTTTTATAATGTATTTATTACTACCTCCTCATTCCCTATTTTCTTTGGATTAATTGAGATGTTTTGCATTTGTATCATCGGGCTTGGTATGTCTATCTGGCTACTGGAAGATGAACGCGACAAACTTAGTAAGACCAACCAGGAATTAGATAGTTTCTTATACAGTGTATCGCACGATTTGCGCGCGCCTCTTGCCTCTGTTTTGGGTTTAACAAACCTGGCAAAGCTAGAAATAGCCGACCCCAAAGCAACCGAGTACATGGTGATGATTGAGCAGCGCATAAAGAAGTTAGATTTGGTTATTGGTGATATCTTACAACTTTCGCGCATTTCGAAAGCAGAGCTAAAAACTCAACTAATTGATTTTAATGAACTGCTCAGCGATGTCATTGCTGATGTTAAGTTCAACCAAGGTGCCAGTGCTATCACATTACGGTATGTTTCCACTAAGAATAATTTTTTTATTTCTGACTACGATCAGGTCAGGATCATTTTAAGTAATCTCATTGCGAATGCCGTTAAGTATCATCGCGTAAACCAACCTGACCCTTATATTGAAGTGCTTTTTAAAAAAACCAATACACAGATAACCTTTAGCGTAGGCGATAACGGTGAGGGGATTGCGGAGGAAAATAAAGACAAAATTTTTGAGATGTTTTACCGCGCATCCACCAGCTCGAGTGGAACCGGGTTAGGTTTGTATATTGTTAAAGAGGCCGTAAGCAAAATGAATGGAACAATTAGTCTCCACTCGCAGCTTGGTAAAGGAAGTATTTTTAAAGTGGTGCTTAGCGAAAATCAGCAAGAGACGCAGCCGCAACCCACGCTGTAGTCCAGGCTGATTGAAAGTTAAAACCACCCGTCTCGCCATCCATATCCAACACCTCCCCGGCAAAGTATAACCCGGGTACTTTCTTACTCTGCATAGTGTAAAGGTCTATCTCGGTCATTGCCACTCCTCCACACGTTACAAACTCTTCTTTAAAAGTGGTTTTACCTTTTATACGAAAAGGACAGGCATACAATAGTTCAATGAGCTTGTTGATTTGTTTATGCGGCAACTCAGCCCAGATTTTTCGATCTTCAATTCCGGACTTGTTGCAAAGAAACTCCCAAAGTCGCTTGGGCAATCCGAACATGGGATTAACCAATGCTATTTTCTTGCTCTGGTTCTTAAGTTGCATAAGTTCATCGCGCACTTCCGCTTCAGGCAACCCTGTCCAGTTGACCAACACGGTAAACGTGTAGTGCTGTTCATTCAGATAGACCGCGGCCCAAGCAGAAAGTTTTATCACAGCCGGTCCGCTCAGGCCCCAATGCGTAATCAATACTGCACCGTGTTGAGAAAACTTGGTTCCGGCAATTCTCACTTCTGAATTGGGCACAGCAACACCCATTAAGTCTTTAAATTCCTTTTCAGAATCATTAAATGTGAATAGAGATGGAATTGGGTTTATAATTTCATGTCCCAGATCAGCCAACCACTGATAGTTCTCACGTTTATTGTACCCACCCGTTGCAATCAGAATGTTTTTTGCTGTGAAAATCTCTTTCGTGCGAACTATGAAGTGATCTTCCTTTCTTTCAATTCTATGTACTTCTGAATTGAGTTTTATTTCAATTCCTAAAATCTCTGCTACTTGCAAAAAGCAATCGATAATAGTTTGTGAGTTATCGGTGGTTGGAAACATCCGCCCATCGTCCTCAGTTTTTAGCTCTACACCATGCTGCTTAAACCAATCTACCGTATCAGAAGCCTGAAACTGATGAAATAAATTCTTGAGTTGTCGCTGGCCTCGTGGATAATGCTGTGATAACGATGCGGGGCTGAAACTATGATGCGTAACATTGCAACGACCTCCACCTGATACTTTTACTTTCGATAATAATCTGCTCGATTTTTCAAGAATAAGAATTCGAAGATTCTTATTTCGTTCAACTACATTGATGGCTCCAAAAAAACCTGCAGCACCTCCGCCAAGTACGATTACATCAAAGTGGGTTTCGCTCGCCATATTAAATGGGAATGACCGCGGAAGCAGCCTTCATCACGCGCTGGTTTACAAACCAAATCAGTGCAACAGTTATTAGCGTGGTGGTGGCAACCACATACCCAAGAGTGTCATAGTGCAGCAGTTCCCCAGAAGAAGATTGCACAACAATTAATCCTGCTGCATAGGCTGCAATGCCACCCGAAATTTGTTGCACCGAAGAATTGATGCTCATAAATGCGCCCCGATCTGACTGATCTGGTACACCCGAAATCAATGCTTGTGATGAAATCATACGTGCAGAGATACCCATGAACATAATTATATTAAACACCATTACCAGCCAAAGCGGTGTAGGACCCAGGTTGCAATAAACTATTACAATCACAATCGTAATTATAGACCCTATAAAAAAAGTTCTGTACTTACCCCAGCTATCACTAAATCGGCCAATGAACGGGCCGGTAATCATTGAAAAAACACCCGTTACTGTATACAACAGCGGCAAACTATCCTGAGAAATTTTCAGATTGTTTACGCCAAAAACTGTACCGAATGGCATCAACATAAATCCTCCCGTAGCCAATAAGGTAGTAGCCGCAAAGGTTTTCAGATAGACCGAATTAGATGCTGTTTTAGCAAGATGAACAAACGCATTTCGGTTCGATTTAATTTTCAAATGGCCGTCAATAGGTTTCAGATAAATAATAATTGTGGTCATGACTACCCCACTTACCAACACAATCATGATAAAGGGCGAGTGCCAACCCCACAGATTGGCAAAGTATAACCCAACAGGCAAACCCAACACCTGACTGGATGCAAACGCCATCTGCACAAAGCCCATCACCCGGCCTCGCACTTCTAATCGAAACAAGTCGGTTATTATGGCTAAGGTAATAGAACCGATAACTCCACCGAAAATTCCGGTAATCGTGCGCGCAAGCAACAGCATAGGATACGTATTAGCTAACCCGCAAAACAAGGTGCCTGCTATAAAGCCTGTATAAAAGAAAATCAATAATTTCTTACGATCATATTTATCAGCAAAGCCTGCAGCCAGCAAACCCGACAGGCCCGCACTAAAGGCATAGGCCGAAACAACCATTCCGAATTGGGCCGGGGTGATCTTTAAATCGGGCATTAAAAATGGCCCGAGTGGAGAGAGCACCATGAAATCCAGAATGAGCGTGAATTGCAGAATGCTAAGGATGGCAATTACAAATACTTCGTATCTCGAAAATGTTTTAGCTTTCATGAGAAAGTGCGGGGAAACGAATCTGTTGATTGACCTTACATTACATCTACCTGACCCCGTAACAAGTCTTCGAATGTATCGCGTCTGCGGATGAGTTTGGCTTCTTTGTTAATAATCAATACTTCGGCAGGACGCAACCGTGAATTATAATTAGAAGCCATAGAGTAGCCGTAGGCACCTGCATTTTTAATTGCCAGCAAATCGCCTTCGCGCACTTCGTTTAATTTACGATCGGCACCAATAGTATCTGTTTCACAAATATTGCCTACAACAGTATATACCTTATGAGAACCTTTGGGATTGGAAACATTCACAATCTCGTGGTAAGAATCATACATCATCGGGCGAATGAGATGATTCAATCCTGAATTAACTCCGGCAAACGTGATAGACGGGGTTGGCTTCACCACATTGGTTGTAACAAATAAATAACCTGCTTCACTCACGAGATACTTTCCAGGTTCAATCCATAATTCCAGCTTGCGACCATAGCTGTGATAAAACTCCTTAAAGGTTTTACTCAACTTCAACCCCAGATCATACACGTTGGTCACCATGTCGCCCTCTTTGTAGGCAACCTTAAACCCGCCACCAAAGTCAATGAATTTAAGAGCCGGAAAATCGCGCGCAATGCCAAACAGAATCTCCGCCATTTTAATAAACACATCAGTCTCAGTTATTTCCGAACCTGTGTGAATATGCAAGCCATTAATAACAATTTTGTACTGTTGAGCCAGATCCATGATCTGCGGAAGCTGGTAAACCGAAATACCAAACTTTGAATTGCTGTGACCTGTCGAAATCTTGTAATTACCCCCGGCCATGATGTGCGGATTTAATCGCACACAACAAGGGTATGTATTACCATATTTCTTACCAAATTTCTCCAGCACCGAAAGGTTATCGAGGTTGATGGTGAGGCCTAATTCAACGCCCGCCACAATTTCTTCAAAGTCGACACAATTGGGCGTGAACATGATCTCACCCGGTAAAAAGCCA
>JALHRJ010000021.1 GCA_022841475.1 Cyclobacteriaceae bacterium | reverse complement strand
CGCGGTGCCAAGTGGTAGCCCTGCTGGCGCGCCCGACTTACTACCTGAATAGTGGTGATCGAGTCCCCTCCGATCTCAAAGAAGTTATCGTAGATGCCAACCTGTTCCAATCCCAAAAGTTCACACCAGATAGCCGATAGCGATCGCTCTATCTCATTACGTGCTCCTACATATGAAGGTGATGATACCGTAAGGTCAGGATCAGGAAGTGATTTCTTATCGATCTTGCCATTAGGCGTCATTGGCAAGGAATCAACTTCTATCCAATGCGCCGGAACCATATAATCCGGGAGCCGCGACTTCACGTGATTCCTGATCTCTTCTTTAATTCCTTTACAAACCACATAAGCAATCAAACGCTTGTTTCCTATTTCATCTTCACGCACCACAACCACGCTGTGACCAACGCCAGGATAGGTTTGTATCACACTTTCAATTTCTCCAAGTTCTATACGATAGCCTCGTATCTTAACCTGGTCATCTTTTCGCCCAAGATATTCAATGGTGCCATCCGCAAGCCACCTGCCCAGATCTCCCGTCCTGTATAATCGTGACGACAAATCGAATGGGTTTACCAAAAATTTACTGGCTGTGAGTTCTGGGTTGTTCAGATAGCCCATACCTACACCCTTACCTGATACGCATATCTCTCCGACTACTCCAAACGGCAAGAGTTGCAGCATTTCATTCAGAATATAGATCTGATTATTATAGATCGGTGTACCTAAAGGAACAGCATCTGTTTCGAAATCCAACACATGGCTTAAACATATATCCGCACATTCTGTGGGACCATACGTATTAACAATCTTGGCATTGCAGGAAGGCGAATTAACCCATGGTTTTAGCTGTGATTTGATAATCGGTTCTCCACCCAAAAAAACATGCTGTAAACTTTGCAAATTCTGGAACCCGGTAGCAATATTATCTTCAAGTATCCTGAAGAACATTCCTGGGGTACAGTTAAGATACGAAACGCAATGGCTTGCTATTTCCCTTGTAATACGAGATGGATCGAAAACATCGTCTCCGGTTATTATCACGGTCGCTCCCTTCATCAAAGGTGCAATCAGATTTTTCTGGGTTAGATCAAAACTTAATGAAGTGATCAAATGAAAATTTGCGTGCTCGGATATTTCAAAATCCGAAACAAACCAATGCAAAAGGTTGAAAAAGTTTCGATGCCTGACCATTGCACCTTTGGGTCTGCCCGTTGTACCTGAAGTATATATAACATAGATAGCACTATCAGGATCGATTTCAATACCTGCACTTTGAACGGGATAATTGTTCAGAACAGCATCTTCATCAATTAAAACAATTCGCGTATCGGTTATATGCTCCAAGAGTTTGCTATATCGCTTGGTAGTTACAATGATTGAAGCGGTGGAATCTTCGATCATATATTTAATCCTATCTTCGGGATATCTGGAATCTATTGGAATATAGGCTGCTCCACATTTCAATATTCCAAATATCCCAATCATCATTTCCAACGACCGATCGATGCAGATACCAACGAGAGACCCTGCTTTCACATTACAAGTTGCTAGGTAATTCGAAAATTGATTTGACTTTACCTCGAGTTCCTGATAGGTTAAGGAGCCATGCTGGTGTACAACTGCAGTCTTCTGGGGAGTTTTTGCGACTTGACGTCTAAAAGCATCCAAAAGTGTTTTATCATTTGGCAATGCAACTGTCGTATCATTCAAAGAAAAAACCAGTTTCTGGTATTCATTTTCCGGAAGTAGCTGAAGTAAGTCAATTGACTGAGTTGGGTCAACTAAAACTGACTTTAGTAACTGGATATATTGATCGATCATCCGATCGATTGTTTCTGGTAAGAACAAGTCAGAACTGTATTCAACCTCTAAACATATATCGTCAGCGTTTTGTTTGTAGAAAAAAATGATATCAAATTTCGAGGTATTAGCATTCACATTAACCTTAGACAAAGTGGTATCACCTAACCGCAATTCGAGGCGATCATCCTGCATGCTGAACATCACTTGAAATACTGGTGATCTACTGAGGTCCCGTTTGCCTTGTACAATATCAACGATTCTTTCAAATGGCACCTCCGCGTTTTCAAACGCTTCAAGTACTGAGTTCTTAACTTCAACAAGAACATCTTGGAAAGAAAAATATCGGTTCGTTGCATTGGCGGAAAGGTGGGTTCTAATGGCAACTGTATTTGCAAAGAAACCAATATGATTTTGAAATTCGGTCTGGGTGCGATTTGCAACCGGTGTACCAACGCAAATATCTGGTTGTCCAGTATATCTGTAGAGAAACACTTTATAAGCAGCGAGCAAAGTCATGAACAAGGTGGCTCCCTGCGATTTTGAAAAATTCAGGAGCTTGTTATGTAATTCTTTACCGACAGAATGTTCCTTAATCCGCCCATTCACACTTTGATTTGTCGGTCTTGGAAAATCTAACGGTAGTTGAGAAGCCGTTACCCCTTTTAGTTTTCTTTCCCAATACTTCAACTGACGCTCATAACCAAAATTGTTTGAGCTAGATCTTTGCCAAAGAGCGTAGTCGCGATATGTATATGGCAACGAAACAAGTTTTGGCTCGGTACCTCGGCACATCGAATTATAAAATTCATTCAGGTCATTGATAAGAATATTCTGCGACCAGCCATCCGAACAAATATGGTGCATAACAAATACAAAGATGTATTCGTTATCTGAAAGTTGGAGCAATCTGGCACGAACCATTATATCTGTAGCAAGATTGAACGGCTTTCCAATTTCACTCATTATCACTTCTTGACACTCGCTAATATCTGAACACTTGTTTACCTGCAGATTCCATTGAAAATTTTCGAGCACCCGCTGAAGATGTTTTCCGTCAGCTTCGTAAAAAACTGTTCTGAGTACTTCATGTCTTTGAATAACAGCCCGAAAGGACAATTCTAACATGGGGACGTTAAGATGACCTATTATTTTGATTGCGGCCGGGATGTGATAATTCACGGACCCATGTAGCTTATCAAGAAACCACAGACGCTCCTGACCGTATGACAAGGGAACAGTATCTGATGCTTTACCCTGAAGGTCTTTTATCTGAGCGAATGAAATTTCTGATTGTTGTTTTTTATAGAATTGTTCGATCGCAGCCTTGTTAGTCTTGATCATCTCCAGCAAGCCATTTCTAATAGCTCCATTCTTTGGAACTTTCAGACTCAGACCTCCATCTTTAATCGAAAAGGTAATTCCAACCTCCCTAGCCTCAATCAACAATTCTAAAATGCTGTTATCCATCGCTATTACCTCTTATCGTAATTACAAATCAATATTTTCATATTCCACCTCTTCAGAATCCATGGAAGGCATGAATGCCTTCAGGTACCGGGCAAGTGCCTCAATTGAATTATACTGAAATAACGCCCTGACTGAAATGTCGATGCCAAACTTCACTCGTACCATCGATACCAGTCTCATTGCCAGTAACGAATGCCCACCCATAGCAAAAAAATCTACATCGCCTCGAAGTTCAGATGGTTGCCTGTCCAGTAACAAACACCAGATCTTTAGCAGATCATCTTCTATGTTGTTTCCGGGAATCCACCCATTCGACTGCTCTGGTGAAGGCGGTTTTAATAGCCCTTTATTAATTTTTCCATTTGTTGTTATCGGCAGTTCAGTCAGGGGTACAATTACAGACGGGATCATGTAGCCCGGTAGCCGTTGGACGAAATAATTCATCAGCGTTTCATTGCTGTACTTCTCAGTTGGGACCACATATACTATTAGCTTTTTATCGCCAGAAACATCGTTAACAGTATCAATGGCAAATTGTCGAATAAGGTCGCACTTGCTCATTAGGTCAAATATTTCACCAAGTTCAACTCGATGACCTCTAATTTTAATTTGTTGATCCTTTCTGCCGAGGAATTCAATGGTTCCGTCAGGTTTCCATTTTCCAAGATCTCCAGTGCGATAAAACCGCTGACCCTTGAACGATAAATTCTCTATAAATTTTAAGTTTGTCAGCTCAATATCGTTGACATATCCCAACGCGAGTCCGTCTCCGCCAATGGCAATCTCCCCGATAGTTCCAACTGGCATGAGGGCCTGAGAGAAATTATTCGGGTTAATAATCAGAATCTGCGTATTGGAAATTGGTTTACCAATACAATCAAAGGCTGGAACTTTTTCATGTGATGATATCACATTTGTCGTCGCAAATGTTGTCGACTCGGTGGGCCCATATCCATTGATAAATGTTAAATTTCTGCTTGCAGTCAAAACCTTCTTTATCGCTGATATATTTAAGCTATCTCCACCTGACATGAGATACTTCAGGTTATCAAACATTTCAGGACAGGTGTCGACAGCCTGATGAAATAAGCCAGCAGTTAACCACAATGTATCAACGTTATATTCAGTTATTTCACCTGCAACTTCGCGTAAAGATTTCAAAGTGGAATTGCTAATAACCAAACAACCTCCGCGCAAAAGTGTACCCCAAACCTCAAAGGTCGAGGCATCAAATTCCAGAGGAGAACTGTGATAGATAATAGTATCGTGGTTCAGGAAATCAAATTGTTTGCTAAAGACTAAGCGTATAATGGCTGTATGAGGAACCAATACGCCCTTTGGTCTACCAGTAGATCCTGAAGTATACATGATGTACACAGCACCACTCGGATCACAAATAAGTTCATCTTGTTCTTCGACACTATCTGATGTGTCGGTTTTCAATAAAGCCAATATGGAAACCGTACGGATTTTAAGTTCCAGGTGTGCGGTTTCACAAAAACCGGATATCAGAACTTTTACACCCGCGTCAGCAATCATATGATTGATTCGTTCGGCCGGATAGTCAGGATTAATTGGAACGTACACACCCCCACATCCCAAAATACCGAGTATGGATATAATCGCCAGGTCAGAGCGAGGCATCAGAATTGCAACAGCATCTCCAGGGGCAATTGCATAATCAGACCGTAATGCCTGGGATACCTGAAGGCTACGCGAATGCAATTCGCCATATGTAGTTCGCTTACCATCGAAAATCATTGCAGTTTTTAAAGGTGCCTGACGAACCTGCTCCATAAATAATTGCACGAGTGTTTTATCAGATGGATATGAAAAGTCAGTATCATTTAATGCTGTCTGATAATGCCTCTCAGCCGGAGTGATGATTTCAAGATTGTGAACGGCAATAGTTGGATTACCAATAATCTGATTCAAAACAATCTCAATGGAATTGCTGATTTTATCAACATACTCCTTATGAATTGAATCCGAATCATATATCAATCGGAAACTAAGTACGTGGGTCAATTCCACAACGATTGTCAAAGGATAGTGTGTCTCCTCTCTCCTATTTGATTTTTGGATCACCAGCGACTCAACTGCATCAATAGAAGACGGATAATTTTCGAAGACGAGCAAGGTGTCAAACAGTTCACCTGAAATTTTATTATTCTTTTGAATATCAACTAATGATATTTCCAAAAATTCCCTAGCCTCTGCATGGCTGGCTTGTAACTTCAAAGCCCAATCCACAAATGCACATGTATGATTTTTATTCAGGGAAGCACGAAAAGGTATTGTAGTTATGAACAGGCCAACTCTTTGTTCGGCATTTGTTAATGTGGTTGGTCTACCTGAAACGGTAACTCCAAACATCACATCATCCAGCCCGGTATAACATGACAACAGGTAAGTCCATACAGATTGCACTATAGAATTAAGTGTAATTCTATGCAACCTTGCCATTGCCGTCAACCGGTTGGTCTGCTCAATGGAAATCTCCAATTTCCTCTCATGACAGGCAGCATTGGAGTACTGATCTTTTTTGCCCAAAAAAGGAAGTGTGCATCCCGTAGTTACATCCTGAAGGTATTTTTGCCAGAATATGGTAGCTTGTTCTTTCTTGCTGTCATTAAGGTACTGTATGAATTCCTTATATTCGTCAACATACGGGTTCCATTGTATTTCACCTTTCTGAAGTTTAGCGTAGATCGTCAGAAATTCATTTGTAAGTATCGTGGACGACCATCCGTCTATTAATATATGATGGATTGTCCATATGAGTTTATGCGCGCGATTGGCTGTTTTGATTAGTGTAACCCTCATTAAAGGAGTTACAGTAAAATCGAAACCTTTTTCAATATCTGTCTGGAGGAAAGAGTCGAGAGCTTTTTGTTGCTCGTCTGCTGGCATTGCACTATAATCAAGTTCGAAAAACGGAAGCGACACATTTTCATGAACGCATTGTATCGGAATATTTAGTGCGCTTGCCCAGAAACTGCTTCTGAGAATCGTATGACGTTGTAGGATGTAATCCCATGCTTTCCGAAAGTTGGGTATATTTATTCCTTCAGGCAGGTCAAACGTAAACTGTTCTTTATATGCGTTTGAAGTTGGGCTTACCATGCTGTGAAAAAGCATACCTTCCTGCATCGGGCTGAGACGATATACAGAAGTCACTCGTTCTCGCATGGAAAAGTCTGCAATCTTCTGATTTAAAAATTCATCTAACTCCCGGCAGCTGACTTCTGGACTTAAACCACAGTCTGATGGTGTTAACGCTCCAGGTCGATCTTCTTCACCACCCAAAACTTCTAGATCTTGAATTTTTACATATTCTCCTAAAGCTGCGATCGTCTGATGTTCGAACAGATCGCGCGGTGCCAAGTGGTAGCCCTGCTGGCGCGCCCGACTTACTACCTGAATAGTGGTGATCGAGTCCCCTCCGATCTCAAAGAAGTTATCGTAGATGCCAACCTGTTCCAATCCCAAAAGTTCACACCAGATAGCCGATAGCGATCGCTCTATCTCATTACGTGCTCCTACATATGAAGGTGATGATACCGTAAGGTCAGGATCAGGAAGTGATTTCTTATCGATCTTGCCATTAGGCGTCATTGGCAAGGAATCAACTTCTATCCAATGCGCCGGAACCATATAATCCGGGAGCCGCGACTTCACGTGATTCCTGATCTCTTCTTTAATTCCTTTACAAACCACATAAGCAATCAAACGCTTGTTTCCTATTTCATCTTCACGCACCACAACCACGCTGTGACCAACGCCAGGATAGGTTTGTATCACACTTTCAATTTCTCCAAGTTCTATACGATAGCCTCGTATCTTAACCTGATCATCTTTCCGCCCAAGATATTCAATGGTGCCATCCGCAAGCCACCTGCCCAGATCTCCTGTCCTGTATAATCGTGATGACAAATCGAATGGGTTTACCAAAAATTTACTGGCTGTGAGTTCTGGGTTGTTCAGATAGCCCCTTGCAACTCCAGAACCTCCAATAAATATTTCACCGCATACATTCATCGGCAATAAGTTGAAATTTTGGTCAAGGATAAAGACACTTGAATGCTCAACCGGGGAACCAATCATGGATGCATTGCCTGTTTCGTCAATATGATTATACGTTGCACATATAGTTGTTTCAGTAGGGCCGTATGTGTTATAGACTTGAGCTATGTTTATAATATTTGAAATATCACTGGGGAATAATTTTTCTCCTCCACTGATTACATTTCGCAATAACTTAATTGACTCAACGTCCTTATTTAACTCTCTGATCACTGTAGGGGTAGCACTTAAAATAGTAGCCTTGTGCGCAGCTATGTTATTTTTTATAGACCGTATATTACGTCCACCATCTGGTATCGCCACAACGGTTGCGCCCATCGCAAGCGCGGGGAACAACTCTTCTATAAATGTGTCAAAAGAAAATGAGGCTTGCTGAATAACTACATCCCACTCTGTAAGATTGAAATAGCTGGAAAAGGTGCAAACATATGTATCGAGTGAATCCCGCTCTACCATGATGCCTTTGGGAATGCCGGTAGAGCCGGAGGTAAACATGATATAGGCAACATCACGTTCGCAACTATTTTTACCGGGATTTATACTTTCACCGGGATGGACTTCGAGTATTTCGCTCACATCTACGGTTCTCAAATTCGGGTAAAGATCAAGTGCCACTTCTCCATCAGTAATGAGAAGTGCAGGTGCACCGTTCTCAATCATCATCACCAAGCGGTTTGGAGGATATGTATTGTCAAGCGGAATGAAGCATCCACCAGCTTTATGTACTGCTAAAATAGCAATAACCGTAAGACTTGTGCGACCCATTACTGCAATCCTATCGTTCGTTGAAATCGAAAACTCATGTATTAGCGCGTTTGCAACGCGGTTAACCTTGTCATTAAGTTCTGCGAAGTTCCATCGCTGATCCGCCCAGACAAGCGCTAATTTTCCTGGTCTATTTTTTGCAAAATTTTCAAAACGTGAAATAAAAGATTTCGCGCTTTCCTTGTTCTCAATAAATGAACCGCGGGAAAGTCTGAATATTTTTTCCGTTTCACATTCGTCTAAAAATCCGATCTCATCAAGATTTTGAGCGGGGTTAAGTGTCACTGAAAGTAGAATATTTTTCAGATGGGTTAGAAACTGCGCGATTACTACATGGTCAAGCCATTCTACCTGATAAGTAGCCTTTATAATTAAATCAGCATCACTTTCCAGAAATTCGAGCTGTAATTTAACCAGAGAATCAGCGGGATCAGTTTCAACCGTAGTGCTTTCAACTCCAGTTAAAAAGTTATCCATTGAGAACTGGTGCTCAAAGTTTTGGTACAATACAAGTACATCAAACAAAGGTGAAGTATCTACCTTGTTTTGCTGCATCAGTTCCTCTAATACCTCATCGAATTGGTATGCTTGCCGGATAAAACTATCAACAGTCTTTGACTTAACAAGTTGAACCAGCTCTGAAAAAGTCTTTACTTCAGGAAACACTGTACGCAGAATCACTGTCTGAATAAAACACCCTATCAGGTTTGCTGTTTTATCATTCCGGCCAAAATATGATGTCGCCAAAACAATATCGCGCTCGCCACTGTATCTGTAGAATAAAAGATTCAAGGCGGAAACCAGCAGCATAAAAGCAGATGCGTTGTGTTTTTTACCAAAATCCCGCACACGTTTAAATTCTTCAGATGTGATTATGAGTTTTTGAGTTTGAGAATGGTAGGCGTTACTTACCACATTGCTTTTAATGATTGACTTTAAAACTGACTGAGGCAGTGCGGTCAACTTATTCACCCAGTATATTCTGTCAGACTGACCTTTTGCTGACCGCATGTCTGTTTTGAGTTTCTGTTGAAAAGCCTGGATAGCAATAGTTTCATCAATGTGCTTCACATCCCCATATCCATGATAGCCCTTCGCGACTCGATGGAGAAGGGTAGTAAAAGACCATCCGTCAAAAACAAGATGGTGCACATTCAAAACAAAAAGGAATTTTTTGGAACTAAGTCGCACAAGATAAGTACGGATCAAAGGCCCCACGGTAAGATCGAATGGGATTCCCATACGTTGCCTGATAATCGAATCTACGCCATCATCAGCAACCACAACTTTCTCATCAAACTCGAAATTATACCCGCATTGTTCGAATGTCAGGATTTTTAACTCCAGATCTTTTTCCAATTTCGTAGGAATAGATCTCAATGAAGAACTTATACGCACCGTCTGATCGAATGAAGATCTTAAAGCTCCAACATCTAGGTGTTCGGAAAAAATGCAGGCGCTGGTTAGGGTTAAAGCAGACTGGTTATGGTGTAACACGTCAAACCAAAACAATCGTCTTTGCTGGGCTGAGAGGTGTAACGCTTGATTATTAGCGAACGGGGTCGACTCAACCTGATCTCGTACCTGCTCGATATATTTGCTAAATGAGTTAAGGTTTGGATGTTCGAAAAGCGATGCAGGAGAAAATGATATTTGAAGATGGTCCTGTACAAGCAGCGAAAACCGGACAATTTGTAAGCTATTAATGCCTTGCTCAAGAAAGTCACAGGAAGGGTTGAAGCCTGAGCCAAATGCTTTTATCGCAAGCGCATTGATTACAGATTTCACGGAACCGTGTGGGTTTTCAAGCCGCTTTATTTCATCCAGAATAACACTGTATTCTCCCGCCTTAAAAGAGTCAATTAATTTGAAGTATTGAACTTTCCCGCTTGTTGTTTTCGGTATCTTCCTTACAGGGATTACCTCGGCTATCGTGAGGCCTGTGTGACTGAGAACTGTTGCAACGATCTTTTCTTTAAGTCCAATGAACTGGGTAGGATTTTTTTTAAAGAGGACAAAGAAATATAGCTGTTCCTGGTCTAATTCATCTTTGATGCCACAAGCGGCCACGTGCCCCAACGATACATCTTCTAAATCGTAACAAATATTTTCAAGATCGTGCGGATAATAGTTTTGGCCATTAATGATAATAATGTTTTTCAACCTTCCGGTAACATAAAGTAGCCCATCCCTGATAAAGCCAACATCTCCCGTTCTCAGCCATCCATCGTTTGTTTTTACTTTGTTTGTTTCTTCCTGATTTTTGTAATAACCATCCGTTACGTTTAAACCACTAATTTGGATATGCCCAACAGTCTGTGGAGGTAATTCATGATCATTGTCGTCACTGATACGAATCTTGCAGTTTGCAATCGGATATCCCACAGCAACAAAGTCAAGGCCATCGATACTTTCCAAAATCTTTCGGCCGGTGTGAAGGCAACTTTGATGAAGTCGGCAAGTGATCAGATCTGCACCTGGCGTTGATAGCGTAACGGCCACGGAAGCCTCGGCCAACCCGTAACCAGGATAAATTACTGATCCCAAATGATACCTGCGTAGGCGTGCAATGAACTCCTGGCATAACTTTACAGATATTGGTTCCGCACCGTTATAAATCAGTCGTATTGAAGACAGGTCAAAATCATAGGCACTATTGGTAAGAGCCGAGAGTAAGTAATGGTATCCAAAGTTCGGTGAATATAAAAGCGTTGCCCTATGTTCCGTGGACTTCTCAAGCCAAAGAATGGGCTTACGAATAAAAAGGTTAGTGGGAATAATAAATTGATCCGTGCCTGCTACAATAGCGGTCAGGTGAAAACAGATCATACCCATGTCATGGGTTAGAGGCATCCAACTTAACATCCTGTCTTCAGTGGTGATGCATGACTGTTCAATTATATCGAGCGTGTTTGCAAGCAGGTTATTGTGTGTAAGTACTACTCCCTTAGGGTTACCCGTAGAACCTGATGAATATTGAACATAAGCGATTTCAGAGGGTTCAATTCTGGGGAAATTAAATGGTCCAGAGACGTTTGGTAGTAATGACGGTGAACAGCAGATCAAAGATTTTTTCAAAGGCTCTCGTTCACGCTCATCGCAGGTTTTTTGAAGTGATAAAAGTAGCTTATCAGAATGCCCTTCTTCACAAAATATCCGTGGCTTCTGTAAAGTTGTCCAGATCCTGAAAATCTTGGAAGTGTTTTCATCGTGAAACCCAAAGGAGACCGGAATACCGCGCACCCCGATGAGTATACAAGCCCAAAAAACTTTCAGGAATAGGGAGGTATCTTCTACGTGAATGATGAGATCCTCGTTTCGGCAAATGCCTTGGGCAATAAAAATGCGCGCAATCTTTTGTGCCTCGTTGAACAAATCCCTATAGGTTAAAGCGATCTCGTTATCCGACCCATAAATAAACGTCAAGCCGTTCTCTTGCACCGCTGCGTTTTCAAGGGCATCTATTAAATTCTTAACCGGACGTTGTGATTTCATTACTGGGAAATAACCGACTTTTGAATTCCAACAACGCTTCCTCTATGAAGGAAGCGAAATACCTATTTTCCTACTAATTGCTTTTTTATAATACAAAGAAGCCATAGCAATATCGAACACAGCCATCCCCATAGGATTAAACATAATAGTTTGTTCCTTCGAATGGATCGCAATTTTGTTCTCAAAAAGCACTTGCGAAAGTGACAGGGTCTCACTCTTTACGAGGTTTTGCGTTTTGTGCATGATTTCAATGTCCGTGTTTTCTCTACAAACCTCTTCCCAATCATCGACAACGATAAAATCCATATACGGGCGGCACTCAGGTTTATAATCCCGCAAGGAAATGTTTAATTGTAAAGATCCTTTTCGCGGTCGTTCATTGATATAACCTTCTTTGGATGTCGTGCAAGTGATAAAAATATCAGCTGAGCGAAAGGTTTCCTGCCAGCTAGCACACTTAATAATTTCAAAAGGTAAAGGGGAGGCAAACTTGATTTGCGGTACTGTCTTAATATCAAACACACAGATCTTATTGATCCGTCCAGGCAATAAATCCATTAGCATCTTCAGGTGCAAGACCCCTATGGGGCCCATGCCACACAACCCAACGTTAAAGCTACGGGTCGGATCACTTTGCAACTCTAAGAACTTATTAATCATCAGCCCTGAAACACCTGCCGTTCTAATGCCACTAATCAAGCTACTATTCACAATACATTGTGGTTCACCCGACTCGGTATTATTCAATATGGTTATTGAGTGTGCACGCTTTATCCCCCTCTCGAGGTTTTTTGGAAAGCTTGCAATCCACTTAATTCCTGCCGCGTTAATATCGCCATCTACAAAAGCAGGCATTGCAATAATCCTGTTGGCTTTATCTCCGTATCGCAGATATGGCTTAAGGGGCTGCGCAAATAAACCCTTATGCACCAAGTTGACCGTCTCATGAAGAACGTTGGTAACATCTGACCAATTAATGCCAACAGATTCAATTTCTTTATCAGTTAAATACAGCATACTGAATTACTGATTTAAGACCGGCATAGAATCTGGCACCAATGGCTTGCTAGTAATAACTTCAGGAGTCGTATCTTGATTCACGAGGAAGTTCGGGCGGATTTTTGCTTTAGGAATGGGGATATTCTTAACGCTGTTGTATGTAACGATTAATATCTTTCTTTCGAAGGGAGAGATATTCGGAAGAGAAGCATGTGCAATATTGGGGTGAAATATTAAAACAGATCCGGCTTTTCCTTTTGGTGACGCTATTCCTCCCTGATTGACGAGGCGCGAAATCGCTGGCGCGTCAAGTTTGAATGTTAGATCGGCAGCCACGTCCTTCGTCCAATCTCCGTCTCTATTGGCGTTTCCGTTTTTAAGAACACCTTCGTTGTGAGATCCGGGGATCAACCAGAGCGGTCCGTTAAACTCCGTACAATCATCCAAAAATAAGGTGATATTTACCGATCTGGACAATGGCATTCCATCCAACTCATGCCAATAAATAAAATCCTGATGCCAGGGCCATATCTCTCCTTTGAATGCGGCCTTCAAATTTATTTTAAATTGGTAGACATACACGTCACTCTCTACCAATTGCTGCGCTGGTTTAAGAATTCTGGCTTGTTGAACCAGGCTTTTATATGTATCACTTTTAAAATGGCATCCCAATAATGCCCTTACATTTGCATGATCCTCTTCCCATATAACATCAGGAGATTCTTTAACTTTCAACGGAATGGTTTCGCTAATCAATTTACTGACTTCTTCACTTGTGAATAAGTCAGGCAAGAATAGATAGCCTTCATTCTTGTAATAATCGAGCTGGGTTTCTGTTAGTAGCATTTGTAATTATTTGATTGAAGGGTTATAAACTATATAGTGCCATCGACCAGTGGAGAAGCTGAAAGGGTTAGGAACCACGAGGGATTGTAGACGGTATCGAGATAACCGCTGCCTTTATCCGGGCAAAGGAATAAGACATTATCACATTGTTTGATGGTGCCAGTAGTTAAATAGCTGCTAATTGCAGCAAAGGAAGCTCCAGAAGAAGCGCCAGCGAAGATGGCGTGATCATTAATGAGGTTATAACAGGCCTGAACTATATCCTGCTCAGAAACATGAACAACATCATCGATCATGGCCAGATTAATATGTTCTGGCTTCTGGCTGGATCCAATACCTGAAATATTTCTTTTTTTAGGTGGTTTCCCAAAGATGACAGAACCTTCAACGTCAACGGCAACTATCTTGATTTTTGGAAAATATTCCTTTAAACTCATTGACAGCCCTGTGATAGTACCGCCTGAACTCACGCCCACAAAAGCATAATCTAGCAATTCCAATTCATGACCGATCTCATAACCAAGGCTATAGTATGCTCTATAATTATCGGGATTTTCATACTGGTTTGGCCAGAAGCAATTTGACTCGCTTTCACAAATTTGCTTAACCCTCGCTATTCTGTTCAGCAAGTACCCTCCAGTATGATCGCGCTCCTCAACCTTAACCACCCTATCGGTTAAGAGCCGCAATATTTTTTCGTATTCACTATTGATATTAGGATCGATGATTGCCGTAAAATGCAGACCAATCTGCTTGCAGATCATAGCCAAAGAAATTGCAAAATTGCCAGAACTTGATTCAACGATCCGTGTTGCTTCAGTGATTTGTCCTCTTTTTATAGCAGCCTCAATAATGTTATAGGCAGCACGATCTTTAATACTTCCTGAATAATTATGATACTCCAGTTTAACAAACAGGTTACATCTCCCCTGACTTAACTTCATCAACGGAGTCCTTCCAATAAGATGTTCTAACTTTTTTAGATTTTCTATCATAGGTACATTTCAGCAAGCTGTAACTTATTTTTTATTGATCGTTTGCGAGACAACTGTTGAATGCTGGAATCCAGCCACCTCGATAACCGAAGCAATGGTCGCTTTAACTATGTCACTCATGAACTTATAGTTAAGATTGACGTGATCTTTACTATCATGTTCGGAATGCATTGAAGAATTTCTCGTACCCCCGCCTTCGCCAATATGAATGGCTGGAATTCCAGCGTACCAAAAACTGGCATGATCACTGGCCGCCAATGGAGGCACTTCTCTCCCGTTGTCTAATGCAAGCAAAGACTCAACTTTCAGATCAGAGACATACGCTGTAGCGTTCCTTTTAAATACATCATTGATAGCAGTAGAGGTCTCATTGGTAATAGTAATTACGAAATCACCCCTATTATCATTTTCCCGAACCCGCGTGCATAATTCGGGGAACAAAGCATCAAAACCTTCTGGTATCTCCTGACTGTTAACTTCACTTGAGCAGACGCCAATCATGTCAAAATTAAACACGCCCGAAATTTTTTCATTCTTGTTGATGCCGCCTTGAAATACATACACTAAACTTCCAACAAGGCCGTCTTCTTCTAAATCGAAAGCAACAAATTTTATTGACTTTGAAAAGTTGTATCGAGACAGAATTCTCATGGCCTCTAAAAGACCAATAACACCGGAGCCATTATCGTCTAACCCTGGGCTACCCACAAAACTGTCATAGTGTGCTGATAAAACTATGGTCGATAGTTCATCGTCAGTGCCTGACTTGGATCCGATAACGTTCTCAACGTGCACCGACGGTGAAGGTGTCCAGTTAAGAGAGTCAAAATAAATACCATTATCGGCCCAGTATTTATACAGGTCAGATTTGGAAACGTTAACAGTTTGCTTCGTATGGTTAATTTCGTTGCTTGCAAAACTCGCGGTAATATTGGCACGAACCTCTCCCATGTGTCGAATTGCCCCCCCGCTCTTAGTATTCCTTTCCCCATAAATCCATTTCAGGTCAGCCTTCATTCTTGTCGTATCAACCTGATTGATGATGGCCGCGAGGTCCGGCTTCATTAAATCATCTGCAATCAACGTAACCTGGAGGGGTTCAGTCCATTGGGGTTTTCCTTTAAACGACCACACGATTTTCTTGCGATCACCCCGAGTAACCTGACTTCCGATGTCGCCGACCAGATCAGTCGCAGGTATGAGCATAATTCCATTTGCGTCTGATATTTTCAACGATACCTTTATGTGAGAATCTTCACTGTCATGCAGGTTATAGTTAACGATCAGTTGATTTTTTTTCAGATCCAGCGCTACGTTAAAGCCAGAGATTTCGGGAACTTTGTTTGGCGTCTGAGCGTAGCTTTTCTGAAAATACCCCAGAAACAAAAAGAAACAGACATAATACTTCATGGATCTCATAATTGTTTTTGTTGTAAGGTTTTAACATGGAAGGGAATTAGTTTTCGCTTTTTGACTCAGCTAAAATCAGGCTTGCATCATTCTTTTCCTTCTCTTCCTTACTGAACGTTACCCTGTAAAGCAGATCAGACAATTTCTTTTCCTGATTTATGCGAAAGCTAAAATTTTCGAATCTGGATAGCGCCTCAGCAATTCGGTTGAGATTATCCGGTGTTCCGCTTGCAGGTGTGAAGAAAAATATTGCGGCATTTCTTCTTGTTAAAATATTCTCGTATGGCAATTCCCATTTGAGAACCAGGCCGCCTTTTTGAAGTGTATCGAAAAGTTCTTTAACCTCAATGATTTCAGGTACTAACATATTTAAAGTAATTTAAAGGTTTTATTTGATATTTAATTTTGATTGACATAGGTACTTGCGTCTTCCCATTGGTAGCATAACCAATGCGAGCGCCCATAAACAATAAATATTATGTCATTGAAGTATTGTTTGTCCAAACATTAATTTGGGAAATGACAGGCAATTGAAACTGCTGATTATCGTTCATTTGATTGACGCGAAAGACAAAAGTTTTCATTCCCTCTATTGCGAAGGTGAAATAAACGTTATCTTCGGGCAGGTGTTGAAAAATTAATGCAACAGAGTTCAAAGAAATGTCATGACAAGGCCGTGTCAAGGCAGAGGGTTGGCGATTTTGGAAAGTCATCTCATCTTTGTTTAAATATTAAAATACAATTGTCTTAAAGATTAGTTAAAGTCAGCTAATATATTAACTCAATACAACATACATTTCAATCAGTTAAATGCGGAATCTAGTTTCTCTGTAACTAAATCCAAATACCTAATCAGCCGTTTTCCAATGGCAGATCTCCCTACAATTCGTTCGAAATGCAGGTAACTATCTTTGTTTAACTCTACTTTGCAATTCAGGTTATTAACAATTGTTCGAAACGCATCATCATCAATTCCGACAGTTAACCCACGCGATCTTGAATCGAAAATATTTGTTATCAGATGTTCAATATGTTCATCAGATAACATTAGACTTTTTTTTTCTGTCCTAATTTCAGATCTTAATTTAGCAATATTAAGTTCAGGTTCGTTAATCATCGGTAAAAATTTCCTTTGAATTCTTGAAATAGCACTTGTAATAAGTGGGTTATCAACAAAAATCTTTTGACTATTGTCCATTTGTTTTAAATCCGCACCAAACGACACATTTGTTCTGTTTGATTCCCTCAAAGCTGAAACCGCGAGGAGAGAATCTTTTAACTCAATCACTTGTTTCATTCTTTCGCGGGCATAGGCTTCCATTTCAATTCCAAACAATCCGTCTTCTAAAGCATTCTCCTCAATTACGCCACCCACCACTGCAGTTTCAAAACTTCTGGTGATCATGTGGGCTCCTAAAAATGCCTTTTTAAAATTTTCTTTATATCTACTAGAGCCTTGATAAAACATGACTAAAGTGTTCCATTTATTAAGCAACACCAACTGCTTCAATTTATTCCTGATTTCTCCGATCTCCTCTGTATCTGCCGCGTCTAAGCTAAATTCAAAAGTTATTCCTCCTGCTATGCCAATAACATTGCTGTTTCTTGCTAGGTGATTACTTAAGGTATTCATGTAGCTTTTATCATAAAGATAGGTATCAGCGTCCAACTGTATTAAAATGCCGTTTTTCTGATTTTGGAAAAACCGATAACTCCCTTCGGCTAATAGCAGATTTCTCACCTTACCAATGTTACAATTCTTTATCTCATTTCCGAAACTGCTTTTGTCTATAACGTGGATATTTTCCTTGTGCAAAGCTCTTATTGCATTTACGACTTCTTGATTACACTGCTGTATCCCCGATGAATTCTGATAAAAATCAGCAACATCATTGTTGACAACGTAAATAATTTCATATTCCTGAGGTGTTAATCCAGTTTGCTGTTCAATAGACTGAATCTGTTTGAGTATTCTTTTCACACTTTCATTGTGCACTGGCACAAGAAATGCAAAGCAGCAATCTTGATGCTGCCTAGTGGTTATCAATCCGTTACCATGCAACTGCCTTTTCCAAAATATCGTTGCCCTTTCAAGGTCGCTTAGGGAATCATATTGTTGGTACTTTGAGTTAAGATAATTTATAAGTTTCAGTAAATCATAATCATTGACATAACAATCTTTTAACCTGGAGATAACATAATCCCTTGTTTTAGCCATTTCTTGATAATTGCTCAATACGGGGTAAATGAGATTGATTGATTACTACCTGATATCCTTCTAGGCTAAAGTACATAAAATAATCATTCGTTAAAAATTTATTCGTTTAAAACGAATTTATTATTGAACGCAATTATTTGGTTTGCTTATTTCCGCGAAATCGCTTTTAAATCTGTTAAATGGTAAAATCAACTCCTCGCATAAACAGCAATCAAATTCTTCAAAAATGTTAAATTTCAAAAGTTAAAAACTATTCCATTTTGGTTAAATCGATTAAAGAAATGCGTGAAATAATTATATTTATGTAAAAAAAATGGACGCTGAAAAAGTAGGTATACATTACTTAAGGCCCAACGTGGTTTTTGAACCACTTGTCAACCAATGGTATGCGTGGGCGCACCTAATGTCTCCAGCGACAGCCGCTATGAATATTACTGACCGCCATTTGAAAATAATAGAATCATACATTCAAGCACCTGAGATCCATGCCCAAGCATGTAAAAATCCGAAAATGCTTGGAGGCCCCTTCATGGATCTTGGCGGAGGCCGAGTTGAAGAAGTCAAGGTATTACGTAATAGTACGATTGAGAATCAGAAAGATTTGATAGAGTTTTCCGCAGCTGTAAAAAAGCTAAATAGACTCTTGCTGGCTAAAGGTCAAGGTTTTTCTCTTGAGTCGTTATATTGCGAAGTACCTGAAGTTCTACAAGGATATGTTGAACTTGTGTATGACTTGAACAATCAACCTTCATTTCGTTTTTTTGAATCATTGCTATATAAAAGTAAATACTATAAACCCACATCTCAAAGCATTGCCCTGTGGTTGACGGATAACGATGAAAGACCATTTGCTTTGAGTACACCGCGTTTAAATCAGAAAAATGTACTGCAACTTCAGATGCCGTTCCACAGTGCTGCTATTGATGAATTGAGTAGAATGAAGCGAGTTCCTTGCTCGCTACGTTATATGAAAGAATTGTTGAATATTACCGAAGAGGATGAGTCTCTATTCGACTCATTTTTCACAACTGAGTCTCCAAAACCTTATGAGAGGTATACTGGTGAAAATGTTAGAATGCGCTACTTTGGTCATGCTTGCATTCTCATTGAAACCAAGGAAGCTTCATTTTTACTTGACCCTGTTGTAAGCTACTATGGCTATCCACAGGAAGTCAATCGGTTTTCTGATATGGATTTGCCGGAGTTTATAGATTATGTTTTGATTACACACAATCACCAGGACCATATTCTTTTCGAAACCTTGTTGCCATTAAGGCACAAGATCAAAAACATAGTTATTCCAAAAACATATGGAGGTGCCCTTCAGGATCCTAGTCTCAAACTTATGTTTGAAAATATCGGATTTAAAAACATCATCGAATTGGGCGAGATGGAGACAGTTCATAAGAACGAATGTACCATCACCGGTATACCGTTCATGGGAGAGCATAGTGATTTAAATATCCATGCAAAGATATGCTATCACTTGAAAGTCGCCGATTTTGCAATGCTTTTTGTCGCTGACTCTAATAATGTAGAACCCAAATTATACCAACATGTTCAACAACAGATAGGCAATGTAGATGTTTTGTTCATGGGAATGGAATGTGAGGGCGCACCCCTTACGTGGTTATATGGCCCACTCATGGGGCAACCTCTGGCAAGAGACAAAGACAACTCGAGACGTCTATCAGGATCTGACTATAGTCGCGGCAAACTACTTGTTGATGTCTTTAATGTATCTGAAGTATACGTATATGCAATGGGGCAGGAGCCATGGATAGAATTTATTAGTAGCATAAAGTATACAAAAGAATCAACTCCAATAGTAGAGTCAGATAAGTTGGTGGATTATTATCGAAGTATCGGCATCATTGCGGAACGACTTTTCGGTGAAAAGGAAATTCTATACAATAGAAGAAATAAAGTTTTAGCCTAATGCATTTACATTTATACTGCCTTCCTTTTGCTGGCGGTAGTAGCTACGGATACAAAGGCCTCGAACTTGCAGCCACCAAACATGGTATAAAGGTTCTTCCACTCGAACTTCCAGGTCGTGGAAGAAGAATCAACGAGAAACTACTTAATAGCATAGAAGAGATGGCAGAGGACACCCTATCTCAACTCATCATAAACTTAAAAGATCCATATGCCATTTTTGGACATAGTATGGGCACGTTGATCGGCTATGTTCTAACAAAAAAAATACTTATGAAGGGTCTTACACCTCCAGTGCATTTGTTCTTCTCAGGGTCCGGAGGACCGTCTGTTCCGAATGCACATTCAAAACTTCATCTTAAGTCAAAGGCAGATTTCTTGGCGGGCATAAGAGAATTTGGAGGAAGTCCCGCTGAGGTGTTAGAAAATCCTGAACTAATGTTATTTTTTGAGCCAATATTGCGGGCAGATTTCCGGGCAACAGAGACCTTCGCATATTATCCGTCAGAGCCCTTCAATATACCTATAACTTGTATGATAGGTCTAAGTGAGCAAACGACCCATATGGAGGCTCTTGCTTGGAGGAAAGAAACTGTTGCAGGATTAGATATTCTTGATTTTCCGGGTAACCATTTCTTTATTTTTGATCACTTTCAGCAAATTGCAGATATAATTAACCGAAAACTTCAACAAACAATATAATTTCAAACGTTGATTCACATTGATAATTTAGTGCAATAATGCAACAAGGCAATACAATTTGCTGCAACAAATATCTCGCTAACGCACATGTTTATTCTTTACGAAGCTGGCGTCTTGCAATTTTCATAGTGATGTTTTTTATTCACTATATTGCTACAGCGCAAGAAAAAAGTAGGCAATACGAACGTGGATTTCAGATTTCACTTTTTCCTGGCATATCGACCAATGGTATTAACAGCGGATCGTACTCTAACAAATATTCAATTAATATTTTTGCGGGTTTGTCTTCTGCCAATAGAGTATTTGAGATTGCAACTATTTGTAATGTTAATCTGAAAGGTCAATCGGGTTTCCAATTCGCTGGGCTCGCAAACATTATCGGGGCAAATGCATTTGTCAATCTAACTCTCGCTGAAAGTCGGTCATTATTAAAAAATGGCTTAGAAATTGATAGCAAAGGTATTGTCATTTCTGGGATGGTAAACTACATAAATCACAATAGTTCTGGTATACTTGGGTCAGGTGCATTTAATTTCGTAGGTAACGATTTTAAAGGGGTTCAATTTGCTGGACTCGGAAATACGGTAAAAGGTTTTTCTTCAGGAATCAGCCTCGCAGGTCTCTATAATAGCTCAGAGAATGGTATGTCAGGCATTCAAATTGGCGGCTTATTTAACAATACAAACGGGACTCTATCTGGTATACAAATAGGGGCAATAAACAAGGCATCTGCCATAAAAGGAAAAAAGACAAATCCAAGAACTGAACTTAGGGGCTTTCAAATTGGTATCGTAAATTTCTGCAAAGAAATGGATGGTCTTCAAATCGGTCTAATTAACTTTGGAGGTAATAGCTTAGGTAAGCAGATAGGCTTAATTAACTTTTTTAATAAGAAAGGAACTAAAGAACGAACAACAAATGGTACACCTATTGGTCTGCTCAACATCGGCTCCAAAGGGTCTGCATTGCGTATTTATATGAACGAATTGTTTCCAATAAATCTAGAATATAGTACAGGCAATTGTCTTAACTGTACGTATGTTATACCAACTCAAATGCCTTATGAAGCACGTAATAAGATTTTTAATCAAAACGCATTGCTCTTAAGCTATGATTTCTTCAATGAAACGTGGGCTTTCGGATATGGATTTCAAAAAAACCTGTTTAACAAAGCCAGTATGTTACCCAAGCCTGCAAACGAAAAGCGTCTGGTCTCATACGGAATAACGTTTATGCACTTAAACAGGTCCTTAGCACTTGATAAAACATTCAACATGCTTTTAATATCCCATATTAACTACGGCATAAGAGTGTCTGGTGTTCATCTTTTTGTGGGTGCTACTCTAAACTATTTTGTACAGGAGCAGTCTGTTCATGATGTTTACAAGGTTGGAGCACTCAAAATAGACACAGGTAAAATCTTCGAGTTTTCATCAAGCTTTTGGCCCGGATACCGCTTTGGAGTTCATTTTTAATCATTAGTCAAACTCATGCTAAAAAGAAATTTCATTTTTTTTACTCGAATCTTTGTTAAAGATAAGTTTTTTTTTGTATTGAATATTCTTGGGCTTGCTCTTGGAATAGCCGTTGCCATACTACTCCTTTTGATTTTGCAACATGATCTTTTATATGACCAACATCATGAAAGGCATGAGCGGATCTATCGTCTTGGAGCATTTGAAAAAATCGGAGACAGCGAGTTTTATGGAGCAATAACTGCACGCGAACTTGGGCCAGTGTTGAAAAGTGAATTTCCACAAATCGAAGATTTCGTTCGAGTAGAAGTTTGGGGCAGAACGTTGGTAAAACATCAATATCTAGGTAGTGAAGAAAATGCTTTTTATGAAGAAAATATCGCCAGAACTGATTCAAACTATTTCAAGGTCTTCTCACATGAATTTATTTCTGGCAACCCACGCCATTGTCTTAATAATGCGCAATCAGTTGTAGTGACACAATCAGTTGCTTACAAGTATTTCGGTGACTCAGACCCAATAACCAAAATTTTAATAATTGAGAATCAATCTTGGGAGGTCACGGCTGTTATTAAAGATCTACCTGATAATTCACATCTAAAATTTGGAATACTTCTTTCTCATATCGAGACCCGTCATTACGAAAATTCAGCCGAAGCTTTTTGGAACCCTGATGTTTATACGTATCTGCTTTTGCATCCGGATGCAATACCTAATGAGGTGATATCAAAATTTCCGATTATTTACGATAAATACCTTAAATCTATTGGAGATAAAATTTCCGGGCAGTTCTCCATAATTATGGAGCCGCTTGCAGACATTCACTTCTATTCAAAACTTGAATCAGACCTTCCACGTGGCAGTATTGGATATCTATATGCTTTTATTACTGTAGGCTGTTTTATTGTTATTCTAGCATCCATTAACTATATGAATCTAGCTACTGCTAAATCCATTAGCAGGTCAAAGGAGGTGGCAGTAAAAAAAGTGATGGGATCGAATAAAAGAGCATTGGTAGTGTCCTTTTTAGCTGAATCAATTTTCTTATCGTTCATCTCATTAATACTGAGTATTGGAATTCTATTTGTACTGCTAAAGTCTACATCGTTTAGTAATACAATTCAAAAGAATCTCTTGTTAAACTTTATTGAGAATCCAGTTTTGGTATTTGGAGTGATTTTTACTCCCATCCTAATCGGTTTGATTTCTGGTGTATACCCCGCAGTATACTTAACTAACATGGAGGAAATCACGGCATTAAAAGGAAACTTTAAAGACCAAAAAGGAGGGTTGCTACTTAGGAAAATTTTAATAACTGGTCAATTTTCAATTTCAATTTTAGTTGCTTCGTGCGTGCTACTGATGAAAACGCAGGTAAACTTTCTAAGAAGCAAAGATATCGGTTTCAATAAGGAAAATGTCGTTTTATTACCTATAAGGGATGAGCAAGTACAAAAACAATTGAAATCAATAAAATCAGAATTACTACAGCAATCCGAAGTAATATCCGTGAGTACATCAAATGCCGTATTGGGAACGAATGGGTCGCTTGAGAATTGGATTATGTGGGCCGAAGGTGACGAAGGTATGCGCTTACAAAATTTTTCAGTTTTGTTCGTTGGAGAGGATTACCTGAAAACAATGGGGATTTCTCTGGTCTCAGGAAGCGACTTTACAAACGGTGAAAGTGTCGATATAGAAAACGAATTCATTGCCAACGAGAGTGCTGCAAAAGTAATGGGTTGGACAAACGATCCATTGCGCAAAAAAGTAAAGTTTTATCATGGAACAAAAGACTCAGAAATTATAGGTTTGGTGAAAGATTTTAACTTTAGTTCCCTGCATAATCCAATTGAGCCTCTGTTGATAAGAAGAGCGGAAGAGGGAGGGTATTTACATGTCCGGGTTAAGGGTAACACACATGCAACAGTAAAGCTTTTAAAGAGCGTCTGGGAAAAAGTCGATACAACTCATCCTTTTGAGTATTTCTTTTTAGACCACCGACTTAACGAGCAGTACAAAAATGATGAGATCCAAAATAGGCTGCTTTCATGGTTCGCTTATACTTGTATATTTGTAGCCCTACTAGGCCTAATTGGATTGTCAGCTTTTTCAGCACAACAGCGAACCAAGGAAATCGGAATTCGGAAAGTTTTAGGAGCTAATATTTTTAGTATTGTATTTTTGCTGTACAAAGAAATATTGTTTCTTGTTTTAGTTGCATCCTTATTGACCACTCCTGCTTCGATCTATGTATTCTCAACATGGCTGATGAACTTCGCCTACCAGGTCGATACGAATTACTACCTTATTGCTTTTGTTGTCATTTTGGCAATAGTGCTGTCGTTTATAACGGTTGTTTTTTACTCATGGAGAGCGGCAAGAATAAATCCTGTAAGATCATTAAAAGAATGAGTAAGTGCGATTGTGGCTGCACTTCTCTGAACTCAAATGCAAAGGCATAAAAGGATTATCCATTGTAGTCCTACTCAATTACTTGAAATCGCCGCTATTTTCATATGTA
This sequence comes from Cyclobacteriaceae bacterium, assembly GCA_022841475.1. GTDB lineage: Bacteria > Bacteroidota > Bacteroidia > Cytophagales > Cyclobacteriaceae > ELB16-189. Next base: position 56,131 of record JALHRJ010000021.1, on the reverse strand, counting down.
ATGATTTTCGACTATGAGGCAACACTAAGCAATTAATACATCTTAAATAGGGTTGAAAGTTGAAATAATAGCTTGCTTAATTAACACTCTTTAAAAAGGATTTGAATTCAAGCCCTAACCCAAAAATTCTATATTGTATTTGGTCATCTTTCACTTATCACCACCTCCAATTAAAGTAAGTAGGTAGTCAATCAATCCAACAATCAGGGATTCCATCAATCTTTCGATTAAAGACTTAATCGAAACCCGAGACTTAGAGTCGATGCTCGGCAACCTTCTCTTTCGAAATCAAAAGTGTTTGAGATATTAACTCTTAGAGTCGAAATGATCTTACCTGCCTCTATGGAGGAAACCGTACTTTAAAAAAATATTGAAAGAATAATTATATAACTGGAGTTACGCAAAATCCAATTCAAGTTGAATGTAAGTTTTGATGACCTTCATCCTCTGAAAGGCCGCGTCCATTGCTGCCAGATGCAGGGATGCTTTGATGGCGTAGTGATTTAATTTTATTTTTTGCTTCATCATTTCAAGTTTGAACGCAAGCCGTAAAAGCAGCAAGAGTTAATCCAATAAATAATTTATGAGCAGAATAACGCAAGACCCTTTTCATGCTGATCTCACGTTGAGATCGGTAAACATCTACACGAAAACCACGCCAATGCCGGGGCCTCGAACCGTCATATGCCCCTTTTTTTTATTGTGAAACTATATGTGGCATTAAATACCCAACTTTAGATCTCAGTGAACTCAAGTCGAGGGATTCTTACGGATGATTGTAATATTCTCAAGGCTATAACTTACGAAAGGTAATGCGATGCCCTATAATTCTCGCCAATGCGCCTAATTGTACGCTTCACTAATGTTGTTGGTCAAGGGAAGAGGCAAAAGTGTACTAAAGGTGTACTAATGAAACAAAAAAAACCTTTAATCAAATATAATTAAAGGGTTTCAGAGGTCCCGAGCGGATTCGTACCATAGACACGAAGCAACTGGTTCACGAATGCACGGGCTTCCACCCGTGCATTCTTCATGTAATCATCATCCCCAAACTGTGCGCAACGCTCATCACTGGGTGTTGTTGCCATCAAATAAATGTAGTCTTCCATGATGTTCGCAGTTAGGATTTAACAGCCTTTGCATTCTTTTGGAGAAGTTTGATCCTTTCTTGTGTGCGTTGTTCCCGCCTGGTGCGAATCTCTGCCTGTTCATTTTCAAAGCCTTTGATGTCAATATCACCGTAGGCCTCCGCGATCTTGCGAATGATGTACCCATAATCAGTTGTCGGGTAATTTCCACCATACTGATCCAGCATAACCTTGCGCAACATGAACGCCCGCTGTTCGGGTGTTAGGTTCTTCAGTGTTTCATAAAACTTTTCAGGTTTGTTAAGATTCAAGCCCAACGTCTTATTCAACGTTTCGCGCGTGCTGAACCGGGCTTTATCGTAGATCACGTACCACAGGAAAACCTCTTCTTCTTTGATCATTTTCTGCTCATGTGTTTTCTTCTGTGTCGGATGTGCCTTCAGGCTTTCCAGAACCTTTGCATAAACTTTCTCACGATCTAATTCACGGCCTCGAACCACTCGTTCCTGAATTTTCGCGACAACAACTTTCACGTTACCGTTCTCGCTGGCTTCTTTCACTTCTTTCTTCAGGTACACTGTGGCGACCTGTCCAGCTTTTCTTCCAGAAATCCAGAGCCCCTTTACTTTTGATCCTCCCTGGTTGTGGTCATAAAAATCATTGTATTCAATGATCGGCTTTAGCTTGTGGTCATTCAGCATTTCCAATATTTTCTCCAAAGGCGCATCGTTGTTATTTGTCAGGAACAAAAGGTTCGGTTCGGTTTCAATTGCCTGCCGTGTGCGGTTAACCAGGAATCTTTCGCATTTGGTGAAAAAGCATCCTTTATCAAAGCAGCGATCTTTCTCTATAATGTCTGCAAACAATAAAGGCGATGCACCGGATCGCTTGGGACAAGCCGTACACGAACCTGCCTTCTTGTAAAGCGCTTCGTCCTTCAAATCAAAAGACGCTTTAGATAGGTTCGCCATAATCTGGCGATCCACATATTCCTGCAGTTCGGCCACTGTTCCATAGTTGCCATTGTAGGCTACAAGTTGTTCCAGCGCCTCGCGCTGATCTGCTGGCATCAGCCGCGCCAGAATCATAGCGTGTCCCAGCAACATGCGCTCATCTAGAAATGCCTTCTTTGCTTCTCGAACCAGGGCATTGAGTTTGAGACGTTGCAGGATGTACGTTTCAGACTTCCCGAACCTGAGCGCAAGTTCGGCAGTCATCAGGTTCTTGTCGTTCTCCAGGATTATCTTAAATCCCTTCGCTTCATTTAACGGGTGCACATCTTCGCGCTGCATATTCTCCGTGATCTGCATCACCAGTGCAACTTCTTCTGAAACATCACGGATCATTGCCGGTATTGTCTTCTTCCCGGCCAGTTGACTTGCACGGTATCTACGTTCACCGCAGATCAGCTGGTAAAACTCATTCTTGTGTGAAGGCCTGACGACAATCGGCTGTATGACCCCAAACTGTTTGATCGAATCAGCGAGGTCTTGAAGCACTTCTTCCGTCATTTCCGATTTCGGTCGGAACATTTCATTCGTTGAACTCAGCGCAATCTTTTCGAGGCTGATGTCTTTTGATTGTTGATTTTCCATAACATCCGTTTTAGTTGAACATTATTTTATTGCTCAACCACCGGGCTTTTACGCGACCGGGATGCGCGGCTGGATGTGTGTGAAGCCAAGAGGAAACGGAATAAATGGAGGGGCCCTTTGGGAGGAGGCCGTTTATGCCGTAGTCTCTTGGCAGAGGTCGCGGAACAAGTCCGAGCTTTGCATGGAAAATGATGAGAGAGTAGTTTGGTCTAAATTTTTCCACGTGAAAAAAGTTAATCAGTCCCTTACAAAAAATCATTTCAGTCCCATTCACGCAGTCGATAAATTTCAGTGATCTGTTTAAGCACGTTCCGATGTGAACTGCTAGGAGGAACCTAACATTTAGCATAGGCCTGTCGTTGATTTTTATTCAAGCCATGCGTAAGCGAAAGTCTAACGATATTGAAAAGTTCAGTCCAAACTCTTCGAATAGATTTGACGAAAAGAAACTTTCAATCGAATACTGTCAGAAAAAATTAAGGAAGAATGGATTGAATTTTACAGACAAACAAGTTGAGCACATCAGAGATTTTTTGTATCTTCTGGCAGAGATTGAATACGAACATTATAAAAAAATTAGCCATGAAGAAGAAAGCAATCCTCTACATCCGCGTATCGACAGATGAACAGGCGGAGAAAGGTTACAGCCTTGGTGATCAGGAAGAACGGTTGATCCGGCATTGCGAAAGAAACAGCATTGAACCTGTTGCTATCTATAGGGAAGATTATTCTGCCAAGACTTTGAATCGTCCTTCGCTCACCGAACTAAGAGCCTACGTCAAGAAAAACAAACACGACATTGACCAGGTGATCTTTGTCAAGTGGGACAGGTTCTCGCGCAACATCCGGGACAGTTATGCGCTGATTGATGAGTTTAAGAACATGGCGGTCGAAACCTGCGCTATTGAACAACCGCTTGACCTCAATGTACCTGAGTCCAAGATCATGCTTGCCATTTATGTGGCAACACCTGAAGTAGAGAACGACAGACGCTCGATGAACACTACGCGCGGAATGCGAAGGGCTAAAAAAAGCGGGCGTTGGGTATCCACGGCACCAATTGGTTACAAAAACACACGTGATGAAAATAATAAACCGATAATCGTTCCCGATAAAAATGCGGTACTTATTGCGCAAGCTTTCAGAGACCTGTCACTGGGTGTTCTCAAGATTGAAGAGGTTCGCAGAAAAGTGAATCGCCTTGGATTGAAGTGTAGCCGAAGTAACTTTAATACGCTCGTTCACAACCCAGTTTACATGGGAAAGATATTTGTGCAAGCCACGACCGATGAGCCGGAAGAAATTGTAAAAGGCCTTCATGAACCCATCATTGATGAACATACATTCTGGCATGTCCAGGAAATCATCAACGGACGTAAACCAAAAACCACAACAAAGATCAAGACCAACGATCTTTTTCCGCTTCGGGGTCTCCTGCAATGCTCGCAGTGCGGAGCAACGCTTACCGGAAGTTCTTCGCGTGGAAAGCTTGGTAAACGCTACTCGTATTACCACTGCGCCAATGGTTGTTCGGAGCGACTTGCAGCAGATCAAGTCAACCAAGACTTTGTTCAACTTTTCAAAGGCATTTCATCCGATGAAAGAATTTTTGATCTGTATGCCGATGTTCTGGAAGAGTTGTTCAAACGCTATGAGACGGATAAGGAGCATAAGCAACTCTACATCCAGACACAGATTGATAAGAATAACAAACGCATCGAGCAGGCGATGGATATGTTGATGGAAAAGCAGATTGAAACCGATGATTATAGAATGATCAAGAGCAAATACGAACTTGAGAATCAAAAGTTGATTCGTGATAAGGTGAGGCTTCAGGATATTAGCAGCAATGGCAAGTACCTGCGAGGATGTGTACCGTATTTAAAGGATCTTGATAACATCTATCTAAAAGCAAGTACGCCAATAAAGAAAATTATGGTGGGTTCGATTTTCGAAGAAAAACTCGTTTATAGAGAAAACGGTTTTCGAACCCCGAAGTATACACCTGTGATCGAGTGTATCACCTTGAAAAAGAATGATTTAGAAGAGATAAAAACCGGAATGCTCGAAAAAAATTTCGAACCTTCCGGTATGGTAGTCTCGACAGGAATCGAACCTGTATCAAAAGTTTAGGAAACTTCTATTCTATCCATTGAACTACGAGACCAAAGAGAGCGCAAAACTAGGGTTTTTTTCCTTAACCCTGTGTAGAGTGCTGTTGCTGGAGTCGCGAAGAATTCGCGATTCCATTCGATACGCAAAGATATATTACTTTACCTCCATCTCTATAATTTCCTTGTAATCATAATATCCCTTCGCTTTTGGAAGGTAGCACTCGATGGATTGATACTTTAGTGTCACATTTTTACCTACCAGTTTACGCGGATTTTTTAAATATTCATCAGAGCCCTTAAAATATCGGAGCCAGATCAATCTGGTATCTTTACCACTTTCCTCACGCAACGTTATAAATAGAAAGTCTCCATCCTCTAGAGATTTTATCTTGCCGGACATGGTCATTACCTCTGGCACAGACTCGTTACTTTGCGCTATCTCCTCTGTTAAAAACTCGAAGACCTCTGGGCATAATGGAGCCATCTGAATTCCAATTTTTTCACCAAATCTCCGCATAGCGGCACCATCCGAAATATCAATATCCACTTTATGATGTTGTAATGCCTCCAGCATACAAAGTCCTAAAGCCATTTCAATTGATTTTTTGGTTGCCGTCTGCATATCTTTTTTAACAATGCAATCACAGGTTTCCTGGGCCATCACTTTATAATCTTCCTGAGCATTGGCATGAAAGCCAATTAATAAGATCAGCACACATAAGATTCTTACCATGTGAAATAAATTTAAATGATAATTAATTTGGTTACAAACCGGTTGTTTAAGCTTTGATTATATGAGTTAAATTTAATCTTTTCTCAATTCATCTTTGTAGTGCTGTTTATAAATTCAAAAATAATAATCTGATTTTTTGATTATAGATCGTTTGATTTTCAGGTGTCTCCATCTGTCAATACTACGTTTGCTTTCGGAGTTGGAGTAAATTAATTTACTGAGAAGGGAATGATTTTCAAGCGAAGCTTATTTGCCCGTGAAAACAAATCCTCCCCAATAGTAAGGTTGCGGATATCGGGTGCGTAATTCTTGCTGAGCTTTTCGAAAAGCAACTCTCGCATCGCCCGATTTTTTAAGCCAATGCTTATAAAAAGTTGTCATCAGGTGCCGGGTGGTTTCATCATCCACCTTCCACAAACTCATAATCAATTGTTGCACTCCGGCCGACCGAAATGCGCCCTGCAATCCATACACACCTTCACCCGGAAAAAAATCGCCCAATCCGGTTTCACAGGCCGATAGCACAACCAGTTCGGTAGAATCAAGATTTAGACTTAACGTTTCATAGGCGGTGAGTATGCCATCCTGATCAGCAGTTTTGTCAGGATTATTAGCACCAGCCAATACAATTCCTGAATTCAATAACACCTGACTATGTGCGTTAGTGGATTCAGCAACCGAATTTTCAAAAAAACCATGGGTAGCTATATGCAAAACTTTTGTGGAAGGTAAACTCTTTACATTATTTTCATTTGCCTCTGTTTGCTTTAATACATGTGTCTTCCATTCTTTCTCCTCAAAATAAAAAGCAATCTGATCTACTTCCGTTTCTGTTCCTTTCAAGTCCTGATATGTTACTGCCCTTGTTGAGTCCAAGCCAAAAGCAGGTCTTCCTATCAGCGTGGCCCGTTTATCCTGGGTTTGTCGTTTAGCTGAACTTATCAGGCCTTTCGTATTGGTAAGCTGATGAATTTCGACCTCGTCAATTAAATAGCCCTTCTTCTCCTTATTATAAAGTGTGTTCAGGTTTATCTGGTGATAGATGCCATCCGGGGAAAAATATATCTTCTTCAGTCTCTGCCCTTTCGGAAGATTTTCATTAATCACTTTGAGAATAGGTTCCCAATACGTTTGGTAAGAAAGTGTATCCTCCTGCTTTGTAGTGATGGTGTTTATATAATTACGGATGAATTGCTTCTCGAGATGTTTTGTTTGAGTGCTCATCACCAGGGTCAAAGCTGGCCGTTCAGTAGTTTGGGGAGTAATAATTAAAGCACCATACACCAGTCCATCAATAAGCCGAATCATTTCCACTGCAGCTTCCCCGCGCTTCAGGTTCGCCTGGATACTTTTCCACGTTACAACATCCACCATAAACCCTTGCCTGAATTGCCTCGACTGAGCGATCAGGAACTTTTCCAGAAATTCAATCTGAGCCTCTACTATTTTGATAAGGTCTGGCGCGGGATCGGAACTGCGATAAAGTTGGGCGAGTCTGTTTTTCTCCTCTTCCCAGTCCAGGTATTTCAGTTTTAGCTCTTCATTTGCACCCGAAATAATTTGCTGTTTAAACCGATACGATGGATTGAGTATTAGCCCCTTGGTCATTATCTGGGCGTCATACAATTGTTGGGTGATATCTTTATTTATATAAGGGTTGGGCTGCTTCTGCAATGGAATCACTCCACTGATTTCAAGGGCAAAAGAATAAAAATGCTCAATCACAGATGTCTGACTCCGATAGAAAGCAATTTTTTCAGCATCACTCAGGTACGTAAAGTTGTGTTGAATCTCATCCAGCACATTTCGGATCAGATACGTGTAGGTTTCTTCTGCCTTCGCATGCTGGTCATTCCACCGGTAACACTCAGCAAGGTTAAAGAGTGTTGTTTGATACACCCGTGGATTTCTACCGAACTGCTTTTCCTGAATTGTTTTGGCTTCCAGCAAGTAATCCAACGCCAGAGAATAATTTTCGATATTGAAGTTAAACTCACCTAAGTTAATCAATAGAGAAAGGTGTTGATCGCTACCCTTAAAATTTCCAGACTGAATATACTGTAACGCTTTCATCCAAAAGTGATTTGCCGAATCATATTGTTCTGATAATCGATAAACATTGCCCAGTGTTTGCAATGCTGCCACATAAGCAATGGGATCGCTGTTTGCCTGTGAGGAGAGTTGGAGATACTCCATGGATAAAGACTTTGCCGGCAAAAGTTGATTAGCCTGTAAGTAATAGGTACTCAGATTACTGATTGTTGTTTTATAAATGGGTAAGGTTTGATAGTGACCCGGGTATGTCTGAAGAATAAATCCCCGTTGTTGTTCCATGAGTTCAATAGCTTCCTTTAATTGGCCGCGCTTGTTGTAGAGTGAAGCCAGACTATTTTGAATACTGATCAGAGCCTCAAAGTATCGATGAATTTCCTTGCGGTAGTCTTCACTATTTAACGTGATAGCACGAGCCGTTACCTGTTTTGCTGCAAGTAAATAGTGCTCACTGCTATCATAGCGCGCGGTAAGATTAAATACATTGGCAAGATCTATTAATGCTTCTACCACATGGATGGTAGCCGCAGAATCAAGCTTACTTAATAAAGTCAGTGTTTTTCTAAATGAATTTTGAGCCGCTGGGAAATTTCCCATGGCCTTTTGGGTATATCCCAGATTTGTTAAGCTGGTGATATAAGGATTACTGAGTTGTCCAAAACTTCCTTCGGCAACTAACAACGCTTGTTGTAACGACCGCTCGGCTTGTTCAAATTGCCCCTGCTTGTAAGAAGTAAATCCAATCGCGTTGAGTGAATCCCACTCTTGCGCCAGCAAGGAATGAACAGAGAATAGAAATACTAAAAATATTAATCTAACCACACTGCCTAATAATACATATCCGTTGACTTATTCGCTGAAAACGAATTCTGCACCGGAAACGTAGTTGGGATAAATCATCAGATGTTTCTTTCGTACTTCGGCAAAAAGCAATTTTCTCAACTCTTGAATATTTTCCTTCTTCTCGGCCGATACAAATACAACCTTATCAAAGCCCTGTTCGCGGTAATAGCCTTTGAGTTCTTCCAGATTAACGGGCGGATCTTTTTTCTCAAGCAAATCAATTTTATTCAAAACCAAAATCGTGGTGATGTCCCCGGCACCTAATTCAGCGAGCGTACTTTTTACCACCTCAATCTGATTATCATGAAAGGGGTGTGCTATATCAACCACATGTAATAAAATATCTGCTTCCCGCACTTCATCGAGGGTTGACTTAAATGATTCGATCAGGTGATGGGGCAGCTTACGGATAAATCCAACGGTGTCGGATAGCAGGAAAGGTAAATCACCAATCACCACTTTGCGCACGGTGGCATCTACGGTTGCGAAAAGTTTGTTTTCTGCTTTTACCTCAGACTTGGACAGCAAATTCATGAGGGTAGACTTGCCTACATTCGTATAGCCTACCAATGCAACACGCACAACCTGGCTGCGTGACTTGCGTTGCGTTTTGCGTTGCTTGTCAATTTTCTCTAACTCCTCCTTCAGGAGCGTAATCCGGTAGCGAATATTTCTGCGGTCAGTTTCAATTTCACGCTCGCCCGATCCACCCCGTGTGCCGGTTCCACCCCGTTGGCGTTCCAGGTGAGTCCAGAGTCGGGTCAATCTGGGTAATAAATATTGATTCATGGCAAGTTCCACCTGCGCGCGTGATTGCGCGGTTTGTGCCCGCATCGAAAATATATCCAGAATCAGGAGGCTTCGATCATATACCCTCACTTTTCCCTCCTCGCGTTCTGGTGTGTTGAGTTCTTTTTCAAGATTTCTTAGCTGCGAAGCACTGAGATCGTCATCAAAAATTACATTTTCAATTTCGTTGGCGACTACATAATCTTTAATCTCCGCCAGTTTGCCCTTGCCAACAAATGTGCGCACATCAGGTTGAGGTAATCGCTGCACGAAGCGTTGTTTTGCCTCGATACCTGCTGTCTCAGCCAAAAATGCCAATTCATCCAGATGCTCGTTCGTGATCTTCGAATTTTTATCTGCCAGCGCAACTAATATTGCTTTTATCATTCTTTTATCTTCCGTTCAAAAAACAAACTTACCGTAATCCTTTGAGGTTATGGAGTGTTGGTTACTTTTTCCAAATTTCGTGTAATACATGTAAGAAATTTGTTTGAATTTCACGATTTTTGGCCCTGACATTAACTCTAACCTAAATCTAAGTCTTATTCTGACCTGTCAAGTCGGAAAAGTTGGCAAATGAAAGTAGCTATCGTATTAAATACTTCCTGGAACATCTATAATTTCAGGATGAATTTTGTTAAAGATCTCTTAGTAAAAGGCTACGAGGTACATACAATCGCCCCCCATGATAATTATACGCATTTGCTGGAAGAAGCAGGATGCATTCATCACGATGTAAAAATGGATAGCCGGGGCGCCAACCCAATAAAGGACATTGCACTAACTTTTGAATTGTGGGGCATCTACAGAAAATTAAGACCAGATATAATCCTTCATTACACCATAAAACCGAATGTGTACGGAACCCTGGCGGCCAGCTTTCTTAAAATCCCTACTATTAATAATGTATGTGGTTTGGGAACTGTTTTCCTGAAAAACAATCTGGTTTCCGCGATTGCCATATTTCTATACAAAGTTGCTTTTCGCTTTCCCAAAAGAGTATTCTTTCAAAACCCAGACGATCTGGCTCTCTTTCTGAACAAAAATCTGGTGCCTGCAAAGGCGGCCGATTTGTTACCAGGTTCAGGAATTGATCTGAGTAGGTTTCAGCCTTCAGAGTTTAAAAGAAACGAATCATTTACATTCCTTCTCATCTCACGCCTGATTACGGATAAGGGCATCATGGAATACATTGAAGCAGTGAAGAAACTCAAAAAGAAGGGCGTTAATGCCCGGTTTCAATTACTGGGAGCAAAGGACCCGGAACATAAACGAGGAATTCAACTTCCGGTAATAGAGAGCTGGATTAATTCCGGCACCATCGAATATCTCGGCACGACCGATGATGTGAGAACGTTTATCAATGCTGCTGATTGTATTGTTCTTCCGTCTTACCGGGAAGGAACTCCCCGCACCTTGTTGGAAGCAGCGAGTTCATCCAAGCCCATTGTAGCTACAGATGTGCCCGGTTGCCACCATGTAGTAGAAGATCGGTATAATGGGTTGCTATGCAAACTAAAAAGTGCTGATGATCTGGCGGCCAAAATGGAAGAAATGCTTTCGCTTGACAACGCAACTTTAAAAAAGTTTGGGGAGAACGGACGAAAGAAAATCGAATTTGAGTTTGATGAAAAAATGGTGATAACCAAATACTTGCAGGAGATCTCAAGTTTGCAAGCCGCGGGTTAAAACGCACACCAAAGAAACTCCATCTTCAAAGGAGTTATTGATAAAATCAGTAATTTCACCTGTTTAAAAGTTATTGGTGTGCGCACGCTATACGTTGTTACGCTTCTCCTCATGATGTCTTGTGCTTCCTACAAGCAAAACATCATGTTTAAATCAACCGAAGGTGTAACGCCTGAACGGGTTCAAAAGGAAGTTTTTTCCGTTGAGAAAAATTATCAGATTCAAAAAAATGACCTTCTTATCCTGGAAGTTTATTCAAATCAGGGTGAGCGGCTTATTGATCCTAATCCTGAACTCACCCGAACAAATGTGAATGTGACGGAGAAAGATCCTCAAGAAACCACCTACCTCGTTGATCTCAAAGGTGTTGTTCGATTTCCCATGGTTGGCGAGATAAATCTCCATCAGTTAACGCTAAGGCATGCGGAAGAGATCTTGCAAAAAGAGTATGCGAAGTTTTTCAAAGAGCCCTTTGTCTTGCTCAAGTTCGCTAACAAACGCGTTGTCTTGTTAGGAGCCGTGGGTGGACAGGTTATTCCTCTGGAGAATGAAAATATGAGTGTCCTGGAAGTACTTGCGTTGGCCAAAGGACTACCTCCTGATTCAAAAGCTCAATCGATTAAGCTTATCCGAGGCGAACAGGTTATCGAAATTGATCTAAGCACAATTCAGGGATTTCGGGATGGAAACGCGATTGTTGCCGCGGGAGATGTAATTTATGTGGAACCCGTAATCAGACCTTTCAGTGCGGGTCTCCGCGATTATGCCGGAGCAATCAGTTTGTTGGTGAGTGTTGCAACCTTGCTGGCTGTTATTAATACCTTTTGATCGTGGAGAATCGAATGGACATAAAGACAACAATATCTCCTGACTCCATCGATACAGAAAAACTGGTTGCTGTTCTTCGCAAGAACCTGGTTTGGATCATCCTCATATTTCTGGCCACCAATCTGATTGCTTATCTGACAATACGGTATACAAAAGATTTGTTTGAATCAGAATCTGAACTCAAGCTCGATATCAAGCGCGATGCTACCGAACTAGGGATTAAAACCATGATTGATGACCAAAATCTCAATATAGTTTCCGGAGAAATCGAACAAATCAAGTCGAAGTTATTCTTCCATAAACTAATTGATTCCCTGGATCTCTCGGTAAGCTATTTTAGTGTTGGACAGGTATTAAAGGATGAAATGTATAAACGTTCTTCCTTTCTGGTTAGGCCTACCACGATCAATCCGGCTCATTTTGATTTACCTATTTACTTTGATTTTCTGGGGAGTAATAAATTCAGTATTCAGATGGGAGAAGAAGGAGCTATCGGGGAAGGAACGTTTGGGGTTCCTCTAACCTATCATGGCACTACGTTAACGATAGAAAAGACCCGCTACTTCGTAGAGAACGATGGGAACACCTATTACTTCGTACTAAACAGTCGCGGCAGTTTGATTGATTATCTTTCAAAAAATATTCTGGTCGATCCTTTAAACTTCAACGCCAATACAATCCGTATTTCCTTTCAGGACTACAACGCTTTGAAAGCCTATGACATTGTTAATAAAATCGACTCACTGTACATCACCTACAGTAATCTTCAAAAAAATCTTGCTAACAAACAAAAGATCGATTGGCTTAATCAGGAGCTAAGCCAGGTGGAAAAAAGAATGGAAGGTTTTGAAGATTATTTTGAAGATTTCACATTAAAAAATAAAAGTAGTGACCTTACGCTGGATCTTAAAAGAACCATCGCTGCCATCAACAAAGTTGATTCACAACGTTATGAACTTAATAAGAAAATACTGGAGTTGAACCCACTGCTTGAAGCAATTGCTTCTGGCAAGCTAAGTATGGCTAGTCAACCGTATAAGTTTCTTCCGGAATATCTGAATCAGAGAATTGAAGAGCTATATAAGGTAACACAGGAACGTGACAAGCTTAGCCTGGCGTATAATGAAAACACCTTTGCCTTCCGGCAAAAAGAGCAAGAACTTAATTCTATCCGAGACCAGGTCTTTACACAATTAGCCGATATAAAAAAGGAGTGGCTCGCTTCCATGGCTGAACTAAGTCAGCGGAAAATAAAACTGGAACAAGAGTTTGCTGAGATGCCAGATAAAAATACTCAGTTTTCAAAAAATCAACGCTTCTACAAACTGTATGAAGAATTCTATTTATCAATGATGCAGTCGAAAGCGGAGTTTGAAATTGCGCAAGCCGGCAGCACACCTGATTTTAAAATTCTTTCGCCTGCTACCTTACCGGATCAGCCGATATCCCCAAAAAGGTATTTGATTCTCGGTATCGGACTTGTGGCTGGTATTGTTCTTAACTTTTTCCTTATCGGGATTTTATATCTGCTGAACAATAAAATCACCAGTGCAAAAGAAGTTGAGCGCGTAACGAATGTGCCGTTGCTGGGGATTATCCCGACTTCGAGGCTTACCACAGAAACCATGTTTCATGTAATTGATAATCCTAAATCTGTCGTTAGTGAAGCTATCCGCACATTGCGTACTAATCTTGAATTCTTCAACACAGGTGGAAAAAGTAAAGTAATCACGATTACTTCCACCATCTCCGGAGAAGGCAAATCCTTTTTAGCTATGAATCTCGGGGGCGTATTGGCGCTATCCCGAAAGAAAGTTGTGTTAATAGATCTGGATATGCGGAAACCCAAGAGCGAGAAGTATCCTGCAGGGAATGATTCGAGTAAGGGCATGAGCACTATTCTCATTAAGAAAAATGTATGGAAGGATTGTGTTGTAACTACTTCACTCGAAAATTTTGACTTCATTCCTTCAGGCCCACATCCACCCAATCCTTCTGAATTACTTTTAAATGGCGAATTCACAGACTTGTTGGAAGAACTGAAAAACACGTACGACTTTATAGTAATTGATACACCCCCGGTGGGCCTGGTTACAGATGGTATCATGGCCATGAAACGGTCTGATTTATCTATCTATGTTTTCCGTGCAAATTATTCTCATAAAGAATTTATGCATAATCTACTTCGGGTAGTAACTATTAACAAGTTGAGTCACGTTTCATCCGTACTTAATGCTATGCCGATGAATAACAACTATTATGGTTATGGATATTATGAAGACCGTACAGCCACCAAAGGAAGTTGGAGAAAATTATTTCGCCTGTCGTGATTTCCTTTTTTAGATCGAAGACCATTTTTCAGAACCCACTGCGCACCGATATGCATTCGCACCTGTTGGCTGCGCTGGATGACGGGGTAAAGACCCACGAAGAAGCACTCGAACTGATTCAACACTTTTATAAGCTTGGTTATCAAAAGTTGATAACTACTCCACACATCATGAACGATTATTATCGCAATGAGCCAGGAACTATAAAAAATAAATTAGCTGAATTAATAGAGCGTGTTAATAAAGAAAACATACCTATAACTTTGGAAGCTGCGGCTGAATATTATCTGGATGAGGAACTGATGAAAAAGGTGGAAGCCAAAGAACCCTTGCTTACGTTTGGAAATTCGTACCTCCTCTTCGAAACTAATTTTTTAAATGAACCTTACCAGCTCAACGATTTTATTTTTAAAATCATTACGCAGGGGTACAAACCAATTCTCGCGCATCCGGAACGATATAGTTTTATGACGCTCGAAAAAGCAGAAGAGCTTCGTAACCGGGGCGTTTTATTTCAGATAAATATTCCTTCCATTATTGGATTTTACTCCAAACCTATTCAGCAACTAGCCATCAAGCTTATTGAAAAAGGGTGGGTAGATTTGCTTGGCAGCGATTGTCACAATGCCCAATACATGCAAGTTCTTGAAGAAGCGATCCAAGATAAGAACTTTAAAAAAGCCGTAGATTTGCCACTGCTCAATAACAGTCTTTGATCTCATGATTGCAATAACAGGTGCCAACGGGCTTTTAGGAAGTTTTATTCTTCGCAAGTTGGTGCAAGAACAAATTCCTGTTATCGCATTGCGCAGAAAAGACAGTGATTCTTCGTTGGTAAAAGATCTTACCCATGTTACCTGGCGTGAAATAGAAATACTTGACCCGATTTCTGTTGAAGAAGCATTTAAAGATGCCACTGCGGTTATCCACACAGCCGCCCAGGTTTCTTTTAACCCGCGCATGAGAAAAATAATCATGGACGTGAATGTAAGAGGTACACAGCATGTGGTGGACACGTGTCTTGCATTAGGTATTCCAAGATTGATTCACATCAGTTCAGTAGCCGCATTGGGCAGAAAAAAAGGCTTCTCTGAAATGGATGAAACTGCCCGGTGGGTTGAAAGTGATTTAAATACGGACTATGCTAAATCAAAATATCTGTCGGAAGTAGAGGCGTGGCGTGGAGTTGAGGAAGGACTTGCTGTTTCTATTATAAATCCTTCTGTTATTCTGGCTCCTACCGATTGGTCGAAAAGCAGCGCCCAATTGTTTCGTTTTGTATGGCAACAAAAACCTTTTTACTCAGAATCACTTATCAATTATGTAGATGTGCGCGATGTGGTGGAGCTCATTTGGCAAGTGTATAGCAAAAATATTTCTGGAGAGAAATTTATTGCCAATGGCGGCTACGTACCCATCAAGGAGTTATTTGATCAAATTGCTAAGCGGTTTGAAAAGAAACCGCCCTCTATAAAGCTGAGTCCTGTTATTTTATCTATCGTTGCCCGTTGGGAGGAATTTCGCACACGGTTTACAGGCGGAGAGCCCATGATCACACGACAATCGGCCAAAGTGACAAAAGAAAATTTTTATTATCTCAATCATAAAGCCATTAACAAAGCGGGTGTTTCTTTCAGAAGTTTGAACGAAACGCTGGATTGGTGCTGCCCGCATTACAAGCAGGCTTATACTACAAACAAATAATAACTACAAGGTTGTCTCGGGATAATTATTACCTGAAATTTGCCTTAAGAATTTTAGGAAAAGACAATTTTGTCTATCTTAGGAAAACCTTTTAGCGGATGGCTCAGGAATTCAGAAAGCGACAGGAGGAAGAGGAGTTGATCAAACGGTATGAAGAAAATCTCAAACACAATCAGGGCGAGTTTTTTGATATCGATTCCTACGAAACAATCATTGGATATTATTTAGAGAAAAGTAAATTCAAGCGGGCCCTGTCTGCCGTAGAGCTGGCGATTGATCAATATCCATTCTCAACCGAATTACTTACAGTAAAAGCGCAAATCTTCACAAATCTCGAACGCTATGATGAAGCGCTAGAACTTCTTGAACGTTCACGTAATCTACATCCACACGATCTGGAAATTTATTTATCTATTGGCTCCATTCTTTCACTGCAAGGAAAATACGAAGAGGCTATTTCATTGTATGAAGAAACCCTTGTATTTGCTGAAGAAGAGAAAGATGAAATTTACTATAACATTGGGCTGGCTCATCAGAGCATGGAAAAATATGAGCTTGCCATTGAGATGTACAAAAATTCCATCGAGGAGAATATCAGTCATGAAGGCTCTCTCTACGAACTTGCTTTTTGTTTAGATGTGGTGGGACAATTAGAGGGCAGCCTCTCCTACTATAAGAAGTTTATAGATGAAGATCCCTACTCGGCAGCCGCCTGGTATAATTTAGGTATTGTTTGCAATAAGCTGGAACGCTTTGAAGAAGCCATTGAAGCGTATGAGTTTGCCATTGCCATTGATGAGAATTTTGCTTCGGCTCACTTTAACATGGGCAACTCCTTCATGAATCTGGAGAAGTATGATAAGGCCCTGAACGAATTTTTAAAAACTATTGAAATTGAAGGACCTAGTCCTGAGGTTTATTGCTGCATGGGTGCCGCCTATGAAAATCTAAAGCAGTATGATCTTGGCTTAAAATACTTTCAAAAATCTTCAAAGCTCGATCCGTTGTATGATGAAGCCTGGTTTGGAGCCGGTAGTTGCCTTGAAAAGCAAGAGAAATGGTATCAGGCTTTGCACTTCTTCAATAAAGCAGTAAAAATAAACAGTCATAATGCTGAATATTGGAAAGCTGCGGCACATGCTGAATTTAAAATCGGCAATACCATCTCCAGCATCAGTGCCTATGAAGAAGCCAGCCTGTTAAGCCCGGATGATAAAGAGGTGTGGCTAAACTGGTCTTTTATATACTTTGAACAAGGTGAATATCAAAAAGCCATTGAGGTATTGCTTCAGGGCATGGACGAACTACCAGACGAATCGGAGTTTTTCTACCGAATGACCGTATATCTGATTGAATCGGGACAGTTTAAGGAAGCGCTGAATTATCTGGAAAATGCATTAATTTTGGACTTTGAAGGTCATATAGTACTGTTTGATTTCTTCCCAAAAATTGAAACACAAAAGGCGCTTCAAAAAATAATTGACCAGTTTAGAAAAGATAACCCCTAATGAACTACCATCTAAAAAACCTGCCTGAGCGAACCGTAAAGCCCAGGCAAATGGGTTTCACCATGGCCATGGATAAAGGCCTAAGCGTGCGGGAAGCAGAGGATTTTGTAAGTATTGCCGCAGATCATGTTGATATCGTTAAGTTAGGATGGGCTACCTCCTTTGTAACGCCTCACCTAAAGGAGAAACTTAAAGTATATAAGGAGGCTGGTCTTCCCTGTTACTTTGGTGGAACTTTGTTTGAAGCTTTTATCATCCGCGATCAGTTCGATGATTATCGCAAAGTGTTAGATAAGTTTGAGATGTCTTTTGCCGAAGTCTCTGATGGTTCCATTGACCTTGACCACGATAAGAAACTTGATTATATCCGTAAACTTTCCGATCAGGTTACCGTGCTCTCAGAGGTTGGTTCGAAAGATGCTGATAAGATTATCCCTCCTTACCAATGGATTGAGCTCATGCAATCAGAATTAGATGCAGGCGCATGGAAGGTAATTGGCGAAGCACGTGAAGGCGGCAATGTAGGCTTGTTCCGTTCCACCGGTGAAGTTCGTTCCGGATTGGTGCAGGAAATTTTAACTAAAATTCCTTTCGAAAAAATTATTTGGGAAGCCCCTCAAAAAGCACAACAAGTTTGGTTTATAAAACTGCTTGGCGCCAATGTCAATTTGGGTAACATTGCACCCAATGAAATTATCCCTTTAGAAACAATCCGGTTAGGACTTCGGGGAGACACCTTTCTGCACTTCCTGGGTCTTGAAAGAAAGAAAGACAATACCACTCCGCCCTTTTACGCTGACTAGGCAACTTCTTGAGAACTACGAAAGACTACTTCATTATCTATTTTAAAGCCATGGGCATGGGAGCCGCTGATGTGGTACCCGGTGTGTCGGGTGGAACAGTAGCTTTCATTACCGGGATTTATGAAGAATTAATCAATTCACTTAAGGCAATTGATCTCGATGCGTTACGCTTGCTGACCAAGCTTAAGATTGCCGACTTCTGGGCGAAGATCAACGGTAATTTTCTAATTACTATACTGGCAGGCATCGTAACTAGTCTTGTTTCACTGGCCCGGTTAATGACTTACCTGCTCGACAATCACCCTATCGCCATTTGGTCTTTCTTTTTCGGGTTAATACTTATTTCAGCACCGCTTATTTTGCGTGACATTACAAAATGGAGTATTGGCTCTGGAATTTCATTTATAGTGGGAATTGTAATTGCTTACCTGATAACAGTGATTTCACCGGCAGAGACGCCCAACAACTATCTTTTTATTTTCTTTTGCGGAGCCATCGCTATTTGTGCCATGATATTACCGGGCATTTCAGGTGCATTTATACTACTTCTGCTTAGCAAATATGAATTTATGATTACAGCGCTCACCCAGATGAACATTCCGGTTATTATCGTTTTTGTTTTAGGCTGTTTTCTGGGTCTATTAGGCTTTTCACGATTTTTAAGCTGGATTCTAACGCATTATCGTTTTCCTACCTTAGCTTTGCTGGCTGGTTTTATGATCGGATCGCTTAACAAAGTGTGGCCCTGGAAGGAAGTGATTTCTTACAGACTTAATCATGAAGGTAATCAAGTGCCCGCTTTCGACAAAAGCATTTTGCCCTGGGATTATTTTTCTAAAACCGCACAAGACCCACAGGTTTTCAAAGCCATATTGTGTGCAGCCCTGGGAGTTTTCTTAGTAGTCGCCATAGAAAAAACTGCGGCTATGTTAAAATCAAAAACATAAATCATGGAAAAGAAATTTGGACTTATAGGCGCTACCGTTAGTCATTCATTTTCAAAATCATATTTCGATGAGAAGTTTTTTCGTGAAGGGCTTCGCGATTATCATTATGACTTATATTCATTGCCTAACATCGATGAATTAAAGAATCTTCTTGAGGAGAATCCTGAACTGGC
Source organism: Cyclobacteriaceae bacterium (assembly GCA_022841475.1). Taxonomy (GTDB): domain Bacteria; phylum Bacteroidota; class Bacteroidia; order Cytophagales; family Cyclobacteriaceae; genus ELB16-189. Next base: position 36,935 of record JALHRJ010000021.1, on the reverse strand, counting down.
AGGATTGAATGTTACCATCCCTTACAAAGAACAGGTATTGAAATTCTTAAGCAACATCGATTCGGATGCACAAAAAATTGGTGCTGTAAATGTGATCAAAATAAAAGATGGGAAACTGTTAGGCTACAATACAGACAGCGATGCATTTTATGAATCACTTGAAAGATGGTTCCCTGCCGTGAAGAACCCTAAAGCGCTGATACTCGGCACGGGAGGTTCAGCGAAAGCGGTTCAACAAGCCCTTAAAAAATTGTCTATTCAATACGAATTGGTATCGCGCGAGAAAAGTAAAGGTCAGCATACCTATGAGAGCCTTGAGAAAGATGGAACTCCTATTTCTGAAGCCAACTTAATTATTAACACAAGTCCGCTGGGCATGTCTCCTAATACGAACACGTGCCCACCTATCGATTACGATTTACTGACTCCTGAACATTATGTGTATGACCTGATTTATAATCCGGCACGCACGTTATTTCTGCAAAAAGCTGAGATGAGAAATTCACACATTAAGAATGGCCTTGAAATGCTTCATATTCAGGCAGAAAAATCCTGGGCTATTTGGAATAATTAAATAGCAACTATTCCTGCAAAAAATCAGTTAATGGTTATCTGAATAACTGCTAACTTTCCTCCGCATGGATTTTCGACTTACCAGTGATTATGTGCCCACCGGGGACCAACCGAAGGCCATAGAAAAATTAGTGAATGGTCTGCAGGATGGCGAAGCGCACCAAACCTTGCTGGGGGTTACCGGTTCAGGTAAAACATTTTCCATTGCAAATGTCGTTGCCCAGGTAAACAGACCCACGTTAATACTTAGTCACAATAAAACATTAGCCGCGCAACTTTATGGAGAATTCAAGCAATTCTTTCCTGACAATGCGGTAGAATACTTCATTTCCTACTACGATTATTATCAACCGGAAGCGTTTATTCCATCCTCTAATTTATACATCGAAAAAGATCTTTCGATTAATGAAGAAATTGAAAAACTTCGACTGAGTGCCACCTCCTCCCTACTCAGTGGCCGTAGAGATGTACTTGTGGTTGCTTCTGTTTCTTGCATTTATGGTATTGGGAACCCTGAGGAATTTGGTAAGAATCGCGTAGAACTACGGGTAGGCGAACTTATTCCAAGAAATAAACTTCTCTTTGCATTAGTTGATATTCTCTATCATCGTACGGAGGCCGAATTTAAACGCGGAACTTTTCGGGTAAAAGGCGATACGGTTGACATTTTTCTGGCGTATGCAGATTATGCGCTGCGCATCTATTTTTTTGGTGACGAGATTGAGGCCATTCAATTAATCGACCCTATTTCAGGAAAGAAAATCTCAGATGAAAAGACTGCGGTGATCTTTCCTGCAAATTTATTTGTCACGGCAAAAGATCAGCTTCAAACAGCCATTCATGAAATTCAGGATGACATGGTTTTACAGGTACAGATGTTTGAATCAGAACGAAGACATCTGGAAGCAAAGCGATTAAAAGAACGAACTGAATTCGATCTTGAAATGATGCGCGAACTTGGCTATTGCAGTGGTATCGAAAACTATTCCCGTTATTTCGACAGGCGATCTCCGGGAGCGCGACCTTTTTGTTTGATCGATTATTTCCCCAACGACTTTCTGATGGTTATTGATGAAAGTCACGTCACTGTGCCGCAGGTACGAGCCATGTGGGGTGGCGATCGTTCGCGAAAAGCAAACCTGGTAGACTATGGATTCCGATTGCCTTCGGCTCTTGATAATCGCCCCCTTACCTTCAATGAATTTGAATCCATATTGGGCCAAGTGATTTATGTAAGCGCCACACCCTCAGAATATGAACTGCGCAAGTCTGAAGGTGTAGTAGTGGAACAACTTATTCGGCCAACCGGATTATTGGATCCTCAAATTGACGTGCGTCCTAGCCGCAACCAGATTGATGACCTCTTTGAGGAAATTGATGAGCGCGTGAAGAAAAAGGAACGGGTGTTGGTGACAACCCTCACCAAACGCATGGCGGAAGAGCTTACCAAATTTATGAGTCGCGCTAACATAAAGTGTCGCTACATCCACTCCGAAGTTGCCACACTGGATCGGGTTGAGATTTTGCGCGAACTTCGCATGGGTGTATTCGATGTACTGGTAGGTGTTAATTTATTAAGAGAAGGTCTTGATTTGCCTGAGGTATCATTGGTAGCGATTATGGATGCCGACAAAGAAGGATTTCTTCGTAATCAGCGCTCGCTGGTACAAACCATTGGGCGTGCAGCTAGAAACGAGAATGGCCGCGTAATTATGTATGCCGATAAGATCACAGAATCTATGCAGATGGCTATTGACGAAACAAATCGCAGACGAGCTGTTCAGATAGAATACAATCAAAAACATGGCATTACTCCAAAGACAATAATAAAATCTAAAGATTCCATATTGGGGCAAACCAAAGTGGCTGATTCCAAAAAAACTACAAAGCGGTATTATATTGAAGAAGAAGAGAGGTCGCTGGCGGCAGATCCTGTGGTTGCTTATCTTTCAAAAGATGAGTTGATCAAAATGGCGGATCGCACGCGCAAAGCAATGGAAAAAGCTGCAAAAGAACTGGAATTTATGGAAGCCGCCCGGTTACGTGATGAATACCTGGCTATTCAAAAAATGATTGAAGACAAAAAATAAGTATCAATATAAAATCAAATCATACTATGAGAAAAATAGTTCTGGGCTTACTATTAATATCTATTACATTTTCTCTTCATGCCCAAAGTAGCAATGATATTGTGGTGAGCGGTGGTTTTGATTTAATTAAAACAGACCACAACAGTGCCTTCGATAAAGCACAACTGGGTGTGGAAGGGAATTATTTTATCGTCCGGAATTTCGCTGCTGGTGCCGGTTTAGAAATCTGGACCGAACAAAAAAGTTCTTTTGTTATGGGCATGCGCTGGTATGCCATGGATCATGTGTTTGTTCGTTTTCGTGGATTAATTGGTGCGAATGATGCAGCGCTGGGTGGTGGCTGGGCCAAACCCATCAATGATACCTGGCGTTTTGAAGCTATCGGAGATTTTTATTTTGGTCAAACTGAATTTTCCATCCGGGCCGGAGTCAGCTATATCATTAAGAAAAAATGAGGACCTCTTCAAAGAAAAAAATTGACGAACTAGTCGGTCAATTCAATACTATCTATGCCGGCACACCCTGGTATGGAGATTCAATAACTGATATTCTTGACCAGGTAAATGAAAAGATGGCTTACTGGCAGCCTACTAAAAATGCACACTCCATAGCTCAACTAGTATGGCACATGACCTATTGGCGCTAGGCGCTAATAAAAAGATTAAAGGGCGATTCCTCCTACAAAGGCTCGATGAAAAGTGAAGCAAACTGGAGTACACCAGAAAAATTAAAATCCCTAGGCTGGGACCAAATAAGAAAATTGTTGGAGGAATCACAACATGACCTAACAACTCTGTTAAGTGAACAAAAAGATTCATTGCTATCTAAACCATATACAGAAAAAGCTTCCTATGAAGATTTGATTGTTGGCATCTTACAACACGATCTTTATCACACCGGGCAGATTGCTTATCTGAAAAGCATCTTTGCACATAAATAAAAAAGGCTGTTTTTCCACAGCCTTTAAAATGCATAGATCATTTACCTTATTTGGCATCAAATCGCTTAGCCACTTCACTCCAGTTTACCACATTCCAAAAAGCAGCACAATAATCAGGTCTGCGATTTTGGTAATTCAAATAGTAGGCATGCTCCCATACATCCAATCCTAAAATGGGTGTGCCTTTGACTTCGGCTACATCCATTAAAGGATTATCCTGATTGGGCGTAGATGTGATAGCCAATTTACCTGAGGCATCCTTAATCAGCCAGGCCCAGCCAGAACCAAATCGACCAGCTGCTGCTGCGTTAAATTTTGTTTTAAACTCATCAACCGTTCCGAATGCACTATTAATTGCGTCCGCTAAAGCACCTGTAGGAGCACCTCCAGCGGATGGGGCCATAATCGTCCAGAATAAGGAGTGGTTGTAATGACCTCCTCCATTGTTACGAACCGCTACCGGATACTTGGAAATATTCTTACAGATTTCTTCAATGCTTAAATTTTCCTCGGGTTTGCCCGCCACCGCATTATTTAAGTTGGTTACATACGCGTTGTGATGTTTGCCATGATGTATTTCCATCGTGCGGGCATCAATATGAGGTTCTAAAGCATTAAATGCATACGGAAGTGCAGGAAGTGTAAAAGCCATAATTTTAAATTTTAAGTGTTAAAAAGAAATCAAATATACATATACAAACCCAATCAGGACGCTAAAAGTTTAATGATACCCATCATCAAAATTCAAAATTTTCGTGCCTTATATCCCTCCTTCGTTAGAATAGCCACAATTTTATCGCGAGCATCGCCTTGAATAAGTATTTCACCTTCTTTGGCCGATCCACCCACACCACATTTCGTTTTTAATAATTTAGTCAAAGTCTCCAGGTCTACCGTTGTTCCAATAAACCCTGTGACTAATGTAACTTGTTTGCCGGCACGACCTGAGTTATCCATCAACACGCGTAAGTTTTGTTTGGCAGGAGGCAAAGTTTCTGCTTCATGATTTGACTGATGCGTATAAGCAAAATCTTCTTTTGTCGAATAGACGATCCCTTCACGGTTTTTCCAACTATTTTTTTTGCTCATATCAAAAATTATGAATCCGAAGAAAAATAAAACTCAATAACATGAGAAAACAATTTACCACACCCAGGTTAAACCGAAACTCAACACCTTTCCAGTAAAACGTACCTAACAAAGATGTAATCAGAAGAACAAATGGCAAGAAAATAAAATTACCATAAATGGATACGGGGATTTCTGTCTTAAAATGAGTCACCTCATTTTCTAAAATCAAGGGTACTGAAAACAGGGACGAATTATAAATTATAATTACTGAGCCTTGTTGAAATTCACTTGCTGTTTGACGGTTTAAACTCATAGTTTCACCATCCTTAAGTTCCATTTTAAATGAACGTGTCCCCCGATACTCCTGTCCTCTTTTCATAGCAAGAACTTCTTTTTGTTCTTTCTCTGGCGGGAGTACAAAGTCTGCAATTAAAATAGCGGAGAAAAGTAAAGCAATACGTGAGGCCATCAATGCGTACTTAAGATACTCGCGCATGGTTTCCAGCATCTCCATTTTCCTGGTGGTTCGCGAGAATGAACCTGGAGGTCTTGGCCTGTAACGAGGATCGCGATGAGGTTGCGAAGCAGCAGGTATTCCGTTCAACAATTGATCATACTCAAACTTGCTCCGAGCATCTCCTAAAATTTCGTACGCCTCGTTAACTTCTTTAAAAATAGCTTCCGCTTCTTTGGACGAATTCTTATCAGGATGAAACTGAAGAGCCAGCTTGCGATAGGCTTGTTTTATTTCATGTTGCTGGGCGTGGATATGAAGTCCCAATATGAAATAATAGTTTTTCAAAGCAATTCAGTAATTGTTAAAAAATAAAGCCCCCCGAAATTCAGGAGGCTCCTTTGTTGAAATTTAACTTCATCAACGTTTTACTACAAACGTTAACACGGGCCGTTTGGAATGACCCACCACGTCCTCAGCAATACTGCCGGCCATCACGTGGGCAAATCCTGTGCGACCATGGGTTGCCATGGCAATCAAATCTGCATCAATGCTATCGGCAAAATAGATGATACCATCCTCTTCGGTGATATCATTATAGACATTGATCGTATAATTTTTTAGGGCTAATTTTTTTGCGAATTTTTCCATGTAATCTTTCACCACATAATCTCGCTGAAAATCTCCAGGGGTATTAATCCGTACCAGGTGAATAGTGGAGTTATAAAGTTGCTGTGTTCTCTTTATCATGCGCGAAAAAACTTCTTCATCTTTATGCATGGCTGTGGCGTACACGATTTCTTTGAAATTAACTTTTGCTGGCTTTTTATGAATACTCAACACAGGACATTTTGCCTGGCGCACCACACGCTCTGTATTCGAACCAATTACCATGGCTTCAAGGTCTGAGCGCCCTCGTGTGCCCATCACCACTAAGTCAACTTTATTTTCAACGATAATGGTGCGCATACCATGAAACGCATTACCCAATCGTAATTCACCATTAATCTTTACTGCTGAAAACCGTGGATCCATAACCAGTTTTTCCAGTTGATCTTTTGCCTTTTCTAACAGTTTAAGTGTAAATAACTTATCAGACCAGTTTTCAGTCGTTCTCCATTCACCCGCTATTGAAAATGAACTCTGACTGGCTTCTTCCACAACGTGCAGGAGAGTAATTTCAGAGTTCGATTTTTTTGCAATTTCAACGGCTACCTCCAACGCATTGATAGAGAGTTTAGAAAAATCTGTAGGAACAAGTATTTTTTTCATCAGTATAAAGTTTAATCCACGAACCAGGAAAGTATTCTGATTCTAAAAATACAGAATTTGACACAAATTCAAAATCGGATCAGGGGCAAATTACCTCATCGGCAGAGGTGTTACCAAATAACATCGAGTGTGATTCTGAGGAATGTGTAACAAAAACACGAGCCATCATCCAAATTCCAATGGCAATAAATACTACTGTGGTGATTTTCTGATAATTAATAGTAATACGCTTAAAACCTAAGCCCATCAGCCACGTAATGCCAATCATCACGGGCCAGGTACCTAATCCAAATAGTAACATATAAACAAACCCGTCTTTAGCAGCCGGCAAAATAAAACAATATGTCATAGCGAGGTAGGTAAGGCCACATGGCAGTAATCCGTTGAGCATACCCATCATAAAAACAGCAATACCTCCCCTCTTTTGAAGCCAATAGTTAAACAATTTTTTTAGGTGGGTTGTAAATTTATTGAGTGCTTGTGTGAGAATGGGAATCTGCGCTCCGGAAATAGCCCCAAAGCCCATGAGTAAAAAAAGAGAACCAATAGAAAAAGAAATTATGCTTTGATAGGACGTTAGCGAAAACAAACTTCCAAAACTTGCCGCAAGCGCACCCAAAAGCCCATAAGTAACTACTCTCCCGGAATTATAAATAATCTTATCGCGCAAGAAAGGCCGTTTGGAGGTGATGGCCATAGCTAAAGGACTACACATGCCTGCGCAATGTAAACTTCCTGCTAACCCCATGACTATCGCTGTCCACATGTCCTATAAGACCATTAGTTTTTCAACATAATATTCCTTGCCTTCCATCTTCCACGTCAAGCTCACGCGATACAAACCCTTCTCCCACACCTTTAATTCAAAAGACTGACTATCCATGCCGCCAGCCGTAATTTCAAATTCTTGATCAAGCCGTTCATCAGAGGGCCGCTGCACGCGTAACTCACCTGTTTCAATAGTGGAAAAATGAGGATAGGCTACTTTTACAGAATTATTTTCGAAAGTAAATATCGGTTGTTCAGTCAATAGCGAAGCATTCGTCTGCCGGATCATTTTTTCTCCGTGCTTAAGTTCATCCTGATAATAATTTTTTGACACCAGGCCAATATCCTGCCGCATGCTGATGACCACCAACGTGCCTATAAATAAAGCAAAGAAAATAAATGCTGCTAGTACCCATTTCATAGTTTATCAAATTTAACCGTGAATAAATTTAGTTATTCTAATCGTCATTTTTCTCCCGATCATCGCTACTCTTTTTTCGCACTATGGGTCCAATAAATTTTGCTGTAGCCGTTTCTACCTTTTCTCCATTCTGATAAATCCCGAATTCGATAACTGTTTTCATGGAAGTAATCGCCTCCTCGGGCAATTTTACCATAATCATGCCTTTCAGTATCCCACCCTTCGGTACAACAATCATTGGATCCCCTATTTTAAGAAAGGTTGCCTGCGAGGGGGATTCCACTTTTACATCCAACGAAATATCTTCAAACGTTTTATTTAAAAACTCGATACTGTACAAATTCGTAATCTGATCATCATCTGTTTTTGTATACAACGTACCAGGTACTTTTAAAACAGTAGTCTCAATATCCGCCCTGGTAAAAATAAAGTAACTGAGCAAACTAATGAGTGCAACAAGAACAACTAAATAGCCGGCAATGCGTGGAGTAAAAAGTTTTTGTACACCTTCTGCAATAGCGGTATGTGAAGAATAACGAATCAGACCCTTAGGCTTATGGATTTTTGTCATTACATCATCACACACATCCATACAGGCTGTACAATTAACACACTCCAGTTGAGTGCCATGACGGATATCAATACCGGTAGGACACACGTGCACACACAGTTTACAATCGATACAATCACCCTGCTTTTCAGTAATAGTATTCTGGTGTTTTTTTAGCTTACTGCGTGGCTCACCCCGTAACCAATCATACGCCACCACGATTGAGTCTTTCACTAAGAGTACGCCTTGAAGTCGACCGTACGGACAAACCGCGATACAGGCTTGCTCGCGAAAATAGGCAAACACGCCATAGAAGATTCCAGTAAAGGCAACCAACCCGATAAAGCCGGCCATATGTTCTCTGGGAGATTGCGTTATGATCTCCTTAACCTGATCAATACCTATCAGGTAAGCCATCGTGGTATGAGAAATTAAAACAGAAATCAAAACGAAAATGAATTGCTTGGTAGCTTTCTTAAATACCTTCGCATTATTCCATGGGCCGTTATTCAACCGTCTCTGTGCATTGGCATCTCCTTCAATCCAATATTCAATCTTACGGAATACCATTTCCATGAATAAGGTTTGCGGACAAGCCCAACCACACCAAATCCGGCCAAAGGCTACCGTAAATAAAATAACAAACACAAAGAGTGTGATGAGTGTAAGCGCTAATAGAAAAAAATCCTGAGGCCAGAATACCTGCCCAAACAAAATAAATTTGCGCTCAAAAACATTCAGCAGCATGAAGGGTCTGCCGTTTAGTTGAATAAACGGGGTTAAGAAGAACAGCGAAAGCAAAATGACTGTAACAATAATCCGGTTTCTGTGATAATGACCGGAAGGTTTCTTCGGATAAATCCATACACGTTTACCTTTTTCATCTACCGTTGCCAGCGTATCTCTAAACTCCTCTTCATATTCGTACAAATTATGCTGACCTACTTCTTTCATGTGTTAATAATTTGTTTTTCAGTGGTCACTTGGAACACAGATTGTCATATTGTTGGGTATAGTCTGGTTCATGCTAATCTCATGACTTCTTGTATTTATTTAATAACAAAAGACATCTCTAAAACATTTCAACTTTCGTCACGAATCCTCCTGCTGTTTTCGAGATGTCTTTATTTTATAAACTAGCCTGCACCTTTGTTGTATCGGAAGTGGTTTCTGGTTTAGGTGTATATATTTCGCCCTCCGGCTTTTTTGGATTCTCAGGGTTGGAGCCCTTCATGGTAAGGATATAGCTTGACACATTCTGCATCTTTTCCGGGCTGATAAATCCTTCCCACGCAATCATGTTTGTGCCTTGAACGCCATGACGCACTACTTTAAAAATTTCCTGAACAGACCCGCCATGTTTCCAATATTCATCCGTTAGATTAGGTCCAATATCGCCACCTCCATCTTTGCGATGGCAGGATGCACAATTGGTTAAAAAGGTAGTTTTACCATCCGCCAGAGCTAATGCATCCGTTACAATAGTAACATTTGTTTCGTCAATGGCTGCTACCGGATTTGAGGCCTTCATTTTACGTGCTTGCTCCTCGGCCACAGCCAATTCATTTTCATACTCTTTTATTGGCAAAGGCAACGTATCCGACAAGTGATAGAAACCAAGATAGGCAAGTGCAAACACAATGGTAACATAAAATAATCCGGTCCACCACGGTGGCAAGTGATTATCCAACTCTCGAATACCATCATAATTGTGATCGAGCAGGATATCCTTCTCCTTTTCCATCGGAACAAAATCATTGGATTTATCCCATAATTTGGACCAAAACGAAGGCTCTTCCTGGTAGGTAATGCCTAATCGCTCGGAACGCTCGCGTGTGGCTTGTTTCACCATAAAATTGAGAACCTGCAACATGTACAAGGCTACCAGCAGAACGAGCACGACAACAACAAATATGAAACCCACAACGATATAGAATGTAAGCATGGGATCATCCCACAAGGAAGTGGTAGTTGCGGTATCAGCCGTTTGACCAAAGCCTGCAGTAGCCAGACCAAACAGGGTAGTAAGAAATACAATAATTCTTTTCATAGCGCTTATAGATTTAAAGGTTCTGCATCATGATTTAATTCGGATCCATCCTGAAGTGGCTTTCGGCTCATTTCGTCAATAAAGGCTTTGTCGGCTGTGAATACCCACCAGAGCAACACAATAAAAAAGACAAAAAAGATACTCAGTGAGATCAATGGCCAGATAGCTACGTGATCGATAGTTTGAAGAATGTTTTTATACATAGCTGTAAGTATTATTGATTAGTGGCCACTTTCTCCAGCTTAATGTCCGTACCTAACCGCTGCAGGTAAGCAATCAAGGCAACAATCTCGGCATCGCTGCTTGTTTCAAGTCCTTCCAATTGAAGGCCTTCAACAATCCGGTTCGCCTGTTTATCCAAATCTTCATTGGCGCGGTCTTCATATCCCTCTTCGTAGGGTACACCCACCGTGCGTAACGCATTGATCATAGAAGCGGTAATGTCCTTATTAATTTGTTGTTCATACAACCAGGGATAAGCCGGCATAATCGAACCCGTACTTACTTCGCCCGGAGTTAGCATGTGGCGGAAGTGCCAGCTATCGGCATATTTACCACCGGTTCGATGCAAATCAGGACCCGTTCTTTTTGATCCCCATAGGAAAGGATGATCATATACATATTCACCCGCCTTGGAATACTCGCCTCCTTTAGGATCATAACGTTGCACCTCTGAGCGGAATGGTCGGATCATTTGGGAATGACAACCAACACAACCTTCACGGATATAAATATCACGGCCATGCAATTCGAGAGGTGTATATGGTTTTACGCTTGCTATTGTGGGTACATTTGATTTGATCAGGAAGGTGGGTACCAATTCGATGATGCCACCTATCAATACCGCAACCAATGCCAATACAGTAAACAAAACTGGCTTACGCTCGAGAACATGGTGCCAGTTACCACCGGTAGAGGTTACTTTGGCCATAGGGGCCACTTCTGCTTCTTCGTTGGCTACAAATTTTCCTGAGGCCGCTGTTTTGAGTAAGTTGTACGTCATGATAAACACGCCCGTCAGGTACAACGTCCCACCTACTGCCCGCAAAATATACATGGGCAAAATTTGTGTGGTTGTTTCCAAAAAGTTTTGATACTTCAGGAATCCATCTGCTGCGAATTCTTTCCACATCAGACTTTGAACCACACCACCGATGTACATCGGGAGTGCATAAAACACGATACCTAACGTTCCGATCCAGAAATGCAGATTAGCAAGTTTGGATGAATAGAGCTTGGTATTCCACATCCGTGGGATTACCCAATACAACATACCGAAGATCAGGAAGCCATTCCAACCCAAACCACCAACGTGCACGTGGGCAACAATCCAGTCGGTATAGTGCGTGATGGCATTTACATTTTTCAATGAAAGAAGAGGTCCTTCCAAAGTAGCCATACCATATGCTGTAACGGCTACAACCATAAACTTAAGCACGGCATCTTCCCGCACCCGATCCCAGGCACCCCGCAGGGTGAACAACCCATTAAGCATACCACCCCACGAAGGCGCGATGAGCATAATGGAAAACACGACACCTAACGATTGAGCCCAATCCGGTAACGCAGTATATAATAAGTGGTGCGGTCCTGCCCAGATATAAATAAATATTAAAGACCAAAAGTGAATGATGGAAAGTCGATAGGAATAAACGGGCCGGTTTGCAGCTTTGGGTAAGAAGTAATACATCATACCCAGGTACGGTGTAGTTAGAAAGAAGGCAACAGCATTGTGACCATACCACCACTGCACCAATGCATCCTGTACACCTGCATATGCGGAATAACTTTTAAATAAAGTTACCGGCATTTCGAATGAATTAACAATGTGAAGCACCGCCACGGTTACAAACGTGGCAATGTAAAACCAGATGGCCACATACATGTGCTGCTCTCTGCGTTTGATAATTGTGCCAATCATGTTGATACCAAACACTACCCAGATAAGAGCAATGGCAATATCGATCGGCCATTCAAGTTCTGAATATTCTTTCGAGGTTGTCATTCCCAGCGGGAGTGTGATGGCAGCCGCAAGGATGATTAGTTGCCAACCCCAGAAGTGGATCCAACTAAGAGAGTCGTTAAACATGCGGGCTTTCAGCAACCGCTGCATGCTGTAGTATACCCCGGCAAACATGGCATTGCCTACAAAAGCAAAAATTACAGCATTTGTATGCAGTGGTCTGATCCTTCCAAACGAAGTGTACTGCAAATCAAAGTTGGCAATGGGATAGAACAGTTGGATAGCGGCTAATAAGCCTACGGACATCCCCACAATGCCAAAAATGACTGTGGCGATAATAAATGCTTTGACAATTTTGTTGTCGTAGTGGATTTTTTCAAGTTCCATAGATAAGAGCAGGGTTTAGGTCTGTTTACAAAGGCTAAAAGTAGAAGTACCCGTTTGACACAATTATGACTCTAATTAGGGCAAAAGATGATTTTTGTCATAAAAGATCGGTGATCCCCTTAAGCTATTTAAAAATATCACAAGTGTGGGAATCTTAAAAATGCAAGACATACATTTAAGCAGAATGAAAAGAGTATTTACACCAATGACTTGAAACTTAGATTAAAGAAATGCTTGTAAAAAGCAGGATTAGTAATACTTACCTATTGTTGATAAGTAGGTGAATAAGTTGTGTGTTTCTTTTTTACTATTTTTCTTGTGCTAGTCAATTTCTATATTACCTTCATATCACTAAGTTGAATTTTTGATCAGGAGATCAAACCGCATCGAAAAACAAAAAATTATTTTCTCCGGAAAGTAATCTCAAAAAAGCGGAGTGGAATGGTTGTGTCGGTGGCAGACTCTCTTCGGAAAGTAGGTGCTGACAGGAAGTTGAGAACGGTTGTTGTGAAGTAACCGGGGCAGATTTTACCAGATTAAAAAGCAGTTTAGGATTGTACTTCAGCTACGGTTGACGTACAATGAGACGGGGAAAGTCAAGCAATTGATCTTTCCCCGTTTTTATTTTATACCTTCTTGAGGGTTAGGAACTCAAAGAAAGTTTATCAAGTTAAATTGAATGATGAAGTTGAGCCCCATCTTCAAGAGTTGGTATTTGTAGAATCTCAGTCACACCAAGAAATTGATGTGCGTCTTCATCGGTGCCTTGTTGCTCCAACCAACCTAATACTGTTGCCTTTTCAATAGCCCATGCCATTTCATCAGCTCGTATTAAACGCCATTGTTCTTGCTGGCGTTGAGAGCTGGCTTCCCCACTCCCTTTACCTTGAAACATCAACTTTGCCATATACCAATTCATGTAGTGTTGAATTAGTTGTAGCTCTTTACTTCAATCCCACCGAACATAACAAAACCAGTGACGATCAATTTTTTGCCTGATGGCGGACCCTGCGGTGTAGTACGCTTATCATCGAAGCCGCCCAGAATCGCAGTGACATCCGATTTTAATTCCCAGTTGGCAGGAACCACCAGCTTAACACCGCCAAATAATTGAACTACATCAACCACCACCGTGCCTTCGATATCGGCTTGTGTGAGATCTATGTCCGTGCCACCAAAAATGGTAGTCGTCTCCCCGCCTTTGAATCTTTTTGAAAACACTTTCTTCTTGGTGCCACCAAATACAGTAGTCAAATCAAAATAATCTTCTCCGCCTTCATCGGTGGTTATTACACCATCTCCCCACAAAGACTTTCTTGCTTCGCGCTGGGTTGAACCCCAGATGGAGCGACCCAAAATAAAAACACCTACAATGATTACGCCTACGGGAAATGCATAGCGATCGATATCATATGGGAAGCCAGGAATATCATCAATCAGGAAAAAACCACCGATCAAAATCATCACGAACCATCCAATGCCTTCAAACTTCTTATTGATACCGATAATTAGTCCGAGGGCGATTAAAAAGGTTTTCCATGAAAATAACCAGCCCGGAAAATAAAGTAGATCCAGCCGATCAAGAAGTAATAAAGATCCAATGGCCAGAATGATAGCGCCCACCCAGAAGCTGCTGCTCATTTTTTTCTTATCGTTGCTCATAATGCTGTGTTTGTTTACCCAAAAGAACGGAGTAAACATGCTTAAGGCGAGGCGATTCGGGTTATCAGTCACCAAAAGTCGGTGAAACCGGAGTTTTTTGGGGGTGAAAAAAGGAACCAATAAAAAAGGATGACTTGAGTGTCATCCTTAACTTAAGTTTTTGATTTGAAAAGCTAATCTTCTGTTACCACTATCTCACCAACCTTGGTAACACTGCCTGTTGTAACCACTACGCCATCGATGTCTTCAATTAAATACCCGGTGGCCGGGGCAAAGGACAGTGTATAAGTTCCTGCAGGCACCCCTTTGATCATAAATTTGCCAAGTTCATTAGCAAATGAAGTCCCCACTGTATCCTGATTATTTATTGCATAAACTGCGGGTGTTGATTGCGGAATAGAAACTGTGCCTTCAATGGCACCGCTGGTGGCTTCGGTAATAGCCCGGATAACGGGTTTCAACTTGTAACTACCATTTCCGGTTTTTAGGATAGACCGGGCTACATCAAAATCCAACAGAATTGTGTAGGTAATTCCTTCTGTAAGAACCGCCTGTACATTTAACTTCAACCCGGATTGTTGTGCACTCGGAGTCGATAAATCATGAAGCTGACCATTCTCCTTTAAGGTATTGTTGTTTCCCAGGATTAACCGTACCTGAGAAATCCGCCCCACCGGAAGTTCCGCAGCGCCTAACAACGTATCGAGTCCGTTGGTAAAATCCAACAGGTTATAAACACCTTTATCGATATCAAGAGATTGCCAGCCACTGCTTTGTTCACCTTCACTTGCATGCACCCTGACTTCCTGAATATCAATGTTCACTTCCTCATAATCTCCGGGCGCATCAGTTAAGCGAATCTCAAGACGAGATGATTTACTTTCTTCAGAACAGGAAAGAATCAGTATTCCTGCCATCAAGATTAAACTTACCCCGATAAATAACTTATGCGTTTTCATTTTATTGACCAATTAATATTTTGGACAAAGGTACGCATATAATAGCCGTTCCTGATCAAGGGTTGGATAACCCACACCAAGCCACTACCAATGTCCATTTTAGACGATAAACGGATTACTTTTTGAATACAAGAACAGCAATGGGTTACGTTGAAAGGAGTTTTTTTAAACTTCCTTAGTTTAAAATTTTATCGACAAGGGTTTGTTCGAGTGGCTGAACGGAAGAGCTAAAAAAAGTTACCTGGGTGCCATCTTCACTTATAAGATACTTCGCAAAATTCCAATCTGGTTTTTTACCGGTCTTAGCTTCAAGCCATTGATAAAGGGGATGTTGATCATTTCCCTTCACAGAAACCTTTTCAAACATCTGAAACTGTACTCCATAATTCCGTTCGCAGAAGGCTGCAATTTCTTCGCTGCTTCCCGGCTCCTGCCAAAGGAAGTTATTGGCTGGAAAACCTAATACATTGACTTTGCTACCAAATTGCTCGTGTAATTTTTCCAGTCCTGCATATTGTGGGGTCTTTCCACATTTAGAGGCGGTATTGACAATAAGAATCTTCTTCCCTTTGTATTTCGAAAAATCAATCTCTTTTCCATCAAGACCGTTGATCTTAAAATCATAGATCGAAGCGGCAATCGGTCCCTGCTCCTTTTTACTTCCGGAAAGTTTTGATGCTAAAAATGCAGACAGGCCCATGGCGGCTAAAATTAGAAGTGTAATTTTTATTTTCATTTGATTACTAAAGTGCTCCGGTAATCTGGGAGTCCAACGGACTTACCGATGACTTAAAAAAAGTAACGGTGCCATCGGGCTTCACAAGGTATTTACAAAAATTCCAGCTGGGTTCCTGACCGGTCTTTTCTTTTAGCCAGGCATACAGAGGATGTTGATCGGCACCTTTAACAGAAATTTTTTCAAACATCTGAAATGACACCCCATAGTTTTTCTGGCAGAATTCAGCAATCTGCAAATTGGTGCCGGGTTCCTGACCGCCAAAGTTATTGGCTGGAAACCCTAAGATGGTAATCTTGCTACCAAACTGTTCGTGCAACTTTTGCAATTCATCATATTGCGGAGTATAGCCACACTTTGAGGCCGTGTTTACAATTAACAAGGTTTTACCCTTATAAGCTGAGAAATCAACGCTCTTTCCATCAAGCGAAGCTATTTTGAAGTCATAAATTGAGGCGGGTATCATAAAAATCAAAAAGAAAAAGCTTACAATTAATTTCATAGGATTAAGTTTTATGAAGGTACAACAACTTTAGATAGGCAAATGTTCTTTCTACGATCATTCACGGCCTACCGGATTTACAGGTTACATTTTTTCCGGAACCTGAATCCCCAAGAGTCGCATTGCCTTTTTAATCGTGTCGGCTGCAACCTGCGAAAAGGCAATTCTGAATTTTAACTTAGCGTGATCTGCCTCATTAAAAATAGGAATGGCCTGATAAAACTGGTTATATTCTTTTGCTAGTTCATAAGCAAAGTTGGCTACCACCGCTGGCGAATATTCGCGGGCGGCCTCCTGTAGCTTAGTTGAATATTGATTAATCTTAAAAATTACTTCACGCTCGGCAGGCTCTAGCGAAGTTACATTCTTTAGCGAAGCAACATCGGGTTGAATATTTAACGAGTCTGCCTTTCTTAAGATAGATTTAATCCGCGCATGCGTGTATTGAATGAACGGACCGGTATGACCTTGTAACTGAATCGATTCGCTGGGATCAAACAGCATGCGTTTCTTAGGATCAACTTTGAGCAAGAAAAATTTCAACGCGCCCAGCCCAATCATCTCTGATAGATCTCTAATCTCCTGCTCAGTAGAGTCTTCAATCTTTCCCAACTCACGGGTTTGCTTCTCGGCTTCTTCCACCATTTCATCCATCAGGTCATCGGCATCTACTACTGTGCCCTCACGACTTTTCATTTTGCCGGTTGGTAAATCCACCATGCCGTATGACAAATGATAACATTTTTTTGCCCATTCATAACCAAGCTTACCGAGAATCAAAAACAACACCTTAAAGTGATATTCCTGTTCGTTACCCACGGTATAAACCTGCCCTTCAATTTTTGGGAAATCGCGGAAACGCAGAATAGCTGTACCAATGTCCTGTGTCATGTAAACAGAAGTACCATCCGAACGCAGCAACACCTTTTGATCAAGTCCATCTGCAGTCAAGTCAACCCACACGGAGCCATCTTCCTTTTTAAAGAATACGCCTTGTTCAACACCCCGCAATACCTCATCTTTGCCCAATAAATAAGTTGTAGATTCGTAATACAATTTTTCAAAGTCAACGCCCATGCGTTTGTAGGTGGAGTCGAAACCGGCATAGACCCAACCATTCATTGTGCTCCAAAGCTTTAATGTCTCAGTATCTTTTTGTTCCCACTGTTGCAACATCTGCACAGCGAGTTTCATGATGGGCGCTTGCTTCTCTGCTTCCTCCTTGCTTACACCCTGCTCTTCAAGTTGTTTGCACTGCGCTTTGTAATTCCTGTCAAACTCTACATAATATTTTCCAACCAGCTTATCTCCTTTCAGTCCACTACTTTCAGGCGTTTCTCCATTTCCAAAAAGTTTCCATGCAGCCATGCTTTTGCAGATATGTATGCCGCGATCGTTTATGATCTGAACTTTATGTACTGTATGGCCAAGGGCTTTGTAAATTTCGGCAACCGAATACCCCAGAAAATTATTTCTCAAATGTCCGAGATGAAGCGGTTTGTTTGTATTGGGCGAGGAATACTCCACCATAATCTCTTTTCCGGTCGGAGATGTGATTCCGTAAGAAGGATCAGCATAAATAGATTCAAATACCTGCATCCAAACCGAATCGCTGATAACCAGATTCAGAAAGCCTTTCACCACATTGAAGCGTGCAACAATACCAGAATGCTCCACCAAATAGTTACCAATGGCAAGACCAGTCTCTTCCGGCTTTAGCTTTGAAATCCGCGTAAGCGGAAAACAAACGAGCGTGTGCGAACCTTCAAATTCAATATTGGTAGGTTGCAGTTGTAACTGCTCTACCGATTGATTGAACAGTGTTAAAACAGCTTCTTGTATGACTTTACGTAATTTAATATCCAGGTTCATCGAATCTATATTTCTTTCTAACTACTTTATATCTTCAAAAAAAGAAGGCATTAAATAAAAAGTTGTATCAATAAAGAATAATGTGCCTTTATTGGTCAACACATTTTCATCGTGCAAATCTTCCAGGATTATTCCCGCTTGACTATGGTAGTAATCGCTATTTTTTCTAAGCTGAAATCCGTTATTAACCAAAAACTCTTTAACCAACAATGGATTAGTAGGTTCCGTGATCTCGATAAATGGCTGCTTAACTACAGCATGCAAAATTTCACCCTCCTTATAAAATCCAATCAACTCATAGGCAGTTTCCGGAAACAGGTAGTTATGAATTAAGAGGTTGTAAAAGTAATCGAGCCAGTAGGCATAAAAAACAGAATCGTTTAACTTGATTACATAGCGTGTATCATCATCTAAATATACACGTTGTTCAGCACCTCTTGCTAAATAACGGGTTTCATTCACGCCATCTATCCAACTGCCTGAGCGATCAATCCAACTGCTCAAATGCGTTGCTTCCTGATCTTTTGCGAACTCATTTGCTTCAGTGTTTCTACTTGCTTCCGCGCTTTCTCTAAGGTAGTAGGCTGCTGATTCAATAAGATTTCCTTTTGGATTTTTGCCAATTCCTGAAATGATACTTTGTAATTCATATTTCAAGCTCATTTATTTAAAGATACTGAATATGGACTATAGTCTACATGTCAAGTATATACGCAAACATCAAAGGCGCTACGATAGTTGCATCGCTTTCCACAATAAACTTCGGAGTTTCGATACTTAATTTACCCCACGTAATTTTTTCGTTTGGTACCGCACCAGAGTATGAACCATACGAAGTCGTGCTATCGCTGATCTGGCAGAAGTAACTCCAGAACGGCACGCCATCACGCTCTAAATCCTGATGCAACATGGGCACCACGCAAATTGGAAAGTCACCGGCAATACCGCCACCAATCTGGAAGAAGCCAATACCATGTTCGCCCGCGTTGTTGGTATACCAATCAGCCAGCCACACCATGTATTCAATGCCACTCTTCATGGTGCTTGCTTTCAACTCACCTGTTAAGCAATACGAAGCAAAAATATTTCCCATCGTGCTGTCTTCCCAACCGGGCACCACCATCGGCATGTTGAGTTCTGCCGCAGCAATCATCCAACTGTTTTTCGGATCGATTTCATAATACTGTTTCAGATCTCCGCTGTTGATCATGCGGAACATAAACTCGTGCGGAAATAAGCGTTCTCCCTTATCTTCCGCATCTTTCCATACTTTAAACAAGTGCGCCTGCAATCTGCGGAACGCCTCCTCTTCCGGAATGCACGTGTCGGTAACACGATTCAAGTGATTTCCGAGCAGATCCCACTCGTCCTGCGGAGTGAGGTCGCGATAATTCGGAATTCTTTTATAATGCGAGTGCGCCACCAGATTCATAATGTCCTCTTCGAGGTTCGCGCCCGTACACGAAATAATATGTACTTTGTTCTTGCGGATCATTTCGGCAAAACTGATACCCAACTCGGCAGTACTCATAGCTCCGGCCAACGAAACCAACATCTTTTTGCCTTCGGCAATATGTTTTTTATAGCCCTTGGCAGCATCTACAAGTGCGGCTGCATTAAAATGAAGGTAATTTGTTTCTATGAATGTTGAGATGGGCCTAGATTGACTCATAAGGATTTTGTTAAAGTTAATGCGGGGCGAAATTAAGGAATTAGATGCAAACAGGCCTGAAAAGGCTTGATATAAGACAAAAATTCTCGAAGTCCTGCTCTGACAACTAACCAGTAGCAAAACCAGAGGATTAATAAGGTAGCAACAATACAAAAGCCCCACGAAGCTAAACTCCGTAGGGCTTCTACTATAATTCTAAAACAAGTTACCAAACCACAATCCGCTCATTTTCGGGTTTGTACATTTTATCACCCTGTTGAACATTAAATGCATTGTAGAAAGGAGTGAAGTTCATAAGCGGGCCGTTTACGCGCCACTTGGCTGGTGAATGTGGATTTGTATTTACATACATGCGCAAAAATTCATCTCTGGTTTTTACACGCCAGATTCGCGCGATGGAAATAAAGAAACGCTGGTCAGGTGTAAAGCCATCAAGCTTTGTGGTGTCTTGTCCCTGTTCAGTGAGTTTAAAGGCGTCATAGGCAATGGCCATTCCGGCAATGTCGGCTGTGTTTTCACCGACCGTTAAGGCACCTTTTACATGAACTGAATCCAGCACAGTAAAAGAGTTGTATTGATCAATCACCTGTTGCGTTCTGGCTTTAAATTTTTCAAAATCATCTTTCGTCCACCAGTTTTTCACGTTCCCATCTTTATCATATTGAGCACCCTGGTCATCGAATGAGTGCGTGATTTCGTGCCCAATCACCATTCCAATGCCACCATAGTTAAGCGCATCATCTGCATTCAAATCAAAATAAGGAGGCTGCAAAATCCCGGCAGGAAAAACAATTTCGTTCAGGGTAGGGTTGTTGTAAGCTGTTACTGTAGGCGGTGTAGTGCCCCATTCCGTGCGGTCAACAGGTTTCCCTGCTTTAGCAATATTGTAAAGGTAATCATTCTTATTGGCCGACAACCGATTTTCAAAATAGGTGTCTTTGCTTACCTCCACATTGGAATAATCCCGCCACTTATCCGGATAGCCAATTTTTTCAGTGAAGGCATAGAGTTTCTCCTTTGCTTTGGTTTTGGTTGAGTCACTCATCCACTCCAGCTTAGTAATGCGAGTTTCAAATGCTTTCTTCAAATTATCAACCAGCACCCGCATGCGTTTCTTTGCCTCCTCAGGAAAATATTTCTTTACATACAATTGGGCTAGAGCATGGCCGAGCGAACGATCAACCGCCTCCGTAATTTCTTCGGCACGAGGTTTACGTACTGCCTGGCCCGTTAATATTTTGGAATATGCAAACGATGCATCGGCAAAAGGCTCACTTAAAAAATTAGCAAACGTGCTGATTGATTTTGTCTTCAGATAAATTTTCCAATCGTTGATTGAAACAGATTTTAACATCGCATTCAACTTATCATAGTATGCCGGTTGTTGCATGTTCACCGAATCTACTGGTGTGCCCAAAGCATCCAATAAAGTAACCCAGCCTATGTTCGGTTGTTTTTTGGCAATGTCAGAAACGGCTAGTTTGTTGTAGTTGGTCTGCACATTTCTGCGCTCGATATTCGTTTTATGCGAGGCAGCTATTTGTTTTTCAATTTCATAGGCTACTTCAGCATTTTTTGCAGCGGTGGCAGCATCTGCACCGGTTAACTCAAACAAGGTGGCAATGTATTTTTTATAGGCAGCCTGAATGGCAAGCGTAGAAGAATCGGCCCGGAAATAATAATCACGTTCTGGCAACCCGATTCCGGTTTGCGATAAATTAACAATGTTTACTGAACTGCGCCTCGAATCAGGGCCTACACGAAAACCAATGATAGAGACATCGCCAACCTTTTGTTCTTCGGCCACAAAAGTGATTAACGTTGGCACATCGGCAATCGCATCAATACGTGCAAGGATCGGTTTAATAGGTTCATAGCCTCGTTTGTTAATGGTGGCCACGTCTAAGCCAGATGTGTAAAAATCCCCCACTTTCTGCTCAATGGTTCCATCAACATTGCTGGCTTGCGAAACGCTATCCAAAATTCCCAGCATGCGTATGCGCTGCGGGAAGTTTAAAAATGAGTAAGAGCCTACGCCTGTTTGACTGGCCGGTATCTGCGCACTGTCGTACCAAATGCCGTTTGCGTAGGTGAAGAAATCATCGCCCGGTTTTTTTGTAGGATCTATTCCTGTAATGACTACACGTTTGGCCTCTGTATCAGGTGTTTGCTTGCAGGCTCCCACCAACAGCAACGCAACTGGGATGTAAAGTAATTTTTTCATGATTTATGAGTTAAGGTAAATATCGCAGGTATAGAGACAAAATCTTATTTAAAATTAGAAATAGATTATTCTGATTTTGTCGCTCAAGGTTTGAGCGGCAAAAAATCACTTTATAGGAGATTTTGAGATTCAATCCAGGATTTAATAGCTCAAAATTATGGTTGGTACATTTTACTGGTAGGGGTTTTGCTTCTGTTAATTGTCATAGTGTTAAAGTAATTATCTTTGAATTTTTAATGATGTCAACGCGTGTGATTCTATTTGTCAAAGCCCGTTTATTTGTTTCTTGCCTGCCCTTACTTTTCATTGTTGCAATAAATACCCTTGCACAGGATCATGAAAATGTAGAATTCGATTTAGTAAAAGAAGATTCTCCCGTCTTTATTTACGAACGATGGATCACTTTTCCCGGCAAAGTACCCGTTGTGAATGCCCGAGAAGTTAAAAGCGAATTCCTGGTTAACACCTCTATCTATGAGATCCTCTCCATTCTAAAAGATGAATCAAAAATTAAAATCTGGCAGAAGCATGTGAGTGATTTTAAAGTTTATCCTAAGCCCGACACTGCATTTTGGTTTGAATACTCCTACCATGATATCCCCTGGCCGGTTAGCGATCAGGATCATTTTTTGCGGTACGACTTAACCGAAACAATTCCCGGAAAAGAACTCTTTATTGCATTTCAATCTGTGCTTGATCCTAACCTGGCGCCTGTATACAAAGGCGTAACCCGGATGGAATTAGCCGGTAGCTGGCGGCTTGAACAAGTCACCGAACATCAGGTAAAAGTTACCTATAGAATTTTATCGATGCCCAGCAGCATACCGCGCATGTTCACCGATCCGGTGATCAGAAATAATATGATGAGTACCATTAAGGCACTTACCAAACTGGCGGAAGAAAAAAACTAAATTGATGTATTAATCACACTACTCCACCATCACCAGGCGGCTCATGATCGACTTAGCCGAAGCCTCCATGATTTCAAAGGCGCTTTCAGCGGTGCGGTTTTCGGTATCAAGTGTAGGATTAACCTCTACAATTTCCCATGCACACACCCGGGGATCTTTGCAGAGTTCAGCATTCAACACCTTAGTTTCTTCTACAGTTAATCCATTGGGTACGGGAGTACCTGTTCCTGTAGAGAAACGGCTATCAATACTATCCACATCAAAGGATACGTAAATCAAATCACAATGATCAAGCATTTCCAAGGCTTTCTTTGCCACCACAGCAGCTCCTGATTTTTTTACATCTTCTACTTCCAGAAAGTTGATATTGTATTTATTGATCAGGTAGTTCTCTGGTTTTTCCAGATCGCGCACAGCTATGTATACAAGATCTTCCGGTAGAATCTTTGGGCCTTGCATGCCCACGTTCTTTATTTGCTCCCAATAATCAAGCGTTTCGCCCCGCGGATCATTCACCTTGCATTCGAAGTTATCAAAACCACAGGCCATAGCCAGAGGCATGCCATGCATATTGCCAGAAGGAGTTGTAAACGGAGTGTGCATATCGGCATGAGCATCAATCCAAATAACTCCCAATCTCTTTTTAGGAAATGCTTTTTTAATTCCTGCAATCGTACCATAGGCTGTAGAGTGATCGCCTGCCATAATCAACGGAAAATAGTCATCAAAAATTTGTTCATATACTTCGAGACATACGCGCTCTTCCATGATAAGAACCCCATCGATAAATTTAGCATAGGCATGCTCAGCACCGTCAAACAAAAGTTCATTCACATTCTCAACTTCGATAGAATCAAATTTTCGGAACAGATCTGATTTCAAGTCCAGGCTTGCGATTTTCATCGCCTCAACGCCTAAACTGGCACCCCGGGTACCTGCACCGATTTCGGATTTTACTTCGATGATCTTTATCTCTTTCACAGGAACTAGTAATTAATCTTTTGAACAAATAGGATAATCTTAAAAAAATGGCCAAAAAAGGCCTTATTTCCAGCCCGTCAGTAGTCGGGCAAGGCATGAAGACCCGTGGGAACGGGGTTGAAAATCATGCGGGAAATGTGATTAACCATGAGGTTTTGAATGTATTGCAAAGATGGCAAAATTATCTCAATATTGCACCTCTTCTCTAAAACCCAAGTATGCCGAAATGAAGAGTTACCGTGAGCTGATTGAACAGACCTTTGAATTCCCACAGAAAGAATTTAAAGTTCGCGACCATGAGTTATTGTTCAACGATGTTCCCCTCATGGACATCATCAAGCAATATGGAACTCCCCTCAAGATTACCTACCTGCCACGCATCAGTGAAAACATTCGTTTTGCGCAGGCAACTTTTAATAATGCCATTGAGCGTTTTAAATACAACGGAAAATATACCTATTGTTATTGTACAAAATCATCGCATTATGATTTTGTATTGGAAGAAGCCTTGAACAATGATGTTCACATTGAAACTTCATCAGCTTTTGATATTCCGATTGTGCGTACGATGTATGAGCGCAACAAAATCACCAAGGACACCTTCATCCTTTGCAATGGTTTCAAGATGCCGAAGTATAAAGAGTACATCACGGATTTGCTGAACGATGGATTCAATTGCATCCCCATTCTGGATAATCTGAGTGAGATTGATACCTACGAGAAAAATGTAAATAAGCCTTATCAGGTTGGGATTCGTGTTGCTGCTGATGAAGAACCTAAATTTGAATTTTATACATCACGTTTAGGCATTCGCTACAGCGACATCGTTCCCCTATTCAAAGAGAAGATTCAACCCAGCGGCAAAGCTTCTTTGAAAATGCTGCATTTCTTTATAAATACGGGAATTAAAGATACGGCTTATTACTGGAGCGAGCTGAGTCGATTTATTTTCAAGTATTGCGAAATGAAAAAGATTTGTGATACACTGGATTCGATTGACATTGGTGGCGGCTTTCCCATCAAGACATCTCTTACGTTTCAGTTTGATTATAAGTACATGATTGAACAGATCGTGGAAAACATCAAATGGATTTGTGAAAAAAATAACGTTCCTGTACCTAATATCTTCACTGAGTTTGGAAGTTTTACCGTAGGCGAAAGCGGAGCTGTTTTATATTCCATGGTGGATCAGAAGTTGCAAAACGATAAAGAACTTTGGTACATGATTGATGGCTCATTCATTACACACTTACCAGACGTTTGGGGCCTAAATCAAAAATATATTCTTCTTTCAGTAAACAAATGGGATGATCCCTATCATAAAGTAAATATTGGCGGCCTTACCTGCGACAGTCATGACTACTACAACTCGGAAGCGCACACTGGAGAAGTTTTCTTGCCGATGATTACTGATGAAGAACCCCTATACATCGGGTTCTTCCATACGGGTGCTTACCAGGAATCATTAGGCGGATATGGAGGCATTCAACATTGCTTAATACCGGCACCCAAACACGTGCTGATTAGTCGCAATGAAGATGGGGAGATAACTACTGAACTCTTTGCAAAAGAACAAACCAGCGAAAGCATGATGAAATTGCTCGGCTACCAAAGTGAAGGACAGCCTTTGAACCCTTAATCAAGGAATCCAAAATCAAAAGCCGGGTTCAAACCTGGCTTTTTTATGATCAAATATCCAGCGTTTGTAAGTGTTGATCGTTTGCTACGCTAAAGCCTACCGCTCCTCACTTCTTAAGAGCCAAAAAACCCGAAAACAAATCAAAAACAGTAATCATGTTCCGTCATGATTAAAATCATTTTTATCCATTCTCTGTAACGGGTATCTTCAATTCATCAATTCCCGTCTATGTTCCACACTAAAATCCATCTGCCATGAAAATCTACGATGACAAGCATATCAAAAATATTGCCTTGCTGGGGGCGCCCAAATCCGGTAAAACTCTTCTTGCCGAAGACATGCTCTTTGAAGCCGGTATTACACATCGAAGAGGTACCATTGAAGGAAAAAATACGATCAGTGATTATCACGAAATAGAACAAGAGCGCGGCAATTCTGTATTTGCCACTCCCTTGCATACTGAATGGAAAGATTACAAAATAAATATTATCGACACTCCCGGGCTTGATGATTTTGCCGGAGAAATGATAGCCTCGCTTCGGGTTGCCGATACCTGTGTAATGGCTATACATGCTAGTCACGGTGTAGAGATTGGCACCCAACTTATCTGGAATTATGCGGAAGAGTTTAACAAGCCTGTAATTTTTGCCATCAATCAGATTGATCATCCCAAAGCAGATTTTGAAAATTCGCTTGCCTCCTTAAAGGAGCATTTTGGCGCCAAGGTTACACAAATGCAATACCCGGTTAATCAGGGTGCCGATTTTAATGCAATCATAGACTTGTTGAAAATGGTTCTTTACCGTTTTCCAGCAGATGGCGGCAAACCTGAAAAATTGCCTATACCCATCGATGAAAAAGAAAAAGCCGATCGACTGCATAATGAGTTGGTGGAAAAGGCTGCCGAAAATGATGAGCAGCTGATGGAAAAATATTTTGAAAAGGGAACGCTGGATGAAGATGAACTAAGACAGGGATTGAAAGAAGGCATGATTCACCATGATGTATTTCCGGTGTTCGTGATGTCTGCAAAGAAAAATATGGGCACAGGACGTATGATGGGCTTCATCGATAATGTAGCCCCCACACCGCGTGAAGCAAAACCTGAGATCACTACCGAAGGTAAAGAAATACCCTGCGATCCTCAAGCGCCTACAGTATTGTTTGTATTCAAATCACACCTCGAGCCCAACCTCGGCAAACTCTCTTTCTTTAAAGTGATTTCAGGCGAAGTAACCACGAGTTCAGAATTAATCAATAGCCAAACGGGAGCTTTGGAACGAATTCACCAGCTATTCATCATGGATGGAAAAAACCGCAATGCTGTTGACAAACTGGTGGCAGGTGATATTGGTGCCACCCTTAAGTTGAAAGACACATTCACAAATCAAACTCTGCATGCCAAAAACTTTGACGTAACCGTCAAGTCCATTGTTTTTCCTCAACCACGCATTCGCGTAGCCGTGATTGCGAAGAGTAAAAATGACAACGAGAAAATTGGTGAAGTGCTCGGTAAGATTCACCAGGAAGACCCCACCTTAAGTGTAGAATACTCCAAGGAGTTGAAGCAGTTAATTGTCTCTGCACAAGGTGAATTACATCTTACCGTGTGCAAATGGTTTTTAGAAAACATGTATAAATTGAATGTGGATTTTATTAGCCCGCGGATTTCCTATCGAGAAACAATTCGCAAACCTGCCAGTGCCAGTTATAGGCATAAAAAACAATCCGGTGGAGCGGGTCAATTTGGCGAAGTCTACATAAAAATTGAGCCTTATTATGAGGGCATGCCCGAACCTGAAGAATTTACCGTGCGTGGCAAAGAAATTATTGATCTGGAATGGGGCGGTAAGTTGGTTTTTTACAATTGCATTGTGGGGGGCGTGATTGACGCACGGTTTATTCCATCCATCCTCAAGGGCGTGATGGAAAAAATGGAAGAAGGTCCTATTACAGGTTCCTATGTGCGCGATGTGCGCGTGATGGTTCATGATGGCAAAATGCACCCGGTAGATTCCAATGACATTTCTTTCAAAATAGCAGGCATGATGGCCTTCAAAGATGCTTTCATGAAAGCAGAGCCTCAGTTGCTGGAACCCATTTACGACCTGGAAGTAAGAGTGCCTGAAGAAATTATGGGCGATGTGATGGGCGATTTGCAAACGCGCAGATCCATGATTGTTGGCATCGATACCTTGGGCAACTACCAGGTGATAAAAGCAAAAACACCGCTAGCCGAACTCGATCGGTATTCAACCTCTTTACGGTCCTTATCACAAGGCCGAGCGGGTTTCAATCAACAGTTTGCTGATTATGTACCTGTGCCTTTTGAATTACAACAAAAATTAGCAAAGGAATTAGTCGAAGTTGAGACTGATTGAGATAAAGATTCTGGATATAAATATGAATAGGAGATGCCGCATTGATTTGGCCTGGCTATCGTTTGTCATACCTGGATCAGATAACCTAGGGCATTATAAATTGAAAGTGAACTTTTGATTTATTTAAGAATTAACCGGGCTGCTTCAAGCAAAGTTTCAACCTGGTAATCGGCCCGGTTTTCAGGTTCAATCTCGTGCCCGATTTGTATGGTGCGAATGCCTAACTCCCGGGCAGGAATAATATCACGACCCCGATCGCCTACCATCCAGGATTTAGCGATGTCAATATCAAACCGTGCAATGGCTTTCTCAAACATTAAGGAACCCGGCTTACGTGCCAGCGAAGCCGTAACCGTTGGATGGTACGGGCAAAAATAAAAGTGATCAATCCGGTTGCCGCAGGCTTGTTGAAAATATGCATGGCAAGCCTCCATTTGTTGTTGCGTATAAAGTTTTTGAGCAATACCCGACTGATTGGTAACAACCAACAACAAGAACCCAGCACTTTTTAACTCCGCCAACGCCTCTACCACCCCAGGCAGAATTTCGAAGTTCTCAACCTGGTAGGTATAGTTCGGATTATCCTTATTCAATACCCCATCGCGGTCAAGAAATATGCATTTATTCATGAAATTCTGTGTTTTCAACCTCAATGATAAGGCATTCTGTCAATCCAAACCAACCAGCAGTCTAATTTCCTGTTCGGTTAGGCTGTCGGGAGATTGTTTCACAACCTCTTTTATTTAGATTTGTTAAGTCTGCATTACTTCACACAGGCATAACCAAAAGGCTTTTGAACAACGCGATTGTCATTATACCTACCTATAATGAAAAGGAAAATATCACCCTTATCATTGACGCGGTATTTTCGCTACCCAAAGATTTCGACATCCTTATTGTAGACGATAACTCACCCGATGGCACCGCTGACCTTGTAAAGGATTTGCAGAAAAATTATAATACTGAACAAGAAACCCGGTTGCACTTGTTGCAGCGTCCCGGCAAATCGGGTTTGGGTACTGCTTACATCGAAGGGTTCCGTTATTCCATGCAGCATCAATACGATTTTGTCCTTCAAATGGATGCTGATTTTTCTCACAACCCCAAAGACCTTGTCAATCTATATTTAACCTGTGCTGAGTGGGGCCAGGACCTTGCCATTGGCTCTCGTTACGCTACCGGAGTAAATGTAGTCAACTGGCCTATGGGCCGGGTGTTGCTTTCCTTCTTTGCCAGCAAGTATGTTCAATTGATCACCGGCATCCCCGTGCATGATACCACTGCTGGCTTTGTTTGTTACCGCAGAAAAGTGTTGGAGATAATTCCACTAGACGAAATAAAGTTTGTGGGCTACGCCTTTCAGATTGAAATGAAATTTTTAACGTGGAAATACGGCTTTCTCCTCTCTGAAGTTCCTATTGTGTTTACTGACCGTACCCGTGGCCAATCCAAAATGTCGGCCGGAATTTTTAAAGAAGCATTTTTTGGTGTGATGCAAATGACCATACAGAGTTGGTTTAAGAAGTACATAACGGTTTGACCTATGAAGTCTTTCTTTTCTATTGACAATAGAATCACTATTGGCGAATTAATAACTGTAATCTCGATTGTTTTCTCTGCAATATCAGTTCTAATAACCTGGAGAAATGAACAAAGAATTCAGATTCTTGAAAATGCTACCCGCACGCGTGTCGAAATCGCAAAAACCCTTAATACTGTAAATCAGGTTATTCAAATTCAATTATCTTTTTATGAACTAATTGAAGAAGATATTGTAGAAGCTAGCAGAATTTCTGTTGTGGAAAAAGAACCATTCAAAGCCAGAGATTATATGTGGGAAAAACTTTTCCGTCACCGTGGGGAAATTCTAAACATAATTTCTCAAAATGAATGGGAAATAGCTTATACAAATCTACTTACTTATGGAATCTCCGCAGACTCATTATATTTAACAACCATCAATCGTTTAAAAGGCCTCCAGGAGAATCAATTTAATCTTACCCTTCGGGCATTCGAAAAGGAAATAATGGATTTTAAACCTGGCCCTGGACAACAAACAACTGTATTGATCGATCGGCTCAGAGAATTAAAGAAGACGTTTCGTGAAAGCCATCTTGATTATTCAAAAATGGCAACCTCAGATTTGAATTCATTTTGTCTTAAATTAATCAATGAGACAGATAAAAAATTAATATTTAATGCCGATGACGGAAGCTAATCAACTCATAGCCTGAACTGTTTAAACGTGTTTAATAAAGTACAGATAAGCAGAGCCTGCCTGCTACAAAAAACAACAAGGACAAGAAGTAATTTTCGCCATCCAGCACGTGTTCTTTAGTATGAAGAATTCAAAAAGATTTTTGGTATTTATCTCAATTGTCTTAAATATTTATGGTTGGTCGATATGGATTTATTCATATAATAAATATCCATCACAAGAAGCTCGCGTCAACACCTTCGTTCACTTCGTTCCTGATTGGCTTTCACCCGATAAACTATTGTTGGCTTTATTGTCATTTGGAATTATCTCTATTATACTCCTTTCGAAGGATAGAATTTTTAGCAAAGCAATAACCTATCTCTTAATCATCATTCAGATAGCATTTACGATTCTGAATTTACAAACATGGATGTAAAAAATCCCAACATACCAGTTTGGCCAAGGCTTTAAAAAGAGACATCTAAACTTCATTATCTCGCAGGCACGATTTAGTTCCTATATTCGTTCACATAAATATCTGGCATAGTAGTGGTGGCTATACACGCATGAAGGAAAAATCATTTTTATCCCCCTTACGGGGAAAAGTAATTGCTGCCTTTATCCTGGCTTGCCTGGCTATTGGGTTGGCTATGATCACTACATACATAAGTTTTGACAGTCTTCTCGTTAAAGTAGACGAACTCTCAGTGCCCAATCAAAAATTAAAGGCCCTTAATAGTCTTTTTGAACAGATTACGCGACTTGACCAGGAGCAACGGGCAGATGCTATTAAAAATCCAAACAAACCGTATCGGGCATTTTTACACGAATCTAAAAAGTTGGCAGCAACCCTTGATTCCCTTTCCAAAATGCCTTGGGAAAACAATGAGCAAACAGAAAGGCTTCTGACCATGAAACGAATTCTGGCTAAGCGTGATTATCTGCTTCTGGATTATCTCAAATTAAAATCAGAGCTCATATCCAACAAATCGTTCTCCTATCAGCTCGATTCGCTTTCGGAAATATTAGTCCAACGTAAACCAACTGCTGATAGTAGTGTGACAACCAGTCAAACTAAAACAACCACCACCACCTATTTGCCGGAGGAAAAAAAACGGAATTTTTTGGGTCGACTGTTCGGAGGTAAGAAAAAGGATTCCGTCAATAGAGTTTCCATTACAGAAGAAATAAACACCCAGGTAGATACATTGGCGGTAGCTAAACAAGACAGCGCTATTGTAGAGATTGGTCGCATCATGAAAAAGCTGGATGAAGACCAACAGGTACAAACCAAAGAAATGCTAGGTCGTGAGCTTAACCTGATCAACACCAATATCACATTGATCAATCAACTGTTGTCGATCCTTCAAGAAGTAGAGGCCGAAGAGATGATGCTGATTGAAAATAAAAATACCGAAGCAGCGGGAGTAGTATCCTCGAGTATTAGCCGAATCGGAATTATTATAATTGTCTTTTTCTTGCTGGCTGCCTTGCTGGTTTTCCTGATAATGGTAGACATCTCACGCAGCAATTATTACAGGCTCCAATTAATAAAATCAAAAAATGAAGCCGAGCAGCTGGGCCAGGTAAAACAACGCTTCTTGGCGAATATGAGTCACGAGATTCGCACACCACTCCAATCCATTATAGGATTTTCTGAACAACTTAAAGACTCGCAAAAACCAGATATTGTACATGCGATTCAACAGTCATCTGAACATCTACTACATATTGTAGACGAAGTACTGGATTATAGCCGTATTGAATCCGGACAATTTACGCTTTCACAAGACGCATTCTGTTTAGAGGATCTGCTTCATGAAATCGCCTCCGTTATTCAGGTGCAGGCAGATCAAAAAAAATTGGAATACATCATACATATTACCGATTCGTCTACGCAGGTACTTGGAGACTCTTTTAGATTACGACAAATATTGTATAACCTGTTGAGCAACGCCATCAAATTCACCAAAGCGGGAAGTGTACATTTTACCGGGAAGGTGCTCAAAGAAACTGAAAGCAATATCACTTTTCAATTTCAGATTTCTGATACCGGAAAGGGAATCCCCACTGAAGATCAGGAACGCATCTTTAAACAATTTGAACAAGGGGCAGGAGATATTAATCGACACTATGGCGGTTCAGGTCTTGGTCTATCCATTGTAAAGAAACTAGTCGATTTACAACATGGAACTATCGAAGTAAAAAGTGAGACTGGCGTGGGTTCGGAGTTTTCCATTACTATGACTTTTCAAAAAGACTTAGCTCCCATTCAGTCAAAAGGCATTCCCGTCTCCATAGCCAATTCCTTTGCAGGACCCGTTTGGGTGATTGATGATGATCCGCTGATTCTTAAACTCTGCAGTCTCATTCTAGAAAATAATCGGGTGGTGCACAGAACCTTTCAGGACCCAATTGCAGTATTGACCGAAGACTTAGAGAATGTGAAAGTGATCTTTCTGGATATTCGCATGCCCACACTAAATGGAGTCGAATTATGTAAACAATTAAAAGATCGTGCACCCCATCTTGTGGTAGTGGCCTTAACCGCGCATGTGTTACCACAAGAAAAAGCTTCGATCATGCAAAGTGGTTTTGACCGGATTCTTACGAAACCTTTTCGGGAACAGGATTTTTTGGAAAGCATTGGGATACAATCAATAAAGACTGAAGAAACCAATCAAGCAAACGAAATTGATTTAAGCTATTTGAAAAAAATGACCCTCGGTGATGAGGGCTTGCTCAATTCCATCATCTCAGAGTTTGTGAGTGAAACCTCTAAAAACCTGATAGATCTTGAAAAGAGATTGCTTGATCAGGATGCGAGGGGTGCAAGAGAAATTATTCACCAGCTGGCAGGGCGCGTAGGTCAGTTTGGAGCACGGTATCTGTCCAATGAATTAAAAAATATTGAACAGAAATTGCATACGGGAAAAAAGACAACTGAGATTTCTGAGTTAAATTTTGTTATTCAACAACTGCGGGCTTTTAAAAAAGAAATATCAGAAAATTTAATAACAGCAAAATCGCTATAGCTATTCTATGTTATATTTCTCCATTTTAAGATACAGCGTCTTCCGATCAATATTGAGTAAGCGTGCAGCCTTGGATTTATTATATTTTACTTCTTGAAGAATTTTAATAATCGTTTCACGCTCATTAATTTCTTGTTGAGCTTTTAAATCATACGGATTGCCACCAGGCATTGCATTCAAGCCATGACTTAAGGTGCCAATAGCCTCAACCATTTCCGGAGGTAGGGTTGCTGCAACAATAATGGAATTTTGCGTTAATAAAACAGAGCGCTTAATTACATTTTTCATTTCACGCAAGTTACCAGGCCAATCATATTTCTTAAAGAGTTCAATCACCTCAGCAGAAAAACCCTTGGTAGTTCTCGCCAACTCTTCATTCGCCTTTACCCTGAAAAACTCAATAAATTCAGTTAAGTCCTCAAGGCGATTACGGAGAGGTGGAACCTGTAGCTTGAATTCATTCAACCTGTGGTAAAGATCTTCACGGAAGGTTCCTGTCCGGGAACTTTCATACAGATCGTCATTGGTAGCAGTAATAATGCGCACATCTACTTTAATCTCTTTGTTACTTCCCAGGGGTTGGATAATTCTTTCCTGAATAGCCCGCAACAATTTTATTTGAACCTCATAGGATAAATTGCCAACTTCATCTAGAAACAAGGTGCCACCTTGCGCCACTTCCATTTGTCCCTTCTTATCATTTACGGCACCCGTAAAGGATCCCTTAAGATGACCAAACAATTCACTGGCCGCCAGTTCTTTTGATAATGCACCACAGTCAACAGCCACAAAAGGCTTGTTAGATCGTTTACTTAATTGATGAATGGAGCGAGCTACATGTTCCTTTCCGGTACCGCTTTCACCCTGAATGATTACAGTAAGATCGGTGGGTGCAACCAGTCGAATATGCTCCTGAAGTTGCCTGGAGATATTGCTTTTCCCCTCCACAAATTCAGGAAGTGCAGATTTTTTCAAAGGAGTCGGTACTTCTTTTTCAAGAGCTCCTTTTAATAGCATCAATAATTCGTCTGGGTTAACCGGCTTGGTGATATACTCTAATGCACCAGCTCGAATAGCTTTTACAGCTGTGCGTATATCCGAGAAACTTGTCATGATGATCACGGCTATTTCTGGCTGGATCTTTTTCAGAGACTCAAGAATTTCGAGGCCATTGGAATCAGGCAATCGGTAATCCAACAAAACAAGCTGAAAAGATTGTTCTGAAAATACCTTCACTCCCTCATTGCCGGAAAAACAGACCGTTACTTTAAAGTTATGTTTAGCAAGAAAGCCCTCTAAAATACGTGCAAACGTGCGATCATCCTCAATCACTAAAATTGATCCCATGGGTTAAAAATAAAAAAGAAAGCCGACTCCGGCTTTCTTTTTTATTTCAAATGATTTAAGTGCTACTAATTATACGATTGAGTTCCCCTCTTTATCGAATTTCAGCGTTTTTTCATCAGCATCTTTTTTCACTTGCAACTCATAAGAGTCTTTTGTCTTATTATGAAGAACTGTTTCAATGTTCCATCCCTCATAATCTACACCCTCCAGAGTCTTCTTCACTGCAGCGGGAAGTTCGTCCACAGTAATTTTCACTTTCTCATCCTGTTGAGCAACCTCTTTTACGGGACTTTCTGCGACCTGAGCATTCACTACCTGTGTAGTTCCAGCTAACACTACAAACGACAAAATTGCAATTACCTTTTTCATACTTTTTTAGTTTAAAATTTAATTATCTATACATCCTTGTTTACCATCCATGTGCCACGCAAGTAGGGCTCTACAAGCCTTTCATGGCTAGAACGTTATACGAATCAATGATTCTAATCATCAGGTTAGGTTGTAGCACAATGCAGCAGTTTGATTGCTATTTTCCGCACTTAACGCATAGTCTTAATAGCATAAAAAAACCTACCAGGTATACCCCGGTAGGTTGGTAGTCAGCTAAACCCCCACCTAGCTGACTTCTTTCTCTAGCTCTTCTATTTTTTCCTTAGCCTCTTGCTTCCCTAATGAAAATGATTGCTTATAAAGTTCAAGTGCTTCCCGTTGCGTGTCCTTCTTCTTGCGTGGTGCCAGTTTGGTTCGGGCAGCAGCAGTCTCTAATGCCTGACCCTGCGCATACAGAAGATCAGCTTGAGTAAGCGTAGCATTGGTGCTGATATCCTGAACTTTGGTTTCAAGCGTGGCTATATCTTGTTCTTTTACCTTTATAGTCTCTGCGTTGGTAGTAAGTAAAGAATCTTTTTGAACTACCGTACTGGCCAAAAGCTGATTATCGGCCCGGTACTTCTCAACTTCGATTTGCAAAGCGGCAACCTGCTGTGTGCTAGTTTCCAACTCTGTTTTCAGTTTTTTTACCATGGCAGCATAGGTGGAAGATGAATTCCTGGTCTTCTTTAATGTAGTCTCCATTTCATCTAACTTAATCTGAGTTTCCTTGATATATGCATTCAAGTTGCTCATGCGACCAGCATAATCATTATAATTAGTACCTTCAACCACTCCGGATCTCAGAAGCATCCTGCTTGATTCTATAGAATCCAACATTACGCTAACATCGTGAAGAACGGCAGCCGTTTGCTTGCTGGTTATCAACTCCACATTAAGCGAGTCGACTTTGGCTTTCAATTCTTTGTTTTCTTTTACGTTGCAACTGCTAAAAAAAGCAATTGCAATCACTCCAAGTATCAATTTCTGTGTCATAACTTTTGTGTTTAATCTACATGTAGAGTAACAAACGGTAGGCTGGATGGACCAACAGCGAGAAAAACTTTATAACTACTTGGTTATTAGATAAATGTGATCCAATTAATTTTTCACCTATTTAGGAAAGTTGTAGAGATTATCTACATCCTGTGGTACCCGATTAATCAAATCGAATCGCCTGAATGGGATTGATGCGGGTAATAAAACGGGTAGGTAATAGGAGTACGATAAGTACGGTAACAAAAATTATCACATTCAATAACACTACCGTAGCCCAACTCCACTGAATCGGTACATACTCCATATAGTAATCATGCGGATTTAATGAAATGAACTTAAACTGGTCTTGAAGAAAACAAAGTCCAAGTCCTACAACATTTCCAAAGAAAAGTCCCTTCGCGATAAGGTTCATACCGTTGTACAGAAAAACAGACCTGATAAATCTATTTTGCGCACCCATCGCCTTTAATATTCCAACCATTTGCGTTCGCTCCATCACCAAAATCAATATAACCGAAATCATGTTTACACATACCACCACTAAAATGACTACCAACAATATTTTCACCTGCCGCTTAATCAAGTCCAGCCACTCAAATACCTGAATATATTTATCGCGTACCGTTTGGAGATATAGGTCATAATCCATCGATTCGCCAATCTTCCGGGCAGACTCTTCCATGGTGACTTTATCAAAATCGAACTTATAGTCAAGGATTGCAGAAATAGTTGCAAAAAATTTATTCGTAACCTCAGGATCATTGTCAATCTCTTCCTGGATATGCGACATATACCTACTGAAGTCTTCGCGCCAAAGTGTAAATTCATTATAAGACTTCATGTCAACTTCTATTTCTAATCCACCTGCATCGTTGGGCGCCCAATCGTTCAGGCGTTGCACCATGCG
>JALHRJ010000020.1 GCA_022841475.1 Cyclobacteriaceae bacterium | reverse complement strand
CGCCTTTTCCTGAATCGGTGTGGGTGATTCAAAACCCATTTGGCGGATAACTTCCACCAGTTGCCCGGAGAGTCCCAGGCCATCAAATGATTCCATTAAGTGTGTTATATAATAAGCTGTAAAGGTAGGCTAATTAATTGAAAGTGATATTATTGGGTGTTTTTGCCACGAACTTATTATTGGTATGGTATTCTAGAAAGGCACCTCCTTTTCTTTGGTTCTTTGATTGAATCGCATTTCATTTTGTAAATTGGACCGATGAGAATCCTTAAGAAGATCGGTTTTTTTACTGCTTTCATCCTACCGGCCTTGGTACTTGCCGGTTTTTACCTGGGTGGATGGTGGAATTTTCTTACGCTGGGCTTCGTATTCGTCATAATAACGCTGATCGATCATCTGGCTGGACTGGATGAAGAAAATGTAACCGAACAAGAAGCTAAAGTAATCAGCGAAGCACTTTATTATCGTTTTGTTACTTACCTGTGGACATACTTTCAATTTGCGTTTTTAATATGGGCATTTTATGCGGTAAGTACCGGTGCACTTATAACAATTTATGAATGGGCAGGATTTGTAATCAGTGCCGGGTTGGTAACAGGCGGCATAGGCATTACAGTGGCTCACGAGCTCGGCCATAAGAAATCAAAACTAGAGAGATTTTACAGCAAGGCTTTGCTGATGACAGTTTGTTACATGCACTTTTATATTGAACATAACCGGGGGCATCATGTACATGTAGCAACGCCTGAAGATCCGGCTACAGCCAGAAAAAATGAAGACTTCTATTCGTTTTGGTTTCGCTCGGTTTGCATGGGATACATTCATGCTTGGAAACTTGAAACAATGCGCCTGAGGCAAAAAGGAATTTCATGGTTTGCGTTAAGAAACGAGATGATTTCGTTTACGATTTTGCCGATCCTCTTTTGTGTTTTGATTACCCTCGCATTCAGTTTGTATCAAACCCATTTTGTATGGCAAATACCGGTTTTCTTTTTTGCCCAGAGTTATATTGCCTTTACGTTGCTTGAACTTGTCAACTACGTAGAGCATTATGGCATTGTACGTAAGCTAACTTCGGCCGGAAATTATGAGCGGGTTAATCCGCTTCATTCCTGGAATGCTAGTCACCTTATCAGCAATTTTTTTCTCTTTCAATTGCAACGGCACTCAGATCATCATGCCAATGCCATTAAACGATATCAGGTACTGAACCATTATGACCAAAGTCCACAGTTACCTTTCGGTTACCCAACCATGGTTTTATTGGCTTTGATTCCCCCGCTATGGTTCGCCACCATGAACCCACGGTTGGAATCATGGTCAGAAAAAGTTTATAACCCAACCACATGGGCGCGTTAATCCTGTTATGCGCGTAGCTCATAAATTTGATTTTAAGCAATTCTCTGTACATCACGATCGATCGACTATGAAGGTTGGCACCGATGGTGTTTTATTGGGTGCGTGGGCTGATGTTACCCAGGCAACCAGAATTTTGGATGTTGGCACAGGCTCGGGAGTAATAGCACTCATGCTTGCCCAGCGATCAAATTCTGAGGCTCAAATTGATGCCATCGATATTTCACAGGATGCTTGTGAGCAGGCTCGCGAAAACACTAGTCAATCTCCCTGGCCGAAAAAAATTTCCATAACTCACAGACCTCTTCAGGAGTTTAATAGCCAACCCTATGATTTAATTATCAGCAATCCACCCTTTTTTAGTAACAGTTACAAGCCTCCGTCCTCGGGACGAATCGTTGCCAGGCATACAGAAACACTCACACATAGTGAGCTTCTTACCCATAGTAAACGATTGTTAAAAACCACAGGAAGATTGAATGTTGTGCTTCCGGAAGCAGAAGCAAATCGGTTGAAAACCCTGGCCGAGAATAACAACTGGTATTGTACACGCGAATGCATTTTCCGATCCCGGATTTCAAAACCACCCGAACGGATCTTGATGGAATTTAAATTGGAGGCGGCCCCCATAAAAATACAGGAATTGATCCTTTATGAAAATGATCAGGAGTGGTCGGAAGGCTATCGGGCGTTAACCAAAGATTTTTATTTAAAATTATAGCGCTGAAAAATCAATTCTTCCTCCTGTCAAAATTGTACATACCTCATTAACCAATCCTGGTTATACTTGAATTGTAAAATTAAGCCTATTGTGTTTTTGCGCTTGTTCACAAGCTTGTTGTTACTCACAAGTTTCTTAGGCTTTAGTCAACCTTCTTTGACGATCCGGAAAGCAACCGCACCCATTGTGCTGGATGCTCAAATCCTCGAGCCCGATTGGCAGGCTGCAGAGATAGCCTCCCAGTTTAAACAATACTTTCCATACGATTCATCGTATGCAAATGCGCAAACCGAAATCCGGGTTACCTACGATGAGCAGTTTATCTATGTAGCGGCAAAAATGTATAACCTCGGGCCACGCAATAACTATGTTACCCCATCTTTACGGAGAGACTTCCGGGGCGAGGCAAACGATGGCGTGTCTATAGTATTTGATACTTTTCAGGATCGGACAAACGGATTTGTTTTTGGGGTAAATCCATTTGGTGTACAGCGCGAAGGTCTGATCTCAAACGGAGGGGGTACAGGCTCATCCGATTTTACGCTGAACTGGGACAATAAGTGGTATTCAGAAGTCAAGATTTATGATGATCATTGGATTGCCGAGATGGCAATTCCCTTTAAGACCCTTCGCTTCAAAGAAAATCTTTCAAGTTGGAATATAAACTTCTACCGCATCGACAGTCAATATGCTGAGCGGTCAACGTGGTCACCGATTCCACGAAACTTCGATATTGTTAATCTTGCTTTTAACAAAGAATTAATTTGGGACAAACCTCTTGAAAAACCCGGTGGCAATGTTTCCGTGATCCCGTACGTAGCTGGCAACTCTCAACGTAATTTTGAAGATGGCAGTGCCACCACTACAAAACTGCAAACCGGTGGCGATGCAAAAATTGGCATCGGACCAGCCTTGAATCTGGACTTAACCGTCAACCCGGATTTTTCGCAAGTAGAAGTTGATGAGCAGGTGACTAACCTCGATCGCTTTGAGATTTTTTTTCCGGAACGAAGGCAATTCTTTCTGGAAAATGTCGATTTGTTTGCCACATTCGGACTGGAAGGTACCCGGCCTTTCTTCTCCCGAAGGATTGGCGTTGCCCGCGACTCATCGACTGGACAGAATATTCAAAATATAATATATGCAGGTGGACGCCTTAGCGGCAAAATAAACAACAATACCCGCATTGGCATATTAACTATGCAAGCTGGCGAGGATGAAAAAATTAATCTTCCTTCTACCAACTACATGGTAGCAACCATTCAGCAAAAGGTATTTGCCCGTTCCAATATTGGTATGATCCTGATCAACAAACAAGCCTTTCAGGATTCCATAGGTGGCGAATTCACCAACAACCCCATGAATTACTCACGCGCTGCCGGCCTGGATTTTAACCTCGCATCCAAAGACAACCGGTGGACCGGAAAAGCATTTTATCATCATTCCTTTGATGAGGGTAAGAAAGATTCCGCGTTTGCCTATGGTGGATTTATCAACTATAGTACCTTGAAATGGAATGTGAATGTGTTGACACGGGTTGTAGGCGCTAACTACAATCCCGAAGTTGGATTTGTAAGAAGGCAAGATATACAACAACTCGCTTCTACCACCTGGTATAACTTTTATCCAGCCCATGGAAAAATTCAAAGTCATGGACCGGGTGTAGACTTCGACATTGTTAGTAATGAAACCT
This sequence comes from Cyclobacteriaceae bacterium, assembly GCA_022841475.1. Classification (GTDB taxonomy): domain Bacteria; phylum Bacteroidota; class Bacteroidia; order Cytophagales; family Cyclobacteriaceae; genus ELB16-189. The sequence continues at coordinate 77,158 of JALHRJ010000020.1, read as the reverse complement.
ATGGTCTTTTAGATTGGGATTATAATTTTTTATATCGCATGCGGTTTAAGAGCACCGCGCTTTGGTCTTTACGTTTGCGCGAAGAGTACACCTACTTATTTGATCCCTTTGATCCAAGCGGCACGGAAGGCCCTCAATTAGCAGCTAATACCTCATATAGGAATTATGTATTCGTGGGCAGTTACACGTCAGATGCACGAAAGCGGTTTTTCTTTAATATTGGTACACGTGCCGGTGGGTATTTTAATGGTAATCGGGCAAACTTTACGGGAATTATAACCTACCGCTATCAACCCTGGGGCTCTGCATCTTTGAACTTCAGTTATGATGGTATCCGCCTTCCTGAGCCTTATAACAGTTCCGATTTACTACTCATTGGTCCAAGAATCGACTTTACATTTTCCCGAAAAGTATTCTGGACTACGTTTGTACAATACAATAGCCAGATCAATAACCTGAACATCAATAGTCGGTTTCAGTGGCGTTTTAGACCTGTTTCAGACTTGTTCATCGTTTACACCGACAACTATTTTGCTGAATCGTTTGAAAATGGAAATGTGTTTTATATCGGCCAACCGAAAAGCCGCGCGTTGGTTATAAAACTCACGTATTGGCTTAATTTATAAGGTTGCCTGACTAAGGGTTCAGTTATTTATAAATTTTTACCCCCTGATTAACAAGTCTTTAACAAAAGAAAAATACATGTTTAAACATCTATTTTAAAAACTGGTGTTATACTTGCACAGCAAACAAAAACTAAAATTAAACTATGAAAAAAATCAACTTAATGGCAGCCTTTTTATTGGTTGCCGGATTTGCAACAGCGCAAACAACCTGGAAAATTGACAAAAGCCACTCCAAAGTGGGCTTTAGCGTAGTTCACATGCTTGTTTCTGATGCAGAAGGAAAATTTAATGATTTCGATGCCTCTGTGGTTAGCAAGGCCGAAGATTTCAACGGTGCAGAAGTAGAATTCTCTGCGAAAGTAGCTTCCATCGACACTGACAACGAAAGACGTGATGGTCACCTTAAGTCGGCCGATTTTTTTGATGCTGAGAAATTTGCTGATATCAAATTCAAAGGTACCTTGGTAAAGGAAGGCGGTAAGTATGTACTGAAAGGTAAATTTACCATGAAGGAGGTTACAAAAGATGTAACGTTTGATGTGACCTACGGTGGTCAGGTAAATACCGGCCGCGGCATTAAAGCTGGTTTCAAATTAACCGGTGTTATTAACCGTCAGGATTATGGAGTTAAATGGGCTAACAAACTTCAAGACGGAGGAGCTGTAGTGAGTGATGAAGTAACCATATCTTGTAAAATCGAACTTGACAAGCAAGCTTAGTCCATAAAGTAGCTGTCTCAAAAGTCATCCTGTCATCGCGGGCATTGACCCGCGATCTTAGATTTGTGAGGTTTGAATGAGATTCCGGCTCAAAGGCCGGAATGACATTCAATTTTAAATTGACTTTTGAGACAGCTTATTCATTTTATGAAAATAGATGGAGAAATAAAACAATCAAAATTCAAAAGTCCACACCAGAAAGCGGTCCTAAACTTATTATTCACTGCCAATTGGATTCAGAATAAACAACGAGAACTTTTTGAGCCTTACGGAATCACCAATCAACAATACAACATCCTTCGAATTTTAAGAGGGCAACATCCCGGAAGTATTTCGGGTGCCGAGATTAAAAGCAGAATGCTCGATAAAAATTCGGATGTCTCGCGCTTGCTCGACCGAATGATTGGAAAAAAACTTGTTTCAAAAAGTCAATGCCCCGAGGATAAGCGTGCTTCTAATGTGATTATAACGAATGCTGGTTTGGAGCTGCTACAAAAATTAGATCAAGACATCAACAGCATGGATAAACAACTGATTTCTCTTTCCAAAGAAGAAGCCACCTTACTGAGTTCTCTGCTCGATAAGTGCCGGGGTTAAATTTTACTAAACTCCTCTCTAACAAAATCCATTAACTCCTTTATATAGGGTCTGCTGAAATCAAACTTAATATCAGCTGCTTTATAAATTTCTGGTATCGTAGTCAGGTTGCCTAGTTTAAGCGCATTCATATAACCCTGCAGTCCCTTCTTTTTGTCGCGCTTATAATTACGCCACAACGCGATTGCTCCTAATTGCGCCATACCATATTCAATATAATAGAAGGGTACTTCATACAAGTGAAGTTGGCGTTGCCACAAGTAATCCCGGTTTTCTTCCAAACCACTCCAGTCCGTTATGGTATCACTAAACCTGGCAAATACTTTATTCCATTGCTGAATTCTTTCTGCTGAAGTATGAGTTGGATTTTCATACAAGCCATGTTGAAACTGGTCAATGGTAGCCACCCACGGCAACGTTTCAATAATGTCTTCCAGTTGTTCGCGCTTTGCCCGCTTGAGATCTTCCTCATTCGAAAAGAAAATTTGCCACTGATCCATCGAAATCAATTCCATTGACATGGATGCCAACTCAGCAACTTCCATGGGTGGTGATTTAAAATCACCCAACGCGAGGTCTTTGGTTAAAAAATTATGAACTGCATGGCCACCTTCATGCATAATAGTAGTCATATCGCGCATGGTGGAAGTTGCATTCATAAAAATAAAAGGCACCCCAATTTCTGCCAGCGGATAGTTATAACCACCGGGTGCTTTTCCTTTGCGGGATTCAAGATCGAGGTGACCCATCTCATTCATGATAGACAAGCATTGACCCAGAAAAGGATCCAATCGGCTGAAGCATTCAATGGATTTCGCGGTGAGATCTCTCCCATTTTCAAACGCCTTCAACGGCTCACGACCTTCCGGATCTACGGCTTTATCCCAGGGACGCAACGTATCAACCATTAATTTTTCTTTGCGCTCTTTATTTAACTCATTGAGGATGGGAACTACTTCCGCAGCTATCGCTTCATGAAAGTTAAAACAGTCCTGAGGGGTATAGTCGAAGCGACCATACGATTTGAACATATAATCACGAAAGTTTGCCTGACCCGCGTTGGTAGCCGCGCGATGGCGCAACGCAATAAGCTTTGTAAATAATTGATCCAACGTTTCTTTATCTGCCAGGCGCCTCGTGGCAATTTTATGGTAGGCTTCTTCCCGCTTTGCACGATCGGTTGATTGTAAGATCACGCCAGCTTGTTGCAACGTCATCTCCTGACCGTTGATCTCCACCATCATAGCACCGGAAAGCTGAGCGTACTTCTGTGTTTCTGTGTTGATCTCGGTGAACACGGGAATATTCTCCTCCCTAAAAAGTTCTATGTCTTTTTTTAGGTTACGAATTAGAATTTTAAATCCGGGTTCTTGTTCCAAAGAAGATAAGAAAGGTGAGTCGGCAAGTTTTTTATTCAGCAGGTCAGAATACGGAGCCATTTGTGGCTGAAGATTTTCAATAAAGTCTTTGTAGCTTTTACTGTGTTCCTCGTTATCAGTATAACAGGTCATGCGAATGTAGCGCCACCCTAAGTCTTCGCTCATTAAGGATTCCAGTTCGCTGCGGTCGCGCAGCCAGTTCCTTAATTCATCCACATTGGTTAATGAACGGGCCAGTAAATTATCAAAATAGGGCTTTAAATTTTCCCACGTGGTGATTGTATATTGTTCGGGTAAAAAACCACGTTTAGGGCGTTTCGGAATTTCCAGGGAAGTACTCATTCTTTCATAAATTATCCGGCAAAATAGGCATATTCAAAATGATTTTGAATTCGAATCACATTTAAACGTCAATTTCTGAAACATGATAAATAAACATAACGTAATGCAGGATTACACGAGATTCGTAAACATCCTCATTTGTTAACCATGACCCCTCTTTACATTTTCACTGCCGTTGGATTTATCTTGCTTACCGTTATCTTCTTTGGTCTGTTTTTTCGACTCCTAAAGTCGGCCATTGAGCAGGCCCCCTGGACAACCGAGCGCAAGAAAAAAATAACGTATCGGATTCTACTAGTGTTATTTATCTGGGCTGGAATGGTAAGTGCTGCTTCTTTGTCAGGCTTCACACGTAACTTTAACAACTTTCCTTTCAATGTCATGCCGTTGTTGCTGATCCCGTTGACGACCACTTTACTATTACTTTTTTCAGGCGGAGTAAAAACTGTCTTAAGATATCTTTCACTAAAAGAGCTTACCCGGCTTCAGTTTTTTCGAGTATTCGTAGAGATACTTCTCTGGCTATTATTTATTCAAAGTCTATTACCCGAACAAATGACTTTCGAGGGAAGAAACTGGGATATACTTACTGGATTAACTGCTTTATTGGCTGCCCGGTTTTTCCTTAACTCCAAAGGCTGGATGATAGCCTGGAATATTATGGGCTTGGGGCTACTGATCAACATCGTATCGGTGGCCCTGCTTTCCATGCCCACCCCATTCAGGTATTTTGAAAATGAACCTGCCAATACCATTGTAACCTACTTTCCATTTATTCTTCTCCCAACATTTCTGGTTCCATTGGCCTACATACTTCACTTTATGTCCCTTCGTAAATTATTGATGAAACCATAATCGATTCTTTTTTATACCTTCCATCGGAAAACCGAAACCGATGAGAACCTTTTTATTAGTCACACTTTTATTAAGTGCCTGCAGTACGAAAGTAAAAACTGTAGGCAGCATTGAACGCCTGGATCCTGCAATCGATAATCTTGTTTCATCCACAGCTTCAATAGAAATACTGGCCGAAGGCTTCGATTGGAGTGAAGGACCAGTGTGGGTGGCTAAAGAAAATATGCTCTTATTTTCTGATGTCCCAAAAAATACAATTCATAAGTGGACTGAAAAAAGTGGAACAGAAGTTTACCTGACGCCCTCGGGCTTTACAGGAGAATCAACCGCAAGTCGAGAGCCTGGTTCCAACGGACTCATCATTCATAATGACTCTTTGATTCTTTGTCAGCACGGCAATAGACAAATGGCTAAAATGAATGCTTCCCTCGCTAATCCCAAACCCGAATTTATTACACTTGCCAATACCTATAACGGAAAGCGCTTCAGTAGTCCAAACGATGCTGTGTACCGAAGCAACGGAGATTTATTCTTCACGGACCCACCCTATGGATTGCCGAAACAATCCGATGATGATCCGGATAAAGAGCAACCCCACAACGGGGTTTATAAAGTAACTCCTTCAGGGGTTGTAGCGCTGTTGGTTGATTCTGTCACCAGACCCAATGGAATTATATTAATGCCGGGGGAGAAAAGACTTATTGTAGCGAACTCTGATCCTGCCAAAGCCATCTGGTACGAATTTGAAATCAGTGAAAATGATTCACTTACCCATGCAAGAATTTTTTATGATGCCACTCCTCATCTAAAAACAGACAACGGTTTGCCGGATGGACTCAAAGCAGACAGTAATGGAAATATTTTTGCTTCAGGCCCTGGTGGAATCTGGATTTTTGATTCAAGTGGAAAAGTATTGGGAAGGTTGAGGATACCAGCGTCAGCCGCAAACTGCGCGTTATCACCCGATGAAAAAACACTGTACATTACTGCAGATATGTATTTGTTGCGGATTAAAATGAGAGACTGATCAGCATGAACTTACTTATAGAAATCTTAGGTTGGGTGGGCTCCGTTGCAGTTATCGCAGCGTACGGATTGAATAGTTACCAGAAAATCAAGTCCGATTCGTTAATGTTTCAGTTGCTCAACCTGACAGGAGCAACTTTCTTGATTATCAATAGCATTTACAAAGAGGCCTACCCATTTACCTTTATTAACACAGTCTGGTTAATAATTGCGATGGTAGCCATGGTAGGTATTATCCAAAGGCGGGGACAAAATAAGGACCAGACTAAAAATCCTGAACCTTAAGTCAATTGAAATATTGTATTATGAGCTGGCGTATGAGCAATTGCCCGATAGCCAAGTGATTCCATATCCAGGCCATCATCCGTTTCTATAATAATAAACTTAGGGAATAAAGACTTTGGAGCTGAATCAAAAAACGCTTTCATAACCATTACGTCTGCCCCTTCAATATCGATTTTTAAGAAATCTATTCGACTTACTTTTGATTGTAAAGCCTGAAACAACGGTACACATTTTATTTTTACCTTATGTTTCCGATTAGTTGCAATAATTGTTGAGCCCCCAAGATTTTTAAAATCCATAGCCAGTTCAAATTCGGTTTCTCTATCGGCTAGTCCAATAGGCATAACTTCGATAATATCTTCTTTCTGATTAAGAGAAATATTTAATCTGAATCGATCAATCATAATTGGATTAGGTTCAAATGCAATAATCTTACCTTGGTCCGAAATAATTTGGGAAGCTATAAGACTATAAAAACCAGAATTGGCTCCTACATCGATAAAAATAGAATCAGGAGCCAAGTGCTTCTTTAAAAAAATGAATTCTTCGGTCTCAAATATTTTTGGTAAGAAAAGAAATAATCGGTCTGCCAGATTATCCAAAGGATAAAATCGTGCTTTAATTCCAAATGTTTCACCATCAATCACTTTAAGGGTATTGAGAAGTACTAATTTTCGAAGTGTAAACCCCAAGCGTTGACTCATGTAGCTCGTAGATAGGCCTTGTGCTATAGTTAAGAACTGCTTTCTATAACCCTTCAGCGAATAATATCCAAATGGTTTATCTTTCAATTCATACGCCATTGGTGTTTCCATATTCCGTCTAATAATTAAAAACTAAATATAGGCTTAATCCTCCAATTTGAAGAATGGCAATGTGAAAAAGGAACTATCCTAAGTATACTTTCAATGTTCAACAAAGTGGGAGGAAAAGTGCAAATTAGTTTTATCCATATTAAAAAGTTTACCAGGTTTGACTAAATTACTTCTATGAAAATATTATTTATTATTCTATTTGCCCTTGTTGCTTATGCGACTCAAGGCCAAACGATTGATACCAAAGTCAAAGAGTTTGACGCTTATGTGGAAAGTTCGCGAAAACTTTTTCATATACCAGGCCTGGCCATTACTGTAGTAAAAGACGGAAAAGTAATTTTTAAGAAAGGATATGGCGTGCGCCAGCTAGGCACCACAAATGCAGTGGATACACAAACTCTGTTTGCGTGTGCTTCAACCACCAAAGCGATGACCGCTACCTGCATGGCCATGTTGGTGGATGAAGGAAAAGTAAAGTGGGATGATCGCGTAATAGACTACCTGCCGGAATTCCAATTGTATGACCCCGTGGTAACGAGGGAACTTAAAATCCGGGATTTATTTACCCATAACTCGGGTGTTGGTAATGCCGATTTTCTTTGGAGTTTTATGGATATTCCTTCGGACGAAGTACTGGCAAAAATGAAACAGGTGAAACCCAGCTATTCGTTGCGTTCCAGCTTTATCTATCAAAATATTTTTTATCTCGCTGCTGGAAAGGTAATTGAAAAAGTGAGTGGTCAGCCCTGGGCGGTATTTGTACAAAAGAGAATCTTTGAACCTTTACAAATGACGCGCACATTTCCGTTGTTGAGTCAGGTGAAAGATCCAAACCAATCACAACCTCATTATTTTTTTGATAATACAATTAACGTAATAAAGCGCACGAATGCCGATGAGATCGGTCCTGCCGGCAGTGTATGGTCTTGTGTGGATGATATGAGCAAATGGGCTTTGTGTATGTTAGATAGCAGTAAGTATGCTGGAGGGCGACTTGTAAAACCTGCTACTTGGGTTGAATTGTTTAATCCGCAGGTAATGGTTACCCCGGCTCAATTTTATCCCACAGCCAAACTCACCAAACCTAACTGGATAACCTACAGCCTGGGTTGGTTTCAACAAGACTATAAAGGACGAAAAGTAAATTTTCACACGGGTAGTCTGGCTGGTGAAACCGCTATGCACGGACAACTGCCCGCTGAAAAATTAGCGATCTACATCTTCGGAAATCTTGACCATGCAGAAGTAAGACATGCGCTGATGTTTAAGGCCTTTGATCATTTTGCCCTGGGCGGAACGCGCGACTGGAGTGCTGAAGTGCATGACTTGTATAAAAAACAGACACAAGCCGGAGAACAAGAATTAAAAAAGTTTGAGGACAATCGCAATACCAATACAAAACCAACATTAGATCTTGCTACCTATGCGGGCACCTATACTGATCCACTGTATGGCGAATTGACAGTAACTGTTCAAAACAATTCTTTGGTTGTTACCGCAAACAATGTGGTAAAAGTCACGCTGGAGCATTGGCACTACGACACCTTTCGGGGTTTCTTTGAAAAGCGGTGGTGGGGTAAAACCAATGCAACATTTTCTTTTAACAATCAGGGAAAAATAAGTTCAGTGACTTTTGCCGGCATGGAGTTCAGGAGGAAGTAATCAATTATAAGTGCATTGTGGCGTTCCTCCAGGTCCAAGGGGTGATAGAAAAAGAATCAAAGCATGCCTATTAGTTTATTCTCAATATGCAACCGTAAGTCTTGCATGTCTATAAATAGAACTGACCTATTTCCCGGGCCTCGTAATTGATAAACCAAGAAGTACAAACAAACCATTTCTTCTGTACGAGATATCGGTAACTGCCGATGAGGTTGCCAGTAAAGAATTACCACCCAAGTATGAGCCACGACATTCAAGAAATGGTACAAGAATATTACTTCGTTGATACTTGATCCCAACTCCACCCTCGAACCCAAATAAAATATCCGCTTCCATGAAAACAGTATAGACGTTAGTAAGTAATATACCAGGCGGGATTGTGACTTCTCTATACCGATAAGATGATTCTCCAGTTGCAATTGAAAAAGTGGGGCCAACAGAAAAATATGGCACCAATCCTTCAGTTCTAAAATTGATGCGAAAAAATATTTTTGTTACAAAGTTATTGCTCTTGTACATGATTGTATTAGTTTCATTTTGTCCAGTTACTTCCGATGTGAAATGCAAATCTGTTTTGAAATAACTTAAATCAAGGACCACGCTCAACTTCCCATTAAACGCATACTCAATATTTCCTCCAAAGGACATACTGCTACCCTTTGGATTAGTTAAATCCATAAACATAGCCCCCGCCTCGGGACTCTTCCAATTGTAATTTTGGATTGTCCAGCCGGCATACACGGCAAATCGAATATCTTTTATTTCCTTCTTACGAACCCGCATAGGTTCGGCTGCAAAACAACTGTTATACTTTTCAAAAAGAGATGACAGGTCATATCTGTCTAGAGTAGCCGTTGGAATATCATTCTTTACATCACTGCATTCAGAAAACAAATAATTTAGCAATCCCCGGAAAGGATACGACTCCTGCTTTACACTTACCCCGTTAATTAACTGAGATTTCACAGTTTTTTTAAGCTCATAATAGGAAGTATCATTCAATCTTAAAATGAACATATTATCAATTGCCAATAAATCAGCCTTCCCTTCTGTTATAACTTCGTATAAGCGAATTTCAGGAATAAGAGAGGCTATTTGAATAGACTCAAACTCTTTACCATTGGTTATGGAGATGCGATAGATATCAGAAACCTTGAACCCTTGTTCACCGGAACCTTCATTGGAACGGAATAAAATAGAACTTGAATTAAATCGACCATCGTCTTGTATTTGTCCACGCAATGTATCGCCTGAAATTTTTATTATGTACCCAGGCTCCCAAGTTCTCTGGCCAAAACTGATGGACATTAAACACAACAAAAAACAGGAGGTTAAAATTAATCGCAAAAGTATTGCAGGATGACTCTTCATTGTTTTTATATCTGGTATTCAAAGATACTTTACAAAGTAAAACCATTTTCATTGACAAACAATGATTTCATGCGGTATCCAGTTGTTTGATATGGTAACCTAAATTTGAATTTGTATGCAATCCCATGGGCCACCGGTATGTATGCTCGCAATCGTACCCAAACCCCTATAAAATAAATCTGTACAATTGGCTTTCGAAGTCGTGTATATTATCAAGATGCGAATTACTCATTTTTAATGATTAACTTGATCTCAATGAAACGTTGTGCTGACAAGCGAAATATTATGAGATGCCTTTTCGCTATTTTCGGTCTTATATTTCCTCTTTTTGTTGGGGCATCATACGACCTGATCCACGAAATTGAAAGACCTCAAATCAAGGATAAAGAAAACAAGCCTTCAATGAGTATTAAAATCAAAGTCGGCAACCAAACCTTTACGGCTACCCTGTCGGACAATCCCTCGGCAAAAGCCTTCAGTGCTATGCTGCCCCTTACAGTAACCATGACCGAATTAAATGGTAACGAAAAGTTCTTTAGGGTTGCTAAAAATCTACCCACCAACTCAACTAGTCCCGGTACCATTGCCTCTGGCGATTTGATGTTGTGGGGTTCCAATACGCTGGTCCTGTTCTACGAAACCTTCTCCACATCATACGATTATACCCGGCTTGGAAAGATTGATAACCCCACCGGACTAGCCGCGGCTTTGGGTGCAGGAAAAGTAATCGTTACTTTTAAAATGGAGTGAAATCTTTTTGTTAATACATATTCAATAGATGGCTAGGATTTTTATAACCGGTTCGGCAGATGGACTTGGGCTACTGGCCGCTAAGGCGTTGGTTGATCAAGGTCATCAGGTTGCTTTGCATGCGCGTAATCATGAACGCAAACTTGATGCGCTGAATAAAGTGCCAGGCGCAGAATCAATCTTCACGGCCGATTTATCCAACATCGAAGAAACAAAAAAACTTGCCGATGAAGTAAATGAGTCAGGTCCATTCGATGCAATGATACATAATGCCGGAGTCTATCAAGCCTCCGCATCGCAGATTCTTGCAGTCAATACTCTGGCTCCGTATATACTTACGTGTTTAATGCATAAACCGAAGCGGCTGGTTTATCTAAGTTCGGGCATGCACCTACAAGGTCACCCTAACTTCAATCAGTTAAGAGAAGATACTTCGCGCTTAAGCTACTCCGATTCAAAACTGCATGTGGTCATGCTCTCGATGGCGGTTGCCCGCTTGTGGCCTGCTGTTTTTTCCAATGCGGTTGATCCCGGGTGGGTGCCTACCAGGATGGGTGGCAAGAGTGCACCCGACAATCTGCAAAAAGGGTATGAAACACAAGTCTGGCTTGCGGTGAGTGAGGATGAAAAAGCAAAAGTTAGCGGCAAGTACTTTTATCATCAGAAAGAAAAACACTGTAATCAAATTGCTACCGATGTAGACTTGCAAGATAAATTTCTGAAATTGTGTAGGGATTTAACAGGTGTTACTCTTCCTTCTTGAAGAACCTTTTATCGTTTTTTGTGCCCGAGATTTCCGTTGCGTCTTTGTGCCTTTGCGGTGTATTCTTTGAACCGCTGAGACGCTAAGGCGCAGAGATTTTTAAATTATTCAATAAGGTCTTGTTTGTTTTACCTGAGAGATTTTAATTAGATAGGTCTTTTCTTTCACAGCCTTGTGCACGACCCAAACTATTGCGAAGACTTGCGCAAGTGATGATTACTTTTTACTGAGTCCGGCTTCAGATACTAAGGTGAGGAGGGCAAGCTTAATGGCATCGGTTCCTTTTTCGTCCAGCCACCATTCGTTCAGGGCATGCGCATTGGCGCTTTTGCCGCCCCAGCCCAATGTTACGGCAGGAATGCCTTTTGAAATGGGCAAGTTCGCATTGCCCGACATAGCTCCTAACGTGGGCGTTATTCCAAAATATTGCGTGGCTGCCATCGACCGTTGAATTAATGGAGCACGTGCATCAACGGTTCCGGACGGACGAAGCCCTACCTGCGTAATCTTCATAGTCAGTGCCGGGCCCATGTTGCGATTGGTGTTGTATTCGTCCAATCCTTTCTTGAGTGAAGCTTTGAAAATCGAATCCATCGCATGAAGGCTATTGTTATCTTCTGAGCGCATGTCTACTTCCATCCACGATTCAAAGGGAATGGAGTTGACAGAAGTGCCTCCGCCTATAATGCCCACATTGAAACTAGTTTTTGTTTTGGCAGTGGGAGCGAAACGGGCAGCGTTGTCTGAAAAGTAGTTGATCATTTTTGCTAATGCATGGTGGGGATTGCCTAATCCGAAGTCACCCCACGAATGACCACCTGGCCCAGCCACCGCAACGCGATAGCGCACCGAGCCTGTGCCCTGATTATACACACCTCCCGTGCCATCGGTGTCAATAGAAATCCAGGAAGTAATGTTGATATTACTTTTCGCGAATAGATATTTTACGCCACGCAAATCACCCAAACCTTCTTCGCCCACGGTGCCGAGAAACAGAATATCATCGTTGGTTTTAATATTTGCTTTTTCCATAGCACGCAAGATGGTAAGCACGGCAACGAGTCCGCGACCATTATCACCGATGCCAGGTGCAAAGAGGGTATCGCCTTTCATCTTCACCTTCACATCCGTGGCTGCAGGGAATACAGTATCCAAATGCCCATCGAGGGCGACCACACGTTCTCTTTTTGTGCCCTTGCGGAGGGCCAACACATTGCCGATACTATCCATCCAAACCTTAACACCTCCAACTTCTTCCAGCATTTGTTTGTACTTTTCTGCACGTTCGCTTTCTTTAAAAGGTGGTGCAGGAATTTCCGTGAGCATGATTAATTCCTTGATGGTTGTAGGATTAAGCCTGTCGATCTCGTTAAAGGCGGCAACCATCATTTTATCTTGCGCAAGGGTATTGACTTCCTTCACAAACTTTTCTTCTGTGCTTATTTTTTTAACCTGTGCAAATGAAGTGATGGAAAGAGCAACCAACCAGACAGCAAGGATTCTGAATTTCATAGACTCTGTATGTAAAAGATTATCTACTGATATTAAAGATTACGTTGGCGGAATGCTAATTTAATCTTGAGAAGGAAATAAAACTATCAGACTTAATATACCAGGTTTACTATTACCCAATTTCTATAACAACATCATCTGTCATAGGATGACCAACACAAGTGAGGACGTAACCTTCTTCACGCTCGGACTTTGATAGGCCTTCTTCTTCATCCAGTTTTACTTGTCCGCTTAACGCTTTTCCGCGGCACGCGGTACACAATCCACTTTGACAGGAATAGGGTAAGTCAATTCCCTTATCCAGCGCGGTTTCTAAAATCGTTCGGTTGGGCTCTACCACAAACTTATACTCTTGTCCATCGTAACGGATCGTCACTTCACGCGCTTTCTTTTCAGCAGCGGTCGTTGCCACTTCCTTTTTCTCTTCTTTATTGATTGTGCCCTGAACAAAACTTTCTTTGAATATTTTCTCTTTTGGAATTTTTTGTTCGTCAAGCAGCATCTCAACATTCTTCATCATCCCCTCCGGGCCACACATCAGGTAGGTGGTGTTATCAATGCCCCAATTAGGAATCCGTTCAAAAAGTTTGACGAGCATATCATGGTTCAATAATCCCGAATATCCCTGCCAGTTCATGGGGGCATTATCCAACACATGAATCACATGCAAGCGACCTGCATGCGTGATCTGAAGTTTTTCAAATTCATCTTTGAAAATAATACTATCAATATCGCGGTTGCAATAGATAAGTGAACAGATGCTTTCCGGTTCCTGGGTAAGTGTACTTTTTATTAACGACATCATGGGTGTAATGCCCGATCCACCGGCAAACATAATCAGGTGGCGCTTGTTCTCCTTTTTATACTCCGTAGTAAAATGACCCGTTGGCGCCATCACTTTGACAGTTGTGCCCACCTTCAGATTATCCGGCAACCAGTTAGACATAAGTCCTTTGTCAACACGCTTTACGGTAACAGTCAAATCTGCATCCGTAAAAGGAGAAGAACTTAACGAATAAGCTCTGCGAACTTCCTTTCCGCCCACGGTTGTAATCAATGTTAAAAACTGACCTGCTTTATAGCTGATTTTCTTTTCAGGTTGCTCAAATACAATGCTGATGGCATCTTTTGTTTCCTGAATGATATTCTTCACTTTCAAATCAAAATAATGCGGACCGCTATGCACAGGTGCCTCTTCCTTTTTCTCACTTTTCTTAAAAAATCCAAATGCCATCTGCTTACAAATTAATGTGGCACAAAATTAAGGATAAAGTATCAATCCCAAAGGGACAATAGGATCAAGTGGATATCAGATATTAAGCCAATAGGTAAACTTTATGACCAACGCCCTGTTTTTACTGGTCAGTTGTTGCGGTAGATAGTTTTCGGTATACACAATAAAAAAGTCAGAGGCTGGCTTATAGCGCCATTGAAAGCGTGCGTTGAGGTTTACATTATCATAACGATCATTATATTGAACAAAGGTGGTAAGGAACAACTTATCGGTTAGTGTAAAATCAACCCGCGGACTCAACAACAAGAATTTGGCACTTCCGTAAGCCGGTGGCAGATTAATATCGTTATAATCTCCCGTAAGGGAAATGCTACCATACGGTTGAATGCGATAGGACACCGTGCCACCAACATTGGTTCTTGTACCATTATAAAACTCACCACCGCTGAGGGTAATTACATAGGTAAAAAGTTTACGGGTGTCTGATGTATATCTGATTTCCACTTCATTCCACTGATACTCTTCCCCTTTCAGTAAGATTGATTCTCCCTCAGGGTCCAACACATCAAAGTCGGCCGGAAGCTTTTGAAAAATATTTCTAGCCGATGCTGTCAAGGCAGCCGTGCTTCGAAAGTTCATCGAATAGCGAAGCGCCATCGTGCGATCCGTCATAGTTCCATCGGGAATGTAATTGGTATCGAACATCACGCCCGGCATCATCAACACGAGTGGCCCCGACTTAGGATAGATTTTATAATCAGCCATCATGATACCTCCTAATGTGCCAGGATACACCGCGAGGTTGGGAACAAAGCCAGCTTCGGCATTGTAATTTTTTCCTAATCCTATGAATCCACTCATGAGACTTACCTTTCGGGTGTTATAGGAAGCAAACCCGCCAAAGGAGTATCGGTCTTTCTCAGAAAAATTATCAAATGAATAATGATAGTAAGCTTTGCCTGCCCACTTATTGTTGGCGGTAATTAAGTTGAAGTCGGTACCGATAACCCGATTGTATACATTTAGCTTCGGTACTGTATCAGAACCATTCCACACATCCTTCACCAGACTTTCGTGATAAAATTTGGTGGGATCATACTCGCCTGCACCCAGCGATTCTTTGTTCACCAGAAAAACATCGAAGTTGGATCGCTCAAGAATTTGTTTTTGCAATACCGCAACCGTATAATTTTGTGCAGGCAATCCTAACGACTTCGTCTCCTTTGTCTGAAGATTCATAAGCCCCACGCGCCATTTTGATCCCAATTTTCCACTTACTCGAGCGCCATATAAAATTGGAACGCGTACCAGGTTATCCGATGTATCATTCGCCAAGCCAATCCTTCGTGAAAAAAAAGGTTGAGTAATTGAAGTGAAACCCGGTGCCGAAAAAAGATCGCTGTTTTCCAGGAAAAATTGCCTCCGCTCCGGAAACTGAAACTCAAAGCGCGTAAGGTTAATTACCTGCCTGTCTACTTCCACCGTAGAGAAATCGGGGTTCACCGTAAGGTCAAGATTCAATGAAGGCGTAATGGCAACCTTTGCATCAAATCCTGCTGTAATCAGGTTTTCGCTTGTTCCCTTTTCATTGTCCTTCGAAAGCGAGGTAACACCATAGGGAATCAGCGAAATGTTGGTGCCTGCATGGGGCGCAGGACTCAGCCATTGCAATTTACCACTATACGCAAAGGAGGCAGGGATAAATTGAATCGGGGTAGCAATCCAACTGGAGACTTCATTGCGTTTTAAATCCTGACGAACAAAGGTGACATTCCAAGTAGGCTGACTTTGATTGTAGCGAAATGACTTAAACGGAATTGCTATTTCGGCTACCCAATGATCAGCGTGCCGGGTTACAGCCGAATACCATTTGTTATCCCAGTTATTATTATACGATTGCTCCGGATCAGAACCTCCATACGCCATGCTTCCTTCTGATTGAACCCCATAAGGTGTAATGGTAAAGTAAAAGCCATTGGTAAAATCATTGAAGGGATCCAGGTACATACCTACGTTATCGTTCAACTCCCATTGAATGTCTCTCCGCAACGACTGCACCACACTGGGCTTGCTATCGTCATAACAAACAAAGGACACGTAGAAAAAATCATCATCAAAAGTTAGTCGCGCCTCGGTCTGAAAAGATGGTGGCAAGGAGTCAACCGGATAATTAAGAAAGAAATTGGTGGCGGCCACGGCAGCCTTCCAATCCTCTTCTTCTAAAATACCATCTACTTTAATAACGCCTTTAGCTTTTGTAATAGATAGATCGCTGCCCGGTTTGTTTTGCGCAAAGAGGCCAAAACTCATAAAAAGCAGAAGTAGCGACCGGACAACGTGCGTGTTCATAAAGTCCGCAAAACTATGAAAAAGGGGCATTATAAAAGAGACTTAACGGTTTTCAGGCTAAGAGGTTTTCCGTGTGGGATGGACGGTGATTAATAACTATCAAAACTTCAAAATCACAGATGGAGTAGGCTAAATAAAAAAAGTTAACAGATTCTGTAATAAGTGATCATCTGCTGTATCTGAATATAAAAACTAAACTTTATTAACGTTATGGTAGACCAAAAGACCTTTGATCAATTGCGCATAGAGCTTTCTGTAAAAGCCAAAAACGGAATAGACTTTATTACAGCGGCAAGTATCATCTGGCTTGCAATCAGTTACATCTGGACGCTGAAGACAACACCCTATAATCAATCCATCTTAACGTTTTGTGTAGGTGCTGTTATGCTGCCGCTGGCAGGGCTGTTTTCAAAATTTTTTAAAACCTCCTGGAAGATAAAGGGTAATCCCCTGGAGCCGCTGGGACTTTGGTTAAATTTTGCTCAATTGTTCTACTTCCCGTTCTTGTTTTTCACACTTTCAAATATGCCCGTATACTTTGTGATGGTGTATGCCATCATTACAGGCGCACACTTTTTCCCCTATAGCTGGTACTATAAAAATAACCTCTATGCCATTTCAGCAGGCGTTATTTCAATCGGCTCATTTCTGCTAGCAACATTTCTACCAGACAAAATTTACTTAATACCTTTACTCTTAAGTTTTTACCTTATGGTACTGGCTATCTTGCTATATTTTGATTTCAAAAGTAAAGCACAAATAACTAATGCGAATGTATAATGCGTTTCAGGTTTAACCGAACATGAATCAGGACCATCTAGTCGTATATGAAAAAATATATAACCAATACTTTAGTATGGTGTTGAACCTGTGCCGGGGTTTTATGAAAGGTGATCGCGATCTGGCTTATGATTTAACACACGATGTATTCATTAACGTGTGGAATGCCTTGCCGGGATACCGGGCAGATGCCTCTTACAAAACCTGGATTTACCGGATCGCTGTCAACACGTGTTTGTTACAAATCCGCAAAGAAAAAAATAAAGTCAGAGTCCCACTCGAAGCCGCGATTCATACAACAGAATCTGAAGGCCATAGCGATTCTACCGAAAATGAAAAGATTCTTTATAAAGCTATTGGCCGGTTGGATGAAGTAGATCGACTCATGATCATGATGGTGCTGGAAGAAGTGGAGTATGAAGAAATAGCCCGCATCATTGGCATTACAGAAAATAACTTACGGGTAAAAATTCATCGCATAAAAGCGAAACTTAAAACATTGATTGAAGATGAACAACGAATTGGATGATCTAAAGGCCCTGTGGCAAAAAGCTAAGGGCAGCAGCGAAACACAACCTGCCAAGCAAGACATAGCAGCGCTGATTGCACAAGGTGAGGCAAAGAAGAAAAGTACGTTGGCAGCACACTATGGAAATGCAGCGGTGTTGTCGGCAACGGTTGCCATGCTGATATTTTATTTCTACTATCTCTATAACTTTCAGGATTTGCTTAGCAACATCGGTATTAATCTGATGATAGGTGGATTGACAATAAGGATTGTGATTGAAATTTTTAGTGCCATTCGTTCCCGGAGAATCAACATTTCAGATACTGCAACACAATCCCTTCAAAATTCAATTTCCTTTCACGAATTTCGTAAACGCATTCATGGACCTGTGACCATGATCATTTTCGGATTATACTTTGTGGGCTTCTACATGCTTACGCCCGAGTTTAGCCGACATATTTCGATGGCTTGGCTAATTGCTATGGATGTTTCTGCCTTGATGGTGGCCGCAGTTTTAATAGTGTTTATTCGAAAAAGCATTCGGCAGGAGTTACGCGATCTTGAGAAGTTAGTAGAACTACAACGAAGTTTAGCGAAGGAGAGTTAATTAGTTCTGTATAGCTATTTTTAGCCACAATTTAATCTAAGATTTTTCGCATTAAATTTTTCCTTAACTTTGTTTCTATGAGAAAAGTTGAAGTTATTTCAATAGAGGAAAAAGAGAAGGAAAACTCAATTGCTACTTTGTACTCTACACCATCTGAACGAATCATTACCATGTTCCGCCTCATGGAACTTTCCTATTATCTTGGCAATCAAAATAAAATAGTCGTCAGTTCGTTAGATCAATCTAATGTTATTGAATTGAAGTTTGTGAATGGATCTAAGTGAGCGTTTGAAAAGTCTTTTAGAGAACTTTATACATACCTTCAATCAGTATGAAGTTGATTATTTAGCTGTGGGTGGTATTGCTGTTAATCACCATGGTTACTCAAGGGCTAGTAATGATATAGATTTTTGGTATAAGCCTACCATAGAAAATTTTGGGAAAATTATTCTTGCACTTGAAATACTAGGGTACGATACCAGCCACTTAAAATCAATAGTTTTTGATCCTGAGAAAACAATTTTAAGATTACCACTTGATTATTTTAAGGTAGAACTTTTACCAATAATCTATCAAGGAATGAAATCGGAAGAATCCCGCAAAGGATTTAATCAGTCCTATAAAGTCGCTGATGAAAATCAGATTGGAAAAGTGACATTAAAGTGTTAGGATTCGATGACTTAATCAAGTACAAAGAATTATCGGGTCGCCCAAAAGATTTATTAGATATCTTAGAATTAAAAAATATCAAGAAAATCCAAAGCAAAGGATGATGCTATAATCAAGATTCATTTTTGTAATTTCATGCCATATTAAGTATTCCGTGCAGCTCAACTCCCTTACCGCTATCTCCCCGCTCGATGGACGCTACTTTGGACAAACCCAAAGCCTGTCCCCCTACTTTTCTGAATTTGGATTGATGTACTATCGGGTGCGTGTGGAGGTGGAATATTTCATCGCTTTAACCTATTCCCTACCCGAACTCGCAAGTTTTTCTAAAGACAAAGAAACCTCCTTGCGATCCATTTTTGAAACGTTCAGCGAAGCGGATGCCACAGCCATTAAAGAGATTGAAAAAACAACCAACCACGATGTAAAAGCGGTTGAGTATTTCCTGAAAAATAAATTTGACGACCTGGGCCTTTCGCAATACAAAGAGTTTATTCACTTCGGACTTACTTCACAGGACATCAACAACACGGCTATCCCGTTATCACTCAAAGAATTTATGGAACGGGAATTTTTGCCCGGTCTGGAGCTGATAGTGAAGACACTTACCGGTTTGTCAGTAGCATGGAAGGATATCCCTATGCTCGCCCGCACTCATGGGCAACCAGCGTCCCCCACCCGATTAGGCAAGGAGATTTTTGTTTTCGTGGAACGTATTAACCGTCAACTTGACTTATTAAAACCTATTCCCTATTCAGCAAAATTTGGTGGTGCTACCGGTAACTTCAATGCACATCATATTGCTTATCCGGAAATTAACTGGAATCATTTTGCCAATTTGTTTGTAACAGTGCAACTGGGTTTATCGCGCAGTCAACCCACCACACAGATTGAACATTACGATAATCTTGCAGCCTTGTTCGATGCGTTAAAACGGATCAATACGATTCTTATTGATTTTAGTCGCGATGTGTGGCAGTATGTGGCGATGAATTATTTCAAACAAAAAATTAAAGCCGGTGAAATCGGTTCGAGTGCCATGCCGCATAAAGTAAATCCCATTGACTTTGAAAATGCCGAAGGAAATTTAGGATTAGCCAATGTGCTCTTTGAACATCTGTCGGCTAAACTTCCTATCTCCCGTTTGCAACGCGACCTTACGGATTCTACCGTTTTAAGAAACATTGGCGTACCGTTGGCGCATACATTCCTGGCATTAAAGTCATTGGAAAAAGGCATAGGAAAACTAGAACTCAATCAAGCCGCCATCGATCATGACCTCGAAGAAAACTGGGCCGTAGTGGCGGAAGCAATACAAACTGTGTTAAGAAAAGAAGGTTTTTCTAATCCGTATGAAGCATTAAAGGAACTGACGCGGAAGAATGAAAAGATTACAAAGCAAAGTATTCACGCATTCATTGATAAATTAACGATCAGCAAGGAATTAAAAGCAAGACTAAAAGCGATCACTCCGTTTACCTACACGGGAATATAACCTGGTCAATTAATAAATTATTCCTATTACGGTTGTATAAATCTTTTGATCCGTTAAATTGAGTCATCCGTTGACTTTAATCTATGGAAAAAAAGCTAACCGCACTCATCGTAGATGATGAGAAAAAGGCCCTCGACCTATTGCACAAGCTCTTGGAGCATACGCTTCAATTCTCAGAAATCCGCTGTGCAGATTCGGCCTTTTCCGCAGCTGAACAGCTGACAGACTTCCAACCAGATCTTTTGTTCTTAGATATCAAAATGCCAGGCAAGGATGGCTTTACTTTCCTCAAAGAACTTAAGAAAGTAAACAAGCATACTGAGGTTGTATTTGTAACCGCCTACAACCAGTTTGCCATTCAAGCTATAAAAAATCATGCCTTTGATTATTTATTAAAGCCTGTTGATCGCAAGGAACTTAATGACTGTATTAGCCAATACAAGCAACGCAAGCCTGATTCCAACTTTATGGATCGATTAGAGGCACTGGTACTCGAGCGCAAGGAGCCTCATAAACTTCGTATCAACACCCGAACGGGCTATATTTTTATTGATCCAGCTTCGATCTTATCATGCTTAGCGGATGGCAATTATACCTGCATTGACCTGGGCGATCGTCAGCATTTGTGTTCTGTGCAATTGGGCATGATTGAAACTATGCTGCCAAAAAATGGTTTTATCAGGCTGGGAAGATCCCTGATAATTAATTTAAACTATATCACAAAAGTAGATCGAAAAACTCACTCAATAACATTCGAGAAGGATTTCAAGACCTACCCATTGGCCATTTCAAAGGCACAATTAAAAGAATTGCAGGCAAAACAAGATCAATGAAAAAAGCCTTAAGCAATCTTCTTTATTCAGCCTGGCTGTGGGCTCTCGTGCCTGCACTTATCATTAGTTTCTTTATTAAAGATACTGGTCATCAGCATTCAGTATCAATTGAAAGTAACCCGTCCGAGAAATTGGTGCAGGAAGTATTTGCCGATTTAAATGGGGATGGCATTACAGAACAGATCCACGCCAAACCAGGTCCGCCTTTGGTCAACATTCCTATCATGGATAATGAAGGAAAATACTTTGACCAATGGAACTTACCAGATGACCTCACTCGTGAAATTTCGTCCTTGTACTTTGGCAACTTCGATCAGGATACGTTCAGTGAGATTTACATTTTCACAACAAAAGAGGATTCCATCTTTTTGAATGTCAATGAATTCTTTGACCCCAATGGCCTGCACCTTGAACGGATATTTATTACCAAAGTAAATCTGGTAGAAGGACTGATAAACTCCAATCTCAAACAGATTGGTTTTTATGACCAAAATCACGATGGTAAACAGGAGTTCTACTTCCGAATCACCACCGGTTTTGGTCTATGGCCCCGTCTCTGCTACTTCTATGACCTTGAGAATAAAACACTAAAAAGCAGCCCCTTTACCGGAATCAATTTTAATAAACCGGTACTGACTGACATTGATGGTGACTCAAGACCAGATATTATTAGCCCTATGAGTGCGGCCGGTAATTATGATACACCTACACCGTACACAGATTATAGTTCCTGGCTTATGGTTCTAAATGATCAACTGGAGTTTAAATTTCCACCGATAGAATTCACTGGCTTTGGAGGTGCCCTGGATGTCTTTACAATCGATAAAAATTCTGAACAAAAACTTCTCGCACTTTACAATTATCAGGGTACTGACATTTCCAATTATGCACCCAGCCTCGTACTCTTTACACCCCAAGGAAAAGTCATTAAAGAAAAACTTCTTGCTGATCTGGGCATTACTAATCGGGTAAACCCAAAAGTTTTACATTCTCAAGAACAGGATCTGATTATACTCTTAGCTGAGTCTATTTACATATTGGATACACATTTGGAATTGATTGAAAAAAGGAAAAATCCGTTACAGACGGGCTATTACTCCTATACCTATGATCTGGATAATGATGGAATTGAAGAACTACTGCTATACTCAAAAAATGACAGAAAGCTAATAGTCTATGATGCTGGGATGGTGGAATTAGGTGCTGTCCCGTTCGATACCGATGATTACGAATGGCAAATATCAAATCAGGTAACTAAAACCGGAGAATCTAAACTCTTTATTAAATCCGGATCAGCCGTTCACTACGTGCAACTAAAAGAAAACAAGTATTATTTACTTGGATATCTGATCTATCCAGCTATTTATCTCGGTTTTGTCCTTTTTATCGGGCTTGTAACGAGAGAAACCACTAAACAGATAGAGAAGCGCGAAAATCAGAAGCGAAAACTCCAAACCCTACAATTACAAAGCATCAAAGGCCAGCTTGATCCGCACTTTACTTTTAACGCACTCAACTCGGTTGCCTCGCTACTATATCTTGAAGATCGTAATGCCGCCTACGATTATCTGAATAAATTTACACGCCTGCTCCGGCAACTATTAAGTGATGCCGAACGTGTTTACCGTACTTTAGAAGATGAACTCGAATTCGTTACGGCCTATCTGAATCTTGAGAAGCTGCGCTTTGGTGAGAAGTTTAGTTACGATATATACCTTGGTGAGGGTATTTCCCAAAAAGAAAATGTCCCCGTAATGGTGTTGCAAACCTTTGCCGAAAATGCCATCAGGCACGGACTCATGCCACGGGCCAACGGAGGCAAACTTTCAATTAATATTGAAAAGGAAGATGATTACATGAAACTCACCATCGAAGACAATGGTGTAGGCAGAACCAAAGCAGCACAAAACAGCAATCGGCAAGGTAAGGGTTTGAAAATGATTCATGCGTTTTATGAAATCTTAAATCAAATCAATACCAAACCCATACGGCATTCGATTACCTACTTATTTCAAGATGGCAACCCTTCCGGTACCAGAGTAGAGGTTTGGGTGCCTTTATATCTGGTGGATGATAAACTCAAAATCGGCAAATAGCAGTATCTCACTTCTTAAATTTTTTTGCATATCTCTTCCAACCTATCTGTTGCGGTATCTTGATGCCTAGATAAAGCATGGCAAACTGCTCCGTACAGCCATCTTTTCGGTTCATCAATATCAACTTGCGCTTCAAACAATAAGTATAGAGGTTGTGTTTTTGACTCTGCTATTCCGTCAAATTTACACAAGATAATTTGTCATATCCGCAATGAATGGTTCAATTTTGATCTAAACCTTTTACTGAAAGAGGAAAATTCTATTACTACTGAGACAATTCTAAACTACTTTTTATGAAAAAACCTATTATAAAACTCACTATCTTATGTTTGCTCATTCTCGCAAGCTGTCAGGAGTTGGAGGAAGATGGGAATAACGGAACGCCTGGGACACCCGACTATACTCTTTCTGTAGATGGCAAGCTGAATTGCATTTTGCTTAACTCATCAGTAGCTACTTCTACGGCCATTAGTGCAGGAACATATTCGGTTGCGGTAAGTGGAGACGCCTTTTTTGCTCCAAGCGCAAGTCATAAGCGCGTACTTATACGATACTCTGGATCGGATGATGACCATTTGCAAATTCTTTCCATAGGCTCATCAAAGTCGTTGGGGTTCAGAAGTGGAAAACTTTATGCATTCTTCGCTGACTGGCAGTCAATTGATGATAATAGCGGATCTGTTAACATTTCATTTGACGGTACCACTTTGCCTGTTCATGGAAAGGACAACTGTGTGCTACTAAATTCGAGTGTGGCAGCCAGTGTAAACATTCCGGAAGGCGTCTATAAAGTCAAGGTCACTGGAAATGCATTTTTCTCACCCGGAGCTACGCATTATGACGTATTTATCCGATACGCTGGATCATTGGATGACGAGTTGGATATTCTATCAATCGGTGGAGAGAAAACGTTGAGTCTGCGAAATGGTGATAAGTTCTATGCTTTCTTTGCAGATTGGGATAATGTAAGCGATAATAGCGGCACTGTAAAAATTGAGTTTTATAAGCAGTAGTCAACCAATTAAATTGAATAATAAAACAAATATCAAAACTTAAATCAGTATGATCTACACGATTCATTAACTAAATCTATGCATATGAAGTAAATAATAAATTCAAGAAAGTTTTGGGTAAGATTAATGCCATTTCTAATTCTTGTTTTATTGAGTGGAATCCAAAGTTGTGAGATAGTTGACACAAATCCTAGATGTACCGGTTGTCCTACAAGCACACCCTATTCATCACCCAATGCTAATACTTGCTACGCAACTCTTTCAGACCGCAAGGTATTGCATTCTGATTGCACATACTGTCGAAACTAGCAAGTCAAAAAATGAGTAAATTTTAAAATAATCCTTATGAAAACTACACTGAAATTGAGCATAATCACATTTGCTTTAACAATAACCTATTGCATCACCAACGGGCAAACAATATCTGGACACAGATTGACCAGAAATATACTCAATTTCAAAATAGATAATACTAATTATTACAAAAGTATAATTTATTCAACCCAACCAACTAATTTAAAATATAAACCAAATCTAACTTCTTTAAGTAATGTCAATTATGGAATTGACAATTTTCATGATTACTCTCAATACAGTAGGCTTAGAAAATATTTCAAGGACAATAATTCATTAACGTCTAAAACTTATAACACTTCATCTTCTTCGGGAGGAGGTGATTTACTTAATACGATGATAGTGGGTGCACTTTTCTTTGGTGTTGCTCCATGGGCTATTGGAGAATTAAGCGGAAGTGATAATTACAGTTTTGGTACTTGGGTTGCTATAGGAGCAGGAATTGGGTTGGTCTATTATATAATAGCGACATTCAAATCAAATACAGATTCCCATTCATTTAAAAATTTACAAAATGGTAATCTTATAGTCTTCAAGATACATAAGGATTATAAAGTTAGGATAAAATGTGTTTAAGTTTTAATATCATTTGTAACATAAATTAACGTATGAAAAATATAAAACTTCTCACTACTTTGTTATTTATTTTTCACTACAATTCACTAGTAGCACAACAGCAGAATTTTGATACAATAATTAAAAAGGATGGGACTACCATTCAGGGAAAAATTATTAAGGTCACTGACAAGTATATAGAGATCGATCCTAAAGGTGATATTCCATTTTTAAATTTAAGTAGGAATGAAGTTGAAAGTTTGATTTACAGTAACGGAACCTTAGTTAAACTTGCTGCTCAGCAAATAACTAAAGATACTGATGTAATTAAATCTGGAATTGGAAAGGTAGTAGATACGAATAATTATGCAATTGGTGAATTTGTTTTTAATGAATTAAAAGGAACTGCTTCAACACTTTATTGGGATTCTTATAATTATTATTTTGATGAGGTGATATTTTATTCTGAAGGAAGTAGAATTGAATATAAAATTCGACCACGAGGTGTTTTTACAGTTGCGACTTCACAGGGCTCGTTATTTGGTAAAGATAACCCTTCAATATTAGTTAAAGATTATTATCTGTATGTAGATATAATTAAAGAGGGAAATGTTGTCTATACCTATAAGCATTATATTTCAAATTTTGAATTTGAACTAAGTCGTAGCTTAATACAAGGCAATGAAAAAATTATTAAAAACAAAAAAATACCAGAATATGAAAAATCAACTGATTCATTCTCTTTTGGTGGCGTTACTTTTATACCTCAAATGAGATTTTATGAAGGGGTATTCGTTTGGGAAACTGGTACTAGAATTGGAGAAGCCTATCAAACGTTTAAATATTTAATTAAGATTTCTTTAAAATAGAAAATAATAATACTATTATTTCGATTTATCTATCTGATCATCCGCTCAAAGGTGCTTTATTTGAAACGATAGTGATGGGCGAAATGATAAAATTAAGGCACAATATTGTCAAGGAGAGTAATCTGTATTACTTCCGCGATATTACCGGGCATGAAATAGATGCATTAATTAGATCAGGGCACGTATTGTCATTCTGTGGAAATAAAACTTTCGGAGACAGTTCAACCCGGATTTTTTCAATAACCTGAAGTTTTTTTACCAACTCCAAAAGAACAAATTGGCTAGGCAAACTTTAATTTACGGAGGCCATGATAACTGGGAGTCAGAAGGTGTACAAGTGTGTTCTTTCTGAACCTCGAAAAGATTATAGATTGATTCAGGTACCCGTTCTAGGGTCTTTTATTTCTCTATCAATCACTCCTCCGGCACATACAATAACCTTCCATTCGCAAAACCGCCTAGTGTTAATTTTCGAATATCAAGAGGCGGTCAAAAAGCATGAGAAGACATGCTGCAATCAGCCCTTGGCATCACCTATTTCGCGTAAGGAGCAATACAAACTGTGTTGAGAAAAGAAGGTTTTTCCAATCCCTATGAAGCCTTAAAAGAGCTGACACGGAAGAATGAGAAAATCACCAAAGGAAGCGTCCATCAGTTTATTGACGGACGTAGTATTAAACCCGAATTGAAAGCAAGGCTGAAGGAGATCTCTCCGCTTAATTATACCGGAATTTGGTTACTGCTCTTTATTTTCTACCCCACATAGACACATAGCTCACATAGAATAATCAAACTATGTTTACTATGTTCCTATGTGGTTTTTTGTTTCACTCTCTTAATCACGTCCAAAACATACCGAACAGTTTCCTCGATCCGAGTCCAATCCTGCTTTTCGAAAACTTCCTTCGTAAATAACTGTGAACCTAATCCCACGCAAGTGGCCCCGGCACCAAACCACTCTGAAATACTTTTCTCGGTTGGCTCAACCCCTCCGGTAATCATAAGTTGAAGATCAGGTACCACAGGCATAATGGCTTTTACAAAGCCTGGCCCTAGCACCGATCCTGGAAACACTTTTATTACTTCGGCTCCTTGTTGCCTGGCTGTTACAATCTCAGTTAACGTGGCGCAACCCGGTATCCATAGTTTATCATATTCGTGACAGGCTGGCGCCATTTCAATATTTAGTATTGGTGAGATAATGAAATGGGCTCCGGCTGCAATAAACTTCAATGTCGTTTCCTTATCCATGATGGTGCCAATGCCTAACATCATACCGGGTAAGGATTCAACCGACTTCAACAGTTGGTCAAATACCTCAAATGAATTTGAATGCCGGTTGGTGTATTCAAATACACGTACCCCTCCGCGATACGCAGCCTCCATAGCTTTTTGAGACACTTCAGGGTTGTTATGAGAGAGCAAAGGAATAAATCCTGTCTCCTTCATAGCTGAAACAATTTGTTGCTTAGTAAATATCATTTCTTATCGTAACAGTTTACCAACATTAATGCCATTCAAAACAGATTCAATCTCCTGCACGGTACACACGTTCACATCGCCTTCAACAGTATGCTTTAAGGCACACGAGGAGGTGGCAAATTCAAGTGTTTGTTTGTCTGTCTTCTCGTTTGTCCAGCCAAAAATTAATCCGGCCATAAAGGCATCACCCGCACCCACCCGGTCAACAATATGAGTAAGATCGTATTGCTGTGATCTCAGAAGTTCTTTACCCGTCCAAAGCAGTCCTTCTATTTTGTTATGTGATGAACTGATGGACTCACGATGTATATTGGCAATTTTCTTTACAGCCGGATTTTTTTTCTGAACTTCTTTGCATCCCATTTCAAAATCAGAAACAGAAATCCCCAAACTATTTTCAAAATCAGTCACTCCACCTACGACAATATCAGAAAGTTCAATCAACCCGGGCATAATATCAATGGCTTGTTTGCCATATTGCCATAAGTTTCTTCGATAATTGATATCCGCAGAAATCGTAACGCCCAGCTTCCGCGCAACTAGTAAAGCTTCTTTGCAAACATCCGCTGCGCCTTGCGAAAGTGCCGGGGTAATTCCAGACCAATGAAACCACTGCGCATCCTTCATCACTTCACTCCAATCAATCATACCTGGTTGAATGTGGGCAAAGGCTGAATCAAACCGGTCGTAAATAATTTTTGAAGATCGCTGCATGGCACCATTCTCAAGAAAATATAGACCCATACGCTCATCTCCGTATACGATAGAACCCGTATCCACACCGAATTTTCGCAGCGATGCCGTGGCTGCTCTTCCTAAATCGCTGTCCGGAAAACGGGTGACGTGAACTGCATGAACTCCCCAACCTGCCAAGGCCGAGGCCACATTACCCTCCGAACCTGCATAGAGAATATTAAACATCTCTGTTTGGGTAAAGCGGGAAGAGCCAGGCGTGGAAAGCCGCATCATAACATCGCCCAGTGAAATAACTTTTTTCTTCATTAAGAGGAATCTGTTTTAAAAATACACCATAAACATTAAAAATTAATACCTTCACCCACTTAATCACGAAAGTTAATAAGGCTCCATGGGCACCAACGTGTTGAAGATAAACCCGGCCGATACGGTATGGGTTGCACTTACCGATTTATCAGCCGGTGAAAAAATAGCATACAACAACCGACTGATTACGCTTGTGCATGCAATTCCAGCTAAACATAAGTTTGTAGAAAGAACCTTGCAACCGGGTGAAGAGATTATCATGTATGGCGTGGTCGTAGGAAAAGCAATTACCACCATCCCCGAAGGAAGCGCCATTACTACACAAAATGTAAAACATGAAGCCGCAGCTTATTCGGGAAGAACCAAAACATTTACCTGGCAGGCACCCGATGTGAGTGCATGGAAAGACAAAACGTTTTTAGGTTATCATCGCCCGGATGGACAAGTGGGCACAGCCAACTATTGGATTGTGGTGCCTTTGGTATTTTGCGAAAACCGGAATGTCAATGTTATCCGCGAAGCCTTTGAAGAAGCCCTCGGCTTTGGTAAACACAATCCTTACAAGAGTTATGTAAACGAGTTGGTGGATCTGTATCGGCAAGGTGCAACTGATCAGATCAATAAAACTTCCTTTCAGGATTTTAATGCTCCCACCCGCCATAAACTATTTGATAACATTGATGGAATAAAATTTTTAACGCACGAAGGTGGGTGTGGTGGCACCCGGCAAGATTCGGACGCGCTGTGCGCCTTGCTGGCAGGGTATATCAATAATCCTAATGTAGCCGGTGCAACAGTTTTAAGTTTGGGTTGCCAACATGCACAAACTTCCATACTGCAAGAAAAAATTAAACAACATAACCCGGCCTTTGCCAAACCATTACTTGTTTTGGAACAACAAACCGAAGGAACCGAGCAAGACCTACTAGCCCGTGCCATTCGTGAAACATTTTTTGCCTTGACAGAAGCTAACAAACAAACACGAAAGCCTGCACCACTCAATAAATTGGTGGTGGGATTAGAGTGCGGAGGATCGGATGGTTTTTCAGGTATCTCTGCCAACCCGGCAATAGGTCACACCGCTGATTTAATTGCGGCCCTGGGCGGTTCAACAATTCTTTCTGAGTTTCCTGAATTATGCGGAGTAGAACAAGAACTGATCAACCGCACTACAAACAATAAGGTAGCCGGCCGCTTTACACAATTAATGCGTGCTTATTCACGCGCAGCGGAGTCAGTGGGTTCTGGTTTTGATATGAATCCTTCACCGGGCAACATTAAAGATGGGTTGATAACGGATGCAATGAAATCGGCCGGAGCCGCAAAGAAAGGCGGCACTTCTCCGGTAACGGATGTATTAGACTATGGTGAATATGTAAAAGAACCCGGACTCACATTATTATGTACACCCGGCAACGATGTTGAAAGTACTACCGCGATGGCTGGAGCCGGTGCCAATGTAATGTTGTTTACTACAGGGTTAGGCACACCTACGGGCAATCCGATTACACCTGTAATCAAAGTTTCCACCAATACAAAGCTTGCGCAAAAGATGCCGGATATTGTTGACATCAATTGTGGACCAATTATTTCTGGTGAGAAAGATATTGAGCAAATGGGGGCCGAAATTCTTGACTTTGTAATTGAAGTGGCGAGTGGCCGATTAAAGCCCAAAGCAGTTGATTTAAGTCAGGATGATTTTATTCCATGGAAACGGGGTGTTTCATTGTAGGCATGCATAAATAGAAATGTATCATTTACGATACATTTCTTGTGATTTGTGCGTAACCAATTGATCTTCAAATATTTGAACAGCGAAATTTTTTAACAAAACTGACAATCACACGCATAATTTAGCGAGCAAAACCAAAGTACCTTTCAGCATTATCATGACAGATATCTTTTACGATGCCTCCCAATAGATTCAAATCATCAGGCAGTTCGCCTTTTGCAACATCACGACCGATTAAATCGCAGAGTATCCTTCTAAAATATTCGTGGCGTGGAAAAGAAAGAAAACTTCGCGAATCCGTTACCATACCGACAAAGCGGGAAAGCAAGCCCATGTTGGAAAGTGTATTGAGTTGTTTTTCCATTCCATCCTTCTGATCTAAAAACCACCACCCACTTCCCCATTGAATTTTCCCTTGTATGGAGCCATCAGAAAAATTACCCAACATCGTGGCAAACACCTCATTGTCGGCCGGGTTAAGATTATATAAAATCGTTTTAGCTAATTGATTCGTTGTATCTAAGGCATTGAGGTAACGCGACATATGTTTCGCCTGCGGAAAATCTCCAATAGAATCGAAGCCGGTATCGGCACCAATCGTTCGCATCATGCGCGAATTATTATTTCGGATCGCTCCGATGTGAAACTGCTGTGCCCAACCTTTTGCATGATACGCGCGCGAAAGAGTTAACATCACAGCACACCGAAATAAATCTTGTTCAAGAGTATCAATTGCCTTTCCACTTCTCAATTTTAAGAACAAAGCGGGCGCTTTATTCTCTGCCTGCTCATCATAAAATAAATATTCAAGTCCATGATCCGATGCGCGGCATCCCATGGTATCAAAGAAATCGATTCGGTTTTGTAATACATTCAGTAAGTCGTTAAACGTGCTAATAGAACGATTCGAAGCTGCTTCCAATCTATCTACGTACTGATTGTAGGCTACTACATCGCCTGTGGTGTACGTTTTGTCGGGCCGGTAGGATGGCACCATTTTAAAACCCGCATTTTGCTGAGCAAATTGTTTATGATAGCTCAGCGAGTCAGTGGGGTCATCCGTGGTACCAACTACTTCCACCTTCATGTTGTTTAATAATGACTGTACCCTGAAATTTGGTTGTTGTAATTTTTCAGAGCATAGAGCATAAATACGGGCGGCCGAATCTTTATTCAGCATTTCAGTAATGCCGAAATAATTTTTTAATTCCAGGTGAGTCCAATGATACAAAGGGTTACGAACAGTATACGGAACCGTTTCAGCCCAGGCTTTGAATTTTTCTTCAGGATTGGCATCGCCCGTGCAATATTTTTCATTGATGCCGTTGATGCGCATGGCACGCCATTTATAATGATCTCCTGCTAACCAGGCTTCCGTCAGGTTGCTGAACTGTCTGTTTTCAGCAATATCTTTTGGGGAGAGGTGATTGTGATAATCAATAATACCACATGGAGCTGCAAACTTTTCATAGAGCGCTTCGGAAGTGCTGGTTGTTAATAAAAACTCCGGGGTCAAAAAATTATTTTGCTGGCTCATACGCAAAGGTTAAAATACCTTACAAAGGAAATGAAATATATTCACCTTGTTGCGTAGCAGGATTGAGAAACCCTTGCTCGTGAAGAAGTTCTATTTTTGATCACTTGCAGAAACAAAACTAAAGCTCCTAATTCTCCGGAATATAAAGTAATCTCTTATTTGCAAAATCATAAAGAGTCAGTCTACGCAGATCATAGTAGGCAGTCCAGAATGATTTGAGGGCATCGAGATAACTTCTTTTGGCACTATCCTTTTCTGTGAGCGCGATATTCAAATTGGTGATGTCAATTTTACCAATCAGGTATCTGTTTTGGGCAACATTGTAACGCTCCTGTGCAACTTCATCTGATTTTTTGGTTATCTCGATTTGTAACCGCATCATTTCAAACTGACGCACTTTTGTAATGATCTCCTGCTCAAAGATTATTTTACTTTGCTCAATCTCATAATCTCTCAACTTTTTATTAGCAAGAGCGGTTTGCATCAGTGCCTTTCTGCGACCCCAATCTACCAAGGGTACATTAAACCCAATATTGGCAATTTGTTGCTGTGATGGATTGTCATATAAATCAGAAACCGAGGTGCCTACATTATTCAATCCATAGGAAGCCGTGAGTGTTGTTTGGTAACGCTGACCCTTTGCTTGTGCAACTTCACTTTCTGCTTCTAATCTCCTTCGCTCAAATCCAATGTAGTCGGCCCGATTAAGCCTGGCATACGTCAACGCGTCCTCCACCAGCACATCAAAGGCCGGAATATTATCAGGAAGTATCAACGCGAAATCATCTCCATCCTGCAAACCAATATAAGCGCGTAATTGAAGACGTGCGTTTTCTAATTCCAACTGGGCCTGCGCAACTTCCTGACGGGAACGTAACAACTGCAATTCAACTTGTAAAAGCTTATCTTGTGAAGTAGTCCCAATATTATATCGGCCTTGTTCAATCTTATAAATAGTATCGTTATTAGCTAAGTTAAATCGTGCTACTTGTTCGTTCACCTGCTGCCGCAATACATCAAAAAATAAACTAACGGCATCGCGCGAAATCTCCTCCTGACGCTCTACAAAAATCCGTTTTGATTCTTCAAAGACAACGGGACGAATTCTTTTGTCCCATTTAAGCGGATTGTAGGCAAATACGGGTTGCGTTAATTGAACATTCATCACGGTGCCACTCCATTGGGTCGCGTCTGCTGTAATGTCGTTGAAGAAATTATAATTTGTATTGGCCGATATAGTGCCACCCGAAAAACCAAGCGGTTGTTGCAGGGCAAAGTTGAGGTTAGGATTGATTTGATTAACCGGTAAGTACAACAAGGATCCATCAGGTTGACGCACCGGTGTTACGTAGTTGGTATAGCTTGGCAAATTGCCATTTAACCGAAGCTGTGGATTATAATTGGTACGAAAAGACCGGTACTGCCAATAGCTTGTTTCCCGTTGCGTTTCGGCTTGCTTCGAGAAAATAGATTGCTGCTTGGCACGATCGATAATGTCTTCGATACTAAATGTATTTTGAGCGCTTGCATGGAACATCAAAATAACTGCAAGGCCTACGAGTAGTGTTTTTTTATTCATATCGTAATGAAGCTATTGGATCCTGACTGGCTGCTTTGCGCGCGGGTGCAATACCGAATATCAATCCGACAGTAGCTGCAACACCAAACGAAAGCAAAATAGAAGTAAAACTTACAATGGTAGGAATATCAGCCACTATTGAAACGACATAAGCCATGGAAACGCCAAGCACCACACCAATCAAACCACCGCTAACGCTTATCATCACGGCTTCAAACAAAAACTGTTGCACGATATCACTTTTCTGTGCGCCTATAGAAAGACGTAACCCAATTTCCTTGATCCGCTCCAGCACCGAAGCCAACATAATATTCATAATCCCAATACCACCTACGAGTAACGAAATACCAGCAATCGCTCCCAGTACATAATTAAAGATATCGTTGGTGCGTTGCTGTTGTTTTAATAACAACTCGGGAATCTCAATTTCATAATCAACTACTTCATAATGCTTACGCGAAAGCATGCGCGAAAGGATTTCTGCAGTAGCCTGAAGTTTGGTTGTCTCGTCTACCTGAATAACAAGTCGATCAAGCTGATGATAATTCTTTTTCTCGAGTTCGCTTTCGGCATCCGACTCACTGGAGGAAGAAATAAACACCATACCCCGGCTTCGCATGGCTGCCATGCGCAAAGCTTCCGTTGTAATTAGATCCCGATTCTCATAACGGATTAAAACACTTTGCAATGGTGCATATACATCCATATTAAAATCCCGAATACCCAACTTACTGATACTATTTTCAGATACCAGTCGCTCGCGCAGAACGCCAACAATCGTTAGCCAGTGCGGTCCTACTTTAATACTTTTGCCAAGTGGATTCTCGGTGGGAAAAAAACGGCTCTTCAAGGCCGAACCAATTATACAAACCGGTGCACCAACTTTTAATTGCTCGCTATTGAAAAGCTGGCCTTCAGCTAACTGAAAATCATAAATTTCAAAGTAGGCTGGCTCCACGCCTACTAACTTTGCTGATCTCCGAATCCCATCGCGAATTACATAGGTATCGAGAATAATCTCGGGACTTACGCGGGCTAATCCGGGAATCGTTGACTTTATACTATGCACATCGCGAATGGTTAATCCCGGAGAAAACTTTTTCTTCTCCTTTTTTCCATTCGCCTGTTCATTGAGATTCTCTTCTTTTTGTTCGATAATGGGCTTCACTACAATGTTATTCACACCCACCAACTTGATCTGATTAAGAATTTCCTGTTGGGCACCATTACCAATGGCTAACATGGCAATCACAGCTGCCACTCCAAATATGATTCCAAGTGCTGTTAAAAGTGAACGCACTTTGTTGGCAATTACTGCATTGATAGCAATATAAAGATTGGCCATCAAGCGAGGCGAGAAATACCGATTCGTGAATATCACCGGATTATTTGCTTGGGTTTGAAACAATCTTTACATCGGCAGGAGCTTCCTCTTTATCTTTCTTTCCCCGCTTTCCATTCAGTTGTGGTAAAAGCTCAATTTCCTGATCTTCTAACTTCGCTGGCACAGAAAGAAATACCCGATCATCCTTTTTAAGTCCACCGAGGATAACCGCATCGTTCGCATTTGTTTCACCGATTATAACTTCCTGTTTCACCGTATTGATTCCATCTTTTTTAAATACATAGGTAATTGAATCAAACTGGCTATGTAGACTTTCGAGCGGAACATAAAGAACACTATCCAGCACACTGGCTATAATTTTGTTGCTGGTGGTCATAGAAGGTCTTAAGGTGGCATCGGTTCCACTTATTTCAACAGCTACTTCAAACACTTTTGCATCCGAGTTGGGTCGTTGCTCACCCACATTAGCAACGCGCATCACAGCACCTGTCAGTTTCTTGTCGGGATAAGCATCGAGTCCCACCTCTACTTGTTGCCCTACTTTTACCTTGCGCACATCTACCTCGTTAACATAGGTCTTTGACATCATGGTTGTAAGATCAGGTAATGTGGCAACCGTAGGTTCCCACATTTGAATTTGAGAGCCCGCTTTAATGGGCTTACCATCCCAACCCTTTTCATAAATCACCATACCATCCTCAGGGGCCATCACATTAAAGGCTTCCAGTACTTTTGTCATTCCTTCAAACTCAGATTGCACTTTACGCAATTCAGCATTGACCTCACGCATCTTCTCAATGTTCTGATTCTTCTTGATTTTATAATTTTCTACAGCTTGTTCGTACGCACGTTTAGCTTTATCCATATTGATCTCCGCTTGCTTGATAGTAGCGGGAGGTTCAAACTTGGATTGCTCAAGAACTATTCCTGTTTCTTCAACCGCATATTTAAGATTAATCAACTCATCGCGCGATTGCCTAAGTATCAAGGTGGTGTCTAATTGAGTTTGGTTGAATTTTGAATTAGCTTTATCGAGTTCAATCTGCTTGGCAGCAAATTTATTTTGAAACTCTGAGCGATCCAGGGTTGCTACCCAGTCACCCTTCTTTACCACAGTACCTTCGTTGATAATATTTTGTATAGTGACCTGCCAGATTTGAAAATTACGAAGAGATTGTGGTCCTTGAATTTTTACCGAATTCTTAGCTTCCAACTCACCCGTTGTTTCAATATCAATTCTGAACTGTCCCTCTTTAACAGTGGCCATGATGGAGGCGGATTCACTATTTTTGTCGCCTCGTACAACAAAATAACCAATTAGCAACACAACCACCGCGCCTGCTCCAATGAGTATATTTCTTCTATTCATAGATTTAGGCTTTTAAGATTTAAGTATAACAGGGTTTAGACTGGCTTTAGTATAAAGATAGTACTGATAATTCACCTTCAGGGTTACAAGTCACCCGAAGAATAAATAATAATGGCAATAAAAAAGGGTGAAAGGCACTTTTCTTAGCCCATCACCCTCCAAATATTATTGATTGTTTCCCTTTTTAACAATCATTTTAGCCAGGGCAGCATCTTTCGTGAGCTTACCCGCAGCATACTCTTTCAACACATCAGCCTTGATACTTATTTCTAAGGAAACTGGAATATTGCACGCTTCACACTTAGTTACTTTTACATCAAACACAAGCAATTCATTAGGCTGAAGACTTTTTACTGTGCGCCCATATTCAAGTATGTCTGCCTTCAGGTCTCTTTCAAATTGGGGATATATTTCTTTTACTTTCGCATCTCTTTCTTCCTGGCTCAAGCCTTGCAAACCCAGGGTAGGCATTATATACTTTCTATCATATTCACTTTGATTGCTGGAATATACCTGCAAATAATAAATCACGCCATAGTCTTTCAGTTTCTCATAATATACATTCTCTTCCGTGAAGTAAGTTTTAGATAGATCTTTGCGATACAAGCGATTGAAAATACTGGTTAACAATTCAAGATCAGGTTGGAGTTCATCATCCATTACACTGTTGATTACTTTGATGTTTTTCCTGAACTGCTCACGCGTAATTTTTCCTTGTCGGAATTGTGTCAGATCAGCTTTGCTAGCCTCAATAGAAACGTAACTTGGGCGCGAGGCATTCACAAACGCACCATACCAAATGCGCTCACCATCGCCACGGTTGGTGATCATGATCTTTTCATCGGGTGCCAACTGGGTGATCAAGTCACCATAGTCAGTAATAAACTCTTTACAAGACTCAATAATTTTATCCGTAGAGACCTCACGAATACTATCTGTATTGACCCTGCGTGGCGAAGTTGATGCCACTTTTGCACGCTCTGTGCCACGTATAGTTTCGTTTTTAATTCGTCCCTGTTCATCAAGAATCCGCGACAATTCAGCTTGCTCCCCAGAAGGAAACTCGAACGTATAATTAAACGATCTGCCATCCAGCATTTGAATATCGGCCCCCGGTACTCCCCAAATCATCGGACCATTAAATTCATAGGGTAACCGATAGGTTATTCCATGGCCTTCGCGATACTCGCCCCTTATTTCCATCGGGAAGAAAGAACGCTTTTCAAATTGTTGTTTAATTAGTGTGCTTAGAATATTTTCTGTTACCTCTATATCCCGTTGCATCCGGTCCTGGTCTATCTTTCCTTGTGCCTGTGCGGCAGTTGCCAAACCTACTAATCCTATCGTCACAAAAATCCTCGCTACGTTATTCATATCTATACAATTTTTAATAGTTGTTTACTTTTTTAAATGTGTTTCCCGGGTTGGCAATAATGCTTGCCAGAATTTGTTCTGTTTCTAATTTAAACTGATCGGTGTTCTTCTCAATGCTGCTCATGCGTGTTTGAAACAACATGAGGTCTTGCTTGCGTTGCTCCTGCAGGTATTTTGAAAAATCAACAAGCAAATTTTCTACATACACTTGCTGATCTTTTGTAGAAAGTGCCATATAGTCCTTCATCAATTGCAGGTTATCTTGTTGCAATCCAGCTACGAACGTCCGAACCTGATCCTGTGAAGCCTGAGAAGTTACCTTCATCAACTCATCAATTTTTGCCGAGTTACTGGCCAGATTGTTTTGCAAAGAGGCTTGAATCCGTTTGTTGCTAATCTCCCACTCCGTTGCAATCAACTCATTGTTTTTTACCAACGATGTGTTAATCATACCCTGAATCTCATGAGAAGTGAGTGATGGTGTAGGATCATTTTGCACAACAGGTTTTTCAATAGGTGCTGCTTGGTTAAAGCTAATTCTTAATTCACCTTTGGAATACGAAATTTCCGGGCCAATCAACCGGGCGGCCACAAGCAAAAGCAGAAACGAAGCTGCAATACTTAAAATCGTTTTAACATAGCCGCTTTGCCAAAACCGCGAAGCTTGACTTGGGCCATCCATAAAGATAGGTGGAGCAATCACCTCTTGATCTTCGGCAACCTTGAGCACGTTTCTAACTTCGGTTAATTGCTGAAGTTTGCTGAGTTCCTCCGGGTGTTGAAGGAAGTACTCTTGTAGCTTCGCTGTTTCCTTTGCATCCAACTCTCCATACAGATAAGAGATTAGGGTGCTTTCGTCCGGTTTATAATTCATAACCAATTGTTTCCTTAGTGATATTCTTGCGTTCCAAAATCTTCTTCAATCCATCCAGGCCATAATACATTCTCGACTTCACTGTATTCTCCGAAATCCGAAGAGCCTCTGCTATTTCCCTGAACTTTAATCCTTCGTACTCTTTCATGATCACCACCTCTCGTTGCTCATCACTTAGTTCCATCAAACATTGCTGCAGCAAGTCTGATAATTCCGATTGTCTAAGTTGCCGCTCCGGATTTTCACCCCGGCCGCTACTGGCTTCCCACGCAAAACTCTCTTCGCTTTCTCCGGGTCGCAGGTCGTGCAGGGAAACCGATCGGTTCGCCTTTCGTTTTCGCAACTCTTCGCGGCAATTGTTTATGGCAATAGTATAAAGCCAGGACCGAAACCGGGTAACTTCTTGTAGCCCTTCCAGATTGCGATGCATACTGATGAAGGTCTTTTGCGAAACCTCCATCGCCAGGTCGTGGTCAAAAAAGAATTTATAGGAGAAATTATAAATGCGTTTGTACCACAACTGCACTAATTTACCCTGAGCATTCTTATCTCCCTCGCGGGCCCGGGTTATCAGGGCATCCGAATGCATCATAGCTATGTCAAGTAAGGTTCCGGCCACGGAAAACTATTATTTTGAGCTCAATTTCTGGTTTCCAGTATAAAGATGGGGGATTGAAGGAAATAGTTTTAATGATTAACAAAATATGTCAATGGGCCACTATGGGCAGTCTGTAGCAGACTATTGAGTAAATATTAACTTTGCCGCCCATGAAGTACCTGATAGCCCTTCTTATAAGGTTTGTTCCCCGCAAATACCTGCAACTTTTTAGCGGTATTGGTTTAAAGACCGTAGGAATTTTTTATAGAGGAAATAAAGTAGAATGCCCCATATGTAAAAGTCACTACCGGAAGTTTCTTCCCTATGGGCGCATCAATCCACGACCCAATGCCCTTTGCCCAAATTGCCTGAGTTTGGAACGACATCGGTTAATTTGGCTTTACCTGACGGAGAAAACTAATTTTTTTTCTACCCAACTCGATGTGTTGCACATCGCGCCTGAACCTTGTTTTATGAAACGCTTCGAAAAACGGCATGGTGACAAATACATTACAGCCGATATAGAATCGCCTCTTGCCAAAGTGAAGATGGACATT
The DNA here is from genome assembly GCA_022841475.1 of Cyclobacteriaceae bacterium. Lineage (GTDB taxonomy): Bacteria > Bacteroidota > Bacteroidia > Cytophagales > Cyclobacteriaceae > ELB16-189. Next base: position 37,645 of record JALHRJ010000020.1, on the reverse strand, counting down.
CATCAAATCCCTTTTGGGGAAAATCATTTTGATGTAGTGCTGTGCAACCATGTGCTGGAACATGTGCAAGACGACATCAAAGCTATGAGTGAAATTTATCGCGTACTAAAACCCGGAGGTTGGGCGATTATGCAGGTGCCTTTTTTTTCACCAATTCCGGAAGTTACATTTGAGGATTCTTCTATCACCCATCCGCGTGAGCGTGAAAAGATTTTCGGTCAGGATGATCACGTACGGAAATTTGGATTTGATTATCCTGCAAGAATTGAACGTGCTGGCTTAAAAGCTGAAGCCAGTTCATTCGCTTCCATGCTACCCGACTCAACCTCACAACACTTTGGACTGCAAAAGGGTGAAGTGCTTTATGTTGGACATAAATAGAACTTCGGGATTCACAAGACTGCTTGCGAATACGCACAAAAAAAGTCAGGCTAACCTGACTTTTATGGCTTCCCTATTTACGGTTTGAATTTTCTAGCTCAACTTATCTAATACTTCCATTACTTCCTTCACATGCTTGCGGCTGGTTTCAAGCAAAGCTTTTTCATCGCTGTTCAAGTCTAGCTCAATTACCTTTTCAATTCCCTTTTTGCCGAGTACCACAGGCACACCCAAATAACAATCCTTAATTCCATACTCGCCATCCAGTTGCATACATACTGGTAAAATCCTCTTCTGATCTTTCACAATAGATTCAACCATTTGCGCTGCAGCAGAACCCGGTGCATACCAGGCCGAGGTGCCCATCAGTTTTACTAATTCGCCACCCCCTACTTTTGTGCGTTCGATGATTGCGTTTAATTTATCCTTGTCAATTAATTCAGTTACCGGAATACCTGATACAGTGGTATAACGAGGTAGCGGTACCATGGTATCACCATGTCCACCTAACAACAACGCCTGAATGTCTTTAGGAGATACATTAAGTGCCTCTGCTAAAAATGCCCGGTACCGGGCAGTGTCCAGGATACCCGCCATACCCATTACGCGGGTACGCGGCAATTTGGAAGTGATATGAGCCTGATAGGTCATTACATCCAATGGGTTTGAAACCACGATGATAATTGCATTAGGCGAATGTTTTACCACATTTTCGGTAACTGATTTTACAATACCCGCATTGGTTGTAATCAAATCATCGCGGGTCATGCCCGGCTTGCGCGGTAAACCCGAAGTAATTACCACCACCTCAGAACCAGCCGTTTTAGTATAGTCGTTGGTTGAACCTATCGTTCGACTATCATATAAGTCGATAGGTGCTTTTTGCCAGATATCAAGCGCTTTGCCCTCAGCAAATCCCTCACGGATATCCACCAACACAATTTCATTTGCTATTTCTTTGTACGCAAGGACATCCGCACAGGTGGCTCCCACGTTTCCGGCACCAACAACAGTTATTTTCATGATATTAAAAGATTAAGTCTGTCAAATCGGGCCGCAATTTATCACTCAGGGAGCCAAAAGAAAAAGCTATTGCTATAAATAAGGCTGAATAAAAAAGGATAGTCCCTTTCTGGATTCGGGAGTTAATCTAAAACGATTATCGATACGGTGCCCAACCACCCACACTATTTCTCCGGCCGACTCGAGTATGGTCACAAAATCCTTCTCGCCCCTGGAAATCTTGCTATCAATCAAAAAATCACTGATTTTTTTACGATGTGTCATCCCTAAAGGATAAAAGAAATCACCTGCCTTCCACTTCCTCCAGACGAGAGGAAAATTTACCTTCTCAAAATCAACGATGGCTAACTGTGTGTCCGTGGATGAAGTTAATTCCTCTATAGGTTCTATCAACAGTTGGAGCGACCCCAGAACAGCCGTTTCCTGAATAGCCTCAATAATAACCTCCTCAAAGATTTGAGAGACTGGGGTAAGAATCAGAAAGTCCCGATCAATCACCAGTTTGTGTGTGTTAGAAATAAACTGTTTACCTGACTGACCCGATAAGGCACGAAGAATATCCTCGCTTTGTGAATAGCTAAACCCAAATTGGCGAATATAATGCCAGAGGTAAGCGTTGCCTTCCCCAGGCAAGATTCCGTGTTTATTGATCCGGGTAATTTCTCCCTCCTGATGAACATGGAGTTTCATCCATTCCGCAAGCACATTTTTAAGAATTGCCAGGTCGCCCTGAATTCTTGTGGAAGTTTCCCGGAACGTCTCTTCAAGCGATGGATTCAGTTTTTGGAGCTGCGGCACAATATGATGCCGGATAAAATTTCGCTGGTAGTCATCCGTCAGATTACTGGAATCTTCGCGCCAGGAAATTTCATTTTTAGCCGCATAGCTTTCAATCTCGGAACGTGTTGCAAATAATAAGGGACGAATTCGATTACCCGACTTCGGAGCGATGCCAGCCATGCCTTCAATTCCGCTACCTCGAGTCAGGTTAATCAACACTGTCTCCAATGAATCACTTAAATGATGGGCTGTGGCAATAAAGTGAAAGCTTCCTTTCGTCAATACTTCGTCAAACCACCGATACCGAAGCTCACGGGCAGCCATCTGGATTGAAAGTTTGTTCTCCGTGGCATAATTGTTGGTCTCGAACCGTGCACTATAAAACGGAATCTGCCGGTGCTGACACCAGTCTTTCACAAACTGCTCGTCTCCGTCCGACTCCATTCCTCGCAATTGAAAATTAACATGAGCCACAGCAAACGTATAACCACAGCTATGAAACAAATGGGCCATCACCATCGAGTCGAGTCCGCCACTTACAGCCAGCAAGGGTTTGTAGGCAGTTTCCCTATTCAAGCCCAACCCTTCCAGATAGTTGAGAAATTGTTCTTTCACAGGTTCAAAGATAGTACTTCAATAATGAGTAGCTCAACATTAATCCTTCAGGCATGTATTGCGCGAACCAACCTCTAATACCATTAACTTTTCTTTATTTTTGAACCCGCATGTTACGCTTCGCAATTTTCTTATTTACTCTCATCAGCTTCACACCTGTCTTTGCCCAAAAGAAAGTAAAACTTAAAAAGGCAGATGAATGGTTGGGTAGTGTAAAAGACGGCCAGCGTTTTGACAGAGTGCTGGGCAATGTCATTTTTATCCAAAATAAAACTACCATTTACTGCGACTCAGCACACTTCTTTAAAAGTCAAAACCGGATTGAAGCTTTTGGGAAAATTCATATTACAGAAGGAGATTCCGTAGATGCTACCTCGAATGGCTTGTCTTACGATGGCAATAAAAAGATTGCCTACCTGCGAAAGAATGTAGTTTTCACCAAACTCGGTATTGCTACGCTGTACACCGATTTTCTGGATTACGATCGGCCAAAGAATGAAGCCCGTTATTTCAATGGTGGCAAACTGGTAGATACCACCAATGTACTTACCAGCAAAAAAGGGTATTACGATATCCGCACCAATCTGGCATCTTTTAAAACAAACGTTGTTGGCGTTAACCCTGATTACACGCTAACATCCGACACCCTTCAGTATAACTCGAAAACAAAAATCATTTACTTCCGCGATAGCACAACCGTAACTGACAAAGAGGGTGGAGTTGCCGTTTACAAAAGTGGATTTTATAATACCAGCAGAAAGGAATCCATCCTCAACCTGGGTCAGATTGAAACTGCGGAATATAAAATCAAAGGTGACGAATATCTGATTGATGATGCCAGCAAAATGTATAAGGCTAAAGGCCATGTTGTCATGACTTCCAAAGAAGAGAATATGATCATCTATGGCGATAATAGTTTCTATGACAAGAAGAGTGGGATTTCCAAAGTGTATGGCAATGCGTATGTAGCCAAGATCGGAGATGCACTGGACACTCTCTACATTACGGCTGATACCCTTGTTTCTATCGAAAGTAAAGATCCCAAAAGGAAAAGATTGCTTGCTTATAACCAAGTGAAAATTTTTAAGACCGATATGCAGGGCGTAGCCGATTCCCTGGTCTATATAGCTATTGACTCAACGATCCATTTTTTTACAAATCCAATTCTCTGGAGCGATGAGAACCAGATCACGGCAGATTCTATCCGGATGTTATTGAAGGATAAAAAGATTGATCGAATTTACATGATTGCCAATTCGTTTGTGGCGTCCCAGGATTCGTTAGAGAATTACAATCAAATCAAAGGGCGAAGAATGACGGCCTATTTTGCCGGAAGCATGATGAGCCATGTGGTGGTTGAAGGGAATGGCGAGAGTATCTATTTTCCACTACAAGAAAAAGAGCTTGAAGCGGACAACCAGACATACAAACTCACCTATATCACAGGCATGAATAAAATGATCTGTAGCAACATGCGCATCAATTTCAAGGAAGGCAAAGTGAACAATATTAGCGCCTATGTCATGCCCGATGCATCTTTCATTCCTCCACACGAAATAAAAGAAGCCGACACAAAGTTGAAGGGCTTTGATTGGAAAGGAAAGTTCCGACCCACCCGGGCCGATGTGGTAAAAAATTCCCGCTAACGAAATGAATCGTTACTAAATTGTGAATTCGGAGAATTTTTTTTGGTTTTCGATAGGGAAAAAAAACTTTTTATAATATCTTTCCCTTGAATCATTCTATCTTGTGATGAGAGCTTGGGTTATTATCATTCTTCTGTTGATAATCAGTCTCCCCGGACTGACCCAAAATTTCAGTCTCCAAGATCCACAAGAGAACTTTCAGGCTACCATTGGTGAAACTTTAAGGATCCCGATTAAGATTAAAAACACCTCAGAAAAGCCACAATTCTATGTTATCCGGAAACTTCAATCCGATCTAAGTTCTACTCAAAAAGGATATTTCTGCCTTGATAAAACCTGCCTTGAGTCTGGTATAAATGAGTTTTCTAAGCGGATTGAGCCAGGGGAAACCCTGCAACAATTGATTTACGTAGTGGAAGGCAATATGCTAACAAGCCAGAATTCGATCCGTTTTCAGGTTTTCCCCAAAAGCAATCCCCAGGAAATTGAAGAATATGCCGTAGGGATTTCAATTAACGAAAAATCAGAAAAGCCTGCTTTATTTCAGTCTAAAGACATCACCATCAACGATGTATATCCTAATCCGGTGCAAGATCAGGCCTTTATTGAATACCGCCTTCACAACGAGGATGTAAAAGCTAAACTGGTTATTCATAATATTCTTGGTAAACCGATGAACGAATTTGATTTACCCACTTCTGAAACCAGGGTGAAACTTCAAACCGAAGAATTTACTTCTGGCATATATTTCTACACGCTCTACCTCGATAACAACGGAGTTCTGACCCGTAAGCTTATCATCAGAAAATAAGAACAGTGGTTATTCGTTAAATTAAGCAGCAAGGGGCCAAATTGCTATTTTACCCTCATGTCGTATATTTGCAGGCTTAATTAGACCGCAACCCTTGATTTTAAGGATTTTGAGACACTTTAGTAACGGAACATTACAAATAAACAGGCTGGCAATTTTGGGGTTGATTCTCATTATGATTACCAGTGCCTGCAGTAATTTCAGGAAAATAGAAAAGAGCGAAGACTGGCGGGTGAAATACGAAGCTGGATTAAATTACTTTGCTAAAAAGGATTACTATCGATCGTCCATTCTATTTGAGCAAATTCTTCCGATTGTCCGAGGTTTGCCGGAAGGAGAAAAAGTAGAATTTAATCTGGCCTATTGCCAGTATTATGAGAGGTTGTATTTATTGGCATCTGATCAGTTCAAGACCTTTTACGAAACGTATGGTCGCAGCTCTTTTGCAGAGGAGGCTAATTTTATGTACGCTTATTCATTGTATGTTTCTTCTCCCGATCATAATAAAGACCAGAGCAGTAGCATTGAGGCAATGAATGCCATGCAAAATTTTTTAAATCGATATCCCGGTAGTCAGTATATGAGCCAGGCGGTTGATGTGATTACAACCAGCCAGCAAAAACTTGAACAGAAAGGATTTGAAAATGCACGGCAGTATTTGAAGTTGAGAATGTATGGCGCTGCCGTAGAGTCCCTTGATAATTTCAAGCAGAATTTTCCGGATTCAAAATACCTGGAGCAAGCTGCCTATTTAAAAGTGGAAGCAGAATATCTTCTGGCCAATCAAAGTATTCCGAGCAAACAATTGGAACGCTACAATGCCACACTTGAGTACTATAAAGAATTGGTAGATAATTTTCCCAATAGTTCTTATTTGAAAGACGCAGAACGTTATTACTCTGAAAGTTTATCGAAAGTGAATAAGTTAAAAAAATATAAATCCTAAAATTATGGCCATTCAACCGTCAATTGTAACCCGTGATGTAGATAAGATCGCAGCCCCCACCGGCAATTTGTATGATTCTGTTGTCATCATTTCAAAACGCGCCCGTCAGATTGCTGTCAACATCAAAGAAGAGTTGAACAACAAACTTGCTGAGTTTGCTACGACTGTCGATAACCTCGAAGAAGTTTTTGAAAATCGTGAGCAAATAGAAATCTCCCGCTACTACGAGCGGATGCCAAAACCAACCTCTACAGCCATTGAAGAATTTTTGGAAGGCAAGCTCAATTATCGTTTGCGATCAGAAACTGAAACGGAAGCAAAACCTGAGTAGGGAATGCTTGCCGGAAGGAGAATTCTGCTGGGTGTAAGTGGCAGTATTGCAGCTTATAAATCTGCCATTCTCACACGGCTGTTGGTTAAAAGTGGGGCTGAAGTAAAAGTTGTGATGACCCAGGCGGCTCATGATTTTATTACTCCACTTACCCTCGCAACACTTTCTAAAAATCCTGTCCTGACTCAATTTAGTGAACCTGTAACAGGCACCTGGAACAATCATGTAGAGCTAGGTCTGTGGGCAGATGCCATGGTGATAGCTCCGGCCAGCGCTAATACATTATCAAAAATGGCAGGTGGCACCTGCGATAATCTGCTGATTGCTGTTTATCTATCTGCCCGTTGCCCAGTTTTTTTTGCTCCCGCGATGGATTTGGATATGCTCCAACATCCCTCTACCAAAAAAAATATTGAATCATTAATTAGTTGGGGTAATCATCAGATTAATCCCACCCATGGAGAGTTAGCCAGCGGCCTGGTGGGTACTGGTCGAATGGCAGAACCTGAAGAGATCGTTAATCAACTTCAGGATTTTTTTTCAAGCGGACCACTAACTGGAAAAAAGGCGCTTGTAACCGCTGGCCCAACGCATGAAGCTATTGATCCTGTTCGTTTTATCGGTAATCACTCAACCGGAAAAATGGGGTTCGCTATTGCCGAAGAATTGGCTCATAAAGGGGCACAGGTTACTATTGTTACAGGCCCCACTCAACTTACATCACGCCTTCCTGGAGTAGAGATCATCCCGGTTACTTCAGCAGAAGAAATGTATCAGGCTTGTGTATCCCGTTTTCCCAAGGCTGACATAACAGTGCTATCTGCTGCGGTAGCTGATTATAGACCCGCTCAGCAAGCCGGGCAAAAAATAAAAAAGACGAATCAGGCACTAACTCTTGAATTAGTGAATACCCGCGACATCGCTGCGGAATTGGGTAAGTTAAAGTCAAATGGTCAATTCGTTGTGGGCTTTGCGTTGGAGACGGAAAATGAGCGAGCCCACGCTGAAAAAAAACTGGCTTCAAAGAATTTCGACTTGATTGTGTTGAACTCTCTCAATGACCCAGGTGCCGGATTCGGCCACGATACTAACAAAGTGACGTTAATTGATGCCAGCCATAAGTCAAAAGAATTTAATCTTAAATCCAAGAAAGAAGTAGCCCGGGATATCGTTAATACGGTAATTGAACTCACCCATGCGTAAACTTTTTATCCTGGTTTTTTTTATTTCGATCTCTAGTCTATTACTAGGTCAGGAACTGAATTTCAAAGTCACGGTTAATGCTGAGCAAATACAAACTACCGACCGGGGAGTATTTAAGGACATGGAGCGTGCATTTGCCAACTTTCTAAATACGCGCAAATGGACCAATGATTCGTATAAAAATCATGAGAGAATAAACTGTTCTTTATTCCTGAACATCAGCAAAATGCCTTCGATTGGAAATTTTGTTGCGAATGTTCAAATCACAGCGGCACGACCCATCTACAATAGCAACTATGAAACCGTGCTCTTTAATTTTGCCGACCGGGATTGGGAGTTTGAATATATCGAATCGCTTCCTCTGGAATACAACGATAATACTTACATAGCCAATCTTACATCCATGCTGGCATTTTATGCCTATGTGGTACTGGCGATGGACTATGATTCGTTTAGTGAAATGGGTGGCAGCAGTTATGTTCAGCGAGCACTTATCGTTGTTAACAATGCACAAACTGCCAACCGGGCCGGCTGGGCTGCATTAGGCAACAATCGTAACCGGTATGCCTTGATTGAAAATATGAACAACCCACAAATGGTGGATATCCGAAAAAGCACCTATCGTTACCATCGTCTGGCTCTTGATACTTTTGACAAATCGCCTGATCAAAGTCGTGAGATCGTATTGGGCATATTAAAGGAGATCAAAAAAGTGTGGACGATCTATCCCAATTCAATTTTTGTTATTTCCTTTTTTGATGCCAAAGCTTCTGAATTGGTAAACATCTTTTCGGAGGGTAACCTTCAAGTACGCAGGGAGGCTTATGATATTCTTACCTCGCTGGACCCCAAGCGTAATATTTATCAAAAAATCGTTTCCAACTAGGTAGTTTCTGTGAGCCTAGTATTTAATTTAGAGGTTCATAGCTAAGATCCGGATGCTAACCCATCTTACCATAAAAAATTACGCGCTGATTAAACATCTGGAGTTTACACCTTCGGCAAATCTTAATGTAATTACGGGGGAAACCGGGGCTGGAAAATCAATCATGTTAGGAGCTATGGGATTATTATTAGGCAACCGGGCCGATAGCAAAACTTTGTGGGATGAAAATGAAAAATGTGTTACGGAAGGAGTTTTTGATATCTCTGCCTATTCGCTAAAAGAGTTGTTCGAATCTGAAAATCTGGATTACGACAAACAAACTGTAATCCGGAGAGAGATAAGCACCAACGGAAAAAGTCGAGCGTTCATTAACGATACTCCGGTTACGCTGGACGTGATGCGAAAAATTGGGTCGCGGTTGATGGACATTCACTCGCAGCATGAAACACTTGAATTAGGAACCAAGTCCTTTCAATTGGGATTGATTGACTCCTTTGCTTCCAATGGGGTATTGAGAGATTCGTATTTCACTGCCTGGAAAAAATTTACATCTGCAAAAGACGAGTTTGAAAAATTGAAAGAAGAATCTGTAGCTCTCAAGAAAGAAGCTGACTTTATTTCCTTTCAACTAGTTGAATTAATAAAGGCAGATCTTAAAGAAGGTGAACTTGAAAAACTGGAATCGGATCTTAAGATTCAGGAACATGCCGAAGAAATAAAATTACAATTCAATGCAATCATTGAGCAACTGGGGCGATCCGAATTTTCAGTAAGCACAACCCTGGCAGCCGTTCGCAATCAACTACAATCCATCGCTTCCTATTCACCCGACTACACACAACTTTTACAACGGTTGGAAAGTGCGCGTATTGAGCTCGATGATATTTTACAGGAAGTCGAACAAGCGGAAGAAAAAATTGAGTTTGATCCCCAACAAACGGAAAAACTAAAAGATCGCGTTAGCCTGATCTATCAATTACAACAAAAGCACCGGCTACTAGATGTCGCACAACTGATTGAATTGCGAAATACTTTACAATTAAAGGCTGATAAAACCAGCAACCTTGATACGTTACTGAAACAGGCTCAGGATAGGTTTACCAAGGCCGAGAAAGAACTCAGCCAGGTGGCCGCTGAACTCAGTAAATCGCGGCAAAAAACTTTTAGTCCCTTAACAAAACAACTCACTCAACTCTTAAAAGAATTAGGCATTCCCGATGCTTCCCTTGTTGTTGAACATACACCCATTAACCCTGGCCCAAAAGGTGCTGACTCAATAGAAATTCTTTTCAGTGCAAATAAAGGAATGCCCCCGCGACCTTTGGCACAGGTTGCTTCGGGTGGTGAGTTCTCGCGTGTGATGTTTAGCATCAAATACATCATGGCTGAAAAAACAGCTTTGCCCACCTTGATTCTTGACGAAATAGATACCGGGGTTTCAGGTGAAATTGCTATCCGGCTTGGCAGTAGAATGAAGGAAATGGCTAAACGTCATCAGGTTATTGCCATTAGTCATCTGCCACAGATTGCGGCTAAATCAGAAGCACACTTTTTTGTATTTAAGGATAACTCGTCCGATCGTACCATTACAGCCATGAAAAAGCTAGCAGATACGGACAGGGTACATGAAATCGCTCAAATGATTGCAGGTGCCAAACCTTCCGCACTGGCCCTTGAAAATGCGCGGGAATTGATGAAGCAATAGGCCTCTCGGTCTTCCGGCTTGAAAATATTGGGATTAATTTCTATTTTGTTCATGGATAGCTTATAAAAGGTCATTTTTCGCTATTCAGAATCAAATTTTCAACATTAATTCTTGCTAGTATGAACATTTTTGTTGCCCGATTGAACTTCAAGACCCGTTCTGAGGAACTTCAAGCAGCTTTTGCCAAATTTGGCGAAGTCTCTTCAGCAAAGATTGTTAAAGACCGGGATACTGGTCGCTCAAAAGGATTTGGGTTTGTAGAAATGCCCAATGATGATGAAGCTAAACAAGCCATAACCGCGCTCAATGAAACTGAATTGGACGGCCGCACCATCGTAGTTAAACCTGCAAACCCAAAGGCACCTGCTGAAGGTGGATAAGTATAATTGATTTTAATTATAAAATTAAATAGCGAGACCACCCAGCTCGCTATTTTTGTTTCCATAAAACAACGCTTGTAATACCTACCCATTAACTAATCATGGACGAGGACCCCGTTTCCAGTTCGGCTACAATAAAACGTTTTGGGTTTCTGGCCGGACCTATTTCATTTCTGCTCATTCTGCTGTTAGTGGACAATGATTTCCTTTCACCGGGAGCAAATAAAGTTCTTGCCGTTGCTTTGTGGATGATTGTGTGGTGGATAAGTGAAGCCGCTCCTGTACCCGTTACAGCGTTGCTGCCTCTCATCTTATTTCCCTTATTAGGTGTAATGAAGATGAGTGAAGCTGCTGCACCTTATGCAAACCCAATCATCTTTCTTTTCATGGGTGGATTTATGATTGCTTTAGGTTTAGAGAAACATCGTTTGCACGAACGTATTGCTCTGAATCTTATAAAATTCACAGGCACTTCGGGCAATGGAATTATCCTTGGATTTTTAATTGCGACCGGGTTCATCAGTATGTGGATCAGCAATACAGCTACTGCGATGATGATGTTGCCCATTGCAATTTCGGTTATCAACTTGTTAAGCACTGAGAGAAAAAATTCACCGGAGACAGAAACAATGGGCGAAAGAAATTTTGGTATCGGGCTCATGTTAGTAATTGCCTATGCCGCTAACATTGGGGGAGTGGCTACCATTATTGGTACGCCACCCAACGTAGTTTTTGTTGGCTTGCTCGATCAATTTTATCATCAGAAAATGGAATTCGGAAAATGGATGCTGGTTGGAGTTCCGATAAGCATCTTACTTTTAACTGTGTGTTACCTGGTAATCACCCGGATTATTTTCCCTAACCGACTTGATAAAATCTATGGAGCTGATACCTTGATTAAAAATAAGCTGACCGAGTTGGGCAATATTCGCCATGAAGAAAAACTTGTGATGCTGATTTTTGGGTTGACTTGCTCGCTCTGGATTTTTCAACAGCCTCTGAATCTTCTTTTTGGCAATGAGCTGCTCAATGATACCAACATCGCAATGGCCGGTGGTTGCCTAATGTTTGTTGTGCCGAGTAGCTTAAAAAATTTCAAGTTTCTGTTGCACTGGAAAGACACAGAAAAACTTTCTTGGGGAATTTTGATTCTGTTTGGTGGCGGATTATGCCTGGCTCAGGGATTATCCAATGCGGGTATCATTCAGGCAGTGGGTGCGCGCATTGCAGAACAAAGTTCTTCGGTTAACTGGCTTTTGTTGGGATTGATCACCGCCTCCATTTTTATTACTGAACTGATGAGCAATGTGGCATTGGTTCAGATTTTTATACCGGTGGTTTTTGGTATTGCTGTTAATCTGGGATTAAATCCCATTTTATTGGGCATGCCTGTAGCCATGGGTGCAAGCATGGCATTCATGTTTCCGGTTGCAACACCACCGAATGCAATTGTATTTTCCAGTGGTCATATGAAAGTAAACGATATGATGCGGGCAGGAATCGTCATGAATATAATCTCGATTGTGTTGATCTATCTCACTGCAAAAACCCTCATTGCCTGGATTTATTAGACCCGACCGCAAAAACCAGCACGCATGTCCGGCTGAGGCCCTTGAAGCCTGAAGGGTATCAAAATGGTCTTCGGCAGGGAGAACCTCAAGTCGACACGAAGTTTATTTTTGAGATGGGTTAAAATAAAAAAAGAGGCAGTCTCAAAAATCGTACGGTCATCGTCAAGCCTGAGGCATGACGATCCCGGATTTGAGAGGTAGAATGAGATTCCGGCTCAAGGGCCGAAATGACATTTCAATTTTAATTGACTTTTGAGACTGGCTCTTTCAATTCTTTGTACCTACCCAGTTATTTATTGTTGGCTGATTTCCTCTCTTCAATCAAATAGGCTAATCCTAATCCCAAACCTCCAAAAATAAATATCATTGAGAAGTATGCTACTTCTTCCATATCAAAAGCCCGATCGAGAGAATAACCAATGAGCAAACCCAATCCTGCGCCTATTAATAAAAAGGAGGCCCGCAACGTACTAGAGGAATTCCGTTCTTTTTTAAATAAGTCTGGACTCAGGCCTTTATCGATAATAGCCATCCGTTCTATGTTGTCATACTTGCGGATGTACACAATCATAACAAACGCACCCAGGGATATTATGATGGGCAACATGATACCAAGTGCCGGAATGATTAATGGTTCTTCCATAATTTTAATTGTTAATTTGCCTCTATGACGCAGCTCTTGTTAGGTCGGTTACAGGCAGCATAAAAATAATTCGTATAAGGTAGCGTCATCACCCTCTCAAGGCGTCTGACAGCTTTGAACGGTCTGACGCCTACTCCTAAAATATTAAAGTAATCTGTAACTTCGAAATCAAATCAAGCGTCCAAGGGTCGTGATCACAACGGAAGACGAATACGTACTAATAGACAGGATTTTGGCAGGTGAAAAGCAGCTTTATGCCACTCTGGTGGATAAGTATAAAAGTTATGCGTACACCATCGCCATGAAAATTCTGGAAAACAGATCGGACGCTGAAGAAGCCGCACAGGATGGTTTCATAAAAGCCTTTCATTACCTGAAAAATTTTAACCGTCAGGCTAAATTCAGCACCTGGTTGTACCGGATTGTTTTTAATACAGCTATCAGTTACAAGCGCAAAGTAAAACCCACCTTTCAGAGTATTGAAACAAGTATTATTGAGTATTCTGAGCAGGCCGATCATCAAACCGAACAAGACGATAAACAGGTATATATAGTAAAAGCAATGAATCGGTTGAATGAAGCTGACCGGCTGGCGATTCAGTTATTTTATATTAAGGAGTTTAACATGGAAGAGGTGGCAGAAATGATGGGACAAAATCTCAATACCATAAAAGTCCGTATTCACAGGGCAAGGTTGCGACTGGCGGATGAATTGAAAGGGTTATTAAAACAAGAAGCATTAACTTTATAGGCATATGAATAAATTATCACCTGCCAAAGAAGAGGAGCTCCTTCGCTATCTGGATGGCGAAATGGAACCCTCACAAAAAATAAAACTGGAAGCAGAACTTCAAGCTATGCCCGAGCTGAAAGAACGGTTGGAAGAATTGCGTACCATACGATCTTTCCTTGTGCGCAAGTCAACCTTCGAAACTCCTTCTAAAACATTTACCCAAAAGGTAATGGCTGGATTGGATGCCCAACCGGTGAAATCATTGTTCTCGCCCCACAAGGGATTGCTGTTGCTCATGGGCGTTATCATCGCATCAGTGCTGGCTCTTATGTTGCTATCTAATGGCGTCTTTGATAATACGAGTACTTCTCTGTTGGTGGATACAACCCCAATTAAAAACAGATGGATTGAGGATACTACATTCTCTATTCCATTCAACGGGAAAATTCTGGTGAATGGAATTATCTTTTTAAACCTGGCGCTCGCGCTCGTTTTATTGGATCGCACGGTACTGCGTCCGTGGTTTCAAAAGCGGGCATCGGTGGATTATTGAGATTTTCTCTTTTGTTAATTCGTGGTTTGTTTCCTAACGAACCACACCGTTAAATAAGTTTCGATCTGTGAAGACACCATAGTCGTTCACTTAGGAAATGTCGTAGAGCTTGTAAGCTATATTTGCTTTACTATGACTAAGTCTTTATATGTCGTCCCTACATGACTTGAATTCACTTTGATTGGCTTTCCGCCTATATATTGTCCCTAGCTGGACTTTAATTGCAAATACAAAATATCGAAATCCCTTTAGGGATGACATATAGCTCACGACTATGGTAAAGACACACACCGAGGGGTTGTAGGAGAAAAGATGAACTACTGGATTGGCACGCTAATAAGTATAAGAGTTCCCTTTCCTGGATGGCTATTGATTTCAATCCTGCCTTCCAAACTCTCGGTGCGGATTTTCATTTGATTCAGTCCTAAACCATCAGGAACCTCAGATGGATTGAATCCCTTTCCATTATCTTCAATAGAAATATTTACCTCGACCTCGTGTCCGAAAAGCTGCACATCAACCCGGGTGGCGTGTGCGTGTTTAACAATATTATTCAGGGCTTCCTGAATAATACGATATACCTGTTGAATTTGATTGTTGACTAAAACTTCCTTGTAATTGTGTTGTTGAAATTTCACTTCAAGGCCTGTGGCCAGCCGCGTTTCGCTGATTAATTTTTCAATAAGGGGAACCAGGCCTGAAACGTGCGCAAATGGTGGAGCGAGATCATGTGACAGTTGCCGGACATCTTTAATGAGTTGCTCGAGTTGGTCTGCGGTTTTTATACTTTCAGTACTATGCGTAACCATAAGTTGTTTCAAATAACTCAACCGACTACCCACATCATCATGAAGTTCACCCGCTATGCGACTTCGCTCTTTTTCTATGCCATCGATATATTGCGTATACATTTCCTTTTGCTGCGTGTTGACCTTCTCCATTAAGCGGGTGCGCTCATTCTGCACCTGCTTGAAAAGGATCACCAAGGCAACGGAGAGAATCATGGCTTCCAGAAAATAAGCAATTAAGATTGGATTTGGTCCAAAATACTGATACAAACCAAAACCATAATTTAAGGTGGCGAAAATGCCGGCCGCCACTAATGTTGAATAGGCCGTTAAATAAAACGGCCGGCTTCTCCTTTTCCAACACTTGCAAAAGATCTTGCTTATTCCGCACATGGCCACATAGCACGAATTGCTCCTGGTTAGCGAGCATGAGTTTCACACCCTCCACCACCACATCATGGTCTTCGCAGATGACGATTTTATGTAATTCAGATAAAGCCAACAATCTAAAATACCAAAAAAATAAGACTTGCTAAAGGGTTTTAGTAAAAGATCAGCCGTAGTTAGATAAACTTTTTACGCGAATGCAACACGCTGTCGTGGATGCGTTTTTTAATTTCTGAAAGTGGAAGTTTGGACCTCAGTTTAGGTGGGTCAATGTCAGGATCAATATCGTCAAAATAGTTAATGGCCTTTAAAGGAATGAGTGGGTTGAACCGTGGATATTTAATGGTATAGAATTCAATCATCTCGTGGAGCGAGAAATGCTGCAGCAGAAAGTAAACATCAATAAAATCCTTTAACCGTTTGCCGGAATTGCTGATGGCGTTCAGTTTCATAGCCGCTATATCTTGCAAGGAGAGAAACGTAATCCCCTCTTCGGTGATGGGCGGAAGCACCAATGGGTAGGCATGGCAGATGAAATCTACTTTAATGTTATTAACGATAGAGAGAAGAGTATTTTTTGCGGTGAAAGATGGTTCTATGGAAAAATTTTGACCTAAGAGTTCCAGCAACGATTCAGGCGTAAAATCATTCTTAGTAAACAGATCAATATCAATTGAATTTCGATGCCCCAATTGCAATGCGAGTGCGGTGCCCACCACCAGGTAAAACCCGTTAAGTTCAGGTAACGCTTGTAGTTGCTGAATAAGTTTGAACGTAGCGGGTTTAACAATAAAGGAGTCCTTATGCAGCATGGAGAAAATCTGATTTAAGGAAAAACCTGGAAAACTCTTTTCCTCTGCGATCAAGCTGTGCACTCCACTCGATGGTCTCTAATATTTTTTCCTCACCGTAGTAGGCTAGTATTTCTCGCCATTCCTCTAAATTACCTCGTTCCAAGATGCGTTCAATCACAATCTTGTACGACTTGTCATAATTGAACGTATCCAAATCATACTCCCACAAAAAGTAGCCGGGAATATTGGGTTTCTTGCGCATGAATGCCAGTTTTTTAGTATTCAAAGATACTAAAAACCGGTCTATTATCTGCTCAAAAAATGGTGAGATTACGAGTCAATTGTGCGATGAATGCATGCACGCAAGGCATTCCTTTTAACAAGCTTGACCGACTGCTTTTCGGGCGCAGATCACATCAAAAAAATTCACGACTGGCGAGCATGAGTTTCACACCCACCACCACCACATCGTGATCCTCGCAGATTGCAAATCCAAAAATCACTTTCACAGAAATGTAAGTAGTCAAACTTTAGAAGAATTTTACTAAGAAGTTAGTATTGGTCATGTGAGAAAATGGACGGTGTTTTGTTTAACCATTAAAACAGCTTTTAAAATCAAATTCACCATAAAAAATAGCATTAATTTAAAAGATTTAATCGCAATAATTGCGTTCATATCGATCATTAATCTTGATTCCCACTCTCAAGTTCAGAAGCTAAAAGGGTTTAAAACATTCAATTATTTTGGAGGTTATGAGCTAGGTAGTATTACAAAGTTAAATGGAAAATATCCGATGCACCATCATTCACAACCAAAGCATTAGATAGCAAATGTTTTGCGAAAAATAACTTTATGCTGACAACTACAATTCCAATTAACGACTTAAGTTTAAACACCACGCAGAAATTTTCATTCAATACTTCAATACTTCCGAATAACATTTCTGCGGAAATTAGAACCGAATTAAGTCGAATTAAAAGTGTAGCACTTAAAGTAACTGATGGGAACCGTATCTATTATAAGGATGGCACTCTTGTTTCATTTAAAGAATACACCAGTAAACTTTGCAAGAGTGAGATTGATGATATCCTAACATTCATTCATAGTAATCCAAAATCTTTCTTCATTACTGAAGTTATAATGTATAATAAGGCGTCTTATGAATTTAACGGGGCAGCAACTTTATCAGCAGAAGCTCAAAACGTTTTAAGCAGCACACTTCATTTCAGTGGACAATGGATTTCAGGCACCGCGCTGGAAATTAATTCGCCAACTGCCGTTTACTATAAATCCGTAGCATTGATTCAATATGTTCCAATCTTAGAAGCTGCCAAGGACGCACTTGGTAACCTCACTTGTCCCTTTGGCGACAGAGAAACAAGAGAGGAAACTATGCCAGCTAAAGACTACGGCTTAAATCCTTCTTTGGTAAGCGGTGATCCTGAATTTTTTGGGCATGGCCCAAAAGTCATAATTACTTTTGACCTAAATATTTCTGAAGATAAAAGATCAATTCAGGCTATACTCACTATGGATGCTAAAGAGTTAGGAGGCGATAACACACATGCTTTTGGAGAAAAGAGGGAGACACATTATACCGCACCTGCTGGATTTTTTATTCAAAGTATCCCTGCTGAAATGAAATCATATCGAGGGGAAGATATTGATGCAGATGCAGACCAAGGAAATGATTTTATAACGCCAAGTGGCCCAGTGCATCAGGTTATATATACCGGTGATATGATGGGACCTGATGTGGGTGTACCTCTTGGAACAGGAACACTGGTGAAAGTGCGCTCTATTAATGTTCGGCTATCCCAGTGTGACCAATAAACCTACCCCGATGGCCAAAAAAAATGAGACTACGTAGCTCTTACAGTAAACAACACATATCAAAATTTCTATTCGCAAAATCAAGTTTTTAATATAGTCTCCACATTTCATAGGCACCTCACCAGAGGTCAATCGTACTTTTACACAGTTACTTAGACACTACGAGCCATTACACCCTTTATGTGTACACGATGCGGGAACACCTTGTACCAATTACACCCTCGATGCGTACACGATTGATCTTTTCAAGGTTCTGTTCAAAAAACTGTGTCAGTTGATTCATTAATGCGTGTTCGTATCCGCACGAAGCACGCCATTTAATAAGTTTCGGTCTGTGAGGACACAGTGAGGACACAGACCGAGGCGTAAGTGAGGATTCAGACGGAGGCATAACAAAAAAGGCATCTCGCAGATGCCTTTTTATAAATCTATATCAAATACTACGATGCCCAGGTCTTTCCATTACCAGCTTCGGATAATGGAATACAGCCTTTGTAAGAGCCCGGAACGGCTACATATTGCAACACTTGCGTAGCACCCGGTTCTGAGGTGAAGAAGCCCAATAAGGTGAGTTCTTTCGCCATCAATATAAAAGGTCTCTTGGCTTCTTTGTTTTCCTTTGCTTCCGCAAGGGCAGCTGTATGAGTCTTTGTTACTAATTCCACTTGTTGTTCAGGCTTGCAATAGATAAAGGTATCGCCATAGGCAGTTTTCGCTTCTGCATCAAAGGCTGTAAGTCCTGCAATAAAACGATCCTGATCTTCCTTCTTGTAGCAATCCTTCAGCATAAGATCAATGAAGCCTGGTACCCCCGCATCCTTTGCTCCTGGTGTATCTGTTTTAGGAATAATAATTTCCGCTACTTCCATAACGATACGCGCCTGATCTTCTGTAAAGAATTGTGGTGTGTAAGTTAGTTCGGGTGTAGCCTTACAACCTTGCAGAATTCCAGTTAATGCCGATGCTGACACAGCCGCGCCCATCAGCAGGGCTGTTTTGCGGAGTGCTTCTCTTCTATCGATGAGTTGATTCATAGTCATTCAATATTTAAAGATGTTACAAGTTACCCTTTTTTAATTCACTTACTGCATAATCCGCTGCCCGGGCGGTGAACGCCATATAGCCAAGCGATGGATTCTGACAACCGGCTGAGGTCATAAAGGATCCATCGGTAACGAAAACATTCTTGCAGGCATGCACCTGGTTCCACTTATTGAGCACCGAAGTTTTAGGATCTTTGCCCATACGTGCTGTTCCCATTTCATGAATACCTAGTCCTATTCCAATTTCACGATCATACTTACGAATGTTTTTAAATCCGGCAGCCTCCAACATTTCTGCAGCATCATCGGCCATGTCTTTGCGCATTTTCTTTTCATTTTCTCTCAACACTGCATCGAACGTGAGTGTCGGAAGGCCATGCTTGTCCTTCTTGTCTTTATTAATAACCACTTTGTTGTCGTGATAAGGTAAAATTTCACCGAACCCACCCAGGTTTATTGACCATCCACCGGGTGTAGTCAATGCTTCTTTTAAGTCAGCTCCTAATAACTGCTCTTCGGCACTTCTCGACCAGCCGGCACGACTTGCGCCACCCTGATATCCAAATCCTCGGATGTAATCACGTTTATCCTTTCCAATATTGCGATAGCGTGGGATGTAAAGACCATTAGCCCGTCTACCAAAATAATACTGATCTTCATAACCTTCCACCTGAGCTCCGGCACCTACAGTTAAGTGATGGTCCATAATATTGCAACCCAGCTCTCCACTATCATTTCCTAAACCATTCGGAAAACGGTTAGAAATTGAATTGAGCATAATAAACGTAGAGCCAAAAGTTGAAGCACAGAGGAAAATAACTTTTGCATAAAATTCCATCTGCTCACCGGTTTCTCCGTCCAATACTTTTACTCCGGTAGCTTTTCCTTTTTGCTCGTCATAAATCAATTCATAAACAACTGAGTTTGGTCTCAACGTCATGTTGCCGGATTTATCACCCGCTGGAAGAGTACATGAGTTACTGCTAAAATATCCACCGTAAGGGCACCCACGACTGCAAAGATTTCTGTATTGGCAAGTACCACGCCATGGTGTATGGGGTAATGCAGCTGTTGCATGGGCAACGCGCCCAATTGTGAGAGCACGACCAAATTTTTCTTGCATTGATTTTTTCAAATCCAACTCCACACAATTTAGCTCCATAGGTGGGAGAAATTTACCATCCGGGAGATTTGGAATATTGTCAATAGAACCGCTTACGCCAATATAGGATTCTACATAGTCGTACCACGGTTCAATTTCTTTATACCGAATGGGCCAATCGATGGCAATTCCATCTTTTGCATTGGCTTCAAAATCCATTTCGCTGAAGCGATAACTCTGGCGACCCCACATAATGGATCGACCGCCTACATGATAACCACGCATCCAATCGAAGCGGTTGACTTCGGTGTAGGGATGTTCTAAATCATTTACAAACCAATGAGCAGTTGAAGGACGAACTGTGTAACCCGTACGCGCCTGTACTTTTTGTTTTTCAAGATCTTCTACTGTAGGACGATCGCCATTAGGCAATTGCCAGGGATCTTTTGTGGCGGTTGGATAATCGGGGTGCTTTACATCCCGGCCTCTTTCAAGAACCAGCGTTTTAAGTCCCTTTTCGCTAAGTTCTTTTGCTGCCCATCCCCCGCTGATACCAGTCCCTACTACAATGGCATCGTAGGTATTTTCTTTCTCTGCATCAATATTCAAATTCATAGTTTATGTTGAGTTAAACGAATCGAAAAGATAAAAACATTTTGGCAACAGTTATATAACCGTTCGTCATATTTTGACAGTAAAAACTAAATTTAAAACCGCTCCGAAATTCCTAACCCAAATAGTGCAAAGTCATATTTGACAGGATCCATGGGATCTAATTTGCGAAGGTTGGTGGTAAGCTCTAATGCCGTTTGCCAATTCATTCCCTTGCCCTTTATAAGCCTGAGTTTTCGTGCTACCCGTTCTACATGAACATCACAGGGGCAAACCAATTGCGAAGGCGAAATTTTCTTCCAGATTCCAAAGTCAACTCCCTTGTTATCTTGTCTAACCATCCAGCGCAAATACATGTTCAATCTCTTACAAGCCGATTTACGGGCCGGTGTGGAAACATGTTTTATGGTTCTTTTAGGATAATCCGGTAAGCTGAAAAATGTATTATGAAAGTTGATCAGTCCCGTCTCAATCGGAAATTCCTGATTCGTGATCTCTTTGCCTATAAATGCACTTTCGAGCGAATCGTTTTTTCTGTAATAGGTTGAAAGTGATTCGATGAAATAAAGGGCATCAGTTGCATTGAATGTTCTGTGCTTAAATTTTAATAATGGTTTCAAATCCGATAAGGCATGATTGATCATAAAATCATGTGGCGTATTGCCCATCATCGCCAGGAGTTCTTTGCATTTGTTGATGATGGTTACCCGTTGACCCCACGCAAGTGTTGCGGCAAAAAAACCTGCTATTTCTATGTCTTGCCTTTTTGTATACTGATGCGGAATCGAGATCGGATCAAGCGAAATAAAATCGGGTCGATTGTATAGTTCAACTTTCGCATCCAGGAATTCCTTTAGTTCATCATAATCTATTTTAGTACGCGGCATTAGTTCAAAAATCGTAACTCCACTCTGCGGTTCGTAGATCGTGCTGTTTCATTGGTGCCAGTAACAAGTGGCGTTTGCTTACCAAAGCCCTGGGTTTTTATTCTCACTGGATCAATTCCATTGTCAATTAAATAATCGGCAACGCTGCCGGCACGATGCAATGATAATTCGAGGTTGTAAGCTTCACTGCCTACATCATCGGTATGGCCACTTACCACCACTTTCCAGGTTTTATGAAATCGCATAATCTCTACTAGCTTTTTCAATTCCGGATACGATGATTCCAGTAATGTAAAATCATTAAACCTGAATTGGATATTCTTCATGATATAACTCTCATCTGTTTTGATTTCCGGGTAACCGGTTAATACGGGTTCCTGTGGTGTGCCGCCCACTTTTATCACTTTTACATCATCAATAAAAAAATAGGCTGCTTTAGCAAGCATCGGCTCTGTACTCTGCGAATTGGGGATTAAAAGCTTTCTGGTTTTTTGATCGTTCGAAAAATTACCAATCACAAGGTGTTTCTCACCGCCCGTTGCAATGTGCACGTATGAAAAGCGGGTCCACAACCCGGTGCCCCGTGTATAAATCTCCCGGTTTATACGCTCATAGGTTGCTGAAACCGGAAACACTTCATCATTCATTATCTTAAAAGTTGAATCAGTAAGCAGGAAACCAATTCTGTCTATGCTGTATTTTGAATTGGACGACAACTTAAAATAAAACTCAACCCTATATTCTGCTCCGGCTTCCAGCGGGGGTTGTAAGTTTGATTGCAAATACTCACGATAGGTTTTGCCGTCTCTTATAATAAAAGCATAAATGCCTGCATACCCCGAACCGGTATAGGCTTTTGAAAACCCTGCCCAATTGGTAGGCACTCCTGCATCACCAATGCTGCAGGTATTAAAAATATCGGGTGTACCCGTTGTAGGTGATTGCCACCCGGGAGCAATTTCTCCTTTTGAAGAATAATTAAATGACCCCGGGCATTTATAATATTGTTCAAACCCAGGATTGGTAACAAGATTTTGAGCAACCAGATGCTGAGTGGCCAGAAAAAAAAGGCATACCCAGACCCTCATAAAAGTTATTTGTAATACGTGACTTCCACGCGAAATTTAGGATCAATAGCACCGAGTCGATCGTAGGCTGATTTGGAAATTTTTATAATCACATTGTTATTGATACCTGTATTGGGCAACTCACCCGCTACGCGTACAAAAACTTCGCGATTGTTTAATTCATTACGGACTTTTAGAATAGTGCCTACTTTAGCGGTGCGATGCAAAGCAAGGTATTTACGATTGCCATCGGTGCCTTCAATCAATTCCGCAAGTCCACCCTGTTTCACTTCATCCGAGCCGGTAACTTTTTCAGAAATCCGAATCGTAGTTTCCTTCATCTCGGGTTGCGTTTTTATTTCTGGTTTTACAACCGCCACAGTTTCTTTCGTTTCGGGCTTGGTTTCAGTAACTATTATTTCTTGTTTAACCTCTGTAGGTTTTCCATACATGGGCTGGGCGACAAATAGTGTTTGTCCTAATTTCAATTCGTCACCTGAAATGCTATTCCACTCCTTAAGTTGTTGCACGGTAATTCCATATTGCCTTGCAATAGAGTACATCGTCTCTTTAGAGGCAACTGTATGCACTCCAGACAGGGATTTTGTTTCGGGTAATTTTGTTTGTGTGAGCGTAGTGCCTTTTTTAATTATCAGCTCCTGCCCGGTGGAAAGCGAATTGTCTTTTAGATTGTTCCAGGCTTTAATATCATCCACAGAAACATCATAGAGTTTAGAAATGGAAAAGAGTGTTTCCTTAGGGGCTACTTTATGGATCCGGTTACCGCTGCCCGATTGAGTTTTTGCTTTGGGAATGTAAGGAATTTTCAACGTTTGCCCTACGGCTAACCCGCCATCCGCGGTAGGATTTTGTTCAAGAATAGCTGTGATCGCCACGCCATACCTTCTTGAAATCCCGTAGAGAGTTTCTTTCGGGTCGATCTGGTGAATAATAAACTGCTTTCCATTGATCGTTTCCAATCGCAACGAGTCAATGGGTGCTGCAGGATCGGTCCAGGAAACAAGAGTTAAAAAAATTACTTTAATCATAGCTTAAACAATGCGAAAAGTTACCAATTCTGATCTGTTCTTCACAAAAAATAAGTAGTCAGAAACCACAAAGAACGTATTTACACCAATCCCTTTCAAATTCGTGCCAATTTCATCCTGCCACAGTAAATCTCCGGTTGTAGAAAAACACGCTAACTGATTCGTAAAGGCAGCCGCGGCTCTAAAATAGAAAGAAATAAAAATAAAAGCTTTGTGCTCCAGATAATCAGCGCCCAAAATCGGCACGGTATGTAATCGGGTCTTTAAAAATTTACGCACAGTTTCAAAATCATGTTCACCTGCCAGATACTGAAACGGTTGGATAAGCTCATTCGTATGTTGATCCTCTTCCAATTGCTTTTCTTGTTGCTTTCCCTCCATTACGGAAAGCGCCAGCCAATGGGTTAGGTCGGGATTGGTCGTGTTTTCAAAGATTTTAAGCAGAACTTGTGTGGGGCTAACAGAAACGAGATTTATCCACCAGGTTTCTGTCAACGTATCATTCCTCCATACAACTCTCTTTTGTACATAGTCAACAGCTGAAAAGGAAACCTTGCGGGATGTTTCATCCCGTTCTTCCATAACCACCCAGGATTTGCCGGGCACAGGCAACACATTCCAGATAGGCGCCCGGGCATAGACGGTAAAATGATGAAAGGGTTTTTCGATCAAGACTTAGTATTTTTATATCAAAAATAAGATAAAACCATGCGAAATCTGCTGTTGTTGGTATGCGCGATCGGATTGATGCCTTTGATAACAAAGGCACAAGAGGGGAAAAAGAAAGTAATGGTGATGGAAATCAAAGCCGAGATTGATCCGCGCATGGCCCGGTATGTTAAGCTCGCCCTTGATCATGCCGAAAAGTCGAAAGCAGAAATTATTATCATCGATATGGACACCTTTGGTGGGGCACTGAATGATGCCAAAGAAATTGTAGACCGGATTATGGATGTGAAAGTGCCTGTTTGGGTATTTATAAATTCCGATGCTGCTTCAGCAGGCGCGCTTATTTCTATTGCTTGCGATAGTATTTATATGGCACCTGGGGCGACCATTGGTGCCGCTACTGTGGTGGATGGATCAGGTGCTGCCGCTCCGGATAAATATCAATCCTATATGCGATCTATTATGCGATCAACAGCTGAAGAAAATGGACGCGACCCACGTATTGCCGAAGGCATGGTAGACGAAACAATTGTGGTGGATAGTGTAAAGCAAGCGGGTAAGGTAATCACGTTTACAACTTCCGAAGCGATTGAGAATGGTTATTGTGAAGCTAAAGTTGAATCTATTGAAGACATCCTGAAACGTAATTCTATTGAATCGTATGAGTTGGAGACCTACCAGCTAGGCGCTACCGAAAAAATCATTGCCATCTTTCTAAATCCTTTTATAAGCGGAATTCTTATTCTGGTGATTATTGGTGGCATCTATTTCGAACTACAAACACCCGGAGTTGGCTTTCCACTTATTGCGGCTTTAGTGGCACTGGTACTTTATCTTGTTCCTTACTACCTAAACGGATTAGCGGAGTATTGGGAAATCATTGCGCTCTTTGTTGGCGTCTTACTCATCATTGCAGAAATCTTTGTGATACCCGGATTTGGTGTTGCAGGCATTGCCGGCATTTCTCTCACCGTGATTTCGATGATATTGATTATGCTTAACAACGACTTCTTCAATTTTGAATTTGTTCCACTGGGCGACATCATTGTCGCTTCCTTCGCCACGCTGGGTGGCTTGGCCGGGGGAATTCTACTGCTCTTCTTCGGAGGCGCAAAATTAACTCAGACCAAAGCGTTTCAAAGAATTGCACTGGGCGATACGCAAGAAGTTAAGGATGGCTATTCCGTAAACACTTTCAATGCTAATTTGCTCGGACATAAAGGAAAGGCGTACACCATTCTCCGACCCAGTGGCAAAGTGATCATCAATGAACAGATATACGATGCCTTTACACGCGGAGATTATGTCGAAAAGGGAGAGGCGATTGAAGTAATTGGCGCGGAAGGCGTTACCCTAAAAGTTAAAAGGATAGAATGAAAATTCTGGGGATCATTCCAGCACGGCATGCCTCTACACGCTTTCCAGCCAAACCTTTGGCTGACTTAGGTGGCACGTCTATGATCAAGCGTGTTTATGCACAAACAAAAAAAAGTGACTCACTCGCTAAAGTAGTTGTTGCTACCGATCATCGGGATATTTTTCAACACGTTTCAGATTTTGGAGGAGACGTGTGTATGACTTCCATAGCTCATGCCAGTGGTACAGACCGCTGCTATGAAGTGTTGTCGAAAGAAAAAGAAAAATTTGATTACGTAATTAATATTCAGGGTGATGAACCTTTTATTGCACCCGAACAAATCGAGTTGCTGGCTTCTTTGCTGGATGGAAAAACAGAATTGGCCACGCTTATCAAGCGACTTGAAAATCAGGAGCAACTTTTAAATCCAAACATTGTAAAAGTTGTATTTAATAAAAATCACGAAGCTCTGTACTTCAGCCGCTCACCTATCCCCCATTGGCGTGGAAAAGAAACCGATTGGATTCATCAACATCATTATTACAAACACATTGGCATGTATGCCTACCGCAGCGATATCCTTGAAAAGATTACTTCATTAAAAATTTCATCCTTGGAAAGAGCCGAATCTTTGGAACAATTACGCTGGCTGGAAAATGGCTACAAAATAAAAGTAGCTGAAACTTCATTCGAGACTGTTGGCATTGATACGCCTGAAGATCTGGAACACGCACGTCATTATTTGAGAATCAATCATGACTGAAGTGCCGGAGGTTGAACATTCACGGGAACCCACATTGTCATTCTTCCGTGATTACACGCATCAACAAAAAACTTTTCTTCAGGGAAAAATTATTTGCGATCTTTCGGCCGGTCGTGGATACATTGCCCATCTTTTTGAAGAAGCCGGGGCAACCGTAAAAGCATTCGACCTGTTTCCTGATCAAAATAAGTTTGCCAAATCGCCTGTTTGTAAAATTGACCTGCAACAAAAATTTCCCATCGAAGATGCATCTATCGACATAGCCATCTGTTGTGAAACCATTGAACACCTTCCGAATCAATTTTTTTTATTTCAAGAAGTTGCACGAATTATTAAACCGGGTGGAGTTTTTATTCTTACCACACCAAACAGTTCTTCGTTACGCAGTCGCTTCTCACAATTCATGATGGAGAGTGAACATTATGGAGCACCGGCTCCCAATGAATTGAATGCATTCACAACGTGGGAAGGAAGCAAAGACGGTTACTTCAGCAAACTCTTTATTAGCGGGGTGTTAAGGCTGCGAACACTGGCTGCACTCAATCAACTTGCTTTGAAGAAAATTCATCCTACCCAAAGAAGTTCAACTTCTGCCTTCCTACTTTTCTGGTATCCTGTACTTTACTACTTTAATTGGAAGTCTTTGAAGAAGCAGATCAAACATGATTCTGCCAATGCAGATATCTATCGAACTATTTTCAAAATAAACACTTCCCTAAATGTGTTATTAGGAAAGCACTTGATCATGGAGTTTGAGAAAGAATGAAGAGGCTGTCTCAAAAGTTTATTAAAATTGAAATGTCATTCCGGCCCTGCCTGCTCCTCCAAATGGCGGATTCGGCAAAGGCAGGCTATGAGCCGGAATCTCATTCTACTTCTCAAATCTGTGATCGTCAGGCCTAAGGCATGACGATGACTGGATGACTTTTGAGACCGCCTACTTTGCGAAAGTACTCAGCGGTCAGACCGCTTTGAAGAGAATGCTTCTAATACTTCAAAATGTCATTGAGTGTTTTTAAAGCACGATCAAGCTGATCGGGCTCTACACTTCCCACCTTTTTTATGAGTCTGTCCTTGGACATTGACCGGATATGAAAAACCAACATCTCCGATTCACTCTTCAGTCCATTCACCTTTGTTGGACTTAATATCGGATTGCCCTTATACTTTTTAATTCTTGTTGTCAGTGGAATAGCTATAACAACATTCAAATGTTGATTCATGAGATTACCACTTACAATCACCACTGGTCTAGACCCAGCTTGTTCACTTCCTTTGGTAGGATTGAGGTCCGCACTCCAGATTTCGCCTTGCCTCATTCTTCCAACTGCTTGAAATACTCAGCCATTCCCTCTTCCGCAATGGCCATAATATTCGCATCCTGCGATGCCATTTTATAGGACTTGATATATTCAGCTTTTTCGAGATGCTCAAGATATAGGCGCACAGCATTTTCAATTAGTTTGTTTTTGGGCACTGAAAGGGCTTGAGCTTTTTCAGAAAGCAGTTGCAGAAGGTTGTCGGGTAGAGTACTCGTAAAAGTGGCCATTTTGAAAGATTAAGTAGCAAAAATACAAATTATACATATAATTTATAAATATAAATCGTAATTATTTATCTACGAATTCTTTCAATTTTAATCAGATTTTGAAGTCCAACAATTATCGGTATGAGTTAGCGGTCAGGCCGCTTAGAAAAAGGTTTATAAATTCTTGCTCACTTTCTTTAATCGCTCCACCATCTCAAAGACAGCCGGACACACCAGTGTATTCTTATACGTTAAATCCATAATCTGTACCATCTTCTTTCGATCGGTGTGCGGATACTCGCGACAAGCCCTGGGTCTGCTTTCATATACTTTGCAATAATTATCTACATCTAAAAAAGGACAAGGTGAAGATTTGAGCACATAGTCTCGATCTTCATCAATGCGTAAGTATTGGTCAATAAAATCACCGGGTTTCATTCGTAAAGATTTAGCTACACGTTCAATATCCGTTTGATAAAAAATCGGACTGGTTGTTTTACAACAGTTAGCACAGTTAAGACAATCCATTTCTTCAAATACTTCTTCATGCACTTGATGAAAAGCATCATCTACAGTACGTGCATCCTGCTTCTTGAGTGATTGAAGAAACTTCTTATTTTCGACTGATTTGTTCTTTGCTTTTTCGCGGAAGCGATCTAAATCCATAATCAAAGGTAAAGCATTTGCGCTAGTGAGAAAATCGCAAAATCAGTTCTGTCCCTTATCTTCGCGATTATGGACCGCAATATTCTATCGCACATTACCCGGCATGTCACTCTTACCAAGGAAGAAGAGGATTTCTTTATTTCCATACTGCTTCCTCAAAAATTAAAACAAGGAGAGTTTGCCCAAAAAGACGGTGAGATCACATACAATTTTATTCACGTTAATACAGGCTGCCTGATGACCTACTTTACCGACCCAAAAGACAACGACCAGGTCATTCAATTTGCCACGTCAGGTTGGTGGACGGGTGATTTACATAGCCTAACAACTCAACTTCCTTCCATTTACACGACACGGGCGTTGGCTGATAGTGAAATATTGCTCCTTCCAAAAGTACGCATGGAAGAATTGCTGGAGCGATATCCGGTATTTGAACGGTACTTTCGGATTATGTTTCAGAATTCGCTGGTTACCCATCAAAACCGTCTCATTGAAGCTTTCGCTAACACCGCTGAGGAGCGCTATTCTAATTTTCAGAAAAAATACCCCCACCTCGAACAGTTTGTTCCCCTTAAATACATTGCCTCATATCTGGGCATCACACCGGAGTTCTTAAGTAAGATAAGGAGGAAGAGAATGAGCAATGGATAATTGATAATGGACAATTGGATGTTTGAAATAATCTCTAATTGTCAACTATCCATTGTTCATTGTCAATTAAAATCTTAACCTAGTTCAAGTCTTACCACCTCCTTTCTTAATCTGGTTCTAGGACTTCAGGCAGAACCTTGCCCTACCTTTGTAGAACAAAAAGGAAATAAAGCACAAGCTATTTTCCAAGAACAATTAAACAGAAACTAAACTTTTAAAATTATGTCAACATCAACTGCAGTAGCAACCAAGTGGGGAATAGATACAACCCACACCGAAGTACAATTTAAAGTGAAACACCTAGTGATTTCCACCGTAACCGGCTTCTTCAAAAAATTCAGCGGAAGCGTAGAAAGCGAAACCGAAGACTTTGATGGTGCATCCGTAAACTTTAGTCTTGATGTAAACAGCATTGATACTAATCAGGCCGATCGTGACACACACCTGAAGTCACCCGATTTCTTTGCTGCTGAGCAATACCCATCCGTTGACTTTACAGGAACTTTAAAGAAAGTTTCTGGTAACGACTATAAGCTTGATGGCGCACTCACCATGCGTGGCACCACCAAGGCCGTAATATTGGACGTAGAATTTGGCGGCATCATGGTTGATCCATGGGGAAATACTAAAGCCGGTTTTGAAATCAATGGAAAAATAAATCGCAAGGATTTTGGTTTGAACTGGAATGCACTCACTGAAGTTGGTGGCATGGTAGTAAGTGAAGAAGTAAAACTTCACATCAACGCAGAATTAGCTAAAGGGTAATAACAGATTGGGGTAAAGGTAAGAGGCTGTCACAAAAGTCAATTAAAATTGAAATGTCATTCCGGCCCTGCCTTTGCCGAAACGGCTACGAGCAGGCAGGCTTTGAGCTGGAATCTCATTCTACTTCTAAAATCTGGGATCGCGGGTCAATGCCCGCGATGACAGGATGACTTTTGTGACAGCCTCTTTTTTATTAAACTACTTACAGTCTTCGAGGGCCTCAGACTGACAACTCCCTGTCACCCTGAGGCACTCGCAGGGTGACAACTACTTTAGCGTTTCACGCAACCCTTCTTTATACAAAGTAGCCCTTTCATTTAAAAACCTTGCGGCTTTGCTACTGTCGAAGACATAGTCGTTTTCAAACTGATACATCATCTCCACAAATTCGCGAAGTACGGGTATAAATAAACCCAGCAACCGCACACCAGTTTTCGACATGCCTTGCACACCCTTGTTCGGCATGTTCATAATTTCATAGGCAATACGAATCAATTCTTCTCCGGTCATTTTTTCAGCACTGGTCAATGCATGCCATGTTTGATTGTACGCTTCGTCTGAATTTCCAAGTAAGGCAACAGTCTTTCCTGCGTCCGGTGTGTATGTAAATGTGTGGACTTTCTTCTTATCTCCAATCCACTGCGCGCCTTTACCCGCTTTTAACCGTTCGGTTATTGTAGAGTGAATTAAACTTAACGTTGCGCCCGGACCATAGAAATCTGCTGCGCGGATAATCATCCCCTTTAAATTTCCGGCTTTAATTTCATCCAACAAGTGGGTAGCTATCTTCGCGCGCACTTCTCCTTTTTTACTGATAGGATTAAAGGGAGTTTCCTCCGTCATGGTACCGTTCACCTGACCATAGGCGTAGACGTTATCAAAGAACACAAGTTTACTGTTATGTTTCTTGCAGGCATCAATTGCATTCTTCATCACCACAGGCCATTGTTGTTGCCATACTTTAGCCTCATATTTTAATCCTGCTACCAGGTACACCACATCACTTCCGGCCACGGCCTTTTCAACTTCTGCATAGTTTAAGACATCGGCTTTCATTAACTCATCAGCAGCATTCACTTTTTGAGGATTCCGGCTCACCTGCCGAATCTGTGCTGTTAGGCGGGGAAGGTGGATAGAAAGTTCTTTACCGATTACTCCACCGGCTCCAAGTATCGTTTGCATAGGGTTTATTGGTTTAGTCGTTTTCCGATAGGATTATATTTTATCTATAACAAATGTTTTTATACGGACAAAACTCACAGGTCTTAGTATCCGTTGTTTGATCAAACGGAACTTCGGGATTAAAAATTTCTTCCAACAACGTTGTAAGGTGTGCGCTGAATTCTTCCATCAGCGGAAGCACATTGTAAACCCGTCTTTTGTTCATCTCCAATCCAAATCCTGCATTACCAAATAAAAATTCACGATTCATAATACCAGTAAGCATCTGGTCATCGGCCTTGAGCGAAAAATTGGTTTGATACAAAAACGCATACAACAAAGTTTGGAATACAGCCTTTTGCCGCTTCTTACTGTTGCGATCAAACAAAGCAGCAACACTTTCAAAATCCAGTTTATCACTTCCGGTTTTGTAATCTACAATGCGCAACACGTTATCCTTCCGGTCTACCCGATCTATCTTACCACCCAACACCGCATAGCCGGGGGCATGACTGATTTTAATACGGTGCAGCAGTCCATCCTGTTCAACAGCTTCCATAACAAAGGGTGCCATTTCTTTATCGTGCTCTAAAATCCGCGCTGCGAAGTTTTGCGCGAGTTGCTGTATGATTACGCTTTGTCCTTCGTACTCCACTTTTTTACCGGGTTCCATGTTGTAGGTGGCGGTAAACTCTTCGTCCAATAGTTTATTGATCACCTGACTAGCATCCGTAAAGTCCCCGGCTTCTACAAGTTTATTCCGCTTACGCTGCGTCAGATTCTTGTAAAATTTTTCCATCACCTTATGCAAAAAATTTCCCAACTCACGCGCACCCAGTTCATCCTCCACTTCGTTGGGCTCTCGGATTCGAGCCACGTGCTTAAAATAAAACCTTAGCTTGCAATCCAGGTAAGCCACCAAGGCAGACGGTGAGATTCCTTTAAAGTACGTATTGCCTTCATTCAGTTTCATAATGGCCTCCTGCACCTCCGCAGTCTTTTCAATAACAATCGGCTCAACAGCCAACGGCATGGGTGAATTGTGCAGCACCTGCGATTCCATCTTTAATCCACTTTCAAAAATAAGTTGCTGCAGATATCTACTCTTCTCGCCTTGTCCCAATTGATCGGTTTCGGTATTGTAAAACAGAAACACATTTTCACCCCGTTGCAACATGCGGTAAAATAAATATGCATACATGGCGTCCTGATGCTCAGTGGTTGGCAAGGCGTAAGCTTTACGAATGTTGAACGGAATGTACGAACCCTTTCCACCAAAAGAAGGAAACGCACCTTCATTCAGCGACAGCACAAACACATTTTTATAATCGAGGTTACGGGTTTCGAGCACACCCATAATCTGCAAACCTTTTAAAGGCTCGCCACTAAATGGAATTTTTTCTGCGCGCGCCAATTGACGCAGTAATCGCAAAAATGATTTCATTGATTTAACAAATTCCTTTCGGTCAGCCGCATCAGGTATTTGTAATCCCATTATATCTTGTACCCTATTCAATAATTTAACAAACTGAAAGGCAAACTCCTGATCCAGATCAAGAATAGATTCGAGCGAACCGATTTCTTTTAACACATGCTGCAAGTATGGCAACAAACCCTCCGACAAGTCACCAAAAATCAACCGATGCAAGGGATTCTCACTGGCCAGATATCCTTGTGGGATCTGCATCCAATTACTCCGTAGAATTTCCTTGCGCTTGGAATTGGCCAAACCCGGATCGGCCGCAATGACATACGGGTGCGACAATAACGACAGCACCTGCCGATGACTATAATATTCTTTTCGCTTACCAATCTGCAACTCTACCAACAACTCCAACAAATTGAAGAATGAGGTATTACCCAACGAATACCCCATCGTGACATTTAGTTTTTCGATGCTTTGTGGTAGTCCATACAGTACCGGCATCAATAACTTTTCATCGGGCAATACAATCAATGTATCTTCTGGCACCAACCCTTTGTTTAATTCCTCTTGCAGAATCTGACCCATTAACTTGGCCTGACCTATGGGTTGCGCGGCTCCAAAAACTTTTATTGACTTAGGACTGCGAAAATTAGAAGGGAACTCCTGATTAAAAGTCTGCTTTAAAACAGCGTGTTCTTGATACTCGCGAAAGAACTCACCGGCTTCCTGGGCTTTGTTGTTTACATAATACTCGTCACCATCCCATACCATCTGACTGCCCTGCGTAACAAAGTGACAGAGAATTTTTTCCTCAGCTTTTGTTAAAGCGTTAAAACCCACAAAGCGAAGTTGCACGGGTGAGTATTTGTTTGCTGATAGTGAAGCAATATTTTCCGCTACTTCCCGATGCACCATGCCCTCAAAGGCAAGACCTTGTTGTTGCAAGTGCTGGCGGTAGGTTTGATACAGATTAAACAACTTACTCCATACATTCAGAAACTGCTGCTTGTTATCTGTAATATTCGCTTCAAACTCCTTCCAAAAATCAAGCAGGAACCTTTTCTGATCTTCAGTGAGATAATCGAAGCTGGTATCCAGTTCTTTCTGGTTGCGCAAATCGCGAAATAATTGCTCAGCATTCACCACGTATTTATCAATCTCATTAAAATCGCGCAGCAACATTTCGCCCCAGAAATAAAACTGATCGAAGTTTTCTTTGTGTACACCAATTACCTCATTGTATATACCATGCAGTTTATGAACCAACTCCAACTTATCAGGAATCTGATAGGGCGAGAAGGAAGCAATAAAATCTTCGATCGTAATAAACCGGGGTGCAAAAACCGGTTTGGTAATTACTTCCGATAAGTGTTTCCGAAAATAAAGAGCCGCCCTTCGATTAGGAAATATAAAAGTCAACTGCTCGAACTGAGGTTCGGCATTTACTTTTCGGGCCAGCTCTTTCAAAAATGATTCCATTCTAAAAATCTAATCCAAGTTGACTCTTATTCTGTTTCGTTGCTTTGGTCGGTTTACCCGATGGTACTGAAACCACTTCGCCCGTTTTAATATAAAGCAGGTATCCTTTCACATCCTGAAAATTCATTTTACGGAGTGTTTCCAGATATCCATTAACCTGTTGTGAATCAGTTTTGGTCGGATTACCGGTTTTAAAATCTACCACCACCGCCTGCTGACCGTTAGTCATTAACCGATCAATACGACTTTCCTCCCCACCCGGTATCAGCACCGGCACTTCGGTGCGCACTTCCCACTCTTTTTCAAACCACGAAGCAATTGTTTCATTTCTTAAAAGCTCTTCTACCAGTTCGCGAATTTCAGGCTTCTCTTGCTCGTTGATAATACCTGCATGTTGCAGTACAGAAAAGGTTTCATCTAACTCTTCGCGGTAGTGAATACGCGATAAAATAGTATGCAGATGAATGCCATATTTAATCCGTGTGGTGGTTTCACTTTCTTGTTCCTGAAAATGTCCGGCTGCATGATGGCGAATTACCAACTTGCTCCGCCACGAACTGGCTGCATATTGTTTCAGCGAAAGCGAAGCAACCGGAAGTGAACGTTGCTCATCATAGTTAGTACATGCCCCTGAACTCCAAACTTTTTCGTTTCCATTCCAGTTCGCAGCTAATTCCGGTTGCTGCACTACATGGTAAAGCAAATACCCCACGTTACTAAGGTTATTGCTCTTCGCAGAATAAGGAGCCGAAACAATTAACCCATGTTCTGCGCGGGTTAACGCTACATACAATAGATTAAGATTATCGAGGTAACAGCGAATACGTTCTTCTTTGTAATAATCCACAAAGAAAGATTCTTCCAACTTGCCCGCATAGTTAACTGGCAGAAAACCGGCTTTATCAAACGGTGGCTGGTCCGACTTTACCCACATCATCGGGCCACGTTTATGATCTAACTCCCACGAACAAAAAGGAATGATCACATATTTAAACTGCAAGCCTTTTGATTTATGGACGGTAATAATCTGAGCCGCATCAACGTCACCCGAAACCTGGATTGATTTTTTTCTCCCGGTTTCACTCCACCAATCCAGAAAGGCTCCAATATCATTGCGCTCACGACTCGAAAAATTCAGAACTTCGTTTTGAAAGGTTTGGAGATACTCCAACTCACCTGGCGCCTTACCTAATCCAAATAGCTCAACCAGGGTTTCGGTTAGTTCGAACAAAGGCAACTTCTTCAACGCGCTCTTTTGCTTTGTGAAACTATCCGGAAGATTACTTTCAAAAGTAGTTTGGTTAGTTACAGTAAACACCTGGTGCAGATCATCCATTACCTTCCTCAACCGCGCATATTCATAAGATAACTGGGCACGGGCAATATCGTTATCCGGATTTTGCAAATACTGCAAGGCGCTGATTAAAAAGTTAATCGATCCGGCTCCATCCAGTTGCAACGATTCGTTGGATACCACATCGTACTTAAAATTATCTTTTGCTTTGCCAGAATGTTTGTACTCCAGCAAATGCGCAACGATGCGTTGTCCCTCATAGTTGGTACGCACCAGAATGGCAATATCTTTTAACCCAATCCGCAAAGCCTGTAACCGCTCCAGTTGTTCGGGTATCCGTTGTAATGCAATCTCATCCCATTTTTCATCCTCTTCACCTTTCAGAAAAGAAACTTCTACAAAGCCATCGGATTTTTTCTGAATTCCCTGGGCAACGTCTTCATAAACCTGCGTGGCGATAGCAGCACCGGTTTCTTGCGCAACCAATTGCGCGGCTGAATGAAAAACCGCATTGTTAAAGGAAACAATCTGTTTACTGCTTCGGTAATTGGTCTTAAGTTCAAATGGCTCTAAACGATGTTTACCAATTTCATCCGCTATTCCTTTCTGCAAGAGATATAAATCGCCCGAGCGCCAACGGTAAATAGCCTGTTTTACATCGCCCACAATAATACTTGAGTGACCGGAGTCGAGGCTGTTAATTATAAGCGGTTTAAAATTTTTCCATTGCAGCCCCGATGTATCCTGAAACTCATCGATCAGAAAATTCTTGTAAAAGGAGCCAACCTTTTCATATACAAAAGGCGTGTCGCTTTCACCAATTACCGAGTTAAGAAAATATGGTGCATCGGAAAGCAACATCATATTGTTTTCCTGCTTGTAGTCTTTCAGCTTACGCGAGATGTCTGCAATCAAACCGAAGGCATAGAAGTTATCGAGCACCAATTCAGCACTAATGGCAGCGGAATAACCTTTGCGGATTTCTATGATTTCGTTTAGCAGGGGTATTAGCTTATCGGCCGCCAGCTTGAGAATAGTTGCCTGATGTTTTGTCGTTTTAGATGGCCAGTTCGCACTACTTTGATAATCATTAAATGGCCTTACACCAAATTCCTTATCGTCAACACCATCAACTGATTTTATTCTGCTGATCTTTAATAAAAATCCATAAGCACCACCGCTGGCATATTTAAAATCATCAAACGCTAATCCCTTTTCCTGAATAAGCTTAACGCCCGTCTCCGCGCGTTTTCGTACAGCATTAATAAACTCAAATTTTTCTTTTCGTAGTTTATCTTTCAGGGTAAGGAAAAAACCGGGGTCTTGTGTAACCTGCGAAATTCCCGTTTCAACCAGTCTGAATTCCTCTTTAAAAATTTCTTTGGCAAACTCGCGCAAGCCGGGGCGCACATCCCACCCTTTGTCCTCTTTCAGATTATTAGTGGCTAACTCAACGACTAATTTTGTTAACTCCTGGTTGGAACCTAACTCTTCCATCAGGTTACTGATCACTTCATCCACCACTTCGTCTTGCTCCACTTCTAACCGGTAATCACCCGCTAAGCCAGCCTCGCGCGTAAACGCCCGAATAACCCGTTGAAAAAAAGCATCTATCGTGCTGATTGCAAAATGTGAATACTTATGCAGAATTTCGCTGCGCACCTCCTGCACATGCTGCTTAAAGGTAAGCGCGTCCAAACTCAATTCCTGTTGAAGCTCTTGTGCCAGTCCAAGTGAGCGATCATTCGAAAAATCATCCAGGTAAGCAAGGATGCGGTCCTTCATTTCCTGGGTGGACTTATTGGTAAACGTAACAGCCAGAATATGCTTGAAATAATCAGAACGATAGCGAAGTGCCAGTTTGAGATATTCCTTGGCCAACGTTCTGGTTTTGCCAGAGCCAGCCGAAGAACGATAAATAGAGAAAGTTTTATTCAAAATCCGGAAAGAATTAAAGAATACGATTTACGAATTTTGAACCATACCACATAGTTTTGGAGATGATCTAAATTTCATATCTTGAAGGGTCTATCATGAGAAAGCTTTATCTCTTTATTCCCAAAGTGTTTTACTCATTCCCTATTCAGCTGCTGCTGAATAACCTGAGACGCAATCA
>JALHRJ010000019.1 GCA_022841475.1 Cyclobacteriaceae bacterium | reverse complement strand
ACACCAGAAATTCCAAATGCATCGATGGCAGATATTGCCTTCCTGCTGTTAACGTTCTTTCTGGTTACTACTACCATGCCCAACAATCGGGGTCTTAGCATTGCTCTTCCGCCACCTCCGGAGGCAACTCCGCCCGAGGATGTAAAGATTCAGGAGCGCAATATGTTTAAGATTCAGATTAACTCTTCCGATGCTTTATTGGTTGAGGGTGAACCCCGGGAAGATATTAGTAATCTTAAGGAAGAGATTAAGGCGTTTGTACTGAATAACGGAAGAGATCCAGCCAGTTCTGATAATCCGGAAAAGGCAATCGTTTCCTTCAAAACAGACCGCGGTACAAGTCATAAAAAATTTATCGAACTACTCGATATAATTCAAGGTGCGTATTATGATATATATGCAGATCAAGCAGGTGTAACGAATGCTAAATTTAGAGAGGCAGCATCTGATTTATCTATTCCCGAGAATAAGATGATTTATGATAAAGGTCGTGCCGGTATTCCACTGAATATTTCAATTGCAGATCCTACCAAAGTAGGCAACTAAAAAAGCTATGTCAAAATTTAAGAAAAAGACAGAAGTCAAGCAGGAAATTCCGACCTCATCCATGCCCGATGTGGTGTTCATGTTGCTTTTTTTCTTCATGGTTACTACCGAATTGCGGGAGACAACCATTGAAGTAAAGCAAAATGTACCGAAGGCAACTCAAT
Source organism: Cyclobacteriaceae bacterium (assembly GCA_022841475.1). GTDB lineage: Bacteria > Bacteroidota > Bacteroidia > Cytophagales > Cyclobacteriaceae > ELB16-189. Next base: position 80,693 of record JALHRJ010000019.1, on the reverse strand, counting down.
TAAGAAAGTTAATGAGAAAAGGACTGGTCGCTAACCTTTATATTGGGGAGCCAGTAAAAACCCAACAGTTTGGCAGGGAACCAAAGATTCAGGCTGATGATGTATTTATTGATACTAAAGACATTGTTAGATGGGTTAATGAACAGAAAAGTAAACTTGATGAAATTGAACGTGATCAGTTAACGGTTGCCTTAAAGGTAGACAGTGATGCAAAACGCGGTATAATTTCTGACGTTGAAACTGAGTTGAGAAAGGCAAATGCTAGAAAACTTCTCTACACAACCCTGGACGATAATCAAAGAGATAGATAACTAAAGTCATGGATTTTAAAGATAGCCTTCCAACTAAAATGGAAGGCTATTTATTTTTATGACAACACTCACAACAACTGTAACTAAATCAAAAGTCATTAATGCCTGGTGTATGTACGACTGGGCAAATTCGGTTTACAACCTGGTCATTACCACCACCTTCTTTCCGATCTATTTTGCGGGCATTACCAAATCTGCCTATGGTGAAAATTCAGTGCCATTGCTTGGACGAACGTTCAAGAACACATCACTTTATGATTATTCGCTTGCTGCCGCCTATTTGACTATTGCTTTATTACTGCCCATCCTTTCTTCCGTTGCTGACTCACGGGGTAATAAGAAAAAATTTATGCAGTTCTTCTGTTATATGGGAGGCATCTCGTGCATGGGATTGTTTTTGTTTAAAGGACCTCAACCCAATGTTTTGCTGGGCGTAGGGTGCTTTATTCTGGCCGCAATCGGTTTTGTTGGCAGCATCGTCTTCTATAACTCTTATCTTCCTGAGATTGCTGAACCTGAAGAAAGAGATTGGATAAGTGCCCGTGGGTTTTCTATGGGTTATGCCGGAAGTGTTTTATTGCAACTGGTTGGGTTTGGCCTTGTTCTTTATTTCACTGGTCAGGGAGATCAAACCTCCGGGCCTCGTTACACATTTCTACTGGTGGGCCTTTGGTGGATTGGGTTCGCCCAAATAACTTTTGCCTACCTGCCAAATAATAAACCTCCTCAGGCTAAGCGCTTAAGGGCTGTACTTCAGGATGGCTTTATCGAACTTAAAAAAGTTTGGGATCAGATAAAGCAAATGAAGTTATTAAAGTGGTTTTTGGTTGCCTTCTTTCTCTACAGTATGGGTGTGCAAACGGTTATGCTGGCCGCTACTTTATTTGGAAGTCATGTGTTGGGTTTGCCGGATGACAAATTAATCATAACCGTTGTTTTGATTCAGCTAATTGCCATTCCTGGTGCTATGGTGATGTCTTTTTTATCGGGTAAGCTTGGTAACATCTGGGTATTGATGGGAGTTGTATTTTTCTGGATACTGGTTTGTCTGGCAGCATACTTTGTGGCCCTTCAACGCGAAGGGGGTGCCAATGTTGAGTTTCATTTTTATGGATTGGCACTTGCGGTGGGCCTTGTGATGGGCGGGATTCAATCTCTTAGCCGAAGCACCTATAGTAAACTGATGCCTGAAACAAAAGATACCGCTTCATTTTTTAGTTTCTATGACGTTACCGAAAAGATCGCCATCGTAATAGGCATTTTTACCTTTGGCTACATTGATGAACTTTTTGGAATGAAAAATTCTGTATTAATGCTGATTGTTTTCTTCGTTTTGGGGCTGGCTGCTTTATGTGTAGCCAAGACCTACGATGGTAAGTTGATCAGAGAACAACAAAGAAATTAATAAAGCAGGTGTTTTACGGTAATCCCATTATTGATTAATTGCTTAAGCGATTCAATTCCTATCTTTAAGTGAAGGTCCACGTAACTTGTGGTTACCACTTTATCACTCGCTTCTGTTTTTATACCATCCACAACCATAGGTTGATCAGACACCAATAATAAAGCGCCTGCTGGAATTTCGTTGAAGAAGGCTGTTGAGAATATGGTTGCGGTTTCCATATCAATGGCCATGGCGCGAATCTTACGCAGATACTCTTTGAAGTGTTCGTCCCACTCCCATACTCTTCGGTTGGTGGTGTATACAGTTCCGGTCCAATAGTCCTGATTGTTGTCTCGAATAGTTGTGGAGATAGCTTTTTGTAATGCAAAAGCAGGTAGCGCTGGCACTTCGGCAGGAAAATAGTCATTCGAAGTTCCTTCGCCACGAATAGCAGCAATCGGAAGAATAAAATCGCCCAGGTCGTTTTTCTTTTTCAAGCCGCCACATTTTCCTAAAAATAAAACTGCTTCCGGTTTTATGGCCGAAAGGCAATCCACTATAGTTGCTGCATTGGGGCTGCCCATACCAAAATTGATAATGGTAATCCCTCCAAAGGTAGCGCTGCGCATGGCACGGTCAGCGCCATGAACTTCTACATTATTCCATTCTGCAAACTTTTTAACATAATTGTCGAAATTGGTCAGCAAGATATATTTACCGAAATCATCCAGTTTAAGGCCCGTGTAGCGGGGCAACCAATTTTCAACTATTTCCTGTTTTGTTTTCATACAAGCTATTTACTTATTTTTAGGCATGTTCAAATTAAATCTTCCTGAATACAATCCTACATTGAGGAAAGAGGAAGGCAAAGTATGGATTTTTGACATTATCCGAAAGAAGTATATCGTACTAACCCCGGAAGAATGGGTGCGTCAGCATTTTATACATTATCTGATTCACCATCTTCAATATCCTAAATCACTTTTTCGGGTGGAGAGTAGCCTAACGTATAACAAACTTCAAAAAAGGTCAGATATAGTAATTCACAACAGAATGGGAAAACCATGGATGCTGATTGAATGCAAATCCCCATCAATTAAGTTAACCCAAAAGGCATTTAATCAAGTAGCAGTTTATAACATGACGATTGGTGCACGATATGTGGCGGTTACCAATGGCATGGCTCAGTTTTGTTTTGAAGCTATTGATGAACCTGGTATGGCCGTAAAGTTTTTGGAATCCTTTCCAGCGTTCAAATAAAAAAGGCAGTCTCAAAAGTCAATTAAAATTGAAATGTCATTCCGGCCTTGAGCCGGAATCCTATCATACCTTGAGAAACTGGATCGCGGGTCAATGCCTGCCTTTGCCGAAGCGGCTACGCGCAGGCAGGCCCGCGATGACCGAAAGACTTTTGAGACAGCCTTTTTTCGTCATGTAGTTATTTCTTTAGTTCAAAACTTCCTTCACATCTACATACGGAAGATTAAATGAATCGGCTACAGCCTTATAAACAACTTTGCCACTCACAACATTTAATCCCTTCTGTAAATCATCATGGTCTTTACACGCTTTTTTCCAACCTACATTAGCAAGCTTTAATGCATAGGGAAGAGTTGCGTTGGTAAGTGCCAACGTTGATGTATACGGAACGGCACCAGGCATATTGGCAACACAATAGTGCACGATATCATCAATGATGTAAGTCGGATCTTCATGTGTGGTGGGCTTGCAGGTTTCAATACATCCACCCTGGTCGACTGCAACATCAACCAACACGGTGCCCGGTCTCATCGTTTTAAGCATATCTCGGGTAATTAATTTGGGTGCTTTGGCTCCTGGAATCAACACGCCACCCACTATTAAATCGTGCGTCTTAACCAGTTCGCGTAGAACATAATCATTAGAAGCCATGGTATGAACATTCTTTGGCATAACATCATCGAGGTAACGGAGACGATTGAGGTTTACATCTGTAATAATTACATCAGCACCCATGCCGGCTGCTATTTTCGCGGCATTGCTGCCAACAACACCACCACCTAAGATCAAAACTTTGGCTGGCATAACCCCGGGTACACCTCCGAGCAATATGCCTCTTCCTTTTAATGGTTTCTCAAGATATTTTGCTCCTTCCTGAATGGCCATGCGGCCCGCTACTTCTGACATCGGGATGAGCAAGGGTAAACTCCTATCAGGACGCTCAACAGTTTCATAAGCCAGACACACAGCACCCGTTTTAATCATGGCATGAGCCAATGGTTCGTAGGATGCAAAATGGAAATAGGTAAATACCAATTGGTCTTTTTTAATCAAACCATATTCTTGTTCAATCGGCTCTTTCACCTTAATAATCATTTCGGCAATGCTAAATACATCTTCTGCTTTGGGAAGAATCTTGGCTCCGGCTCCAATGTATTCTTCATCACTAAAGCCACTGCCTTCACCAGCTTTGGTTTGCACATATACGGTATGACCTTTTCGCACAAACTCCTGGGTACCTGCGGGTGTAACAGCTACCCGGTTTTCATTATTCTTAATTTCTTTGGGAACTCCGATTATCATAATAGTGGATTTTTATTTTAGCAATTTGATATTGATTTTAGGGTCGCGAGGGACCTTAAAACCACCGCAAAGATAGCATTCGGACACGATTGCGGGAGTTGTTTTGTTACATTTTGATAGAATATGAATCACCAATCTACCTATGCGTTTTACGGCTCATTAAGGCGGGGCATGAGATTGTACAAGGAGTTTAATCCAAATCTCGTGTATCAGTTTAGTATGTGGCTGCCAGGCTATGAATTATTTTCTTTAGGATCCTATCCCTGTGCGGTTAAGTCTACGCATCCTCAAAGCAAAATACTGATTGAAATTATGAAAATAACAGATCCAATTATTGAGAAGGAGATCTTTCAAATTGAAATGAATGCCGGTTATTATTACACAGATATTTTTATTCATCGCGAACCAATTGGAATTTTTCTTTATGTAGAGGCAACAAATTATCAGCCTGTGCATCACGGAGACTGGGTGAAATTCTTCGGACATTGAGTGAAATCGCAGTATTTTCTATTGTAAAAATTTTTGCTTTGATGCCTCCTTCCTTTTTCCCTATTTTTGACAATCACCAACCCATTTAATGTGAGCCAATCAAAGACAATGGTTAGTGGATTATCCGCAAAAAAGATCTCTGCACTGCTGGCAGATTATAAGTTGGCATGTGAAAGTCGCGAAGCCAGTATTCTGGGTCGTAAGGAAGTCTTTATGGGTAAAGCTAAGTTTGGCATTTTCGGTGACGGAAAAGAATTGGCTCAACTTGCTATGGCAAAAGTGTTTCGCAAGGGTGATCATCGCGCTGGTTATTATCGCGATCAAACCTTTATGCTTGCAATTGGTGAACTAACCTTAAAAGAATATTTCGCGCAGTTATATGCACATCCTGATGTAGCAGCTGATCCTGCTTCAGCGGGGCGCCTGATGAACGGTCATTTCGCAACGCGCATGATTGATGACATCGGGGCATTCAAAAATCTTGCTCAATTAAAAAACAGTAGTTCTGATATTTCTCCTACTGCAGGGCAAATGCCGAGATTGGTAGGATTAGCTTACGCATCCAAACTTTTTAAGAATAATCCAGCACTCGCTGTATATAAAGAGCTAAGTAATCAAGGGAACGAAATCGCGTTTGGTACCATTGGTAATGCGTCTACTTCGGAAGGAATGTTTTTCGAAGCGATTAACGCAGCCGGGGTTTTGCAAGTGCCTATGCTGATGTCTGTGTGGGATGATGATTATGGAATTTCAGTACCAAAAGAATACCAGACAACCAAAGGAAGCATCTCAAAGATATTAGCTGGTTTTCAGCGTACCAGTACGGAAAAAGGATTTGAAATTTTTACTGTCCGTGGGTGGGATTATCCGGCACTTATCCAGACCTACGAAAAAGCTGAAAGGATTTGCCGGGAAGAGCATGTGCCAGTGCTTGTTCATGTTATAGAAATGACCCAGCCACAAGGGCATTCAACCTCTGGTTCGCATGAACGCTATAAACCCAAAGAAAGACTTGCGTGGGAGGCAGAGCATGATTGTATTCGCAAGCTCCGGGAATGGATGTTAGAAAATGGAGTTTCGTCACCAGAAGAATTAATCGATATAGAAAAGGAAGCAAAGGCAACCGCCAAGTCCGCAAAAGAACTAGCCTGGAAAGCTTTCAATGAAGATATTCAGCAGGATCAAAAATTGTTAGAGCAAATTTTAGAAAGTGCTACTTCCGGGCATTCTGAAATTGGTAAACTCTTGACAGAACTGAAAAAGACAATCAATCCGCTTCGGTTAGATTCTATGCGTGCTGCCCGGAAAGCCATGCGAGTATTGCGCGATAGTTCGTCTCAATCCCGTGTGGACTTATTAGAGTGGATTCATACGAATGAACTGGCGAATGAAGATCGGTACAGTTCTTTTTTGCATAGCACTTCAGAATGGTCTGCCAGTAAAGTAGAAAAAATAGAGGCTGTTTACTCTGATAAATCTTCGCTGGTGGATGGGCGGGAAGTATTGCAAGCTTGTTTTAGAGAAGCGTTGAAGCGCGATCCACGGGTACTTGCTTTTGGAGAAGATGTTGGTAAGATTGGAGATGTTAATCAGGGATTTGCAGGCTTACAGGAAAGATTTGGTGAACTACGAGTTACAGATACCGGAATTCGGGAGTGTACAATCATAGGGCAGGGTATTGGAGCAGCTCTGCGCGGCTTACGACCCATTGCAGAGATTCAATATCTCGATTATCTGCTATATGCCATTCAGATAATGTCTGATGACCTGGCTTGTCTTCAATATCGCACCAAAGGAGGTCAGAAGGCTCCGTTAATTATTCGCACCCGTGGTCATAGACTTGAAGGTGTATGGCATGCCGGATCGCCCATGGGCATGATTTTGCATGCTATTCGTGGCATACTTGTACTCGTTCCGCGTGATATGACACAAGCTGCTGGATTCTACAATACCATGTTACAATCGGATGATCCCGCGTTGATTATCGAATGTTTAAATGGGTATCGCTTGAAAGAGAAATTGCCCGATAATATTGGCGAGTTTACGGTGCCCGTAGGCGTACCCGAAGTGTTGAGAGAGGGAAGTGATGTAACCATTGTTACCTATGGGTCGATGTGCCGTATTGTGATGGAAGCAGCGGCTGATCTGGAATCAACAGGAATTTCCTGTGAGGTAATTGATGTGCAATCCCTATTACCCTTTGATGTAAACCACACTCTTGTGGAATCTGTGAAGAAAACAAATCGGGTAATATTTGCTGATGAAGATGTGCCCGGTGGTGCGACTGCCTTTATGATGCAGCAAGTGCTGGAGGTTCAACAAGCCTATCAATACCTGGACGCAACACCCAGGACCATTACAGCAAAAGAACATCGCCCGGCTTATGGTTCGGATGGAGATTATTTTTCTAAACCTAATCCGGAGGATGTGTTCGATGCTGTGTATGCATTATTGAATGAAGCGGATCCTCTTCGCTATCCAAAAATCTACTAGAGTCTAAAGAGTAAACTCAGGGGTTTCGATTATATTGCTTTCGTTCAGCGCGCGATCTTTTATTTGAATCCGGAGCTTTAATGTTTTAATGCTGAATAGCGCTTTAAAACCCAGTGACCCCATACTATATTTTATATTCCCTTCAAGTGGGGAGCCGGGTTTGTCTTTAAATAATATTGGGAATCGACCATCAAATGAAATCCCGCAATTCGGATAAGTAAATTCCTTGGTCCAATCAAATTCTTCAAACGTTCCGTTGGAAGGATTCTTTACTAAAAAATCTACCGTGATGTTATAGTGATCAGGATTCAATTCAAAATAAAGCGTATCAATCACATTGTTATCATTACGAACTTCCCAATTGATACAATTGAAGGGTTTAACGAATTCTGGTAATGAGCTAAAGTTAGGATCGGTTCTTTTATCCTTGTAGGTAACTAGATTTCCATCCAACTTTCTACGGTAAAATTTATTATTATAACAAATTGTTTCACTGATACAGCCCTGCTCACCCGGATCCAATCCCAGATCGCCATCGCCATCTTTAAATGACACTACCAAGATGAGTGAATCTGGTTCTGAATCGAATCCCGATCCGTATTCCTTAAATTCAATGCTTTCAAATTCAATTTGTGGTTGTACAGGATATTCGGGTGGATCAAAACAGGCACTCAACCCCACAACGACAATCACAAACAACAGCAGCCTTCTTATCAATCTCATTTTCTACCTTTAGCCTTTGTAAAGTAAACAACGCTTGGACACATTCAAAAGTTTTAGGGATACTTTGTATTCCATAAACGAAGAGAACTTTGAGGATATTGCGCTCCGGTTATTCCGTTTTCAGGCGAAAAATAACCCTGTTTACCATCGATATCTTCTTTATTTGGAATGTCCAATAGAGGAGATAACATCCATTCAGAAGATTCCATTTTTACCAATCAGTTTTTTTAAGACTCACGAAGTTAAAACCGGAACCTGGCTACCACAGGTTGAATTTACAAGTAGTGGAACCACGGGAATGGTAACAAGCCGGCATGCAGTAAATGACCTTTCGTACTATCTGAGTTTATCAGAAAACATCTTTAAACAATTTTATGGCTCAACAGAACAATTTCACTTCTTAGCGTTGCTTCCTTCTTATCTGGAACGGACTGGATCGTCCCTTATCGCTATGATGGATCATTTGATTAAGCAAAGCAAATCACCTCATTCAGGATTCTATTTGCACAACCAGGCAGATTTGGTAAACAAGCTGAATACGCTGAGGGGTACAGATCGAAAAGTAATCCTTTGGGGAGTTTCGTTTGCTTTGCTTGATCTGGCGGAGGCATATGAGCTTGATTTGCATGATTGTATCGTGCTCGAAACAGGTGGAATGAAGGGCAGGAGAAGGGAGTGGATACGGGAAGAGCTACACATTTTTCTCACAAAACGGTTTAACATTCAGGCCGTGCACTCTGAATACGGCATGACAGAACTTATGTCGCAGGCTTATTCAAAAGGTGGAGGTTACTATCAATCTCCCCCCTGGATGAAGGTGCTGGTCAGAGATATCAATGACCCGTTTTTGATCGTTGATAGCAAAGTTGGGGGGCTAAATGTTATTGACCTTGCAAATTTCCATTCCTGCGCCTTTATTGAAACCCAGGATTTAGGCCGGATAGACCAAAATGGTAGTTTTGAGGTACTTGGAAGGATTGATAATAGTGATGTGAGGGGTTGTAATTTATTGGTCGGGTAGTCGTTTTTTTCGCCAAACAGCAATTTGTGAATATTAAATTTGTAGAAATTCAAAAGATTGATATTTTTGTTTTTTATAAAAGCCACTTATATGAAGAAAATCTTAGCTTTTGTTGCACTTCTAGCGTTTCTGACCTCTTGCAGCCAGTATACTTGCCCTACCTATAGCAAGAAAGAGGTGAAGAAAAACGTATCTGAGAGCCGGATTTAAGTCGCTCACAGGTATTTTTTCACTTCCGTGGGTCCGATGGGTCCTTCGCTCATAATTACAAGCCTTTCTATTACGTTTCTCAATTCCCGGATATTTCCCGTCCAGTTGTTCTTTTGAAGCAGTTCTATAGCTTCTTTTTTTATTTCCTTCTTTTTCGATCCATATTCAGCAGCAATAACATCCAGAAATTTATCTACCAATAAGGGAATATCATCCAGGCGATCATTCAGTGAAGGGACCTTCACCACGATTACGGAAAGTCGATGATATAGATCTTCTCGAAATCTATTTTCAGTAATTTCCTTTTTGAGGTCTTTGTTGGTGGCGGCAAGTACCCGAACATTCACGGTAATATCTTTGTCGCCTCCAACGCGGGTTATTTTGTATTCTTGTAAGGCACGCAATACTTTGGCTTGCGCAGCCAAACTCATATCCCCGATCTCATCAAGAAAGAGAGTGCCTCCCTCGGCCTGTTCGAATTTGCCAATCCGCTGTTTAATGGCCGATGTAAATGATCCTTTTTCATGACCAAATAGTTCGCTTTCAATTAGCTCTGATGGAATAGCGGCACAGTTCACTTCTACAAACTGGCCGTTGTTGCGGGAGCTTTTCTCATGTAGTTGACGTGCTACCAATTCCTTCCCTGATCCATTGGGTCCCGTAATGAGAACACGCGCATCTGTCGGGGCAACCTTTTCAATCATCTCCTTTACTTCTTGTAAGGCTTTTGAGTTGCCGATGATCTCAAATTTTTGAGATATTTTTTTCTTCAGGGTTTTCGTTTCCGTAACAAGACTATTTTTATCCAGCGCATTCCGCAGCGTTATTAATAATCGGTTGAGGTCAGGTGGCTTTTGCAGGAAATCGTAGGCACCTAGCTTCGTTGCGTCCACAGCAATTTCAGTAGTGCCATGGGCTGAGATCATAATAAATGTGGAAGCGATACCTTTTGCTTTTGCTTGTTGCAATACTTCCATACCATCCATCTTTGGCATTTTTATGTCGCAGAACACAACATCATAATGGTCATTTTCAAGTTTCGAAAGTCCTTCTGCGCCATCTTTGGCTTCGTCTACTTCCAGTTTTAACTCTTTCTGGTCTTTGAGGATATCTTTCAATACGGCACGGATGCTCGCTTCGTCTTCGATGAGTAATACTTTGGGCACAGGTTTACAGTTTAGATCTAATTCTATAATTTAAACTTATTACATAAAACTATCTACGTTGTTAGTTTGAGGCCCTGTCTGCCGAATCTGCCAGTTGGCGGAACAGGCATGGAAAACTGACCTGACTAAACATTATAGCCTTCGAGAACCTCAGGCTGACACAATCTTCGATTTTTTTTCGAAACATATTTTATTGATGATGTAGAATCAAAATAATGCAAGCCTATAAGCCGGGTTCTGTTCCCTGACGGTTCCGTCAGGGTGCCTATCATTTATCTAGCCCTGACGTTGCCATCAGGATCAAGCAGCCTACCCAATCACGCCAGATAAACTATTAGCGAGCAGCTAATCACTTTCGTGAGCGTGACCTATTTGGCCTTTCAACTCGTAAGGTTTACCATGCCTTTGATGTCACCATCAAAGCGGTGGGCTCTTACCCCGCCTTTTCACCTTTTCCCTCGCCTAAGGCAAGAGTAGTTTGTTTTCTGTGGCACTATCTGTTCCGCCAGCTGGCGGACCTTCCTGTTAGGAAGTACGATGCTCTGTGTTGCCCGGACTTTCCTCCCTCCGCCAGCTGGCGGAGCGCGATAAGCCGGCTTGCATTAGTGCAAATTTACGTACTTAAACTGAGAATGGGACGTGAATCAGTGGATATCCGAATCGGTGAGCTTTAACTCATATTGGTCCGCCAGGTTGGCTACCTCCTGAAGCATTTCTTTAACGGTTCCTTCCGATATTGTATCCAGGGCTGTTACAGACTCTATCTGCAAATAATTTTCTGAGATAACAAAACGGCAGTAATTAAAAAAGGCAGACTGCTCCAGTAACATTTTAAAGTCCAATCGCGAATTTACCGCGCATACTTTTGAATTTAGGGTAACAAGACTTCTGTTATAAAGCTCATTTTTCTTGATGGTGCCGATAACCGTTTGAAAACGATTCCCGGAAACAGGAACAATAATAATGGAGTGATCGGAATCGTATTCAGTAAACTGACCTCCAATTTGATCAGCATATTTTTTCATGAATTCGGTTAGGTCCATAAGACTGGGGTTTAGGTTTTCGAAATTAATAAAGGAAGGCTATTAATGGAAGAGTTCAGAAATAAAAGAAGTGACCTTTTACCTTTCCATTTGAAAACTCCAGCGTGGGGGCTGGCAGTTTAATCATGTTCGCAAGGTAAATTAATGTATTGACTGCTTTGGACCGCGATTTTATTGCTGTAAGATCAAAATCAACACCGATAAAAAGTTGCCGGTAGGGCTGAAGACCATTGGCAAGATTATTTTCATCATTGGCATAGAGCATTCCTTCGGCACCATAGCCTATAGAGATATTAAGCCATTTTGGAAATCTGATAAACTTATCTACATCGGCCGTTAACCAATAGGTTTGGCCGTTGTAGTCTTTAATAATCTCTTCCAAAAGTCCGGACCCCAATGTTTCGGGTCGTTGTGGGGCATAGGCTGTGCGATGAAAGGAGAATTTAGGATAGAGTCTTGTTTCCTTCCATAGGGCCTGCTGCCCCAGGTAAAATCCTGAACCTAATGCATTGGCAAGCAGATCACTTGCCGAAGCGCCATAGCCTGCCGAAAAGCCATCCAGCACTTCGATGGAAGACATCACGGCAAAACTTGTTATAGCTCCAGCTAAATCCGATTTCTTTTTTGAAACCCCACTCCACTGCAGCGAACGTGAACCTATGGAAGATATCTGAAAAGCAGAATAGAAGTGCCCCACTTTATCCATTTGCTTCCACTCACCAGCATCGTTAAAGAATTTAAATGACTGCCGATCATATTGACTATACCAGATTGAATTAAGACCAATCATAGTTCCGGTATAGGCAACGGCTGATCCAATAATAACTGTCTTTAACCTTGTTGAATTAACTTTTGGTAACGAATCATTTACCTGGGAAAAACCAGCGAAAAAGCTGATCAGGAACACGAGCGTCAGGGCTGCACCTTGAAGTCTATACGTAAAATTGCGTGTGGAACATCCACTACTGTGTTCCATCCTCTTCTGGTAATGCGTCCTCATTAATAGGATTATCCAGCATTTCTTTTCTTCTTCTATCCCGGGCCATCGTCAGCAGATCTTTTAATTGGTTGAAGCTCTGGGTATGTAACAAACTCACACCCGTGGTAACGGCAGTTTGTGTGCCGAGTGTATTGTTAATCTGGCTATAGTTGGATCGGCTATACATCTTCACCTTAAATTTTCCATCTGCTGTAAGAACATAATCCACAGTCCAATCGCCCAACATATTGGCTATGTCCGAACGATTGTATTCGTTATTAAACGAACCATCACGCGTTACGCGAAGTCTACCATTCAGAAATGAATAGGAGAGTCTCAATTGAAAGGTATTGAAGGCTTCATTATCCAAGGTACCAAGATCTAAATCAATCTCAAGATTTTGGTCTACTTGTGTTAACCAATAACTTAATTGATTAGAAAGAAGCTCACTTACACTGTTGGAAATAGAACCGCTGGTACTAAAGGCATCCGGAGGTGAAAACCTTCGAAGGATAAGTAAACTAAATACCTGGCGATTTAATTCTTGTTCATCGAGTTTAGCTTTGAAAGCTTTAAACGCAAAGTCAAGTTGAACCAGCGTTCCGTCATCGGTAGTAATATTATCGGGCAGGTTATTCGCTACAATATCAAATACAATTTGAGGGGAGAGCATGGGGCCATCTAATTTTAATTGTACCTCTACAGGATATTTTCTGCGTACCTGTGGCGATGAAACTACTGTTTCGGTTTGATTTGGGATGATCGGTCCGAGGGAAGCCATCTGCCTGTAGCTGGCTGTTAAATTTAGTATACCGGCATAAGGGTCGCCATACCAACTGATACGGCTGCCTTTCGTAATGCTAAATTCTTTATTGATGATATCAAACAGAGTGAAATTGTAATATCCCTGTTCGAATTCGTAAAGTCCAAACATGTTAAACTCTCCCTTTGTATCAATTTGCAATTTTATATCACCGTAGCCATAACCACGAACAATATCACCAGCCTTAATGTCAAATATGATTTCAGTATAAGCGTCTGGTGTTATATCCAGGTTCAGATCCAGAATAATTCCGGAGGGATCTTGTGATATAGGTTTTTTCTTTTTTTCCTGCGCAATATTCTGGAGTGTATCGTTAAAGTGAACGAACGAGATGAAATCACTTTTCTCAACAGATTCGGAACCACTAATGGGGATGTATATTCGGGTCCCTTTTGAAGTTCGGGCAGTTGCTGATATTTTCATGTTAGATAGCGGCCCGAACATGTTTAGATTGCCTGTTGCGTTGGCTTGTCCATAAAACAAGCTATTATCTTTTGATGTGGTATTCAAGGTTTGAAAATTGGTAAATGCCGCATCCAGGTTTATTCTGAATTTGGTGTAGTTGCGGTGTGTGAGATAGCCATCCAAAGAACCACGGTTGCCGAGTCTGTCAAACAAGGTAAATTCTTTAAAAATGATTTGATTATGATTCATGGCGAGTGTGCCATTAAAAGTATGGAGGGTTCGTAAATAGTCGATCATGATCTGACCGCGATCGATTTTGCCTTCACCCTCAATGAGAGGTTGCCCAAACGTGCCAGTAATTTCATACGATCCTGAAAGGTTGCCATCCATTTGTGAGAAAATACCTTGCAAAAAGGGTTCAATCAGTTTGATGTTGGTCTCCTCCAATTTGGCAGTCAGGTTAAGTGGGCTTTTCTCCTTTGGATTATAATAACCATTTACCGTTAGAGTTCTCTTTTCCAGCCGATCGATAAAAAATTCAATATCAAATAATCTTTTATCACGGTTCCAGATGTTGGTGCCGGTCAAATCACCCACCAGAAACTTATCAACCACAAGGTCTTTTACGGTTATATTATTTTGAAGAAAGAAATCCTGATAGACATCTTTTACCTCAACATTGCCATTAACTACCCCACCCAACGAAGTAGTAATAATCGAATTTAAAATACTTAAATCCAGATTATCCAAAGACAACCTCAGCATTTGTTCAGGATCCTGAGAGATTCTACCTTCCAATAGAACTGACTCTTCATTGTTAAATAATTTCAAATTATGAATTTGCCATTCCTTATTTTTTATCAGGCTATAGTTTTGTGGACTAATGAGCCATATTTTATCTAACAGTTGGAATTTTGTAGGGAGTATCTTTATTCGGGTGCTGTCTGTCAGGAAATCAATTTCCGATTGCAGCCGAACATAATTTGTTGAGCCTTCCTGATCCAATTCAATATTCAGATCGATATGATTTTTATTCCAGATGGCTTCTGAAAAGAAATCCTTAACAATAAAGGCTTTGCTAAGCTCTTGCCTTTTAGAGTCGATGGTAAGCATAGCTAATACTGTTGTGCTGTCTCTAATCTTAGATCCAGAAAACTCTATCTGATTACTGATAAAATTTTTACCCTGGTACGTAACTGTATCGATCTGTGTAAACGCTTGTAGGAGTGAGGTGTATCCATTGGAAAAGTTACCTTCAATTGTCGTTCCATTAGAAAGATGTAAGTCAAGATTAAATAAATCCAAAACGGGGTTTATTCTTAAAAGCGCGATGTCAAAATCAGCTTCATATTGTTGCGTATCGGTTGACTTGCTGGCATAATAGGCCTTCGTTTCTTCTTTGTTATTTTTAACATTAAGTTGAAACTCTTTGACTAACTTCTGAATATCCTGAAACAGGGTAGAATAATAAAAGTCACCCGTTAAATCCACGCTCGCGAAAGCACTTCGTAAGTTCAGGTTACGAATATTATCCTGAAGAGATGAATTTAAAGAGATTGAATCTATTGCGAGTGACCGATCTTTATATTCAAGGTAAGTTTTTTGTAAACGTATTTTACCAAACAAACTATCTAATTGTAAGCCTTTGGTATTGATGTTGGCTGAGGTGCTAAGGAACACATGATCCCGGGTAAAGCCAATAGGTTTTGTGAATAGGGTGTCTAGCTGAGCTTCTATGTTGATAAGCTCTTGCCCTTGACGAATATTAATGGAGCCGGTCGCGGTTAGTTTTAGGTTGGGGTCGTCAATAGATAATGCTCCACTAAAAAGTTGCTTGGCGAAACGTGCATCGGTAGCAATATTAATGTAGTCGTAAAATCGAATTCCAATAGAGTTAATTTTTCCGATCAAACTGAAATCAGCAGTTTCCTGAGTAAGGCCCTTACCATCTATTCTTCCGTTCAGTGTTACTTTTTGAAATGTCATGGTATCGCGGAGTAGAATACCCAAATCAAATTTATTCAGATACAAGTTGCCGCTGTAGGTTGATTGTTCTAAAAACGTTGTGTCTATTTTTAAGTTTATATCAGATTTTATTTGCCCAAACTGCCCGCGGAAATCTCCATTGGCAACAAAGTCATTGACGAACCCGGTAAATTTTCCCGTCAACCGAAACCTTCCAAGGTGCGACAGGCGTTCGAATATTTTATTAGGAAAAAGAAAATCAAGATTATGGATGTCGATATCCCCTTCCTTTACATTCAGATTGATAAATGTTTCACTGAGGGAAGGCAATCCATCCATTTGAAGGCTCCCTTTCATTTTGGTGTTGCCAAGTATCACATCCATGTTTTGGTAAGAGAAGCGGGAGACTTTTCCGGAAATTGTGCCATTGAGATAGATGGGTAGGGGCAAAGGTTTTGTTCCGGGAGTAAATAAAACAAGATCTTGAGGACTGAGTATTGTATTACGAAGTTTCGCTTTAATGTTAACACGATTGTTAAAGTCATTCATATCCACCATGCTTTGGTAGTTAAAAATGAGGGAATCAGTTATTATACTTTCGCCAAGCTTTGCGTTTATACCTAAAAACTCCATCGATGTCTGAGAGATTCTAAAGAAGGTAGAAAAGTTGTGGATAGGAAGGCCACAGTTTTTTTCTTCAGCAATCAAGGTATTCAGTTTAAACTGAATCGTATCGCCTATCACTTTGAAGTTACCAGCTTCCGCCTCATCAATATGAATTTGGATGTGATTATAATCAAAGGCATGCTTCAATGAATCTTTTAAAGGGTCATCCAATCTGAAATTGGTTTTGTGAATTACTATTTCACCGATATTCAATTTAGCGGAGCCGCCCTGGCCTTTCCCTGATGACAGTTGTTTATTGATTTCGTTAATGAAGAGGTTAATGTTAAAATCGCGTGTGGAATCTGTCTCGAAGATTTTTACAAGATTGACATTGCCTTCTTCCAAGGTAACACCATCGATATTAATTTCTTTGCTTTGAAAAAGAGTGGAGAGACTGAAATTAACCTGAAGGCGGTCAATTTCAATCATCTTATGATGGGCAGGATCTTCAATTATCAGTCCGTTAATTTCAAGGCGATCGTACCAGATCAGGTAAAGCCGATCATACCGAATGTTGAAGCCTGAAAGTTGAGAGAATTTGGAGGTGAGCCGCTCGGCCAGATTTTTTTGTACTTGTGGAATCTGAAAGAGGCCAAAACTCACTACCGTAAACAACAGCACAAAGTAGATTCCGTACAGCAGAATGTTCTTGAGCCAGTTTAAAACGCGAATTTTGGTAACTTGCAGTTTCATTTGCTAAAAATGCAGCCTGTAATTCTTGCCATCGAGTCCTCCTGTGATGAAACTTCTGCTTCGGTTATACAACATGGCAAGGTACTTAATAATGTAATTGCCTCACAAACAGTGCACCAGAAATATGGCGGTGTCGTGCCCGAGCTTGCCTCACGTGCACACCAACAGCATATTCTACATGTAGTTAACGAAGCATTAACGTCTTCCGGTATCTCAACTGCCTCGTTAAATGCAATAGCCTTTACCCGTGGCCCTGGATTGCTGGGTTCATTGCTGGTTGGGGTATCATTTGCAAAAGGCATGGCAATGGGGCTGGGTATTCCATTAATTGAAGTAAACCACATGGAGGCGCACGTGTTGGCACATTTTATTTCCGATCCAAAACCTGCCTTTCCTTTTCTTTGCTTAACGGTAAGTGGCGGTCATACACAACTGGTTCAGGTAGAGGATTATCTGCATATGAATGTGATTGGAGAAACTCGTGATGATGCAGTGGGCGAGGCGTTCGACAAAGCAGCCAAGATGATGGGCTTTCCTTATCCGGGCGGACCGTTAATTGATCAATATGCCCGGTTGGGTAACAGCAGTGCATTTCAATTTCCACAGACCTCAATTCCAGATCTGGATTTTTCTTTTAGTGGAATCAAAACTGCATTCCTATATTTTCTGCGCGATCAGAAGTTGATTAATCCCAACTTTGTTGAAAACAGACGGAACGATATTTGCGCCAGCTTGCAAAAGCATTTGATTGGCATGTTGATGCAAAAATTAAAAAAAGCAAGTGACGAAACCGGTATAAAGCAAATAGCGATTGCGGGTGGTGTTGCTGCCAACTCCGAATTGCGAAAGACCTTGTTGGAGTATGCAAAAAAATATTCGTGGAAAACTTTTATTCCTGATTTTCAATATTGCACCGACAACGCTGCAATGATTGCCATGGCTGCACACTATAAATTTCTAGAAAACAAGTTCAGTCCGCTGGATGTTGCTCCACTCGCTAACCTTTCAATCGATTAATATGAAATTGATCTATAAGCCAGGCGATAAGAAAGTATATACAAAGAATGTCAGTGAGGCAGATGTGGCGGCTTTTCATGGTGAGGTTTTGCACCCTGTTTATTCTACTTTTGCCTTAGCGCGGGATTTTGAGTGGTCATCCCGGTTGTTTTTTATTGAAATGAAGGAAGATGATGAAGAAGGCGTGGGCACTTTCCTGACTATTGAACATAAAAATCCGGCACGTGTAGGCGATGAAGTATCGATAACAGCCACAATTGAGTCAATACGAAATAATGAGTTAATTTGTAACATTGAGGCTGTTTGTGGAGCGCGGTTGATTGCCTCGGGAAAGACTGGGCAAAAAATGCTCAAGAAGGAAAAGTTAAGTAGTTTGTTTAATCATCCCTACAAGTAGGTACTTACCCATGGCAGAAAAGAGATTTTCGAGCGATATTAATATTCGAAACAAGCAGGCAACATTTCAGTATGAACTCCTGGATAAATACATAGCGGGTATTGCTTTGCGCGGAACCGAAATTAAATCTATTCGTGAGGGAAAGGTGAATTTGCAAGATGGATATTGTTACTTTAATAACGGTGAAATATTTGCAAGAGGCATAAATATCACACCCTATGCGCAGGGGACTCATTATAATCATGAGGCTGGCCGCGAACGAAAACTTTTACTGAAGAAGACAGAACTAAAAAAGTTGGAATCAAAAGTGGAGGAAAAAGGGTTGGCGTTAATTCCGATTCGTATTTTTATCACTGATCGTGGGCTGGCTAAACTGGAGATTGCTTTGGCCCGTGGAAAGAAAACACATGATAAGCGCGAAGGCATTAAAGAACGCGACATAAAAAGAGAATTGAGCAGAATTAAAATCGGTTAATCATTTTTGCATGGATGTATTAGGCTATGGAGTTTGCAGATTGTCTCTGGTTTCGGTTCGCCATGCCCCGCAAGAACATGCCCCATTGGCTACGCAATTATTGTTTGGTGATCATTATGAGGTATTAAATGTTCCCGATCACAAGGATTGGGTTTTTATCCGAATTCATTTTGATGGTTCGGAGGGGTGGATACAGGCGGAGCAGCACCATGGCATAACGCACGAATATTTTGAGCAAATTAATCATGCTAATTTTAAAATCACCACCGATCTTACGTGCAGTATTCTCTTCAAGAAAAGCCCGTTAACAATTCTGATAGGTAGTATTGTGCCGATTTCAAATTCAGAACTTTTTAAACTGGAAGAACAATTTGCATTCAATGGAGAATCCAAAAGTTTGGGCCAAAAGCGTGAGTATGAATTTTTAAAATCTATTGCTCTCAAATATTTAAATGCTCCTTACCTGGCGGGAGGTAAAAGTCCATTTGGTATTGATGCGGCTGGATTTGTTCAGATGGTATTTAAAATTGCCGGCTTTATGCTGCCTCGTAATTTTGATCGACAGATTACGGAAGGCAAAAAGATAACTTCTCTGGATGATTGTTGTGCCGGTGATATCGCTTTCTTTAAAGGTCAATCAGGGAATGAAATGCATGCTGGCATTGTATTGAACGATCAAAAGATTATTCATTGTGATGGAAAGGTGCGTATCGATCACCTGATGGAAGAAGGAATTTTGAGAGCCGAATCAAAAATTTATACCCACTCCTTAATTGAGATAAGGCGAATTCTTAACCTGCCCTGAATAATTCCAGGTTTAAACCACTGGCTGGTAATTGGTTGTCTTGATAAACCCAAACTTTGGGGTTATCTTTCACTTTATGAACAATCGGGTTTTGGTCCTTAATCAAGATGACAGTCCGTTGATGGTATGTTCCGTACAGCGAGCTTTTGTGTTGGTTTACCTGAACAAAAGTGAACTCGTTCGCCCGGCCAATGGCTATCGGATTAATTCCGTCACCCAATCGTTTCCGATGCCTTCCGTGATCCGGTTAAACCGTTATGTAAATGCTCCCTATAAAGGTGTAAGTCTTACCCGTCAGAATGTTTTTAAGCGAGATAACTTTGAATGTCAATATTGCGGCACCCGTAGAGATTTAACTCTGGATCATGTTGTTCCCAGTTCACGAGGGGGCACCCACACCTGGACAAACCTGGTTACCGCGTGTAAAAAGTGCAATGCGAAAAAAGGCGACTTCACACCGGATGAAGCCCAAATGATTTTAAAGCGCAAGCCCTATAAGCCTTCCTATGCGCTTTTCCTGAACGATAACAATAGTTCGCATACTGAGTGGGATGATTTTTTGAATAATTAATTTTTTGGCTTACATCGACTCAAAAGCTCAAGGTAAACGTTGTCTTAACATCAGGTTCTGATTTAACGCTTAATGAACCGTTGTGCATCTGCATGATTTGTCGTGAAAGTGCAAGACCAATTCCCGATCCGGTTTTTTTAGTGGTAAAAAAGGGAATAAACACCCGCTCGATTGCTTCCGGAATGATGCCCGAACCATTATCAGATACGGAGATAAGAACCCGATTATCCGCATAGGTTCCTTTTAATTCAATTTTTCCATTACTGGAATGATCTAAAGCCTCCATAGCGTTCTTAATCAGATTAATTAAAACCTGTTCAATCATTTCCTGATCCGCATCTATTGTCAGGTACTCTGAATCGCAGTGATAACCGAATTGAATAGTGGTTTTCTTTAATTCTGGTTTTAGTAGCTGAGCCACTTTTTCCAGCAGATCAGCAATCCGGATACGCTGAATTTTTGGCTGGGGCAAGGAAGTGTATTCGCGATAGGCATCAATAAATTTGATAAGTCCTTTGCTCCGGCTTTCAATGGTAGTTAAACCTTCCCGCAAGTCTTCAGCGCCTTCTGTTTTTAACTCATAATGATGCTCTTTTTTTGTGAGGTCATGATCAAGGATTTCTCGTAGGGTGGATGTAAGTGACGAGATGGGGGTAATGGAATTCATGATCTCATGCCGCAATACGCGGGTAAGGTTTTGCCAGGATTCCAGTTCTTGTTTCTGCAATTCCGTTTGAATGTTTTGAAGCGTAACTAACTTTACCGTGTTGCCGCGGATGCGTAGCTCGGTAGCTTGCAAGGTTAATAAAAATTCATTTCCTGATTTATAAAGCGTACTTTTTCCAGACTGAACCTCCATCAGTGCTTTGTATAAATTGGGGTTTCTATCCTTCAGCTCATTCACATTTTTCATGTTGATGATACCCACAAAACGTTTGGCAATCGGATTCATCAATTGAACGGTCCCATCCGGATCGAAAGAAAGGATACCCGTGCGTACTTGTTGCACAATCGTATTGAGATATTGCCAATGCTCTTCTTTTTCCGTTCTAGCTTTCCGGAAGGCTTCTAATACTTCATTGAAAGCTGCATTGAGTTCGCGAAAACTCTTCCCTAACTTATTGTCGTTGGCAAACCCGGAAATGAAGTCAGAATATTTTACGGATTCTAGAAAGCGGGTAAGTTTGCGGTTGGTTTGTGAAGTGAAGCGAAATAGTTCGGCCAATTGCCCAATAATAATAAATGCCATCAGGCCGGCCGCAAAAATCATATTCGGCTTACTGACCATGAATACAAAAAGTGACACGGTAAGCCCAAGCAACACTACCCGCAACGCAACCCGAAACCGAAAGTCATTAAACATAAACTAATTAGTCAATTTGTTAATTTGAAGATTTGAAAATGGGGAGTGTACACTCATGGTAAGTTTGATAAACATCCAATTCTCAAATTGGCTCATTTTCAAATATTCAAATTTAAAGTCCGTGTTTTTCCAGCCTTCGATACAAGGAAGATCGGGTGAGTCCTAATTCGGCTGCAGCCTGAGTGATGTTGCCATTGTACTTTTTCAGAACCTTGCGAATAAGAAGTTTTTCCACTTCATCCAGATTGAATTGATCGAGATTTATTTGTTGATCACTTTCTTTGGCTGACTGAACAGAAAAATTAAAGTCTTCAGGTTGCAACACTGATGAGTTGCTAAGAATGATTGCTCGCTCCAGAGAATGTTGCAATTCGCGAATGTTACCAGGCCACGGATGTTTCGTCATCCGGGTCATGGCGCCTTCACTAATTTTGGTGATCGACTTTCCATATTTTCCTGCGTAAAATTTAAGAAAGTGATGAGCAAGCAAGGGGATATCTTCGATCCGATCTCGCAAAGGTGGAATCTCAATTTCAATTGTGTTTATACGATATAATAAGTCTTGACGAAAGCGGTTTTCTTTCACCATATCGTAAAGTGGAAGATTGGTGGCGCATATCAAACGTAAATCAATTTGCGTATCCTTATTAGAACCCACCCGACTTACTTTTTTATTCTGAATGGCAGTAAGAAGTTTCGCCTGTAATGGCATGGAGAGATTTCCGATTTCATCTAAAAATAATGTGCCCTGATTGGCTAATTCAAACCGACCGGCACGATCTTCCTTTGCATCCGTAAACGCACCTTTCTTATGGCCAAATAGTTCGCTTTCAAATAGTGTTTCGGTGATCGACCCGAGATCAACGCCAACAAACGATTCATTTTTGCGGGCCGAGTTTCGGTGTATTGCACGTGCAATCATTTCTTTTCCGGTTCCGTTTTCTCCTAAAATCAAAACATTGGCATCTGTTTGGGCCACTCGTTCAATGGTTTGAAAAATACGTTGCATCGCCTGGCTCTGCCCAATGATGTCGCTGTATTTTTCATTGATAGATTGGTTGATTTCCTGATTCTTGTTCTTCAGGGTTTGCACCTGATCGCGCGATTCGCGTAAACGCATGGATGAATAAATGGTGGCGAGTAATTTTTCATTCTCCCAGGGCTTTAATACAAAATCTGTAGCTCCGGCTTTAATAGCTTTTACCGCCATTTGCACATCGCCATATGCGGTAATCAAAACCACTACAGCAGATGGATCGATACTCAAGATTCTTTCCAACCAATAATAACCTTCACTGCCACTGCTCACATCTTTGGTAAAATTCATATCGAGCAGAATTACATCATAATCTTCATTGCCCATCAGGGAAGGTAAAGCTTCAGGGTTTTTCTCAATATCTACTTGCGCAACATGGCGCTTCAGATACATTTTTGCTGCTTTCAATAAATCTTCGTTGTCGTCAACGATCAGGATTTTGCCATGTTTGGTTTCAGACATAGTGGATTAAGTTTTTGGCCTGTCCGCAAATGGGCCTGCCTACCGGTCAGGTAGGCAATATTAATACCTAAATCGAGATATGCATTATTTGAATGAATTCGCAAGACAGCCATTTCAAAGGTAATAACTCTTGTCCGCAATCGGACAATCTCGTTCATATGTGAACTAGAAATAAATCAAATTCTGGTGAAAAGGCATCTTTTATCGGTTAAACCCCGTTGGCACGCTTGTTGGCAAGTGCATGAAGGATTTAAGAAAATACTATTTCATTCTGAGTTTTAAACAGTACTATGGATAAGAAGATCGCAAAGAAGACCTGGACCTTGAAGCGAATTGCAACCTATGGCGGAATTGCCTTGCTTGTATTTTTTATAGCCTATCAATTCATTTTTGCCGATCGCAGATCAACCTTTAAAACAGACAAGGATAAACTCACTATCTCCACAGTGACGCGTGGTGAGTTTAAAGAATTTATTCCGCAAACAGGAACGGTGGAACCAAGCCGCACGGTTTATCTCGATGCAATCGAAGGCGGTAATATAAAACGCATTGTAAGTGAAAGCGGAAAGATGCTGAAACAAGGCGATGTTATTCTGGAACTTACTAACCTTAACCGGGAGCTCACCGTTTTGCAACAAGAAGCTTCTTTTAATGAAAGTATAAATCGGGCGCGTGAGACCAAGTTGAATATTATGCGAAATGACCTGGATCAGCGCCAACAATTGGCTTTAATTGAAAACCAGTTGCAGATTCTGGAGCCTCAGTATAACCGCCAGAAACAACTGTATGAAAAGAAATTAATTGCCAAGCAGGAATTTGAACAAACCGAAGCGAATTATAAATACAACCTCGAGAGAAAAAGAATCACGTATGAAGTTTATAAAAATGATTCCATCGACCGGATTCGTCAGTTGAAGTTTACAGCTGAGTCGGAACAAAAGATGATGATAAGTTTGAATGGTTTATCTAAAATTCTGGACAACCTCGTTATACGAGCTCCTATTGATGGACAACTTTCTACACCCCATTGGGAGATCGGTCAATCTGTACAACAAGGTCAGCGTATGGGCCAGGTAGATATTGTTGGAAGTTATAAAGTGCGTGTCCCTATTGACGAATTATACTTGCCAAAAATTTCAGTGGGATTACCTGTAGTGCTTCCCAATTTTGTTGGTAAAGATTACTATTTAACGATCAATTATATTTATCCAACTATACAAAATGGCCGATTTGAAGTTGACTTGGAATTTCAAGGCGATGTACCGCCTGGAATCAGACGTGGTCAATCCTTACGCTTGCGCATTGAGTTAGGTCTGGCTTCAGAAGAACTGCTTTTGCCTGTTGGTGGATTTTATAAAGACACGGGTGGCAACTGGGTGTTTGTTTTGGATAGTGATAATAAAGCAGTTCGCAGAAATATTAAACTTGGGCGCAAGAACACAGAAAATTTTGAAGTGCTGGAAGGTTTGCAGCCTGGCGATCGGGTAATTACATCATCCTACGAGAATTTTGGCAACAACGAGGTTTTAATACTCAACTGATGCAACTATTTATAAAAACTGGCGTCTAATACACAGAATTATAATTTTGGAAAGTAACCTTTGAAGAAAAATTAAGTAATCCCTTAAAACTATATCTCCACTTACCTCATCTAACAATTAAACCGAACTGGTTATGATCAAACTAAAAAATCTTGAAAAAGTTTATACTACTGAAGAAGTAGAAACCACCGCCCTCAATAATATTAATCTTGAAATTAAGGATGGTGAATTTGTAGCCATCATGGGGCCATCCGGTTGTGGTAAATCCACCTTGCTAAACATTCTTGGTTTGCTCGATAATCCATCGGGAGGCGAATATCATTTCGGTGAACACGAAGTAGCCAAATATTCAGAACGCCAACGAGCCCAATTGCGCAAAGGATCAATTGGTTTTGTATTTCAGAGCTTTAATCTTATTGATGAGCTTACCGTATTTGAAAACGTAGAACTTCCTTTGCTTTATTTGAAGGTGCCCTCTGATGAGCGTAAGAAAAGAGTAGAAGAAGTTTTGGAACGCATGAATATCATGCATAGAAGAAACCACTTCCCCCAGCAATTATCGGGTGGACAGCAGCAGCGTGTTGCCATTTCACGTGCTATTGTAGCAAAACCCAAAGTGATTCTGGCCGATGAACCTACAGGAAATTTGGATTCAGCCAATGGCGAGGAAGTAATGAAACTGTTATCTCAATTAAATGAGGAAGGAACCACCATCGTGATGGTAACTCACTCACCGTATGATGCAAATTATGCACATCGCATCATCAATCTTTTCGATGGCAAAGTCGTTACGGAAAATATCAAAGAGCAGTTTCATATTTAAGTTGATTTAAGATTTCAGGGAAGCACTTTCCTGATTCGTTCTTCATAGTTTAGGTTTAGGTTAGAATATAAGCCCGTTCTGTTTTCAGAATGGGCTTTATTCTTTTTTGGGAAGGCGAACAGAATTGAACAACACTGTACACTTTTGAACATGCTTGCCTTTGCCAACAAGTTCAAAATGCTTTTTCTTGCTTGATTAAATCAAACTAACTAAAGTGAACGGTTGGCATATTTCTTGGGATTCACCATGCAACCTTAAGCATTGTTATCCGTCCTTGTTAACATAATTTCCCTTTCATGATTAAAAACTACTTACTCATCACGCTACGGAGTCTTGCCAAGAACAAGGTCTTCATAATTATTAACGTCTTTGGTATGGGTATCGCCATTGCATGTTGCATTGTTGCGTATGTCAATTGGGAATTTGCTACCACCTGGGATTCAAAGCATGTAAATGCCGATCAGATTTATCGAGTACAATTTGTAAGAGATTTCCAGGGTCGCTCTGAGCGTTACGGGATGGCGCCTATGCCTCTTGGGAATTATGTAAAGCAAAACTTCAAAGAGGTCACGAAGGTAGTTCGTTACACTCCTTCTTATTGTGATATCAGAATTGGTGAGGAGGTTTTCGGAACCCAGATGGTATTTGTGGATTCTGGATTCTTCGACTTGTTTACTTATGAACTGAAGTATGGAACCTTCGCTGATTTCTACGACAAAAGCAAAGTGTTTATCAGTGACGAAGTTGCATTGAAATATTTCAATGAGGAGGATGTGATCGGGCGCTCTATCACCCAAATAATTCTTGGTAAAGATGGAATACGCAGACCTAAAGAGTTTTTGATTGGCGGGGTGTTTAAACAACTGCCACAAAATTCAAGTTTTCGATTTGAAGTAGTAACTCTGTTTGATAATTTCTGGGATATTAATCTTGATCCGGAGATGAGCGAGTCGAGCTGGAAGCGGTGGAATACTTTATTTATTGAAATAAAAGACCCCTCCGTGGTTGCCTCTGTAACAAAACAACTTCAAAGTTACATTGAACCGCAAAATAAAGCCCGTGAAGATTTCAAGGTGACTTCCTACTATCTGGAGAACTTCAACGGCATGATGCAACGTAATCGGGCAAATCCTCGTGTGAACAACGACTGGCTCTATGGTGGAATTCCATCTGAAGCAGTTACACTTCCCGCTATTATGGCCGGGCTTCTACTACTATTAGCCTGCTTCAATTTTACGAATACCTCTATAGCTATTTCAAGCCGAAGATTGAAAGAAATTGGTATTCGAAAGGTGATGGGCGGAATGCGAAGTCAATTAGTATTTCAATTTTTGGGTGAAAATTTGATTCTGTGTTTTTTAGGTTTAGCAGCAGGTTTGATAATAGCTGAGTGGCTTGTTCCTGCCTATGATTCACTGTGGCCATGGCTTGAATTGAATTTGAGTTATACAGAGAATATAGGATTTCTTGCATTTCTTTTTGTTCTCTTGTTTCTCACCGCCATTATTGCAGGTGGTTACCCATCTTTTTACATCACTTCCTTTGAACCCGTTTCGATTCTTAAAGGCCGGGCAAAATTTGGAGGTACCAATTGGTTTACCCGGTTTTTGTTAGGTGGACAATTTGTAATCTCTATACTTTCAATCATTATGGGGGTGGCTTTCTACAACAATGGAGAGTATCAGAAAGATTATGATCTTGGTTTTGCAACCAAGGGCATTATATCGGTATGGGTTAACAACGAAGGGGGATACAATACTTACCGTGATGCCCTATCGTCCAATAAAGATATTCAGTTGATTGCGGGCACAAGACATCATGTGGCTAATGCCTGGTACAATGACCCTGTGAAGTATGAATCTTTAGAGCGCGAGGTAGACATCTTTGATATTGGCGACAACTACTTTGATGTGATGGACATGAAATTGGTTGCGGGTCGCAATTTTCAAAAAGATTCAGAGACTGATCGTAAGGAATCAGTGCTGGTAACAGAAGAGCTCGTTAAGGAATTTGGCTGGACGGATAGTCCCATAGGAAAACGCCTTGTCTGGATGGATACGGTACAGTTGTATGTTGTGGGGGTTGTAAAAAATATTTATGCGCGAGCTTTATGGGATCCGATTCAACCGTTGATGATTCGTTACACATCGCCTGACAAATTTCAACAAGTAGTGATAAAGACAGATCCATCTAAATTTGCCTCTGTGAATGAATTTATGGAAGAAAAATGGAAAGAAGTATTTCCGAATACAGTTTATAACGGGCAGATGATTGAGCAGGAACTACAGGAGACCGCTGAGATCAATAATAATATTGTAATCATGTTCGGATTTTTGGGTTTTTTTGCTGCTTTAATGACAGGCATAGGCATGTTTACCTTAGTTTCATTGAATATTGTAAAGAAGATGAAAGAAATTGGTGTTCGAAAAGTATTAGGTGCTTCCATTTTCAATATTGCGCAGGTAATCAACTTCGAATTTGCCGTTAATCTTGGAATAGCCACTATTATTGGAGGCGCGGCAGGGTATTATATGGCAGATACCCTCATGGATTCAATCTGGGAATATTACCTGAAAATTGGTATTGTAAGTCTTACTGTTTCAATATTGACGATGTTGTTTATTGCCGTTGCCTCGGTAGGATATAAAACTATCAGTACAGCCTCGTTAAATCCTACAAAAACGTTACGAGATGAGTAATACTTGCCGAAGTATAGAAATAAATATCACCTCACATAGCTAGGTGATATTTATTGTTAAAAAGTTTCAATGGAGATGTAACCTATTTCTTAAGATAGGCGTCTAAGACCTACCTGACTAAACTATTTTTTCTGAATTGGAGGACTTGATGCAACCCATCATGTTAGTCTAGCATCTTAATTTATAAACTATATAGCCATGTTAAAAAATTACTATAGAGTTGCGATCCGCAACATCCTAAAGTATAAATTATTTTCAGCCATCAATATTCTGGGAATGACCATCGGCATCACTGCTAGTTTGATGATTGTACTGTATGTGTCGCATGAATTGAGCTACGATAAGTTTCATGATGATGCAGACCGGATTTATCAGGTTGGATTGCATGGAAAAATTGGTGGTCAGGATATTAGGGTATCCAACACATGCCCGCCCATGGCGCAAGCGCTGGTAGCAGATATTCCGGAAGTTGAGTCGGCCATGCGCATTGCGACTATGTTTGGTCAGCCGGTTGTGCGCAATGGAGAAAAAGTATTTTCAGAAGAGAACATCTTTTTTGTGGACTCTAACTTTTTTGAATTCTTCAGCTATCGATTGAGAGAAGGTGATATCAAAACTGTATTACTAGAACCCAATACAGTAGTGCTTACCGAGCGTATGGCCATCAAGTATTTTGGAGACTCCAATCCCGTTGGAAGTTTGTTGGTGATTGGAAATGAAAACAAAACATTCAAAGTAACCGGGGTAGCTGAAAACCCGCCCACCAATTCTCATTTCAACTATGATATGTTGGTATCCGCGGTATCTGATGACAACCTGAAAGGCGGTGGCATTTGGCTGAATAATTTCATGTTCACTTATTTTAAAACACAGCCCGGTACTTCTGTTGCCCAGGTAGAAGAAAAATTTGTTCCTATGATTGAAAAGTACATTGGTCCGGAACTGGAGCGATTTATGGGGACCACGCTAAAGCAGATGCAGGATGCGGGTGGAGCCTATGGTTATTTTGCCACCAATGTTCAGGATATTCATTTGCACTCAACTACGCAAGGAGACCTTCAGCCAGGTGGAAATATTATGTACGTATACTTCTTTAGCGGAATTGGATTATTTATCATTGTCATTGCGTGCATCAATTTCATGAATCTCTCAACGGCCCGTTCTGCTGGAAGAGCCAAGGAGGTAGGATTGCGTAAAGCGCTGGGATCTCTTCGCGGGCAAATGGTTGGTCAGTTTATGTCTGAATCTATACTCTATAGCGTGGCTGCGGTTGTACTGGCATTGATCGCTTGTTATTTGCTGTTACCCTACTTTAATATTTTGGCTGGGAAGGAATTAGGCATGGAAACTTTTCAGGCTCCCTGGTTTATAATGGGCATCATAGCGCTTACTTTTTTTGTTGGGATTGTATCGGGTATATATCCTGCATTATATTTAACATCCTTTAGCGCAGTAGAAGTATTGAAAGGAAAAGTAAGGGCCGGTGCAAAAAGTAAAGGTATCCGAAGCGCGCTGGTCGTGTTTCAATTCGGTCTCTCCATCTTTCTGATCATTTTTACGGTAGTGGTTTTCCAACAGATTCAATATTTGCAAAATAAAAATCTGGGTATTGACAAGAATAATGTGTTGGTGATCAATAATGCAGGTCGCCTGGGTAATAATAAAGAGACTTTTCGCAATTCACTTGCCCAGCAAACTGGCATTACCAAAATCAGTTATACCAACAATACTTTTCCGGGGGTTAATAATACAACTGTGTTTAAAACAGCCGGTTCCGAGCAAGACCACATCATGGGTGTATATTTTGCCGATTATGACCATCAGGATGTTCTCAAATTTGAATTGACGGCAGGTCGTTATTTTTCAAAAGAGTTTGCTTCCGATTCGCTGGCCATCCTGTTAAATGAAGCGGCCGCCAAAGAATTTGGTTTTGAAAATCCTGTGGGCGAGGAAGTGCTTTATAATAACAATGGTGCCACCTTTAATAAATATAAAGTCATTGGTGTAGTTAAGAATTTTAATTTTGAATCTTTCAAGGACCAGGTAAGACCGTTATCAATTTTGCTTACTCAAAATGCAAATAACTTGTTAGTGCGCTATGAAGGCAGCCCAACCACATTAATCGCCAACGTAGAAAAATTATGGAAAGAACAGTCAGCCAGCGAGCCGTTTGAATATTCCTTTCTGGATGAAAATTTTGATCGCTTGTTTAGGGCCGAGCAGCGTATGGGACAATTATTCAGCGTGTTCTCCGGGTTAGCTATATTTATTGCTTCCCTAGGTTTATTTGCCCTGGCTGCATTTACCTCAGAGCAACGTACCAAGGAGATCGGTATTCGTAAGTCTATGGGAGCATCTGTATTCAGCCTTTCTATTTTGCTGTCGGGAGAGTTTACCAAACTGGTGGTAATTGCCTTTATACCGGCAGCGGTGTTGGCGTGGTACGTAGCCGATGTTTGGTTAAATGGATTTGCTTACCGGATCGAAATTAATCCGTTAGTATTTATCCTAAGTGGATTTGTGGCGATAGTTATTGCCTGGCTTACGGTAAGTTATCAATCAATAAAAGCAGCTGCTGCAAATCCGGTTGATTCTTTACGATATGAATAGACCACTGATCAAAAACAGGTAAGTCCGGTATTAGATCACTATTAATTCTGCTTTCTCTTAGGTAATTTACTTCTCCAACGTAATACCTATGAGAAAGCTTTTTTTATTCCTCTGCCTTAGCAGTTGTCTTCAATTCTTGTACGGACAGTCTTATGACCCCAAACTCTTTTCCAAACTAAATTTTCGGTTCATTGGCCCCGATGGCAACCGAATGATTTCTGTTGTGGGGGAGCCCGGTAATCCGAACGTATCGTATTCCGGTGCAGCTTCGGGTGGAATCTGGAAAACGGAAGATGCCGGCATTACCTGGAAATCTGTTTTCGACAGTACGGAAGATTCATCCATCGGGGCGTTGGCCATAGCTCCTTCTGCACCCAAACAAGTTTGGGCCGGTACAGGTGAAACATTCTTGATTCGTCCTGCCCATGCTGTAGGGAATGGAGTTTACAAATCATCTGATGCGGGTAAAACCTGGAAGAACATGGGGCTCGAAAAAACCTTTCGCATCAGTAGGGTTATTGTGCATCCAACAGATACAAACACGGTCTATGTTGCTTCCATGGGCCACACGCATGGACCGCAGCAAGAGCGTGGAGTTTATAAAACAATCGATGGGGGAAAAACCTGGGCGCGCATTTTATTTGTTAACGAAAACACAGGATGCTCAGATATGAGCATCGATCCAAAAAATCCTGAAACAATTTTCGCGGCCATGTGGCAAGTAGATATTCGTACCTGGAATTTAAATAGCGGTGGCGAGGGGAGTGGTATCTATCGTAGTAAAGATGGTGGCAAAACCTGGGAGCCATTGCGAAATGGTTTAGAGAGTGGCCCGAGCCATCCTATAGGGAAAACTTCGATAGATGTTTCTTATACCAATCCCAAAAGAGTGTATGCATTGGTGGAAGATAAAGAACCAAGACTGTATCGGTCGGATGATGGTGGTGACAGTTGGAAGTTGATGCAAAAAGATCATTCGATGGGGCAGCGTGCCGGATATTATACTAGGCTTCGCGTTTCAACGGCCAATGAAGATGAGGTTTATACCATTTGTGTCGGAATCAAAAAATCTATGGATGGAGGCAAGTCGTTCGTTAAAGATTTTAATCAGTGGGCACCTGGTGGCGATAATCACGACATGTGGTTCGACCCCAAAGATGGAAATCGAATTTTAAGTGCGCATGATGGCTGTTTGAATATGACCTACAATGGTGGTAAAACGTGGCGAAACATAAATTTGCCTATCGCCCAGATGTATCATATTGCAGTGGACGACCGGATTCCTTATTGGGTTTATGGCAACCGGCAGGATGCATGGTCCTATCGTGGCCCGAGTAGGTATTTAGGGGGCTGGAATATTCCGCTGGGAGCATGGCATGGAGTAGGTGGGTGCGAAAGTGGTTTTGCCCAACCAGATCCCTTCGATAATAATATTGTCTGGTCAGGATGTTATGATGGTGGTCTCGATATTTTTGATCTTACTACAATGCATTCACGCGATGTGCGTGTGTGGCCCCAAACACAAATCGGTGCAGCACCTGCAGATGCCAAATATCGTTGGCATTGGAATTTTCCGATGGTGTTGTCGAAACATACAAAGGGTAGAGTGTGGGTTGGCAGTCAGTATGTTCACGAAACAAATAATGGTGGCCAGGGTTGGCAGGTGGTAAGTCCTGATCTCACCACCAACGATAAATCACATCAGCAAAATTCAGGCGGTATGGCCAGTGACAACCTGATGACCTGGGATGGCAGTACACTTTTTTCTATGGCCGAGTCGCCTGTAAAAGCTGGCGTACTTTGGACAGGCAGCAATGATGGTCTCGTACATGTTTCGCAAGACGGAGGTACAACCTGGACTAATGTTTCGGGTAATATTCCGGGTTTGCCGCAATGGGGAACAATCCGACATATCGATGCTTCCTATTTTGATGCCGGCACCTGCTACCTTGCTGTAGACGCTCATTATGTAGGCGATTTTGGTACCTATGTTTTTAAGACCACTGATTTTGGTGCAACATGGAAGCGCCTGGAAATTAATTTACCTCCCAACAATTCAAACTTCGTTAATCAGATAAAGGAAGATCCTGACAAGCAGGGTTTGTTATGGTTGGGAACGGAGAAGTCACTTTACTTTTCACCCGATGATGGCAAGAACTGGATTCACTTGAAAAACAATTTACCACCGGTTCCGATTTTTGGCATTGAAATCCAACGCAACTTCAAAGACTTGGTAATCGCTACCTACGGAAGAGGTATTTATATTCTGGATGACATTACCCCGATTCGCGAATTCACAGAACAGGTTCAGAACTCAGAAGCACATTTATTTTCAAATCGAAAGGCGTATCGTTTTCAGTCAACCAATGGAATCAAAACAGACAATAGTTATGTATCAGGAAAAAATCCACCGGATGGTGCTGATATAAATTATTACCTGAAAGAAAAATCAAAAGGACTGGTTGAAATTATGGTGCTGAATGCCCGGAACGAAACAGTGCAAACGATGAAAGGCACCAACGAAGCAGGTGTAAATCGAATCTGGTGGGACTTGCGTTTGCAGCCGTATGAGTTTCCAAAGTTGAGAACACAACCAAAAGGCAAAGAGTGGGTGAAGTTGGATGAGAAAGGAGAACGCGAGCTGTTCATATTTGATTTGGATATTGGCCCCGGTCAAACTCCTCCGTTGGTGCATCCGGGTATGTACACGATTGTACTGAGAGTAAATGGAAAGGAGTACAAGCAAAGTCTTATGGTTGTAAAAGATCCCAATACAACAGGCACTGATGCCGATATTCTGAAGCAATATAATTTTGGTATCCGTTTGTACAGCGCCACCATCACGACTTTAAAACTGATCGATGAGATGGAGAGAATGCGGGCAAAGCTGCTTACACAGACGAAAGATAAGAAAGCGCCCGCGCTGGAAGCTAAAATCTATGAATTGGAATCACAACTGCATGATGTGCACGCCACCGGGGCGCGGATGGATATTTTTCGTAATCCACCCCAAGTACTGGAACGGCTTTTGGCAATGGCAAAGGAAAGTCAAATTGCCAGTGCGGACGCTCCACCCACC
This sequence comes from Cyclobacteriaceae bacterium, assembly GCA_022841475.1. Lineage (GTDB taxonomy): Bacteria > Bacteroidota > Bacteroidia > Cytophagales > Cyclobacteriaceae > ELB16-189. The sequence continues at coordinate 46,882 of JALHRJ010000019.1, read as the reverse complement.
GACCAACAGTTGGAAGTGTTTGGAATTGTTAGCGGTAAGCTCGCTGAGGTGCAAAGTCAGTTTGAGTTGCTTCGAAAATCCCCTGATTTGAAGCGAATTGAGGCGAAATGAGATTTCAATGTTAAGTTTTTTTAACCTCTTGGTAATACAGCCATAACCTTATACTTTGGATGTCTAAACAACAGGTTATGGAAAAATTAGTAGTTAAAGGAAAAAAGGAAATTAAGATGCTTTTGGTGGATTCTTTACACCAAACCGTTCAGGCTCTGGGGATTACAAAATCGAAAAAGAAAGCCAACAAACTAATTGAAAAATCAGCAAAACGCCTGGCAGCCGTGGTTGCAACTCAAATGAAAAGAGAGTTAAAGAAGATCAAAAACGTAAAAATCAGGAAAGAAAAAAAAGTTAAGCCAGTAGAGTTAGAGACTGCCTAATGAATATAAAGATCTTATCGTGAGGGGGCTTTGAGCCCCTTTCTTTTTTGCAGGTATTCGAACAGGGAAACATTCATCAGCAATAAAAGCATCCCATAAAAAGTATCTTCCACTGGAATGGTTAGCATTCTGATTCCCAGATTTTCAGCATCGTTATACCACACAACCTGCTCTTCGATACCGGTGCCAGTGAGAATGCCATTAGTAATAAAAAAGGGTATCAGGATAAAAAGAAAAGCTACATAAAACTTTCCGAGATAGTCTGATTTCCATACCCAGCGATGCAAGTTTAAAAAAACGGACGCAAGGATAAACGTTACTGAGGTATACCACCGATCGAAGAAAATTACACCTAGTATAAATAGTAAGGCTGACAGTATATCGGTAATTAGATTTTGTTGCTTAAGACTCATCCGCCAACGGATCAGATAGTTCACAGCTTCGTATGTAAATACACAGGCATAAGGGATGCAAATAAAAAATAGGACTTCTTCAATCGGTAAGGAGAAGATGAAGTTCCCCGTTAGGTAGCGGGGATTAAAACCCCAAACACCCATTTGTGTGAACCACTCATCCCAAACAATGAAGAAGATCGCAGGCATAAGAATTGCCAGCCACAAATACTTCCATTTCTTAGAGAAATTATATTTAGAATAAAAACTGAATAAGAACGGAAACAGAATCGAGAAAAAGTCGATGGCGAGATAAAGGTACTTCTGTTCCAATTTATTTTCTTAAGACTTTTTACTTGTTACTTTGGCTATTGTGTTTCCTGCCGTTTCTCCTTCATGGTGAAATTCTTGGGCTCAAATTTTTTCGGAGCATATAAAAACCCAAAGGCTTCACAATTTTCTTTGGTATGTTTTGCATGATGGATATAATGAGCATGAATCATGCGTTGTAAATACTTACTTCTCTTGGCGGGTCTCCATTTAATACGTTGGTGCACAATGATGTCATGAAAAACTAGATAAAATAATCCATAACAAAATATACCTAATGCTACAGCAAACAAGTATGGGCTCGGATAAATGGAAGTTGAAATGACAAACAGCGCAATGGAGGGAACGCTAAACACTACGGCAAAGAGATCATTTTTTTCAACTGTATGATCATGTACCGTGTGGTGCGACTTATGCCACGTCCATAAAATACCATGCATAACGTACTTGTGCGAGAACCAGGCGACAACTTCCCAAAACAAAAAAGTACCTATGGTTATCAAAGCACAAATTAGAATTACCTTCCAGTCCATATTCATTACTTAGCTCTTCTAAAATACTCTTCCAACACTTTAAATCGGTGCTCAAAAATACGATTTACTTCACGCCCCACAAAAAGAGCATGGGCCAGTCGGCCAAGCAAACCGAGTGGAATCGCATAGTTGACTTCATCAGTCATTTCTACACCGCCAGGTACTTCCTTAAAGTGGTGCTGATGGTGCCAGAGCGCATACGGACCGAAGCGTTGTTCGTCAATAAAATGGGATGGCTCTTTTACCTGGGTAATTTCTGTTACCCAATGGACTTTAATACCGGGCAGGATGCTGACATGATACCGGATGATTTGCCCTGCATAAGCCTTATCTCCTCCAGAGATATATAAAATTTTAAACCCCATGTGCTCTGGTGTGATTTTGGAGAGATTTTTTGGTTTTGAGAAAAATTCCCAGGCTTCCGGTAGCGAAATAGGTAGAAACTGCGTGCGGGTGAGATTGTAGATTTTCATTCAAATTTCAAACAACGGATGGGCCAAAGAGTTCTTATCTGGAATAAATTAATTCCAATTGCACGACTGTCAGATAAGAGTTTTAATTGTGATCTAAAATCCTCATTTTTAGAAACTATCCAACTATTATGAGGTTTGCCATCGGATTCGTCATTCTTTTTGCCCTGGCCTCAGGAATTTTCTTAACAAGTTGTCGGGACAATAATTCTACAACCTTCAGTTCGGATTCCGTAGACTTCAACCTTCACATTCGCCCCATTTTATCCGACCGTTGCTTTAAATGTCATGGGCCCGATGCCAATCAGCGCAAAGCAAACCTGCGACTGGATACGCGTGAAGGAGCTTTGGCTGCCCTAAAGGATAATCCATCTGCACACGTTATTGTGCCGGGTGATGCTAACCAATCGGAAGTATTTTTACGGATATCTAGTTCTGACACTTCATTGGTAATGCCTCCACCCAATTCCAATTTGTCGCTGACTAAAAACGAAATAGACTTAATTGAAAAATGGATTGAGCAAGGTGCGAAGTACAAACCACATTGGGCATTTATACCTCCGGTGAAGTCAGCACTTCCACGAGTGAATGAACAATGGGTAGCGAATGAAATCGATCAGTTTATACTGGCAAGAATGGACGCTTCCGGATTAAAACCGAATGAAGCGGCTGACCGCGAGCGTTTATTAAAAAGAGCAAGCCTGGATATTACCGGGCTGCCGCCTTCTCTCGAAATGCAAAATCGTTTTTTGGCCGATCAGTCTGAAGATGCCTATGAAAAAATAGTTGATGAGTTGTTGGCTCAACCTCAGTATGGCGAACGCATGGCCGTGTATTGGATGGACGTTGCGCGTTATGCCGACTCGCACGGTTATCAGGATGACGGGCTTCGTACCATGTGGCCGTGGCGCGATTGGGTGATTCATGCGTTCAATAAAAATTATCCATACGATCAGTTTGTAACCTGGCAATTGGCGGGTGATCAATTACCGAATCCTACCAAAGAACAATTGCTGGCAACAGGATTTAACCGAAATCATAAAATCACGCAGGAGGGTGGGGTAATCGATGAAGAATACAGAGTAGAATATGTAACCGATCGCACAAATACATTTGGCAAAGCTTTTCTGGCCCTTACGTTTGAGTGTGCCCATTGCCATGATCATAAGTATGATCCCATCTCGCAAAAAGACTATTACCGGACTTTCGCGTTTTTTAATCGCGTTCCTGAAAAAGGATTGGTAGGAGATATTCAGGTTGCTTCATTGGCCGATCCACCAAAAATTAAAATCACCACCGAAGAAATTAATAATATTCTCACGTTCATCAATAAAAAGGATACCACCCCGGTGGAAGTAATGGTAATGAAAGATACAACCTGGAAGCGGCCCACGTATGTGCTTACGCGAGGTGCCTATGATGCCCATGGTGAAGTGGTGGATATTGGCTTGCCACCCGATATTTTGCCTTATGATTCTACAAAGTATGGAACCAATAGGTTAGGACTTTCGCGTTGGTTGTTTGATAAAAAGAATCCATTGACAGCGCGGGTGTTTGTTAACCGCATGTGGCAGGAATTTTTTGGAAGAGGTCTTGTAAAAACCAGTGGCGACTTTGGTATGCAGGGCGAGATGCCCTCGCACCCGGAATTATTGGATTGGCTGGCGGTTGATTTCAGAGAGCATGGTTGGGATGTGAAGCGTTTGATAAAGCAGATTGTTACTTCTTCAACGTATAAACAGTCTTCTGCGATAAGCAAAGAAAAGTTAGCCACCGACCCCGATAATATTTTATTGTCACGCGGCCCGCGCACTCGTTTAACCGCTGAAGGTGTGCGTGATCTTGCATTGGCTAGCAGTGGCTTGTTGGTGAATGAAATTGGCGGCCCCAGTGTGAAAGTGTATCAGCCGAAAGGTATTTGGGAATCTTCTACGTCTGGTCGCGGGGTACTGGCCCGCTACGTGCAGGATCATGGGGAGAAATTATATCGCAGGGGACTTTACTCCTTCATTAAACGAACAGTGCCTCCTCCAGGTATGCTGGTGTTTGACGGCAGTAATCGCGATCAATGTGAAGTAACCCGAATGAGAACAAATACTCCGTTGCAAGCCTTGGTGATGTTAAACGAACCGTTAATGCTTGAAGCCGCGCGGGTGTTTGCAGAACGATTGATGATAGAACAATCAAGTGTTGAAGAAAAAATTAAGAAAGCATTTCAGTCTATTGTGTGTAGACAGCCAAAAAGCGATGAGCTAAAAATGTTGCTTCAGTATTTTGAAGAAGAGAAATCAGGGTTCAAACAATTTCCTGAAAAAGCAAAAAGTTTTATTTCGGCAGGAGAGTATCCGCATGTAAAAATCAACGATGTAATAACATTAGCTGCGCTGATGCAGGTGGTACAAACTATTTATAATTTGGATGAGGCAATTACAAAAACATAATTAGATGAGGCTGTCTCAAAAGTCATTCAGTCATCGCGGGCATTTGACCCGCGATCCCGAGGAGTACGCACAATTTCGGGATTCCGGGTCAAGCCCGGAATGACACTTCGATTGATATTGTGACTTTTTGGTCAGCCTCAATTGTAAAAAAATATGAGTAAAGAATTTATTGATCATCGATTGCATGTTACCCGCAGACACTTTTTGGGAAAAGTGAGTTTGGGGTTAGGCTCTGTTGCGTTAGGCTCTTTATTGATTCCTGATCTATTTTCTAAATCAGAAGGTCCGATGCAAGCTCTCGGTCTTCCACATTTTGCTCCTAAAGCAAAACGCATTATCTATCTTTTTCAAAATGGTGCTCCTTCGCAGTTGGAAAGTTTTGATTACAAACCCATGCTTAATAAAATGGCGGGTGAAGAACTTCCGGCCTCTATTCGAATGGGGCAACGCTTAACCGGCATGACCTCAGGTCAGGCTAAGTTTCCGTTAGTGGGATCCCATTTTAAATTCAGTCAGTATGGAAAGTCGGGTGCGTGGGTAAGCGAGCTTTTCCCCAACATCGCGAAAGTAGTTGATGACCTATGCATTATTAAGTCGATGCATACCGAAGCAATCAACCACGATCCGGCACTTACATTTATGCAAACCGGTGCACAGCAAGGCAATCGTCCCAGCATGGGTGCATGGATGAGTTATGGGTTGGGCAGTGAAAATAAAAATCTTCCGGCTTATTGTGTGTTGTTATCGCGGGGGCGGGGCAACGGTCAAGGCGTTTACTCAAAACTCTGGACTAACGGTTTTCTCGACAGTGTACATCAGGGTGTTCAATTCAGCAGCAGTGAAGAACGGGTGTTGTACTTGAAAGATCCCGAAGGTCGTGATCGTGAAGACCGCAGAAAGATGCTTGACAACCTTGCGCAATTGAATGACTTGAACTACCAGGAATTTGGCGATCCCGAAATCCAAACCCGCGTGCAGCAGTATGAAATGGCCTATCGAATGCAGACTGCAGTGCCCGAACTTACCGACCTCACCAAAGAACCAGATAGCATTGTTAAAATGTATGGTGCTGATTGTCTTGTGCCCGGAACCTATGCGGCCAACTGTTTGCTGGCGCGAAAACTTTCTGAAGCTGGTGTTCGCTTTGTGCAGTTGTATCACCAGGGTTGGGATCAGCATGGTAATATAGTAGGAGAGATGCCGTTGCAGGCACAAGATGTGGATCGTTCTACGGCTGCGTTGATCATGGATTTGAAACAGCGCGGACTGCTCGATGAAACCTTAGTGATTTGGGGCGGTGAGTTTGGCCGCACCAATTATTGTCAGGGCGATTTATCGATAGAGAATTATGGACGTGATCACCATCCGCGATGTTATACTATCTGGATGGTAGGTGGTGGTGTAAAGCCGGGCATCGTCTATGGAGAATCGGATGAGTTTGGATATAATATTATAAAGGACCCCGTGCATGTAAATGATTTTCATGCTACAGTAATGCATTTGATGGGACTTAATCACGAACAATTAACCTACAAACATTTAGGGAGACGTTATCGACTCACCGATGTGGCTGGTAAAGTGGTGGAGGGAATTTTGGCGTAAGTTTTTTGAGATGAAAATAGATATGAGAAGATTTATTTGAGATCATTCAATTGATGCCTATTATTTTATACTGTTCTAAGGCTAATGTGAAAAATATATCATCCCTGACGGGATTTGTGTAGATGGATACTGGTTTATTACCAATATAGTCCCTACGGGACTTAAGGATATCTGGTCAGGAATTGTTTTGTCTTATTGGGAGGTATATCGGTAATAGTAGAATTATTAGTTTATGAATGTTGACGAAGTCCCTTTAGGGACGGCATATCGGTAGAATTGGTATAAGATTGATGACAAGTCCCGTAGGGACGACATATTTTAGAAAAATAAAAACATGCCTAACACATACACACAGATTCATATTCAAGCCGTTTTTGCGGTGAAGTATCGATTGTGTGTAATTGGGAAAGATTGGAAAGACGAATTGTACAAGTATATAACGGGAATCATTCAGCAGAATGGACATAAGTTGCTAATTATTAATGGTGTGGAAGATCACGTTCACATTTTCTTTGGAATGCGCCCCACTCAATCGCTTTCTGATTTAATGCAGGATGTAAAAGCAAATTCATCTAAATGGATTAATGATAAAAAATTTATTTCATCACATTTTGAATGGCAATCGGGCTTTGGAGCTTTTTCGTATAGTAAGTCTCAGATAGCAGACGTAATCAAGTATATACAGAATCAGGAAACTCATCATGCCAAGCAAACATTTTTAGATGAGTATCGTGAACTTTTAGATCAGTTTGATATCGAGTATGATGAACGATATATTTTTAAACCATTGGAATAATGCCCAGGACTAAATGTGTTGTGAATAATATATCATCCCTAAAGGGATTCTTTGGTAAGGGTTTAGGTTGTTACCAATATATAGTCCCTATGGGACTGCATTAAGGTTGCAACGTTAAGGCAGATAGGTTTCATAGTTAAACTCACAATTAAACATAAAAATTAGCAAGTGCGAAGAGGAAGGATAGGGTTAGTTAAGGTTATAGTTTTAAACATCGTTCTGTTTCTGCAGGTACTACTGTTATTTCTTTTTTTATTTGAAGATCGGATTGAGTTGCCTGCTTTGCTACAAGCGGCTGGCAGAATACATCCCCTCATACTTCATCTTCCCATTGGAGTATTGGTTTTTCTGGTCGTTCTACTTTTTTTTAGAAAGGAGTTCAGAAGAAAATCATTTGAAAGAATTGTATTCCTCTGTTTGATTCTGATTTCCATTACCGCTTCCTTAAGTGCCTTGTTTGGTTTGTTTCTTTCCCTGCAAGAGGGTTACGGAGCAGAAAGTATCTGGCAGCATAAGATCGGTGGAATTATTCTTAGTTTTCTCTGCTACTTTCTTCTGATCGCTTATAATTCAATAAAAAGGATTAAGGCAATATTTTATTCAGGAGTTGGCATTACCATAGCGGCTCTGTTGTTTACCGGTCATACGGGTTCCATGATTACACACGGTGAAAATTTTGTGCTGGAACCTTTGATGAACAAACAGAAAGAAGAACTTTCAGTAGAAACTTCTTCACTCTATAAATTTGCCGTGGAGCCGGTGTTGGAGAAAAAATGTTTTAGCTGTCACAATGAAAAGAAGAGTAAGGGTGGGTTGGTGATGACATCGGTTGCTAAGTTTAAACAGGGTGGAGAAGAAGGCGTTGAGTGGGAAGCGGGAAATCCCGAAGCAAGTCGACTGATTCAATATATTCATTTGCCAATGGAGGATGATTTGCATATGCCGCCTGACGGAAAAACGCAATTGACACCCGAGGAGATTTTTATTCTTGAAGCGTGGATTCAGGCAGGTGCGGATTTTGAAAAGAAACTAGCGGAGTATTCAGAAACGGATACAATTCGTAAATGGGTTTCTGCCCGGGTTAATTCACAGGTTAAAGTTAGAGAGGAGAAAATCTACTCTTTCAATCCGGTATCTCAGGATGTTATTGATAAGTTAAATACTCCGTTCCGCACGGTCTTTCCTTTGTACCAGAATAGTCCGGCATTACAGGCTGATTTTTTTGTGCGTGAATCATTTCAACCAGCTTCGCTGGAAGAGTTAAAGGAAATTAGAGAGCAATTGGTAGTCTTGAATCTTTCCATGATGCCGATTACGGATGAGCAACTAAAAACCATTGCCCAATTTGTTAATCTGGAAAAATTGAATTTAAATTTTACGGATGTAAAAGGCACTGGCTTTTCAGCATTAAAATCGTTAAGCAAGCTTGCATCGGTTTCACTTGCCGGTACTGCTATTGGGAATGAAGAGATTCATTCAATGATCTCCGCCCCATCCTTACGCGAACTATTTATCTGGAATACAAAAATATCCGAACCCGAAGCGGTAGCGTTACAGAATCAATATCCAAAGGTTAAAATTGTCGCCAACTTGTTTAATGATTCAAGCACGTTGCAGCTTAGCAAACCTATTTTGGTAAATGAGGGCATTTTGAAAAGGGGTGAGTTGCTTCAGTTGAAGCACTCGATGCCCGGTGTGGTAATTCGTTATTCACTGGATGGAAGTTTACCCGATAGTAGTTCAAATAAAATCTATGAGAAGCCCATTGTAGTGAATGAAACTGTGAAGCTAAAAGCGCTGGCTTGCAAAGAAGGCTGGTATTGTAGTGAGTTGTTAGAAGCTACCTGTTATGTAGATGGGTACAAATCGGACGCAGTTACATTATTGAAACCAGCCGACAAACAATATCCGGGTGAAGGCGCGAGCAGTTTAATCGATGGACGAAAAGGATTTACAGATGTGTTGAAGGAGCCATCCTGGCTGGGGTTTCGTGAAAATAATTTTGAGGCCGGCTTTGACTTTGGTATCCAACCACCAGCAATTCATAAAATTGTTTTGAGTTATGCTGATAATCTGGGTGGATATGTTTTCCCACCAACGGAGGTGGAGGTGTGGGGTGGAAAAAATGCGCAGGATTTGAAACTACTCAAATCAATAAAAGTTGAGCAGCCTTTAGCCTATCGCCCTCAGCGGATGGAGGCCCTAGCCGTTTCTTTTGATTTGGTTAAACATCCGTATTATAAAATTATTGCAAAGCCAGTTAGCAAACTTCCGCTTTGGCATGGTGGCAAAGGACAGAAGGGTTGGTTTTTTGTGGACGAAGTGTTTTTTTATTGATTAGAACGATTTCATTTGGCCGTTATAATTCCCTTTGCCATCCTGGGAAAGATAAGTCCATGAAAGGGTAGAACTAAATACCAATACACCCGGCCCCACAAACCAAGTGGTTGAAAGGTTGCGGTTTGAAATAGTGTCTTCTTGCCATCTACCTCTTTGATTTTAAATTCCAGCCATGCTTCGCCTGGTAATTTCATTTCGGCATATAATAGTAGTCGCATGTTTTCTTTATCCGCGATAAGCACACGCCAGAAGTCAAGGGCATCGCCTGGCTTTAAATCTGTCTCACTTCTTCGCCCTCTGCGTAAGCCTACTCCCCCCACTACTTTATCGATCACACCCCGGATGCCCCAGAGCCAGTTGCCGAAGTACCATCCTTGTTCACCCCCAATACGCCAGATGTTATCAACTACTTCTGTTTTATTTCTTTCAAAAGGTATTATTCGTTTATCCGTTAGCACGCCATGTTCAGGAACTTGCACATTGTCCAGAAAGTTGTTTCTCATCGTATCCGATGAAATCGAATCCTTCCAACTAGAGATTACATGTTTCTGACTGATTTTATCAAAGGCCAACTGCAATGCTTCATGGTAATGAAGAATTTTTATCGGCACTATCTTTTGAATACCGGTGTCTTTACAGATCACTTCATTTTTCATGCTAGCAACCAGCGTACGTGCCAGCGAATAAGATGTGGAGGTAACAAAGTATAACCATAGCGAAGAAAGCTTGGGCGAAAGCACGGGCACAGTGATGATCCATCTTTTAAGATTTCTAACCTTTGCATACCCGAGCAACATTTCTTTATAGGTAAGAATATCCGCTCCACCAATGTCGAAAGACTGATTGAATGCATTTGGTTTCATCAATACACCATGTAAATAGTCAATTACATTGCGGATGCCAATGGGTTGACAGCGTGTCTTCAACCATTTGGGTGCGATCATCACCGGAAGTTTTTCTACCAAATCGCGAATGATTTCAAACGAAGCACTCCCTGATCCAATAATGATGGCGGCCCTTAAAACTGTAGCAGGTACGGTGCCGGATCTAATAATATCTTCTACATTTTTTCGGGAAAGCAAGTGGTTTGAAAGATCGGAGTCATTCACGATGCCACTCAGGTAAATGACATGCCTGGCTGTGCTGCCGTTGACCATTGCCGTAAAGTTTTGGGCAGACTCGGCCTCAACGGTTGCAAAGTCTTTGTACGATGAACTCATCGAATGCACAAGGTAATAGGCTGCATCATAATTTGCCGGTACTTCCTTTAGTGTAGCAACCTGATTCAGATCACCTTCCACAACTGTAATCTGCTTTTGCAAAGCACCAGAAAAATCATCCCAATCAAATCTGCGCTTATCTCGTACGAGGCAAATTACTTCATGACCATCCGCTAATAAAACAGGAAGCAATCTTCTGCCAATGTAGCCGGTTGAGCCGGTGAGGAGTATCTTCATCTGTCTTGACTAAAATCTTGTTATGTATTTCTCAAGTCTCACTACTATTCAATGCTTCTTTATACACCTTCAAAACACGATCTCTTGCAATCTTATGCTCAACAATCGGTTTAGGGTATTCTTTTGTACTCAATTCAGGAACCCATTTTTTTACGTATTTCAATTCGGGATCAAACTTCTCTGTTTGCAAGGTAGGATTAAATACCCGGAAGTAGGGTGCGGCATCACAACCTGAACTTGCGGCCCATTGCCATCCGCCATTGTTAGCAGCGAGGTCGAAGTCTAATAGTTTTTTCGCAAAATAGGCTTCACCCCAGCGCCAGTCGATGAGCAAGTGTTTGGTGAGGAAACTCGCCACGATCATGCGTACGCGGTTGTGCATGAAACCTGTATTGTTGAGTTCACGCATACCAGCATCCACGATCGGATACCCGGTTTTGCCATCGCACCAGGCTTTAAATTCTTTTTCATTATTGCGCCATTCAATATGATCGTAGGCAGGTTTGAAGGCATGATTTTCTACTTGAGGAAAATGCCATAAAATCATGTGATAGAAATCGCGCCAGATTAATTCGTTCAGCCACGTTTCATTTTTTTTCTGTGCCAGTTGGGCCAGCTTGCGAATGCTTACGGTGCCAAACCGTAGATGTACACTTAGTTTTGTAGTGCCTTCGATAGCCGGAAAATTTCTTTGCTGATCGTATTTCTCAACGATGGATTGTTTGATCACTCGTTCCGGAAACAGTAAACCCGTTGCTTCAAATCCGATTTCTTCCAAGGATGGAAGCGGAACTGCTTTTATTTTTTTGAATGATCCGAAATGACTTTCGGTAGGATAGCTCTTAAGATGTGCCGGTGTGATCAACGATTTCCACTTGCGACTGTAAGGCGTAAAGATGGTATAGGGCTTGCCATCGTCTTTGGTCACTTCCGCTTTTTCAAAGATCACCTGGTCTTTGAAGGTTTTGAAATCAGTACCGTACTTTGAAAGAATGTTTTTTACTTCTTCATCGCGCTTACGTGCATACGGTTCGTAATCATGATTGGTGTAAACTGCTTTTGGTTTTAACGACTTAAAGATTTCAATAGGGTCGCCATGAAAGATAAGAAGCGAGCTTCCAACTTCTTCCAGTTGCTGTTGCATCACCTTGAGTGAGTGATAAATGAATTCTACTCTTCGATCTGCTTTATCTTCTAACTTGTCGAGAATGGCGGTGTCGAAAATGAAGATAGGTACTACGTCTTCATTATCTTTCAAAGCATGGAAGAGTCCGGCATTGTCTTTCAGGCGGAGGTCTCTTCTGAACCAGAAGACTGTCGAAGAAGAGTCGATGAGCGCACTATTTTTTTGCTTGTAGCGCTTCAATTTCTTTTTCGAGTTGATCGATGGCAGCCATTTTTACGGCATACAATTTCAAATCACCAGAGCGCTGTACGTGCATGGCTTCTTCAAGCAACTTTTTACGTTTTGCCTCCAGCTTTTTGATGGGGTCGGATTTTAGGAATGAGAACATGGTAGATTAACAGTTAATCAGGTAATTGGTTTAACTATATTTTATTACAAATGATAAAAACATTATTTATTCTATTGTATGGCGAAGCATTCATATTTCATCCCTACGGGATTTGAATTATTTAATACCAACTTCTACCAATAGGCCGTCCCTACGGGACTTTAAGGGTGAGAATGCTTCTTTATTTCGGTAACTAGTCCCGTTAGGGACTTCATATTGGTAAACAACACGACTGATAATTCAAGAATCCCAAAGGGATGAAATATTTCTCGTAAATAACAAAATAAACTGGACTAAGAGTTATGCGCCACAGTAATCACCACATTTCCCGTTTTCTGCCCGGTTTCTACATAGCGGGTAGCCTCCAAAATTTGTTCCAGCGGATAATACCGATCGATAACAGGTTTAAACTTATTGGTTTCTACCAGCTCCTTTAAAAATTCAACATCTTTTTTGCTGATGGTGGGTATCGGAAACAATACCTTTTTCCCTCCCAGCAGCGGAGTAATAAGCGCCAGAAATGGATTTTGCGACATATACCCAAGTTCGGTGGACATATAAATGCCACCCTTCTTCAGCAACGGTTTACATTTTCCGAACGAACTCTTTCCTACCGCATCAAAGACCACATCAAATTGGGTATCCAATTTTGTAAAGTCTTGTTGCGTGTAATCAATAACCTGATAGGCGCCCAGTGATTTGACCAGGTCTACATTTTTGGTATTACACACGGCTGTTACTTCGGCACCAAAGAAATTAATCAACTGCACGGCTGCAGAGCCGATTGCACCCGTGGCTCCATTGACTAATACTTTTTGTCCGCTCATTATTTTGGCGGCCCTGATATCGCATAAGGCGTAATGTCCACCTTCTGTAATAGGAGCAGCTTCTTCATAAGTGATGGATGCGGGCATCGTGGTGATAGCAGCGCCTTCGGCCATTACCATATATTGGGCATTGGCGCCAAAGGTGGTGTCGTTATAACCAAACACTTTATCGCCTGGTTTAAAACTTTTAACTTCTTTACCTATGGCTTCAATCTCTCCGGCAAACTCGTTGCCCAGGGTTTGATTGTTGGGCTTGAACAACCCGCTAAAAAACCGGCTGATAAAATATTCTGCACTTCTAAAGCCACAGTCGGTTCGGTTTACGGTGGTGGCATGCACTTTTATAAGTACTTCATTATCTTTTGGTGCAGGCTTCGGTATCTCTTGTAGCTGAAGTACTTCGGGCGGACCGTATTGCGTGTGGATGATGGCTTTCATGTATTACTCTAGGTTTTCAATTTACAATTTTTGTTTAGTTGTTACTCTATACGCTCATACTGAAATAATCTCTTGTTAAAGAGGTGGGAAGAAATCACCAATAAAGCAACGGCTGTAACCCAGATAAGTTTACTTAACACCAACATGAAACAACCGAGAAATAACCAAAAGAGATACGTTAAAAATTGATCGGGGTCGCGGTTGGGTTTAAGCAGGTAAACATGGATGGCCATCAGAAAGGCACTTGAAAAAATGGGTAGCAGTATAAATTGTAGTAAGGAAAGTCCGTGGCCGATATTTCCTGTTAGCAACAACAGTTCGGGAATCATTACTAGTGAGTACAGAAGCAAATAAGAAGAGAAAGTCTTAGTAGTCGGGATAGGGAGATTTCTCGTCCAACTCAATAAATGATCTTCAAACGTTTTTAACTTCTGAACGAGGTACGTGTGCGAGAGCAAGGCAAACAACCACGTGATGCCCACAATACGAAAGTCATCGCCCGGCTCCAGTGTTTCCTTTACGATATAAATCAGCACCAATGAAAATACCTTGCTGAGTAGGAGCGCTGATTTTTCTTCTTTGAAAAGATAGCCTGCATAAATACCTGTTTGTGTTTGTTGATGGGGCAACGCAAGTGAGGGCATAGTAACCCATGACGCTATATGGCGCTGGCGGATGGAATGATTGAGCACCCAGGCATTCATCAACCATAAGGCCACCTGAAAAACAAAAACCAAAGCAAGCACTTCATAAAATGCTTGCTGAATGCCAATAGCATAGATAGCCAGTGTATAGAGGAACACCGGCAGAAAGGTTATGAAACTGATGAGAAGGAAATACAAAAAGCTTTGTGCCACTGGGAGCAATGCTACGTGGTTTAGAAAAGAATACGAATCGGCATCCGAAATTTTAAGCAAAAAATGTAGTGACTTGAGTTGATAGAGCAACCAGATAACAAACACCCCGACTAAAAATATTCCCGAACTCAGCATACCATAGATCAGTGACTGATGATAGAATACAATCTGTGTGGACTCTACGATGCCAAACATGAGAAAGAAAACGAAGAACAAAAGTCCTGCATGATTTTTATAGAAAGGCATCACAAGCACTTTGATCATCATGTGAAGAATTCCTTTCATGAGGCGATGAATTGTGCGGTTTGATTTTCCACAATCACTTTACCATTGGGCACAAACTGATCTTCCCGAAAGGGTTGATGGGAGCTTAATAAAAATGAAGATCCCGAGGCTTGTCGTTCTTTTATCAGCGAGAATAATATTGGCAGAAAACTATCTTCGAGAGTAATCAATGGCTCATCAAGCAGGATGAGTTTAGTATCTCCGATCAAGGCGAGCAACAACGAAAGTTTTTTAGTCATGCCGCTGGAGTAGGTGCCGACAGTGTAACCTAGAAAACTCTGGATGCCAAAGTAATCCACCAGTGCTTTAATAGACTCTTCTTGTGCATGTCGGGTCTTTTGTACAAAGCGAATAAGATCCCACCCGGTAACAAATCCTGGAAAAACGGGCTCGGCTTCTGCAAAAGAAACCTGTTGCCGGTAGGCCATTGGATTTTTAATCAGATCAGTTGCATTAAGTATCACCGAACCTTCGAAGGGGTTGATGCCCGCAATAATTTTCATCAGTGTGGTTTTGCCCGAACCATTATTCCCTTTTACCCAATAAGCTCCATCGGGGATGCTGAGTTGTGGAATCTCCAGAATAACACGCGAGCCGTAAGCCTTTTTAAGATGTATAAGTTGCAGCATAGTAGTTAGCGTACGAATAATACGTAAAGTTTTTAATTGAGTTCATATCCCTCACTTTGCTCCCCCTGCTTCAAATCTTTGAGTATATTAGCCGGGACACCTAATACTAAACCTTCTACATCCGCATGGCCCTCACTAAAAAACTCAAGGCCGAAATCCAAAACGTTTACGATACTTATTGGAATAGCTACCTGACCGGTAATGTTAAAACCTTTGCCTCCTGCCTGGATGAAGCATATTGGCTTTTAGGCACCACTAAGGAAGAGGTTTTTACCTCAAAAAAAGCAACGATCAAGTGGTAGCGCGGCCGTGAACGGGAATTGAAACAAGCCAAAGAAATCGAGAAGGCGTACACCGAATTAAAGGCCACGCAATCACAATTGATTCAATCAGAAAAGATGGCCAGCCTCGGTGAACTTACAGCCGGCATTGCGCATGAAATTCAGAACCCACTCAATTTTGTAAACAATTTTGCAGAAGTCAACTCCGAATTGATTGCGGAAATGAAGGAAGAACTGTCGAAAGGGAATTTTGAGGAGGCCAAAAACATTGCTGATAATATCGATGAGAATGAAAAGAAAATAATTTTTCACGGCAAGCGTGCCGATGGGATTGTAAAGGGAATGCTTCAACATAGTCGCAGCAGCAGCGGTGTGAAAGAACCCACTGATATCAATGCATTGGCCGATGAGTATCTGCGCCTGGCTTACCATGGGTTGCGTGCTAAAGACAAGGCCTTCAACGCTTCGATGAAAACAGAATTTGATGAAAGCCTTGGTAAAGTTTCTGTTGTGCCACAGGATATGGGTCGTGTAATCTTAAACCTGATCACGAATGCTTTTTATTCTGTGTATGAAAAGAAAAAACAAGATCTTCCGGGTTACGAACCAATGGTTACTGTGTCTACTAAAAGAGAAGGTGATAAAGTTTTGATTTCAGTCAAAGACAACGGAAATGGTATTCCACAAAAAGTTTTAGATAAAATCTTTCAACCGTTTTTCACGACCAAGCCCGCGGGAGCAGGCACTGGATTGGGATTAAGCATGAGTTATGATATCGTGACCAAAGCACATAACGGAGAAATAAAGGTAGAGACAAAGGAGGTGGAGGGCACTGAGTTTATAGTAGTATTACCCATGTAAATTAGTAGCATATGAAAATATTAGTGGTAGATGACGAACAAGATGTTAAAACCTTGTTTGAGCAGCGTTTCAGAAAGGAAATCAAAGGTGGTCAGGTAGAGTTTATTTTTTCCTTTTCAGGTGAAGATGCATTGGTGCAACTGAACAAATGGGAACATGAGGCGATGTTGATTTTATCCGACATTAATATGCCCGGCATGAGCGGCTTGCAATTACTGGAAAATGTGAAGAAGAAATATATGAAGCCGCCTCCGGTGGTGATGATGATTACCGCGTATGGCGATGCAGAGAACCATAAAATCGCCAAAGAATTGGGCGCAGATGACTTTTTAACTAAGCCTGTGGATTTCACTGCCCTGAAGCAAAAACTTAATCTTGTGTAGTAATGACTAAAATATTAGTAGCCGATGACGAGGTTGATTTGGAAATGCTGATCAAGCAAAAATTTCGTCAAAAGATACGTGAGCAGCAGTATGAGTTTATTTTTTCAGTTAATGGCAATGATGCACTCGAGAAGATAAAGCAAAATCCTGACATTGATATTGTGCTGAGCGATAATCAACATGCCTGAAATGGATGGGTTAACTTTGCTCAGCCGGTTATCAGAATCGAGCCCGCTGATCAAAACCGTTATCGTGTCTGCCTATGGCGATATGGATAATATTCGGGTGGCTATGAACCGCGGTGCTTTTGACTTTGTAACCAAACCTGTCAATTTTGAGGATCTTGCACTCACGATGGAGAAAACCATCAAACATGTTATTCAAGTTCGGGAAACATTAAAAGCTATTAAAGAGAATAACATTTTGAAGATGTATGTGGATGAGACGGTGCTCAATTTTATGGGCAGCCGTGAATATGAATCATCGTTGATGGCGAACGAAACAGTAGATGCAACGGTAGTCTTCATTGATATCTGCAGTTTTACATCCATCAGTGAAAACGAATCGGCCGATACGGTTGTCAAGTTGTTGAACGATTATTTTGACATCATTGTAAAAGAAGTAATTGCCCAGGGCGGCTATATTGATAAGTTTATTGGTGATGCAATTATGGCCGTTTTTCGTGGCGACTATCATTTGGATAGATCCATCGATGCGAGCCTTGCCGTGAGATCTAAAATCAATTCTTTGCCCGAATTGAAGGCAACACTTTCCTTCATACCCCAGGTATCCATTGGCATCAACAGCGGTGAAATGATTTCAGGCAATATTGGTTCGGCAACCTTAAAAAGGCTGGACTATACCGTGATTGGGGATGTGGTAAACACCGCCCAACGATTGCAATCAGCGGCTGGTCCGGGTCAAATCGTGATCAATGAGGCAGCCTATCAAAAAATCAAAGAGTCATTTAATTGCCGGAAAGTAGGCGAGGCGGTTCTAAAAAATAAGTCCAATCCGGTAATTATTTACGAGGTAGTGGATTAGTAACAGGATCTGATTTCAGGCACTTTGATTGATCGCCTGTAATTCAGGTTGATTCAGCATGAGCCTAAACCAACAGGTATAAGCTTCCGGATTTTGGTGTGCATCATTCCGGATCGAATCAAGGGATTCATATTTCCAGGCTTGTGCTTCTTGCTTGTTGATTGTAGGTGCCCCATCATAATAGCCAACCAACACATAATCCCATTCATATTCAGTTAGCTGATTATCCAGCTCGACTTTGTAGATGAACTTGTGCGAGTAGTTCAGATCACAATCAATTCCCATTTCCTGCAAGAGCTTACGCTTACCTGCTTGTTCAAGAGTTTCACCTGGCCTTGGGTGACTGCAACAAGCATTCGTCCAGAGACCGCCACTGTGATATTTTTCAATGGCCCGTTGCTGCAGCAACATTTCACCTTTCGAGTTAAAAATTACAATGGAGAATGCCCGATGGAGTAAACCTTTTTGATGGGCTTCCATTTTTTCCATGTTCCCGATTTCATTATCCTGTTCATCTACCAAAATCACTTGTTCCATGCTACAAGAGATTAAGTTGATGCTTTACATAGGAGTAAGCGAGAATAGTAAGTTTACGTCTGTTACGAACCCGAATCCGGTTGGTGAGTATAATGTGGCTCGGTGTATTTTTTATCTTTTCGAAAAGTGCCATGTAATACAAGTAGGCCACATAGACTCCAAAGCGGGCTGAACGGGGAAGTTGCTTAATGCCTTCATACCCGGCATTAAAATCTTTCGCCACATCATCTTCGATTTGTTTCTTGGTTTCCTCATTAAAATCGGTGAGATCAACACCCGGAAAATAACTCCGACCCATGCCATTGAAATCAGCATTGAGATCGCGCAGGAAATTTATTTTTTGAAAAGCTGAACCCAGTTTCATGGCAGAGGACTTCAGTTGCTGGTACATAACTTCATCACCCTTGCAAAACACGCGTAGACACATGAGGCCCACTACTTCGGCCGAGCCAAGAATATATTCTTCAATTCCTTTTTGATCGTAGGAGGTTAACGCCAAATCCATTTCCATACTTTTCAGAAACTGATCAACCAGCGGGCGTTCAAACTTAAATTCGTTGGCGGTCTTTTGAAAACTGTGAAGTATTGGGTTCAGACTTATTTTTTCATCGATAGCATGATGCGTATCTGAGGTAAATCGTTTTAACAAAGCTGCTTTATCAAAATCATGAAGGGTATCCACAATTTCATCAGCAAAACGAACAAAGCCATAAATGGAGTAAATAGGACCACGCATTTCCTTTTTCAGGCAGCGTATGCCCAGCGAAAAGGATGTGCTATAGGCTCGTGTGGTAAGTTTACTACACCGTAAAGAAACTTTATCAAACAGGTCTTTACTCATTCAAAGAAATCAGTTTTTGTCTCTCAAAATACGTCAGAAAAAAGACAAAAGCCTTACCGTTCTTCTAATTCTGCTTTTTGTCTCGCTCAATCAACTCTTTTGCTACCACTTGCCCGGATATGAGCGAGGGTGGCACCCCCGGTCCAGGTACCGTAAGTTGACCTGTATAGAACAGGTTTGTTACCTTTTTGTTTAAGATTGAAGGCTTCAAATTGGCCGTTTGTAAAATAGTATTGGCCAAACCATACGCATTGCCCTTGAAAGCATGGTAGTCGGCCTGAAAATCGTTGTGCGCATAACTACGTTTATACACAACATGGTCGCGGATGGGTTGCCCCATAATTTTTTCAAACCGGTCCATCACCAGCGTATAATATTTTTCGCGGATCGAATCTTCATCCTTTAAACCGGGTGCAACCGGAATCAGGATAAAAATATTTTCTCCACCCGCTGGCGCCACAGTTGGGTCTGTTTGTGACGTGCAGGAAACATAAAACTGGGGTGCTGTGGGCCATTTGGGATCTTCGTAAATTTCTTTGGCATGTACCGAAAAATCCTCATCGAAGAATAACGTATGATGGAGCAGGCCTGAGATTTTTTTATTGAGTCCCAGATAAAAAATTAAACTAGAAGGTGCCATCGCCCTGTTTTGCCAATAGGTTTCAGAATACCTTCGATGCGATGCCGGCAATAAGTTTTGTTCAACATGATGGTAGTCGGCTCCGGCCACTACATAATCAAACTTTCTGGGTTGGCCATTCACAATTACTTCCTGAATACTGCTGCCATTCACCACAAAGCGGGTTACTTCGCTGTTGAACTCAAACTTCACACCTTGTTCTGTTGCCAAAGTGGTAAGGCCATCTACAATTTTATGCATGCCTCCTTTAGGATACCAGGTACCCAAGGCCATGTCGGCATAATTCATGAGTGTGTAAAGAGCGGGGGTTTTTTGCGCAGTAGCCCCGAGAAAGAGAACCGGAAATTCCAGTAACTGAATGATGCGGGGATCTTTAAAAAACTTACGCACATACTGCGATACCGATTGGAACACATGCATTTTAAAAACACCGGCCAGCAGTTTTATGTCCAGCAGCTCAATCACCGACAAACCCGGTTTATAGACCAGGTCATTTATACCAATCTCGTATTTGTATTTACCTTCTTCCAGAAAACGAAGCAAGTTCTTAGAACTTCCAGGTTCTAGTTCGTCAAAGAGTTTACAGAGTGCTTCTACCCCAGCCGGTATATCCAGAAAGTTGTTGGCTGAATAATAAATCCGGTAGGAGGGAGAAAGTCTTTCGAGTTCGTAATAGTCAGATGTAGTTTTGCCAAACTGTTGGAAAAATTTTTCAAAGACATCGGGCATCCAATACCAACTGGGGCCCATGTCGAAAGTAAATCCATCGGCTTCAAATTTCCGTGCCCGACCACCGGCTGAATTGTTTTTTTCAAGGACGGTTACATCATATCCGGCTTTGGCTAAACCGGATGCTGCCGCAAGGCCGGAAAAGCCAGCCCCAATCACTGCTATTTTTTTCATCGCTCGAGTATAAACAGAAAACACGGCTTTGTCCACCGTGTTTCTCTATTTACTGGTATCCGGTTAATTTCTTTTGAATTTCTTTTCGTGCGTGGAAAATTCTGTTTTTAACCGTGCCGATAGGAATACTTAGATGTTCGGCTATTTCATGGTACTTGTAGCCTGTGGTGTGCATTTTGAAAGGGATCAACAGGTCATCTTTCAACTCGTTTACATTGCGCCACACTTCTTTAAACTCAATACTGCCTTCCGGACGGTTGAAGGTATGGTGATCTTCTACATTCAGGAAATACAATTCTTTGGTATCATCATGCGAAGTTTTCGCGCGCTGATTCTTTCTGTAATTATTGATATAGGTATTGCGCATAATCGTAAAGAGCCAACCTTTAAGGTTTGTATCCTCACGAAATTTATCGCGGTAAGTAAGAGCTTTCAGGATGGTGTCTTGTACCAGATCTAAAGACTCATCCCGATCGTTGGTGAATCTACGAGTAAACGTCCTTAGCGTAGGACGAAGAGTTGCGAGTTGGTGGTCGAAATCGTATGTCGTCATAAGTGTCTAACGTTTAATTGTAAATGTTAGACAAATATAGTCAAGACAGCAGCATTTACTACAATATGTTTAACTTATTTAACAATAAATTAAACAATTATGTCATCGATATTATTAAATCCCTAAGAGTCAGAGCATTAGTAAATGTTTCAATATTCGGTAGGGGCTCTACTTTTGCCTTTTTTAAGGCATATCCTGAAATCAGGATTCTGGTGGTAGGAAAATCGGTACTTAAGCGATTCAGGTATCCTTGCATGGCGTGCGGAGACGGGCCACTGGTTAAGGAAGTAATGATCAGGTTGGGTTTATGATATTCAACCACATATTTTAAATCCTTGTAAGGTACAGTTTGCCCCAGGTAATAGGTTCTGAATCCTTCTCTCTTCGCTATGTAATGATAGAAAAGCAAGCCCAATTCGTGTAGCTCGTTTTCAGGGAGATATAAAACAGCTCTCTTAGATGTTTTTGGTGGCAATGGTAAACTATCAATGGCCACAATCATTTTTTGCCGGATCAGGTGCGAAATAAAATGCTCCTGTGCGGGTGTAATGTTGTTAGTCAACCATAAAATCCCGATCTTCTCCATGAAGGGATATACTATTTCGATTACGGTTTTCTCAAATCCGAACTTTAGGGTAAGGCTAGCTAAGATTTTTTCAAACTGTTCTTCCTCCATGTCAATCATGGCAAGCACTAGTTGATCAATGTAGATTTCAATGCTGTTTTTGGAGTCGCTGAGTTGCGCTACCTGTTCATTAATTTCATCAAGACTTAAGCCTACAATTTTCGAGATCTTAACTCCGTTGTTATTGAGTACAGAAACATTGATGATTTTTTTGAGATCATCATCAGAGTAATAGCGAATGTTGGTTTGGGTACGCTGAGGACTCACCAAATGGTGTCGCTTTTCCCAGATACGAATGGTATGGGCTTTTATTCCGGATAGTTTTTCTAATTCTTTAATCGAATACTTTCCCATGCGTGCTGTATTATTGTTCAAAATAACACAGTCTAATCGAAAATGTTATTTTACCTCAATATTAGTTGCGGATGCTGAACAATCAGAAGTCGGGCAAAAGGTGGTTTGAAGCGCAGGGCTGGACTCCGTTTCCATTTCAGTTGGAGGCATGGCAAAGTGTGTGGGCGGGTTTTAGTGGCATGATCAATGCCCCAACGGGCAGCGGCAAAACCTATTCCTTACTGATTCCCATTTTATTAGAGAGTAATCCGCGCAAGCAGAAATCGCATGGCCCTACTGCGATTTGGATAACGCCTATCCGCGCTTTGGCAAAAGAAATTGAATTCTCGGCCAAACGCGCTACGGAAGGACTGGAAACATCGTGGCAAATAGGAGTACGAAGTGGCGATACTTCAACAAAGGAACGGGCCAAACAAAAAGATAAACCACCTGATTTTTTAATTACTACTCCTGAGAGTCTTCACTTGCTGATCTCTCAAAAAGGCTATGCTGAATATTTTGCCAACCTCAAGACCATTGTTGTTGACGAGTGGCATGAGTTGCTTGGCTCCAAACGTGGTGTGCTGATGGAATTGGCCTTATCGCGATTGAAAACATTATCTCCTGAACTCAAGGTTTGGGGAATCTCGGCAACGATAGGAAACATGGAGCAATCCCTTCAAATTTTAATGGGGAATATTCCCAATGCAAAAACGAAAGTAATTAAAGCTGCTATTGAAAAGAAGGTGGAGGTTGTTTCCATTTTTCCTGATGAAGTCGAGACACTGCCGTGGGCTGGTCATCTTGGGATTCAGTTGCTTGATAAAGTTATTCCTATCGTGAAAGGAAGCAACAGTACACTCATCTTTACGAACACCCGGTCTTTTGCCGAAATCTGGTATCAAAAGATTTTGGAACGAGCACCAGAACTTTCGGGCTTAATTGCCATGCATCATGGTTCTATCAGCAAAGAATTACGCGAATGGGTGGAGGAACAACTACATGCGGGCAAACTGAAAGCAGTAGTGTGCACGTCTAGCCTGGATCTCGGTGTTGACTTCCGACCTGTAGAAACTATTATTCAGGTGGGGAGTCCCAAAGGAGTGGCCCGGTTTTTACAACGTGCGGGTCGCAGTGGTCACCAGCCCGGGGCCGTTAGCCGGATTTATTTTTTACCAACCAATACACTTGAACTTACGGAGGCGGCTGCGTTACGCGAAGCGATGACCCGCAACATCGTGGAAGATAGATTACCTTATTTGCGATCATTCGATGTGTTGATACAATATCTGATTACGCTGGCAGTTTCTGATGGGTTTAAGCCCGAGGAAATTCTGAATGAGATTAAAACGACTGTCAGTTTTTCTTCCACCACCGAAGATGAATGGAACTGGGTGTTGAATTTTATTACTTCTGGTGGTGAAGCGCTTACTGCTTACAATGAATATCGCAAAGTAATTGTTGAAGAAGGAATTTATAAAGTTGAAAACAAACGGATTGCCCTAAAACATCGCCTTTCCATTGGCACCATTGTAGGTGACAATCTTTTATATGTGAAGTACGTATCCGGAAAATATTTAGGAACCATCGAAGAGTATTTTATTTCGAGGCTTAATACGGGCGATGTGTTTTGGTTTGCGGGGCAAAGTCTGGAGTTAGTCCGGATAAAAGAAATGGAAGTGCATGTGCGCAAGAGCAAGAAGAAATCAGGCAAAGTTCCCTCCTGGCAAGGTGGACGGATGCCACTCTCTTCACAATTGAGTGAAATGATTCGGTTTAAAATTGACGAAGCAGCACGAGGTGCAGAGACGGATGATGAAATGCGATTTTTAAAACCTTTAATGAATTTGCAAAAGGAACGTTCGCATCTGCCAACCAAAGATGAGTTTCTGATCGAATACTTTCATTCTTCAGAAGGTTATCACGTAGTGATGTATCCCTTTGAAGGCCGCTTTGTTCATGAAGGTATGGCCGCATTGATTGCCTATCGCATCTCGAAATCAACACCTATCACGTTTTCCATTGCGATGAACGATTATGGCTTTGAGTTGCTTTCTGATCAGGAAATTCCCATTTACGAAGCCGTTGAAACGAATGTGTTGGGCAGCGAAAACCTCATGCATGATATTCAGGCAAGTATCAACAGCACCGAAATGGCGAGAAGAAAATTTCGAGACATCGCAGCCATATCAGGATTAATTTTTAAGGGCTTACCAGGGCAAAAGGTTAAGGAGCGGCATTTGCAATCTTCTTCGCAGTTGTTCTTTAATGTATTCCATGAATACGAATCACATAATCTATTGCTCCAGCAAGCCTTTGAAGAAGTGATGGATTTTCAATTGGAGGAAGCACGGTTGCGAAAAGCGCTGATTCGAATTGCGCATCAGAAAATCATCATCACAGAACCTGACAAACCTACACCCTTTGCTTTTCCCATTATGGTGGACAGAACCCGTGAAAAGCTTACTTCCGAAAAACTGGAAGACCGTATCAAAAAAATGCGCCTTAACTTTAGTTGAAAATTTAAGCGGAGAGGGAGCGGAAGATCAGAAACAGCGTTCCCGACATGACCATTACAACAGGTAATGTAAGCAGCCAGGCAATTAAGATATTTCTGACTGTGTCCGCCTGCAGGTTTTTAATTCCTTTGCTGGCAACCATCGATCCTGCAATGCCCGAAGAAAGCACATGCGTAGTGCTTACAGGAAGTCCGAAAAAGGTAGATAAGCCAATCGTAGTAGATGCTACCAATTCAGCACTGGCTCCTTGTGCATAGGTCAAATGTTCTTTTCCAATCTTTTCACCAATTGTTTTCACAATGCGCTTCCAGCCAATCATGGTGCCGAGACCAAGGGACCCGGCAATGATAATGATCACCCAGGTAGGTGAGTAGTCAGTCATTTTACGAATCTGTTTAAGACTACCGGAGAGAATTTCTTTATCACGCTCGCTTAATCTTGCTTCACTGGTTTCCAACAATGATTTGATATTGCTATTGAGGATCATGATATCCTTGCGAACGACAAATCGATCTTGTTTAGGAATAGAATTTACAGATGTAGCGTTCCCAATCGTTGCCCCAATCCGGGTAATCATCATTTTGGAACTATCCAGTTTAGATTTATCAGTTGCTGATAAGGGCAACGGATCTACCGTATTGATAGTACGTTCGATTTTATAAAGTGGATCTCGCAGCGCTGAAGGATTTTCGTTTGGATTGAGAGCAAAGTAAACAGGAACAATGCCGATAAGAATCAGCATAATTAATCCAACGCCTTTTTGTCCGTCATTCGAACCATGAAAACCACTTACGGCAGTACATGTAGTTATCAGAATGATTCGTATCCATAACGGTGGTGGTTGATTCTTCTTAGGTTCCTTAAATAAACTTTCACCGGTCTTACTGTTTTTGGTCAGGTTGCGCAGTAAAAACATTAAAATAATAGTTAATGAAAATCCAAAGAGAGGCGAGATGAGTAAAGAGGCGCCAATCTCTTGCGCCTTTCCCCAATTTACAGCTGCCCCGCTGCTATCAGGAAGCATTGAGAATGCAAGCCCCACACCTAGTATTGAGCCTATCAAGGTATGTGAACTTGAGCAGGGAATACCGAAATACCAGGTTAACAGATTCCAGAAAATGGCACTTAATAATAGTGCCATCACCATCGAAACACTATGGGCAATATTCTGATCAACCAGAGACTCAACAGGTAAAAGATTAACAATTCCCATGGCAACCGTAATGCCACCTAAAAACACTCCTATGGCATTACAGATTCCAGACCACACAACGGCTACGGTTGGCTTCAGCGAATTGGTATAAATAACTGTGGCTACAGCATTCGCTGTATCGTGAAAACCATTAACAAATTCGAATGCACATGCTGCTAAAAGACATACGATTAGAAGAATGGAGTAGGAAAGTTCTAATTCGAACATAAATTCAAAATCGGGTAAATGTAATTGGTTGCGTGTGGGGCACTGTTAACCCAATGTTAACATTTTTGTTTTCAAGGACAGAACCTTACAGATAAATTTCGAAAGCTTTGTAACACCATGATTTTCAGTATCTAAGCAAACTTGAAGTCATAGCTATTTTGGCTTTTTACTGCGATTACTTTAACCGAATTTGCGCATAATTTAACAACCTGCTGGCCAAAGAATGGAAATTGAGCTATTGAACGAAAAGGCCGTACTATTACCTCAAAAGGCACTGTGGTTAAAAAGCAAAAAAACCCTTTTGATGGCAGATTTACATTTTGGAAAAATCAACCATTTCAGGAAGTCAGGGATACCCGTGCCCGCCCGTGCTAACGATAAAAATACCGAGGCTCTGATCGCTTTATTACAAACAACCAAAGCTGACCGCGTAATTTTTCTAGGCGATTTATTTCACAGTCATTATAATGAAGAATGGGAAGTTGTGGGGCAGATCAGAAAACACTTTGTGAATTGCGCTTTCGAACTGGTGCTTGGTAATCATGACATCCTCAGTGAACTTCAATATGATCGAAACAATCTGAAAGTTTATCTCAATGAGTTACGGGAAGGTAATCTCATTCTTACCCACGAACCCATGACGGATGTTCCAGAGGGTAGCTATAATCTTTCCGGGCATTTGCATCCGGGTGTTCAACTTCGCGGAACCGGAAGACAGGCGGTAACATTACCTTGTTTTTATTTTGGTAAGAATCAGGGCATTCTTCCGGCCTTTGGTTCGTTCACCGGATTAGCCCGCATTCAGCCAAAAAAAGAGGATAGAATTTTTGTTATTGCAGATGATAAAATCATAGCCTACACAAATGCATAAACTCCGGTTGTTATTTATTTTTCAATTTGTAAGCCTTGCAGTTGCCGCGCAGGATACAACCCGTATCTCGTTGCTGTTTGTAGGCGACATCATGCAGCACGACTCCAATATTGCAGCAGCGTATAACTCAACCGATAAAAAGTATGATTACTCAGCGTGCTTTGAGCATGCAGCACCTATTTTACGCTCGGCAGATTTAACCATTGGTAATTTGGAACTCACGTTAGCCGGAGCTCCCTATAAAGGATACCCTCAATTTAGTGCACCTGATGCGTTGGCAGTTCAGTTGAAGCGACTCGGATTTGATGTGTTGGTTACTGCCAATAATCACAGCCTTGATAGAAGGAAGAAAGGAGTGGAGCGTACCATTCGCGTTTTAGATTCTTTGCAAATACAGCACACAGGCACGTTCAGAGATTCTGCAGAGCGCGCCAGTATATATCCCTTGCAAATAGAGAAGAATGGATTTCGTTTCTCCTTGCTTAATTACACATATGGCACCAATGGCATTCCGGTAACAAAGCCCAACATTGTAAATCTGATTGATACCGTTGCCATCAAGGTCGATATGGCGAAAGCAAGAGCACAGCAGACTGACGCCATCATTGTGTTTATGCATTGGGGTGCGGAGTATCAAAGTTTACCAAATGCGGAACAAAAAAAATTGGCAGCGCTATGTTTTCGCGAAGGTGCAAAGTTGGTCATCGGTGCACATCCGCATGTATTGCAACCTATGGTTTGGAACCAAAAAGAGGATCAGCTGATAGCCTATTCCCTAGGTAATTTTATTTCGGGTCAGCGGCCGCGTTACCGCGATGGTGGTGCCATGCTGTGGGTTGACCTTCAGAAAATAGTGACAGACACAGTATCAACCACTTCCATCCACAATGCCGAATATGAACTGGAGTGGGTTAAGAAATCCAATGAACTATTTACGGTGCTGCCACTTCGGTATTTCGAAGGCGATACGCTATTTGTAAAATCGAAGACGTTACGAGACGCGTTTACATTATTTACCAAAGACTCGAGAGCGTTGTTAACGAAGCACAATGTGATGGTGAATGAAAAGGATTATTCAACCCGAACCGACTCAATAATTTATTCAATCAATCTGGGTATGGATCTTGAAATGGATTCAGTTTTGTTGAACGATCCCTTGGTTAAATTTTACGGAGCTCATCGGATAGTACATGAGGATAGTGAAACTACCTGGTTAGCCGGTACATTTTATGAATATGAACTTGCCCAACAGGCGTTGGTTGAAATATGGAGTAAGACTCCATTTCGCAGAGCAAGGATTGTGAGACGTGTAGACCTGGAAGATGTTCGGCCAGCTACATCGCCAGCAAGTATGAATTAACCTTAGCTTCTCCGATTCAGTTATCGTCCTGAAAAAATAATTCCGATAGAAAACTCAAAACCCGTGAAGTCAACTTTCGCGTCTTTATAATCGACCGCGATTGTTTCCAGTGGATCGTTCAGTGTGCCTCCTGTATAATTTCCAGTTAATGGAAATTTGGCCGAACCCATCAGGTAATTGCTCTCTAGCGAGATTCCAAATTGACGGGTAACATGAAAGGTAAATTCTGCCCCAAAATGATATCCAAAACCGGGGTTGTTTTTGTAGCGCAAGTTTGCATTGGCCACTTGCCAGCTTTCAAAATTTCGGATCGCCCGATCGATGTTTCCATAGTTTAGTTTCTGATCGAATCCATAAAAAAAGAATCCACCGCCTTTAATGTCAAACTCTACCTGCTTACCCTGAAATTGAAGTACCAATTCAACCGGAACGAACAACGTAAAGTTTGGGCCCAGCAATGCTTCCTTTGATTCAAACGGCAAATCAATGATGTTAAGACCCGACATCCGATAAAGTGATGCTCCGGTTTCAATGGCAATAAACTGATTCAGATTTACTCCAAGTCCACGTATAGAAAAAGGACTGATGGGGGTTGAGAAATATCCGTTGCGCGGAATAAAATAAGAAAAGGAGAGACCTACATCCTGGGCTTGTGTCTGCATCAATGCAAATGCAAGCAGAGCAGATAGAATAATTTTTTTCATTTATTTTTTATTATAGTCGTCAAAGAGCTTTTGCATATAGGCTTTACCCAAAGGAAGTTCATTTTCATTTCCTTCGCGCTTGAGGTAATTATTCAGATCAAAGTCAAAAATATTCTCGTTGGTTGGACTCACGTATCCATAGCCATTGGAGAATACATACATGGCGAACGAATTAACGGTATCGGCCAGTATGTTTTTGCTAAATGAAAAATCCGGTGAGCGGCTAATCCCAACCTGATTCAACAGTGTGTTGGCAATATCGGTGTGGCCGGCAAAGGTATTGATGCGGATGCCGGACTGATTGAGTGCACCACCCAACCAGAGCATGGGTATCTTAAATCGTTCTTTCTCTTTTAATTCATTGGGATTCGGAAATCTATGTCCATGATCGGCAGTGATAATCACCAACGTATTTTTCCACCATGGTTTTTGTTTTGCCTTACGGATAAATTCACCCAGGCTTTTGTCGGTATAAAAACAGGCATTCAGAAACATAGAACCTTCATCATTTCCTTTAATGACCGTTTCCATAGGCACCTTAAAGGGTTCGTGACTACTCAGGCTCAGCATGACTTTAAAGAAAGGATTGGAAACTGTATCACATTCATTCTGGAGTCGTTCAAAAACATAATGATCGGCAACACCCCATTTGGAATCATCTAATTCGCTTTCAAAATCATCTATCTCGGTAATGTGACTAAACCCCGCTTGCGTTACATACGATTCCATGTTGGCAAAGCCAATGTCGCCTCCATAAACAAACGAAGTGTGATAGCCGGATTTCTCCAACACTTTTGGTAAGTAGGGGAGTCGTTGTGTTTTGTTTGGAAACTTAATGATGGAACTCCGTGGCTGTGCCGGATAGCCACTCAGGATGGAGACTATTCCTTTATCCGTGCGATCACCGCTGGAGTAAAAATTCTCAAACAGGATTCCTTCTTTAATAAGTTCATTCAACTCGGGTGTAATATTCTCCAACCCACCCAGTGGTGCAATGATTTTCGAAGTAAACCCTTCCAGGATGATAAGTAAGACGTTGGGCTTTTCTACAGAGATAAATTTTTTAGTAGCGCCTTCGGTATTGATAAGAGAAGCGAATTGATCATCAAGGTTTGCAGGCTGATGAAAGTTGGTATTGTATTGGAGGTTGTCTTTACGGGTTACATCTTTTAAAAAGTTCCAGACCGGATTAATTCCGGCATGATTTGGAAAGGCTTTCGTTTTGTGAAAATATACTACCCCTGTATTTAAAGGTGCCACACTGAAGCTGCTACGAATAGGAATGATCAAGGTTGCTGTAATCACCAACCAAACCGGTGACCACTTGGCGGGTAGTTTTTGAAATCCTAAGAGTTGTGGAGCTAGTTTCTTCCAATAAAGAAATAAGAAAGCGATAAGTAGGAATACAAAAATGGTAATCAACAGAACTAATGTGGAGAGGTTTACACTGCTTGCCGCCTCTGACTCCAGATACATGAGTGGCGTAGCGTTGATACGAAAACCCCAGTGTTTGTACAATTCAACATCAGCCACAATTAGTAGGGTAGAAATCAAAAGTAAAATACTGGTTACAATACCCTGCAGGATATAAATCCATCGCACTGAAATAAATGCGGAGAAGATAAAAATTAATCCAGGCAGTAACATCCAGTAACCGGCCATGGCCGCATCCATACGCAGCCCCAGCACCATAGGCATCAGTATTTCTTTTCCCGTAAGGGAGCTGGTTTGTGTATGCAAATAAATAAAGAAAAGAATGCGACTTACAGTGAAAAAGAGAAGCCAAAACAAAGCGAGCTTCCCAAAAAAAATTAATCGTTCTTTCATTTCTGGCTGCGAAGATACAAAACTCGCTATATCCTGCCGTTGATAGAATAGGCAAGGGAAATATAAAATTGCTTACTACTTTTAGGGTTTAATATTTACCCCTATGCTAAATAAGTTCTTACCCGTTGCATGTGTTTTAGTGTTCACCTTATTGGTTAGTTGTTCAGAAAAAGAAGCCCCCGCTGATTTAATCATTCGAGGCGGAACCATTTATACTGTTGAGGAAGGTACTCCTTCCGTAGAGGCTGTGGCTGTGAGTGGGGATAAGATTGTATATGCAGGTGATCTTGCGGGCATTAAAAAATTTGAAGGTGAAAACACAAAAACAATTGACTTACAAGGGAAGACAATGACTCCGGGTTTTATTGAAGGGCATGGTCATTTTATGGGATTGGGCTATAATGAGCTCCAGCTCGACTTGATGAACGTTACCAGTTATGAAGAGCTTGTCCAAAAAGTGAACGAGGCCATAGCCAAAGCTCAACCAGGTCAATGGATTGTAGGTCGTGGCTGGCATCAGGATAAATGGACCACAAAACCTGAGAAGATGATCAAAGGGTTTCCAACCCATCAACTCCTTAGCTCCATTTCTCCAAACAATCCTGTGTTTTTACGACATGCCAGTGGTCATGCAGGCTTTGCCAATGCCAAAGCCATGCAACTGGCTGGAGTGAATCAACTCTCTGTTGAGAAGTTAGGCAAAGATTTAGGAGAGGGTGGCGAAATCATTCTTGATGAATTAGGAAATCCAACTGGGTTGTTCAACGAAAGAGCGCAAGGGTTGATTGGCCAACATATTCCGGAGAACTCAGAGGAGACACAAAGCCAGGCTTTGGAATTAGCCATGGCTGCAAGTCTTCGAAATGGAATCACCAGTTTTCATGATGCCGGTGTATCACGGGAAAATATTGAACTTTTTAAGAAATTTAAGAACGAGGGCAAGCTCAATACTCGTTTGTATGTGATGCTTACTGGCTTCGACAGTGAGCTTATTTATGAATGGCTTAGAAAAGGTCCTGAGATTGATTCGGCTAATCTTTTAACAATTCGCTCCATCAAATTAAATTGTGATGGAGCATTAGGGTCACGCGGTGCCTGGCTTTTAGAGCCTTACACTGATCGCCAGGATTTTAGTGGCATGCCAACACTGTCGATGGATACCGTAATGAAAATTTCTCGTGAAGGACTTACGTACGGCTTTCAGGTTTGCTCGCATGCTATCGGTGACCGTGCCAATAAGGAAATTCTGGATCGCTATGAAGTTGCTTTCAAGGAAAAGCCAGCAATCAAAGACCACCGTTACCGGATCGAACATGCCCAGCATGTTCATCCTGCGGATATTCCACGGTTCGGAGCGTTAGGTGTTATCCCCGCGATGCAAGCAGTGCATATGTCTTCCGACCGGCCGTGGGCCATTGACCGATTAGGAGAGAAAAGAATTAAGGAAGGCGCATATATGTGGCAATCGCTTTTAAAATCAGGAGCGATTATCGTTAACGGAACCGATGTGCCTGTTGAGCCCATTAATCCTATTGCTTCGTTCTTTGCTTCCGTAACCCGTCAAACTTTGAAAGGTGAACCTGAAGGGGGCTATGAGCCGGAAGAAAAGATGACCCGCGCACAAGCACTAAAATCCTATACCTTAGATGCAGCCTATGGAGCTTTTGAAGAAAAGATCAAGGGATCGATTGCGCCAGGAAAACTTGCTGACTTCACCGTTTTCACGAAAGACCTCATGACGGTGCCAGATCAGGAGTTGCTCACTACCGAAGTGGCCATGACTATTTTAGGTGGACAGGTTCTTTATGAAAGAAAATAAAAAAAGGCCTACTGGTTAGGCGGGCCTCATTCAGGTTTAGGTAAGAAATTATTTTAAAAATTTGTGGGCTCTTTCAATCAGCATTTTCCGATCTGCTGTGATGGTGGGATCCGAGTAAATCCGGGAGGAAAGCTCACCGACAACGGCCTTTTTATATCCAAGCTTTTCAGCGATTTCTTCACAAAAATTAATTTCGCTTTTGAAAACATGGCCATCACTTTTCATCAATTGAATGAGGTGGTACAAATTTTCAAATTTTTGTTCTTCAGAAAAGACGGAGAGATCTCCAATAGGTTGAGGTTTCTTAAGCATCGAATCAACATCCTCTTTCGATAAGCCGTTGGCTTTACCGATCATATGAATGACTTTAGCCTCTTTTTCTCCAACATTACGATCACTGGCAGCCAGATTGATTAATACATTTAATTGTTCCTTAATCATGATGAGTTATTAGTTTTGTCGAAATTTAGAAAGACTATATTCGAAATTTAGGTTAAAAAATGAATATTTCTTACACCAAATCAGAAATTTTTAGAATTATAGCAGTTGTTAAGCAACC
The DNA here is from genome assembly GCA_022841475.1 of Cyclobacteriaceae bacterium. Taxonomy (GTDB): domain Bacteria; phylum Bacteroidota; class Bacteroidia; order Cytophagales; family Cyclobacteriaceae; genus ELB16-189. Next base: position 13,457 of record JALHRJ010000019.1, on the reverse strand, counting down.
TCCATCAGTGAAGGTGGTCATTGTATCAAATTAGTAATTATGAAAAGTTTGTTGAGTTTAGTAGCGCTTTCTTTTATTCTGTTAACAGGCTTTAGTCAGGAGAGTCAGGTTCGCTCAGTAGGCTCCTTTACCGGGGTAAAAGTGGGGGAGGCAATTGACGTGTATCTTAAAAAAGGGGATAAGGAAAGTGTGCGAGTAGAAGTAACGGGTACCAGCGCCTCTAACGTAATCACCGAAGTAAGTGGTAGCTACCTGAGAATTCAAATGAAAGATGGTCGTTATCGCAACCGGAATGTTAAAGTGTATGTTACCTACGTTTCTCTTGAAAAGATTCGTGCCAGTTCTGCCGCCAATGTTTTTTCAGAAGGTACTATTAAGGCTAATTCCATGGAGATCAGTGTTTCCAGTGCAGCTACCATTGAGATTTCTATCGAAGCCGGATTCGCTTCTATTGATGCATCCAGTGCCGGGGATATTGTGCTGGAAGGTAAAGCAAAATCACTTGAAATTGATGTAAGTAGTGCCGGAGAGGTGGACGCTTACGCGCTGGAAAGCGAAAGTGTAAGGGCCAATGCCAGTAGTGCGGGTAGTGCAAAAATTTCCGTATCAAAAGAACTTTCTGCACAGGCAAGCAGTGGAGGAAGTATTCGATACCGGGGTTCACCCGCTAAAACCAATACAAACTCCAGCAGCGGTGGTTCAGTTAAAAAATCAAGCTGATTAGTTGGGGTAGCTTACAATAATAAATCGCACTCATAAGCATATGGGTGCGATTTATTTTTTTGTTAATGGGCTGCTTTTCTTTCCTTTTTACTGATCGAGTTTTTACGATCTTCCTGACGGTTCAATTCCCAATTAATCAAGGCAAGTTTAAAATTCTTCAGGTAGGAGGCATCCATTCGGTTATTCGAAGTAGGACGCATAAGTGCAACATTGATCATACCTTTTCCTATTTTATATAAGACATAAGACGAATAAAAGGTGTTTTTAGTTTATCATTGCCCTGAAAATTTCGTCTAAATTCGATATGGCGGTGTTTAATGACGGTCGGTTTCCGGTTCTCTTGCTGGTAGTTACCCTGCGCTACTTAATTATCGCATCTATAGCCTTTCTTATTTTTTACCGGATCCGGAAGAAGGTGTGGAGTTATAAGAAAATCCAAACCCGATTTCCCGTTCGTCAAGACTACTATAGAGAAATTTCTTATTCGCTGCTTACGGCCTTAATTTTTTCGCTTATCGGCTACGGACTTTTCATGACTCCCATCCGACCCTATACACAACTGTATACCCGGATTGAAGATTTTGGGATCGCCTATTTTTTTCTATCCATACCCATCATTCTCCTCCTTCACGATACCTATTTTTATTGGACCCATCGGTTAATGCATCATCCAGGAGTATTCCGCTATTTTCATAAAGTACATCATTTGTCAACTAACCCTTCACCCTGGGCAGCTTTTGCGTTTCATCCGTTAGAAGCAATTGTGGAGGCCGGAATTGTAGTGTTGGTTGCTTTCATTATGCCGGTGCATCCGTTGGCCATTGCTTTGTTTCTTTTAATTATGATGATTTACAATGTGTATGGTCATCTTGGTTATGAACTCTATCCGAAAGGCTTTTCGCGAAGTCGTATTGGTAAATGGTTAAATACCTCACTCAACCACAATCAGCATCATCAGTACTTTCAGGGAAATTATGGGCTTTATTTTTTATGGTGGGATCGTTGGATGGGCACATTGAGGAAGGATTACGATCAGCAATTCGATGAAGTAAAGAGTAGAATTCCTTAAACTAATTACCGTTAGGCTAAATTTGAACCCTGTTCTATCGGATGAAATAATATTTTTTTAAAATAAGGTTAACAGACAACCCTATTTTTATAAAAATCGCATATTTTTGACTCAATTCTGTCAAAAAAACAACCACTACTATGTCTCAACTACGATTTGAAGCTTTGAAAAAGCTTAATGAACGCTCAAAAGTGCCCGTTGACGCCATCACCCCTAACATTTCTAAATTTTTTGGAGAGTATGTTTTTGGTATGGAGCAAATGCGGTCTACACTAGCTCCGGCCGTTTTCAAAAAGGTAAGTAATGCGATTAAAAACCATGAAAAAATTGACGAACCTACTGCAGATGCAGTAGCCTCAGCTGCTAAGTCCTGGGCAATTTCAAAGGGAGCCACACATTTTACCCATTGGTTTCAACCCATGACCGGTGGAACAGCTGAAAAGCATGATTCTTTCTTTGATGCGCTTTCAGGCATCGAAAAATTTAAAGGAAGTGAGTTGGTTCAACAAGAGCCAGATGCTTCTTCTTTTCCAAGTGGGGGGATACGAAGTACGTTTGAAGCCCGTGGTTATACAGCCTGGGATCCTACCTCACCCATGTTTCTGTATGGTAAGACACTTAGTATTCCTACGATTTTTGTTTCCTATACAGGCGAAACACTGGATACTAAATCTCCGCTTCTCAAAGCATTGAAAGCAGTGGATATTGCCGCTACACAAGTATGTCAGTTGTTTGATAAAGACATTCAGCATGTGGTTGCCTCGTTAGGTGCCGAACAAGAATATTTTGCGGTCGACAAAGCATTGTTTAATGCTCGACCAGATCTTGTTATGGCAGGGCGCACGGTATTTGGTCATGCACCGGCCCGAGGTCAGCAATTGGAAGATCATTATTTCGGAACCATTCCTGGAAGAGTGTATGATTTCATGCGCGATTTCGAAATTGAAAGCTGGAAGTTGGGCATACCCGTACGCACTCGCCACAATGAGGTTGCTCCAAGTCAATTTGAAGTAGCTCCTTTATTTGAAGAAGTGAACGTGGCCAACGACCACAATCAATTGATGATGGATGTGATGAGTCGTGTGGGTGAAAAGCACGATCTTAAAATTTTATTTCATGAGAAGCCTTTTGCCGGACTTAATGGTAGTGGAAAGCATAACAACTGGTCGTTGATTACGGATACCGGTGTTAATCTTTATGCACCCTCCAGTTCTGCCCGCGATAATTTACTCTTCTTAACCTTCTTTGTTACGACCATCAAAGCTGTTCATGAGCATGCTGATTTGTTGCGAGCAAGCATTGCAACGGCTGGTAACGATTTCCGCCTGGGGGCGAATGAAGCACCTCCAGCTATTATGTCGGTATTTATTGGATCTCAAATGACAGCCGTTCTGGATGAGTTGGAGAAGAAAGGAAATGTAAAGATTGAGAAGGGCGACAATATGTACATGAAACTGGGCATTGACCAGATTCCTGAAATCATATTAGATGCAACGGATCGCAACCGAACTTCACCCTTTGCCTTTACTGGAAATAAATTTGAATTCAGGGCTGTAGGAGGTTCCGACAATTGTGCAACACCTATGGCTGCACTTAATCTTATTGTTGCAGATCAGCTTACTAAGTTCTTCGAAACCGTTTCAAAAGAAATTGAAAAAGGTGAGGAGAAAAGAATTGCCATTGTGAATGTATTGAGAAAATACATCAAAGAATCAAAAGATATCCGCTTCGAAGGCGATGGATATTCTGATGAGTGGGTTAAAGAAGCATCCAAGCGTGGCTTGGGCAACGTTAAAAATATGCCCCGGGCTATTGAAGGCTACGTGTCGAAAAAATCGCTGGAGCTTTTTGAAAAGTTTGGAGTCATGAGTCATAAGGAAGTGGAGGCTCGCAATGAAATTAAGCTGGAGAGCTACATTAAGAAGGTGCAGATTGAAGCTCGTGTGATTGGTGACCTGGCCATGAACCATATTATTCCTACTGCCATTGCCTATCAGAATAAGCTAATTACAAACGCAAATGGATTGAGTGGTTTGGGTGTGGATAATAAAGCGGTAGTGCAAACCATAAAGGATATTTCAGGTCACATCGAGACCATTAAGGCAAATGTGCGCGAGATGGTGGAGGAACGCAAAAGACTAAACAAAGTTTCGGATACCCACAAGCGGGCGTTTGGTTACTGCGATGATATCAAAGAAAAGTATTTTGATAAAATCAGAGATGCGGTAGATAAACTGGAATTGTTAGTGGATAACGCAGACTGGCCTCTGGTGAAATACAGAGAACTGTTGTTCTTGCGTTAGTATACTTGTTTGCAAACGAATTTAGAGGCTACTACAAAAGTCAATTAAACTTGAAATGTCATTCCGGCCCTGCCTGCTCCGCCAATTGGCGGAGCAGGCATAGCCAGGCTTTGAGCTGGAATCTCATTCTACCTCTCAAATCTGGGATCGTCCCGATACATCGGGGCGATGACAAGATGACTTTTGACTCAGCCTCTTTTTATTTATTACTAACCAGGGTTTGATTTTCAAGCATTTCAAGAGTTGCTTGTCGAATTAGCTGTGGATGACTCCAGGGAATAAAATGATCTACCCCTTCCAGTAATTGAATCTTCACTGGGGCATTCACAAGCATGCGCTTTGCAAAATCTACATTCTGATAGGGCACGAAAGAATCATCTTTACCTTGAACAAAGGTGGACGGTACTGTAATATTTTTCCAGGTTGGAAGCATGTTCTCCAATTCGGGTTTGAGCTTATAAATTTCATCGTTGGATGCCCGAAACGACCTGGGTAAAATCCACTTTAAAAAGGGAGTTGCCAACGGAGCACGAAACCAAACTTCATTCGGTTCCAGCTCAGGGTCAATCGAAGCGGCCACAAACACAAGTCCATCAATTAACTCTGGATAATCCATGGCCATCCGCGCGATGAGTGGTCCACCCAGTGAATGACCCACTAAAATAATGGGTCGGTTTTCTTTGTATGCTTCCAGCATGGGTTTAAGCATTGCCGCTTGTTTCTGAAGCGAAGGCTCGGCCTGACCAAAATTAGAAGCGCCAAACCCGGGTCGATCAACAGAAATTAACATCGCCTTTTGCAAGAGTACGCTATCCGACATGAAATCGATGAACGCACTCAACGATCCGGGTGACCCATGAACAAAAACTACCAGTGGTTTGTCAGGTTCTCCGGCAATGAGATAATTAATGGTGCGATTTTCTAACGTGTATTGTTTTAAAACACCTTTATTCTTACTGTCTTTAAAATGGTCATCTATGTCGGATTTACTCATCCTGAATTGCAGGCAGGAATCCATCAACAGTACTAAAGCAAAAATGGCTATCGGTACGAGTAGCCACTTTACAGCCTTCTGTTTATTTCCTCGCATTGGTGTTATTGAATGTTCAGTATTTTCTTGTACTCAGATTGATTGTGAAGAATCTGCATGGCTGCCTTCACTTCCTGATCGTGGTTGAAGCTGTTTTCAACGGATCCTTTTTCAAAATAATAACGCGATACGATTTCACGCTCGATCAGTTGTTTGATTTGATCTTTATTGTGCATCAATTCATTTTTACGAGCCTCACTAAGTCTTACTCGTATTTGGTCAAGCTGAGGTTTTACATCGTCATAAACCTTTTCTTGCTTAGCTTCTTCTGTAAGTTCATTGAGTTCAATTTCTACAGGCGATTGCACGGTGTAAGTCTTGTCTTTCATCCAACTAACAAAGTCCTGATATTCCTTATCCGATAAGGAAAAATTCTTTGCATCTGCAAGAGTTGGATGATTGAAGGCATAGTGTGTTGCATAATCAAAGATAAAGCCCTTGCTAAAAATTACTTGAGTAATCATGGCCATGTCCTGGCCATCCACTTTAATGTCAGGATCAATACCACCGCCATCATATACCTTTCTACCGCGTGAGGTACGGAATTCCTTCTTTACTGAGTCAGGAATAGAACCTACACTACCATCTTCTCTACGATGGGTATAATCTAACACTTGAATACAGCGCCCGGTAGGGGTATAATATTTTGCGGTAGTAATTTTTACCTGCGAATTGTAGGATAGTGGTCGACCTACCTGCACCAACCCTTTGCCATATGAACGCTCACCTAATACAACGGCACGATCATAATCCTGCAGCGTTCCCGCAACAATTTCAGAAGCCGAAGCGCTACCACGATTGATAATTACTGTAACCGGAATCTCAAGATCTACCGGTGCGTTAAGAGTTTCATACGTGATATTGCTGTTTTCAACTTTACCCTTAGTATCAACAACTTTTTTTCCTTTGGGAATGAAGAGATTACAAATGTTAACTGATTCTAATAATAATCCCCCCGGATTGCCCCGCAAATCAAGAATCAAATATTTCGCACCTTGCTCTTTAAGTTTAACTAAAGCATTTTTTACTTCTTTCCCCGCATCGGGTGTGAATTCGGTCAACTGTATGTAACCGGTATCGTCTGACATCATGCCAAAGTAAGGTACGTTGCTGATTTTAATCTTCTCTCGTTTAAATTCCAGTTCGATGGGGTTCGGTTGTCCCATTCGCTTAATGGTAAGTTTTACGTTGGTGCCCACCTGTCCACGCATCAAATGATTGGCCTCCTCTACGGTAATCCGTGAAAGTTCGATGCCATCCATTTTCACTACTTCATCGCCAATCCTCAAGCCGTTTTTGTAAGCCGGGTAATTTTCATACACCATAGTAACTACTGTACGATTGTTGATTTGTCTAGTTAGTGCACCAATGCCTCCATATTGTCCTGTATTCAGCGTGCGGAAATCCTCCACCTCGTCTTCTGAAATAAAATTGGTATACGGGTCAAGAGAATTGAGCATGGCATCAATGCCTGTGCGAATCGTTTTGTTAGGATTTAATTCATCGACATACAACGAATTAACTTCCTTGAAAAGAGAAGCAAAAATATCCAAGTTCTTGGCAATTTCGAAGTAACGTTCGGCTGGCGGAGTGAATGACAACAACACCAATGACACAATAACCACACAAATCCCTGCAATCTTCTTTTTCATTGTGTTTGACGAAAATAATTATGAATAATTTACCGTTAAAGATACGGATACCAGCTTATTTAGTTGGAACGCTCTCGTTTTATTTACGGATCAATTTCTTAAGATACCCCAAATTTAGTTACATTAGATGTCCCAAAAATCAAAAAATCTATGATTATGCTAAAACGACTAGTTTGTCTTGTAATTGCTATAGCGTTTATAGTTTCCTGTACTCAAAAAGGGAAATATGAAACGAAAACCGCAGAAAGTAATGGGTTCACGTATGAGTACGTAACGGACGATCCGTTAAAAGTAAGGATTTACACACTTAAGAATGGACTTAAAGTCTATTTGAGCCAGTACCAGACGGAGCCCCGTATTCAAACTCAAATTGCGGTAAAAGCCGGTGGCAAAAATGATCCTGCAGAAACGACCGGCCTGGCACACTACCTGGAACACATCATGTTCAAAGGAACTTCTGATTTCGGAACGCGTGATTGGCAAAAGGAGAGCATTTTGTTGGATAGTGTTGAACGTATGTTTGAACATTATAGAACACTTACCGATTCCGTTGAACGAAAAAATTATTATAAACTTATCGATAAGGTTTCAAACGAGGCGTCCAAACTGGCCATCGCGAATGAATACGATAAAATGGTTTCTGAAATTGGGGCCCGCGGCACCAACGCCTATACTACGGATGACCGAACGGTTTACATTAATGATATTCCGGCCAATCAAATCGAAAATTGGATTCGGCTTGAGGCGAACCGATTCAAAGTAATTGTACCGCGTTTGTTTCATACCGAATTGGAAACTGTATATGAAGAGAAAAACCGAAGTCTTGATAATGATTACTGGAAGACCTTCGAAGCGATGAATGCTTCGATTTTCAAAAAACATCCATATGGCACGCAGACGGTTATTGGCACGATCGATCATTTGAAGAATCCCTCCATAACAAACATCAAAGCTTACTTTAATACCTACTATCGGCCAAACAATGTTGCCGTGTGTTTGAGTGGCGACATTGATTACGATAAAACCATCGCACTCATCGATAAGTACTTTGGTGATTGGAAACCCAATGACCAATTACCTGTGTTGGCCAAAGTGGAGGAAGAGCCAATCACTGAGCCCCGGATAACAGAGGTATTTGGGCCCGATGCAGAATGGGTAAACCTGGGATTTCGATTTAAGGGTACGGGTAGCGAGGATGCTAAGCTGCTGCGATTAACCGATATGATTCTTTCTAATTCACAAGCCGGTTTGATCGACATAAATCTTAAGCAACAGCAAAAAGTGCTGGAGCCTTACAGTTTTGTAAATGACATGAATGACTACACGATTCATACATTTTCGGCTAAACCCCGTGAAGGCCAGACATTGGAACAAGTGAAAGATCTTTTATTAAGCCAGATAGAACTTGTAAAGAAGGGGGAGTTTGAAGATTGGCTGGTGGAGGCGGTAATTAATGATCTTAAAAAGAGTAAAATTCAACAGTCAGAACAAAACTGGTCACGTTCCAATGATTTGGTAATGGCGTTTACCAATGGTATTGCATGGCAGGAGTATATTTCGAGTGTTGAATCGTTGAAAGCGTATACAAAAGAAGATATTGTAAAGTTTGCCAACGAACACTATGGTAATAATTATGCGGTGGTTTATAAACGCAACGGAAAAGATCCCAATGCAAAGAAAGTAAGCAAGCCAGAGATTACACGGGTTACCTTAAATAAGGAAGACAAGTCGGCCTTTCATGAAGAATTGCTAAAAAGTAAACCAGAAAAACTGACTCCGGTATTTATCGATTACGAAAAGGATATTCAAAAACTGAGCATGAATAAAGGAATTCAGGTATTGTATACCCCGAATAAAGAGAATGAGTTATTTACCCTTTATTATTTATCTGATGTGGGTACCAATCATGATCCAACCTCAAAAATCGCCATCGAATATCTGGAGTACCTGGGCACATCAACGTTGTCGGCAGAAGAGTTTAAGAAAGAACTTTATAAAATTGGATGTAGTTTCGGTGTGTTTGCAGCCGAAGATCAGACATACATCTACCTGAATGGACTTAGCGAGAATATGGATAAGGCTGTTCAACTCTTTGAACAATTATTAGCAGATCCAAAACCTGATGATGCAGCCCTGAAGAACATGGTGGATGGTATCTTTAAAAAGCGGGACGATATCAAGAAAGATAAGTTTGCTATTTTATATGAAGGCCTGATTAACTACGGATTGTATGGACCCGAATCTCCGTTTACCAATGTATTAACGAATAAGGAGCTCCGGGAGTTGAAAGCTGAAACATTAACTGAGTTGATTAAAGGCTTTACACAAACCGAACATAAAGTGCTTTATTATGGGCCCAAGAGTGAGGAAGAAATTGTTGCATCACTGAATCAATTTCATACGTTACCAGATCAGTTAAAGCCGGCACCTGCGCCCAAAGATTTTCCGCTGAAAGATGTAGCCGAGCAAAATGCATTTTGGGCTAACTATGATATGGTACAAGCCGAAATCATTTTCTTAACAAAGGGACCTTCTTTTGATAAGGAGCGGATTCCGATTAGCACCATATTCAATGAATATTTTGATGGCAATATGAGTTCTCCGATTTTCCAGGAACTTCGTGAAGCTCAGGGATTGGCTTATTCCGCGTTTGCTTTTTATGGCTCTGCAAATAAACCAACCGGCAATGATTTCTTCTATGGCTATGTGGGTACGCAAGCAGATAAGCAAGTAGAGTCTATGAAGGGATTAAGCGGACTTATCCGAAATTTTCCACGCACGGAAGGTGGCTTTGAGGTTGCCAAGAGTGGAATCATGAACCGGATCGAGAGCGCCCGAATTACGAAAACCGGAATCTTGTTTAACTACCTGGATGCACAACGCAAAGGAATCGATCATGATATCCGTAAAGATGTGTATGAACAAGCACAGCAACTTACGTTGGACGATATTCAAAAATTTCATGAACAATATTTAAGCAAAGCCAATTACAATGTAGTGGTGCTTGGTAGTGAGGATAAACTGAACCTGAAAGATTTAAAGAACTACGGAACGGTGAAGCAACTTACGTTGGATGAAATATTTGGGTATGAAAAACCCATCAAGATTGATACGGAAAAACCTATTCAATAATATTTTAAACTTTATATTAAAGTGTCATTCGAATCCGAATGACACTTTTTTATGCCCATACTTTTCTTAGAAATCGTAGCCAGTTTCCTGACATCACATTTTCAATATCTTGTTGTGTATAGCCGCGTTGCGAAAGTAAGATGCTTATCTTTTGAAGATCGGCAATGGTTTCAATGTCAAACGGACTTTGTTCTGTACCAAACGCACCGTCAAGGTCGGAGCCGATGCCGATATGATTTGCATTGCCTGCTAATTGGCAAATGTGATCATAGTTATCAATTAATTTGTTCAGGTCGCAATTCATTTGCCGTGGGGTAGACTTTCCGCGAATCCAATTGGGTACCAACATCCATGCATCCAACACCCCGCCAATTACAGCATTACGTCTGATTAATTCTTTTATTTGTTCGTCACTGAATTGCCGGTTGTGATTAACAAGTGCCCTGCAATTATTGTGACTCGCCCAGACAGCTCCCTTAAAATTATCGAGTGCTTCCCAAAAACTATCATCGCACAAATGGGTAGCATCTAAAATTATGTTGAGGCGCTCCATTTCTTTCAGCAACTCTTTTCCTTGCGGTCCCAGGCCTCCGGTAGCGTCTGTACCTTGTGCATACCTGCCGGGTCCATAATGTGCGAGGCCCACAGCCCGTAGTCCGTATTGATGTGCAAATTCAAGATGTTGAACAGTAACCAATGAATCGGCACCTTCTAAACTTAGAATGTAGCCAATCGGTTTTGTGTTTGTCCAGTCTTGGAGGTGAGCTTCTAATGAGCTTATGTCTGTAATTGATTTCAACTCGCCCACGCGTTCCATTTCAGCATACCACGCGCGTTGTGCTTGCGTTTGTGCCCACGCTTGTTCGGGCGAATTCCAGCCGGGCAATGGATTTGTGGGTGCTACATAACGCGCTATTTGGGTGGCTACCACCAAACCAATATTTCCTTTTCGTAACGCTTCAAAATTGACAACGCCTTTGCCGCGATCAGGTTTGTCGGTCAGGTTCTTTTCTCTTTCACGAATTTCTGAAATAGGCTTCCGCAGATCGCGGTTCCATTCCATGGCATTCATGCTCAGGTCCAGGTGCGCATCAACAATAAATTTTGTCATGACTAAACTGAGATTTTTCTTTTCCTCGCCACTACATTCCAGGTGCCCGTTACCTCATGATTTTCAACTACTGTTAGGTTTTCGTGAAGTGCCACCGTAGGGCAGATGTGAAACGGAACTCCATAAAGTACATCACCCACTTTATAAGAATTACCTTTTTCTGCTTTTAGGATGAGGTGTTCTTCGCTATGGCCTAGCGGTTCCAGTTCGGGTGCATTTAGAAAATACACCCGGTTGTTCAGTGGGTTCTCGGAAGCAACTGCCTTATGACCCAGGTCAATACAAATGGTTTCGTCATCCGGTTTGGAAATAATTCGTGTAATCAGAATGGCTGCAAATACAAAATGTTGTTCAGTAAATAATTTATGGTAGCCATAATCCCAAAAAATGAACGTACCCGGACTCACTTCAATATTTTTCCTTTTTGCATGAATGGAGATCGTAGTATTTCCACTGGTAACGATAGTGGCCAATACCCCGGTTTGTTTTTGAATGGCTTGTTGTAAGGATTCAACCCGTAAAAAACCTTCATCACAACCTTTGGTGCGAATGGCTAAATCGGCATCGCGATGATGACCATCATAGGCATGAAGTCCAATGGGAGTAATGCCTGCCAGTGACTGGCAAAAAAGGAATAGGGGAAGCGCATTTTCCGGAAGGATTCCGGTTCTGCTCATGCCCACATTCAAATCAAGAAAAACATTGATGGTAACGCCCTGGGCTTGCGCTGTAGCGGATAGTTCAGAAGCGGTGGCTTCATTATCAACCAGACAGGCAAACTGAGTGGCTGGATATTTTTTGATTAGCTGACTTAGCCTGACACCTCGGGGCCCAATCGCCTGGTAAGCAAGCAATACATCGGGCACACCAATCATGGCAAGCATTTCCCCTTCTGCAATAGTGGCGCACTTGAATTTTTTGATTCCGGCAGTCATCATTAATTGGCACACCTCCGCACATTTATTTGTTTTTACGTGCGGACGCAATTGGTTAACATCCGGAACAAATTCTTTTAGCACCCGGATATTTTCCTTTACGCGATCCGGAAATACAACCAGGGCCGGAGAATCTAATTCGTTTACATTTTTTATTTCGTACCAGTTGTTCATAAAATAGGCTTAGTTATTGGCCACTAAGTCACAAGGACACAAAGAAAATGATTTTGAATTGGATACTTAGTGACTTGGTGCCTTCGTGGCTCATTAAATTTACTCTAACTCAAACATCGCTTCAATCTTTTAGTATTTGACACTAAGTCACAAGGACACAAAGAAAATGATTTTGAATTGGATACTTAGTGACTTGGTGCCTTCGTGGCTCATTAAATTTACTCTAACTCAAACATCGCTTCAATCTCAACCGGAATATTATCCGGCAACGAGCCCATGCCTACAGCACTGCGCACACCCACGCCATGATCAGGCCCCCAGACTTTAGCAAATAATTCACTACACCCATTAATGACAAATGGATGTCGCTCAAACTCCGGCACCGCATTTACCATCCCCAACACTTTAATGACCCGTTTTATTTTGTTAAAGCTCCCGAGATTTGATTTTAAAGTCGCCAGAATGGCTAAGCCTACTTGCTGAGCGGCCAACTTTGCTTCTTCTGCATCCATATCCACACCTACTTTACCAATGATTAAACTGCGGTCTTCTTTTACCGTGCCATGCCCCGAGACATAAACAAACTTGTCTACCTGTAAAAAAGGTTTGTAAACACCCAGCGGAGTAGGGGGTGGTGGCAGGGTGAGGTTCAGTTGGGCAAAGCGTTGATCGGGGGTAAGATTCTCCATACGTTGGTGATGCGTTAAATTTTGGGTAAGGTCTTACAATTTTAGATGAGTAGCAATGGAGAGAACAATCATCTTTTTGTATTTAAGGATGATCTTTAGGCTAACAGGGCTATCCTTTAAGCCCCGCAATTGTCTATACATTTTGTTAGCAGCATGTAGCCAAGTCCCACAGTAGCCAGCGGACCAGCATTTCAAATTTATTATTCTGTATTTCTGTCAACCGTAATGCGGAGTGATTGTTATCCCGTCCCTTTTGACTAGCGATCTACGAAGTGCGATCTGGTCTCCGGTAATTTTTTCTTCTTTCAATTTCTTCGTCCCGAAACGTTGAGCGTGAACCCAATCTGTCTAAAGGCTATTGCTGCTAACGTTGGTACATATGACGTGCAGGGTTTTTGAAACACATCACTGTCCCACGTTGATATACTAAATTAGTTGATTACACTTAAATGGCAAGACCAAACCCCTGCATGGCATATGTATTTTGTGTATGTTGCACAACTACTTTATAAATATAAGAATGAAATTTATCTTTGGTCATGCAAGGACGAAAATCATTCGAAGAGAAACTGTTCACCA
>JALHRJ010000018.1 GCA_022841475.1 Cyclobacteriaceae bacterium | reverse complement strand
GAATTGTTTTTAGTAAAGGTGATGGGTCTTGGATGGGAAGAAGTGCATGACATCGCTGAACAGTTGGAGCACGTGAACTCATCACGCTTTTACGAACGCATTGATGAATTACTGAATCGTCCAAAGTTCGACCCGCATGGAGAGCCAATCCCGGACAGCAATGGAAAAATTCATAACCAACAACGCACTTCCCTGATACACCTCGAAGAAGGATTAACTGCTACCATTACTGCTGTTACAGAAGATGAAAAATCATTCCTTGACCACTTGAACGCGAAAGGCTTGCAGATCGGAGATGCCGTGACCATTAAGAAGCGAGAACTGTTCGATGGTTCCATTACCCTGCAGCACAAGTCGAAAAAGGAAATACTGCTGACGCATCAGGTAGCGGAAAGGATTTGGGTGGAGGTATAGAACGCTCGTACGAGTTTGGCATTTTTGATGTTATCCAAGGTCAAAACAATACATCACCGTACTGACCTCACCTAACCATTGCTGCCGACAAGCCGGCCAAATGAGCTTGTTGCAGAACTTTGGCTTGGCGGTGAAATGGTCTCACCATTTTTGCTTGATCTGTGAAATGCGCAGAATTTTTTGAAGACTCAGTCCTTTTGAAATTTCTTGATAAAGCTCTTGTCAAAACATGGATTCCATAAAGAATCCAAGCTGCCATTCGGGTTTTGACAAGTGCTTTGCAGGTTGAGTTAGAAATGTTTCGTCTTTGAAGATTGGATTGGCTGTCCACAAAAGAGTTGGTCCTTCAAAAACAATAACAACACAACCTTTTGAGGACTGCCAATCAATGAACGAAACGAGGCTAAACCCCGACACCTTTCTTCTTCGATTTTCTTTTCCCCTCACTTTCTTCTTCGGTATCCTGCTTCACAGTTTCTTTTTTCTCTTTGGATTTATCGTTGTCCTGCTTCTCCTTTTTCTCAATACCCTGGAATTGCTTTTCCATTTTGGCATTGTAGAGATCCAGGTTCTTGTATTGCGGATTGGCTGCAACGTACATTTTATCTTCTCCGCCTTCTCGCGCAAAGGTGACCTGTGTGAGGTTCCCTTTTTCCAGCGACTTCATCAGCTTGGTTTTCTCATCAGCATTCAGTTGCTCCTTGATGGGGTATTTGGCCATGACCATTTCAAGGTCGTACCCATAACCGGCATGGTATTGTTTTACTTTATAATTATCGTTCTTGTCCTTCTCCTGGAAGTCAAGTTGCAGCCATGCGTTATAGGGTTGACCTTCTTTATTGTTTAGGTCTTTATTGACTGCGCGACCGCTCAAAAGGTTGTAAGCCTCTTTAGCGGTGATCCCCGCGTTTTTCGTGATATAGAATGTCTGAGTTACATCCTTTGCAGGGTCGTCATTTTTCAGGGTCGCCTGATACCGGTTGAAAAAGTACATGTCAGTCTGATCAGACTTTCTAAAATCAAGGGAATAATTCACTTTCTCTTTAGTGTCACCCTTATTGAATTCTCCAACCATACTTAGCTTAAACTCTGCTGGTTGCTCCTTGATCTTGTTCTCAAGATCAACATTAAGTTTCTCGCCAAAGCCCAAATACTTCAGGCCCTCTTTCAGAAATTCCAGATTCTTGACATTCATAAATGTTTTGTTTAATAGTTTGTAATATTCATGTTGATCGGAAAGCATCGCTTACGCATTGGCTATTTGATCAGCTTTGCATTCACGATGGTCTTGTTCCGGATGGAAAGCTCCTGGCTTCTTCCACCGTTCTTTTCAAACATTTCAATGTGGAGCCGCTTGGCATCCGGGATGGTAAACTTTTCCAAGGCATAAACAATGTCCTGCACAGTGTTGGCAGGTATTTGTTGATCGTCACCATACACATACACAGGCTTGATATTCACTTCCTGCGAAGCAGTACGTTTTACCTTCATCTTGTCCTGAATATAAAATCTTAGGAAGTCGATGTCGTAGGTGATGTTCGATGAGTTCCTGATCCGGAAATGATAAAAGATAATATTGTCCCGGATATAGATCCCGTTCAATGAAAGTCCGATCTTATGTTTACTTTCCCCGATAAACCGGATGCTGCGCTTGGCATTCACAATTTGTAAAGCATACTTTTCCAGTTCGGATTCTGTTATCATGGACTGGAAGATCAGTTTTTGCAGATCGTCAGACGCACGCTCATCGTCACGAATATTCACCACCTGTGTTTCGGGTTCTTTTGAATAGTTCACCATAAAATGATGTATCCTTCCATCAGCTGTGATTACAGTCAGGTTAGTCTCTGTAAATCCTGGCCTGGCTGCCTTGAGTTGAAGAACATTTTCTACGCCCTTGGCCTTCTGCGCCAGCAGATCCCGACTTCCCCGGTCAACCGATTTGATGATTGCAGGGAATACGAGCGAGGATGTTTTATTAAATGTCACCTCTATTGATTGCACATGATTATCTGGTTGTGCTTCGACCTCAATGGTGCATAGTGCAAGTATGCTTCCCATGAGCCATTCGAAACCGCCATGTCTTAAAAAGTAAAACATATGTGAATTTTGTTTTGATTATAATGATTGATTTAAATAGTCAAAGGTGGGGCGACTTAATCGCCCCAACCAACGCCTTGTCAGAGCAATAGCAGGAGTAATACCGGCCATGCATGTGTCACAAAGGCAGCAATAGCGCCAAACAGCAAACCCATAACTTTGGTGTTTAATCGTTGAAAAAAACTTCCAGTACTCCCTATTAAGGGATCGAAAAATCACCTGTGTGATAAGTAGCTACAGTCATCAACAGGCGCATGGGTTCCGGAACCCTGTATGTCGTTGCGAATCTTAATGAGAGGTTACGACAACGACCTTCTCATCACTTACTCCAGTTCGGGATTGTGCATCTGCCTTTTCAAGCATTAGCAAAAGCAATCCCCATAAAACGATTCTTACAAAAAGGTTCATGATTGAATTAATTATCATTAATAACTGGTGTTGCTTGTTGGGTTGGTGTCCACCAGGAAAACCTGGTAGCCGGCTTTCACCGTTACCTTGATCATCTTAGCTTTTTTACTGAACAATCCTTTGGCAGCTTCTACACCGGCCGCTGCAGCTTGTGCCCCGATGGACGGATCAAGGGACATCAATTGAATATTCTGCAAGGCATCATCCGAGGCCTGCTTGGCAGCATCACGCGTTATTGCACCGGGAATGTAAATCCCTGGGAGTCCGTCCAGATCATAAACTTCCAATGAGATCGGTAATAGCGAATTTCCTGTTCTGATTGAGCTGATTTCGACAGTCAATCTTTCACCGTTGATAGCGCATACACCGTAAATAAATTGATCCTTCGGAATGAGTCTCCCTTTGATATTAATATCATTAAGGAGTCGCATTTTAACGGTTGATCCCGCAACTAGCTCCTGTGTATCGTGAATGACTGCTTCAATTGCATTACCCACCTCGCTTGTCTTTTGTGTTTCATCGTCCAATCCAAAGAAACCATTCTGAGCTATCGTAGGTGCTGATAATATTCCAAATACGGAAGCGCTGTCAATGGATTCGTGAGAATCAGTCACCTTAGAATCAATCAATGAAATATTCTCATCATCCTTTGCGAGTTCAACAGGAAGGGTATTTGCCTTGACTTTTATATTTACCGCTTCCAGTTTTTGCTTCACTCGGTCTGGATGCTGGATGTCCAGTATCTTTTCCAGAACGCCTTCAATCTGCTCCATTTCAGGATCAGATCCCTGACCGTCTTGCATAAGCTGCATCATCTTCTCCAACCTGTCTACATCTGCCGTAAACTGCGGGTCAGATGTTTGTTCCGGAAGTAGAGTCGGATCATTTTTTAGATCAGCCGGTCTTTCGGTGGTATGGTTTATTTCTTTATACAATTCATTCAGCTTTTGCGTAACACGTTCTTCATTGGGATCACTTACTTGTCCTTCCTTTTGCCGGAAAGAATTGATCAGTTTGCTTTCTTTTTCTACAGGCGACTTCTTTTCCGGTTGTTGATCCTGTGTCTGGAATGCGATCAGATCAAAATACGGATCGCTCTCTCGTGCCTCTTCGTATTTAGCTGAATCTCTTTCGGCCATTTCATACAGGGCAAGTTTGTCCCAGATCTCCATCTCTCCGAAATATGCATCGGGCAATGATAAATTAAGCCCGGTATGGGATACGGTATGAGCTTGTGCAGAAGTACCTTGTCCGCCACCCAAGGCCCAAAAGATCATCGTAACGAAGGGAAGCACCAACAGTGGCAGTACCATGAAGAATCTTCTCTTCTGCAGGAATTTTTCTGAATGTGGTTTCATACTCTTTATTGTTTTAAGTTTTATGTAGTTAAATTTTTATGGTTTCAAACTTTTCCTTTGGTGTGGAATGAAATGAAGTTCTTTCTCATAAACCGCAAGTTGTTCATGTGTTACTAACTCCCAGCCCCTGGATTTATCATATCGATTTTCCGAATAATCCGGATCACGATTGAGGTACACCTGGCCATCTTTATCGACCGCGAGATAGAAGGCCTCAAAGTCCCCATCAATCTCACCTTTCATTTTGCCTATTGGCGTTAAGGTTGTTGTATCGGTTTGTTGCATCTGGATATCGTGAGGTAAAGTGATTTTGTCGAATGTCAGCGGATTTGCCGGAACGCCATAAATAGCATCGAGTACCATTGCGCCACTAAGGCAGGCGATCATTACGCCAGTCACCGCCAGAATTATTTTCTTTTTGCCATGTGGAAATGCGTTAAACGTTGTGTTCAAGTTATCGATACACTGCATAACCAGCAGTTGCATGGGTGAAAGTGATTCTTTGATTTTCTTTTTCATGGTCGACTTCATCGGTTCTCTGTTTTAATGTCTTGGTTCTCCAGCGTGTTCCATTTTTCGATCAGGAATCCGTGCGGATTGTTGTCGGAGCGCGAAACGTTGCGCAGGTATCCTTCTGTGACAAGGCTTCTCGTCACAATGGAAGTGGTGCGGATAAGACGCTGCCTTGCGAAGCAGCGGAAGTAGAATGGATATTGGTTTATATCGATGCGAATACTGTCTATATCAATTTCCTGCGAAATGTTTCCTGAGATCACGTTGGAATAGTATCGGTTCTCTTTCAGGTTATCGTACTGCTTCTTAGCCGAAGCATCGGCCAAATACAGTGCTTTGGCAATGTTCGCCTGAATGACTTTGTCATCCGGGTCTAGCGTAAAGAAGTGATGATGAAAGGTCCGCACGTGATCGCGTGCTTCCACAGGAATATTGTCCTTGCGTTCGGCCGACCAAGCCTCCAGCGCTTTTCCGTTGGAGAGAATGTATATCCGCTCCTGCGATTCACTGATCAGTTGAAAGCTCTTGTAGAGTGTAAAGCAAACCGCAAAAACACAACCTGCAATGAGCACCAGCGAGAACAACCGGATGTGTTTGAATGCCGTGTCGATATTTCTTAATTGTTGAAACATATTCATCATGATTTACCCGAAAGTTTATCGTGCATATAGCCTTCGTTAGTTTTCATAGCTGCACTGCTTGGAGAAGAACCAGCGTGACTTAAGTGAGATGATTGACTTATCGAACTAACTACAGCTCCAGCGCCTGCGGTGGCCGCTGAAACGGTTGTTCGTGCTCCTCCCGTAAAGACATTGGAAGCCTTGTGAAGCAGCGTATATCCGCCTCCGGCATGAACGATGTAGTTAGCGACACTCGGCACGGTAAAGTATCCAACAATGCCAATGACCAGGAAGATGAGATAAGCAGTGTCCGTTGTACTGAAGAACGTGTCTCCATATCGGATTACCTGCTGGATATCGACTTTCAGCATGTTCTCCTGTATCTTACCAATGATTGCTCCGAATATATTAGCAACCGGTAGCCAGAGAAACACACTAATGTAACGAGCCATCCAGACGGTGAGCGTGTGTTGAAAGCCATCGAAGACCGCAAAACCGAAAACCAATGGTCCAAGGATGGCGAGTACGATCAGGTAAAACGTCCGGAGCGTGTTGATACAAAGAGCTGCGGCTTCATACAGGATGTGCAGAATTTCCGACATCCATTGTTTAATGGAATTGCGAAAGTTGTAGGCAGCTTTGGCCATCCCGAATTTGATATCATTGCCGATGCCATCGAGGACGCCTTCGCCCGTTCCATTGGGATGGGTGTAACGATACCACTTGTCATAATCTCCTTCTCCTCCGGGCCCTACATACATTTGCCAGGAAGGAGTTTTCTTAATTGCTTCTTCTTTCAGCTTCAGCAAGTAGGCAATAGCATTGTTTGATCCGGTGACCATCGCTGCTGTACCCGTAACGGTCGGCTTCAACACGCCATTCATCAAGGCGATTACCCAGGGAAATATCATAATACAGAAGCCGAGCGCAAATGGACGAAGCAATGGATAGAAGTCGATAGGCTCTGCATTGGCCAAATGTCTCCACACCCTCGATGCGATATACCACAGCGCTGCAAAGGCGGCCAGCCCTCGTCCAACCCCGATCAGTTTACTGCACAGAGGCAGCATTTCCGCATATAGCTGATCCAGCACACTTTGCAGGCTGTGGATTTCTCCTGCGAAACCCTGGGCGTACATGACTCCCGGAAAAAATGCCGCAGGAAGAAATATCAATATGATCTTAATGTTTTTCATCGTTTTACTTTAGTTAACGCCATAGAGCTTTCGCATGGTTTCCACGTCACTGCGCGAGTGTGCCCGTTGGATGGCCAACAGTTGCGTGTTGTTGTTGAAGGTTCTCAAAAAGATGAGTTTGTCCTCCATGTCAAAGAATATCCTGTCGATGGCCTGCATGCGCTCATCGTCACTCATGCTTAGTTTAGTAGCCGTGATGATCATCATCAGCTCATCGATATTTCGAAGGGAAGCATCAAACAGGAACTTGTAGACGTTAGCCAGATATTCGATCTCCTCCAATTTGAAGTTGGGATCTTGACGAAAACGATTATAGGCGCGCTGATATTCCTTCAGCAACAATTTTTGGTATTCGATGATGAAAGGAATGCGCTTGTAATTTCGTATGGATGGATTAACAGCCATCAATCCGTCAATGAATAACTGGTGGATCGTGTAGTTTCCCTGCGCAATGTTCTTGATCGTGGTATAGCCCTTGTCCAGTATCTTGTAACCGCGATACATGTTATCCAATATCTCTTCGAGTTGACGAAGCTTTTCCCAGTTCAGTAATAGTTGTTGAGCTTCTTGTGACTGCGCGCAACTCACTCTCATGCCCAACACAACAAGAAGTAATCCGGTAAGCAAAATTCGTTTCATCGCCATTTCGTCAAATTGTTCCATATTGTTTGTGCATCCTTTCAACAGAACGTGTTTCACGTTCTCGCTCCCGGGCAATCAGTCTCACATCGCTATCGAACGACTGCACGAAAGCATGTTTGTCCAGCATGTCGTCATATAACTTGTCGATGCGCACTAACCGCTCATCATCTTTCATCTCCGTCTCATCCGACCGGATAATCGTCAGCAGTTCAGAGATTGAAGCATCACACAGGAAAAGCATATTGGAATACACGGCTGCGACATACCGGATTTCTTCGGGCGTAAAGTATTCGTTGGTCTTGCAGAAATTATTTACCCGTTTTATATTTTGGATGATGTAAACCTGAAAGGCTATAATATCAGCCACCTTGGCGGAATTCTTAATGTGCGGGTTGACATTCTTGAGCGACCCAAAAAAGTCCCGATGCAGATTGAAGTCGCCATTTTTGATGTTGTGAATGGTGGTGAGTCCTTTGTCCGCGATCTCGTAACCTTTTTTAAGGTAGCCCAAATAGAGTCTCAATAGCACAATTTGCTTAGCAAGATATTTCTTCTGCGTTTTCTTTTGCTTGAACCATTCGTCCCAGGTTTGGGCAGGAGCAGCGGTACTCAATATCATTCCTGTTATCAGGATCATTATAAATTTCATTGTCTTACGGTTTTATAGTTTTAGACTTCTCGTTTTCTGTCCCACCAATGCGTTCACCTTTTCGCGTGTGGGAATATCTTCGTTTTTGTTTGGGCTAAACTCAATATTTTTAATTGTGCCGAAACGATTAGCACGCTTCGCTTCCATTCTTTCCACCCGGAATCCGGCCCACGAATCGTATTTCATTTTGAAATCGCACTTCACATAAGGTCTCTCCTCATCTTTCCAGTGTAAGAAGGTGGTGAGGTAAAATGGTGGCACGGGCGTCTGACCCTGGAGTATCTCCAGAAGATGAGTATACATTGAGTCTCTCAGTTTGCCGGGATGAGTGCTGTTGCAGTGGAAGTGACCATCGTATCCCTTCGCCTTCATCAGCGTTTCAAACTCATCAATATGCGCGCGCAACCTTTTCATGTCTTTATTCCAGCCCGTATAATCTTTTTACTACCAATACTTCGTGTTCGTCCTTGGCCCGGTTCATGCTCAGTTGAATATTCTGATTGTTGAACTGTTTGAGATCAGCATAGTTTTGTTCAATCTGGTCACCGGCTTTGTTGATGATCTCCAGACGCTTAGCATCGGTCATCTGCGTTTTGAATGAATTGATCACTAAAAGAATTTGATCGAGGTTGTACACGCTTTCATTAAGGATTCCCGTGTACACCCGGTACATGTAATCAATCTCATCTTTGGTAAAATGTTTGTCCTGGTTGACCATGTGCCAGGTGAACTTGTACTCTTCAATGATCTGCTGTTGTCGTTGAAGGATCATTTTGACCCTCTTGTAAGTGGCAATAGTGTTCCTAACCTTCCAAAGTTCATCGTAGTACTTTTTGTATAACTGCCGCTGGCGTTCGGTCCATTGAGCAATCTCATTGAGTTTGAGTTTGGAAAGTTTGTTTTCCAACACCTTAGCTGCGTTCTGCAGCGCAATGGTTTTATTCTGAAGCCGCTGGATCATCAGATCAACGGCTTTAATTACTTTCTTTACACCTTCCTGAATGATCTTGGCAATAGGAATAGCGGCATGGCTATCCTGAATGGGAGTGACTGTTAATGTTATCATTCCGATAAGCAGGATAAAAATTGTTTTTCTTATTCGATTCATAGAAATCATCGGTTTAAGCTTTTCCGTTGCGTATGTCATTGGCCAGTTCAGCGATTCCTTTTTTTATATCACCGTTCCATTTTTTGGTATACGCCTGCACTTTAATTTTTTCTGATTCCTCCGTAGTGTATGCCAGATATTCTTCGAGAGAAACTTCGGTGGCGTACACTTTGGACAGCATTCCTCCCAGGCTTATAAAAACTTCTTTGTATTTCCGGGAAGGATCGTTGGCTTTGTTAATGGAGAGCACAAGGGCTTTCTCCTTCTCAGTGAGCCCGAGCAGTTGTTGTATCAGGTCGAACTTGTTCTGGTACTTGCTCTGGTCAAGCAAAATCTTGCAGTCGGAGTTGTTGATGATCGCCTGCTTGACAATGGGCGAACTAATGATGTCTTCAACTTCCTGTGTTACCACAATGGCTTCCCCGTAAAACTTTCGCACAGTCTTGAACAGGTACTTGATATACTCTGCCATACCTTCTTTTGCGATAGCTTTCCAGGCTTCTTCGATGAGTATCATCTTGCGCATGCCCTTCAGTTTGCGCATCTTGGAAATGAACACCTCCATGATGATGATCGTGACCACCGGGAACAGGATCGGATGATCCTTGATGTTGTCCAGTTCAAAGACAATGAAACGTTCTTTGAGCAGTTCCAGATTTTCCGTGGCGTTCAGCAGATAGTCAAATTCACCGCCTTTGTAATATGGGCGCAACACGTAAAGGAAGTTTTCCACATCGAAGTCTTTCTCCTTCACTCGATCTTCCTTTAGGATGCCGACAAATTCATCACGGAGGAAGTCATAAAAAGTATTAAAACAAGGGAAGAGTTTTTTATCTGCCTCCAACTTCTCATAGTACATCTTCAGCGCAATGGACAAGGCCACGTATTCTGAGCGGTTGAATGTTTCATCATCCTTCTTCCACAAAGCCAGCAACAGGGTCTTTATGCTTTCCTTTTTCTCGGTATCCAACACGTCACCTTGACCAATGTAGAATGGATTAAACCGGATGGGATTAGCCTCATCATATGTGAAGTAATAACCATTCACCAAATCACATAGTCCTTTGTAGGAATGACCTACATCCACCAACACGACATGTGTGCCCTGCTCGTAGTAAGATCGTACCATGTGATTGGTGAAGAATGACTTCCCGCTGCCCGAAGGACCGAGAATGAATTTATTTCGATTGGTGCAGATGCCTTTTTTGACAGGCTCGTCTGAAATGTCGACATGAACAGGCTTGCCAGTCAGCCTGTCGCCAAGTCGTATACCTACGGGACTAATAGAAGACTGGTAGCTCGTTTCCAGGTTCAGAAAACAAGTAGCTTGTTCTGCGAACGTATCAAAAGTATCATTCATGGGGAAGTCGGCTTCATTGCCGGACAGACCTGCCCAGAATATTTGTGGTGCTCCATCGGTTTCCTGTCTTGCGATGGCGTCCATCTGAGCAAGTGCCGATGAAACTTGTGTTTTGAGTTCCTTCAGTTCTGGTTTATTGTCTGTCCAAAGCAAGATGTTATAATGGGCCTTAACAGGCTGGCGTTGTGATGAAATGGCTTCGTTCAGAAAATCATTCGTTGCATCACGACTGATTGCATTTTCGCGAGAATATGCAGCCAGCGATTGCAGCCTGAGTCGTTTACTTTCAAGCTGTTTAATAGTTTTGTGTGCATCCTCAATGAAGATGTATTGGTTATAGATGTGATCACACGATAATAGTTGTCCCAATGGTGAGGCAAAACCAACACTGAACTTGGTCTTATCAGTGGAGTACTTGTCATAGTTGATGCGGGATCCGCACAAAGCCGGAAGGTCTTCCACATCGGACAACGAGTAGAGTTGACAATGAAGATCACCGATCTTGAGCCCATCCCGGAAGTGGATGTCTTTTATCATGGGTTGATCTGTTTCCGAAAGCAAATAGCAGTAGCGCTCCAATAAACCTGGTTTCCTGTTATTACCTACTAATTCATCGTCCGTTATCCTTGTCAGCTTCACAAATCCACTGTCTTTGAGTATCCGTTCAAACTGTCCTGCACCATCCAGGAACTCCTGCATGCGCTGTGGATTTAGCGGGCCTTCAGGTACAATGCTCCTGCGGATCAGGTTGGAGAAAACAGAGTTGGATGGTTTTCGATTTGCTGGTTTTCGAGTGAGCATGATATAGCACTTGTGATCCAGGTAAGGGCGTTCATTAAAAAACTGTTCGCTTGATCGCGATAGGAACGAATTCTCCTTTCCTTCAAATTGGGGTTGATGTTTCCTCGAAAGAAACCAATCCTGCTTATGGAACACAGTATTGTTGGGAAGCACTTTGATGGCTTTAACCAACACCTGATGAAAGGCTTCGTACTCCTGATCAGATAAGGTGAAAATCTCCGGAAGAGTCACTTCAAAAGCCAGCGTTACATCGCCCTGCTTCGACAGGATGCAGTCGTGTTCTACCTTGTAGATTGGGAATACTTTATGAAATGCAATCTCCTGTGCCATATGTTAGTTTTTGAGTTGAAAGCTAATTTTTCGGGAGGTTGACTTGATAAAATCCGGGAGGCTTCGCTTTGCCATTTTCTTCAAGAGGCCGTACTGACCGTACTTGTCGCTCATCCGGTAAACAGTCATGAACAAGAGCACACCAAGCGTCAGCGTAAGTGCGAGACAAACAAACATGTTCACCCCGATGATGTAGAGCGCTGCAAACAGGATTAACAGGCCGATGAGCCCGATCGCGAGGTATGCGATATACTGCGCCTTGAGGCCTTTGAACTCAATCGGCTTGTTAATACCCTTGTTGATTTTGTAAACGCTGGATGCCATCAGATTCCAAAGAATGATCGTAACACAGTGGCCACAATGACAAGAAACACACAACTGCCAAACCATGCGGCTGCGACTTTCCCTGTATCGGGATCACCACTGTTCCACTTCTGGTAAACTTTCACGGCTCCTACGAGCCCAAGGATGGCTCCGATGGCATACATTAGGTTAGTGCCTGTGGCGAAATAACTCCGCACACGCATGGTAGCTTCGTTGATACCGGCATTGCCGTCTTGGGCAATGGCAAGCGCATAGGTGATGAGGTACACAATCAGGGCAAGTCCGAAAGCCTTGCCTTTTCGAATAGTGAATTGAACTGCTCTTTTCATAGGACTTAAATTTGTTTGATGATTATTGATTATTTACTCCGGTGTTTTCCTGCTGTGGCCACCACGTTTTGACTTCATTTAGTTCGATTTGAAATTCACAATGCTCCTTGCAGGAATTGTAAATGAATGCTGTGATCTCAGGCTCATGGGTAGTTTGAAACAGGTCAGGATAATTCGATAGTAGCGTGCGAAAGAGTTCAGCACACTCAGCCTTGCTGCCGACAGCGACAACTTCTGTGAGTGTATTGATTTCTGCGAGAAGGGTTGAAACAGATTTAAGTACGGACTCATCTGCTTCGCTTGTTGCCGCTTCCGTAATCGGTTCTTCCGGTTCCTGTGTAGTAGCTACGCTCAAACTTTCTGTTTCACTTTTTTCTTCACGTGGAACATTTTCTGATTGACGTCCACCATATTTCACTGAGCCCATGAGTTCAATAGATTCATTTGAATCAGTTTGGTTCTCCCGCTCGTGGGTGTTCGTGAGATTTAGTTTCTTTTGTTTAAAAATGTTTTTGATCTCGCTGCTGTATAGTAGCAAGGTGGTGATGACATAATAGCCACCGATAAGAAGGGCGATGGTTGAAATAAACTCCTGCCAGGAAATGGATTCGAACATAACTTCCGTGATTGATTACGGAAGCGAAGGTGCGCGTCAGACAAATCTAATATTCACAAGTTGGTACCAAGGTGGGTGATATTTTTCTGTACCAAGAAATTCGAGAATCGTAAAATTAAAGTTCTTTAAATGTAATACATGAAAGGCAGAATCTCCATTTTGGGGTTAGGCCCTGCGGTTAGGATTTCACCAATAGTGTCGGCAAATTTTAAAGTGACCGGATTGCCATCACAAAAAATACAGGAATTGTAATTGAGTTTTGTTAGAGACATAATATCTTCACAAACATCTTTGATGTTAGCTTGGCCGCGAACAATCTGAATACTTAAAGGGTTAGGAGTTTCAAGACCTAAAACAGACTGAATCCTGGGAATAAATCCCTTCGTCCATAGGAAAGCAGACCGCTCGTTCTTTAAGTATGATATTCCCCTCAACACCGGGTAATTTTCAGACCTGAAGAGTTTGAATATTTTCTCGTTTCTGATTCGGATTCCGGTCACTTTGAGACCTGAGACTGCTTCTTCGAATCCTAGCCATTCTTCATCGTTGAAAAAAGTTTTGCCATGGATAAAAATCTCTTTGGGCAGACGATCTGCATTTTCCTTCTTGAAGGATTCAACAGCCTTCGATATGAGTTCTTTAGCGCTGTCTTTTGTCAGGTGATATTCCTTTGTGTCAGGATTATAATATGGCCCAACTCTTCCCCGGAATACAATTCCATCACCTGAATCCAAAAACATCTGTGCGGCACAACAGGCATATCGCGTATCAGGATGTGTCTCATCTTGCTTGAATGTCAAACCAACATAGCATACACCCTTTCTGATGTCACCAAGTTTCCACGGCAGCCCACCAATCTTGTAATAGATTGAGGTGGACAGATTCCACGCAATAGCCGTTTCAAATTCTCTCCTCTGTTCTTTTTTCTTGTCCGAAAGATTTTCGTATTCATGATAGGCAATGGTGCCTTCCTTGATTACCTGCGTTAGTATTCGGTTTTTAAGAAGTTTGATCTTAAGCTGATTATGAAAATGATTTTCATAATGATATAACTCCCTCCATTTCCTGGTCAACTCATCCTCAAAAAAACCTTCATTGTTTCGAGAGTAACTGTCCTTGATTCCAACCGAAATAGAACCTTCCTTGGGGATTCTGCTTTTTGGTCGGCACAACGTATAGACCATGTCAGGGATAATGACAAACCACAGTTTCGGTAGTTTCTCACCTTCGTTAATATATGCCTCCAGCGGTTCCACATAAAGGTTGACGATCTCTCCAACCCGGATATAATTGTCATCATACTTGTAAAGTGTGTCCAGAATCTTTTCATCTATTTCAATTACAGGTATAGAAGTTAGATTCATTTTAACATGAAAGGCTTCTTCGAATCCAGGAAAGAACGGCTTGGCAATATCAGGGCTTGTATGATAAATTGGTTTGTTCAGCCGAAACAACCAATCCTTTGTTCGTCTGATCCCTTCCCTCGTGCCTATAATTCCAACGGAAAAGTTATCCACGTGGCCTTTATCAAAAGGCCCAAATAGAGTAAGCCCGTCACGGGGATCCTGCGCCATTTGACCGTAGGCAAATTTCAATCTGGGTTCGCGAAACTTAGATAGTTTCATTTTCATGCTCTTTGGGTTCTTCTGATTGTTCTTCTTCAAACTCATTGAGTTCATCTTCTTCGATCTGTTCGTCAACGTAATCGACCGGAACTATTCTTCCGTCAGTTTTCGGTTCTTCATAGCCAAATTCACATTCAAATTGCATCGGAGTGGTCGATAGGGTTAAGAACCCATCCTCGGAAATAGGAATTCTGATTTTATTATCTCCGTCCGATAAACTCGCCAGGTATGCCAGCATCAAACTCCGCCACTCTTTATTAAAAAAGGACTTTCCCTTGCTTCTCCTGGCTCGGTGAAGTTTTGATTTATTCTTCCAGACAGTTGATCCATCGTCCGAGAATACAAGGTGAGCCCGTAAACTGAAACATGGGGAAGGATTGAGTAATGCCGTTGCACTTATTCCATAGTGCCAGTAAGTTTCACCATACTCCCCGACTAATTGTTTGTACGTTGATTTGCTGTTGTATTCAAAGAATACTTTGTCCTTTTCAAGTTGGTCTTTGACATAATGGAAGCAATAAGTTCTATTAGAAAGTTCATACAAGTGAAGACCTCTGCGTGTAAAGAACTGAAACCATATTTCGCGCAAAAGCCTTACGATTAAACGTCTGAAGTCGTCATATTTTGGAAATTCATCTGACTCATAGCGGGTGAATGCCTTACCTGCAGGAAAAGAAATTGTATTCTTTGGAATAATTTCAAAATCCAATCCATCAACAAACGTTGGGACATCCTTCGAGAAACTGATCAGGTAGTCGTCAAGCCGGATTACTGGAAAGGTTGTGATACTTTTCTCAATGGTTTCGGCTTGCGAGTCATTTGCGTACTTATGAAAGTAAACGTGTTTTGGTAGGTCTGTGATTTCGAGCCAGTTCGAAAAATATGTTTCCTTTCGTTTTATAACACCGGCTGACGTTGAATATCGATTCTTGATCCAAGTTGCAATAGACAACGGGGCATTTTGCGTTTTGGGAACACTATCCTTATGGAGTTTGATAAGCAATTGTTTTAGCGCCTTCGGCCATGAATCATCAAAACGAAAATGATTTTTCGTAGGTACACCAATACGAACATCGAAAGCCACATCATCTACTTTGAGAATGTAAATGAAGTCACTGAGTTTGTATTTTTTGCTAATACTCTTAACCTGCTCCCATTCATCTATAACTCCTTGTTTGGTAAACGATTTCTTTGAGAGAACCAATAGGTATTTGGCTGACCGATGGTCAAGTAATTCCTGCAGGCTCTTCCAGTAGTCCTCTTCACCGCCAGTCAGGAATGAAAGATCGCATTGTGCCTGGTATCCTTCGCTAATAAGTTTAGCCTGTAGCCAGAGTGTAAACTCGTTATCCTCCGGATTTGCATGACCTATGAATAATACGTCTCTTTCCATTCCTTTAGTGGTTTAATGTGCTAATGATCAGTCGAAAAGTGTCAGTTCGTTGGGATCGGCTGGCAGCGGAACCCGCGCTCCATGTGTAATAGGATAAGACAGCGTGTGGGCACTCACGTCATCGAGTACTTCGGGATTGGCAATTCGATTCATTAGCCATCGCTTAATCCAAAATTTCCCGATGAGTTCTGTGCGAAGTTTGGGTTTTGCCTGAGGGATAAGGTATTTCGGCCTCAATGCCAGGCCCAACAGAACCTCTCCAAAATTTTCGGCAAGTGAGACTCCGTAGACAACTCGTTTATTTCTGTGATTCAGGATCGGGTTACTCTCAAGTTTCAGGAACTCCATTGCGTCTTTCAATTTTCTGAGCAATGGGTTTGCTCCTTCTCCAAAAATGCTGTTCACTCGTGTTCTTTTATTTTCACGTCCTGCTACTGCGTCTGCCAAATCGATTGTATTACTACTGAAGTGAAATGATCCGAAACCTTCGCTGAATCCTAATTCCTTGTACTCAATCTTCGAATCTTGATCACCCCCGATTTCCTTTACTGGTATCTTGATCCGGTTGTATTGGCTGCTGCCTACTCCATACAAACTTGTTGTGCCTAACATAACCAATTGTGGCTTGCGAATGACGGCTCTACCTTTCATGGACGAGGCAATCAAACTAACATATTCGCCATACTTGTCGTTATAGTATTGATTGATCTCGGGACTGGCGAGCATCATGCAAACCAGTTTACCACCAAGCAAGTGGTTGTAGGGAGCGATGGAGCCGCAAACAATTATGTCCATCATATTAATTCCAACATGAATAGACTTTGCTTTACGCGCTAATTTGTATACCGCATCCGCAAAATCTTTATTGGTCAGGCAAAGGGCCAGTTCGTCTTTACTGTTACCCGTAAATGAATACTTATTCAGTATAAGTTTGATAGACAGTAGTTCGGCAAGCAGAACGGCACGTTTGCTTTTAAAAAGGTTTGTTAAGGCCCTCTGTTCCCAACTCATTTCGTTGTTAGCTACAGTAAACTTGGCGCTTTGGGGATTTGATACGTGTCGATCCCTGTAGATAGCTGATAGTTCTCGAAGCCGTTTAACTTTTTCAGGTGTCGGGTTTCTGATTTCGGAAGCGGTAATAATGCCCGCCTTTACAAAATCTTTCAGGTAAACTTCACCAAGAAGTGTCTTTAATGTCTGCTGAATCCACTTTGCATACCGGAGCGAAGGTTCGCTTTTCAATCGCTGCAGAAATGTATTTCCATCCCACCCGATCCATTCGTCACGACATGTTTGCTGCGCGACTGAACTGCCCAACGCAGCAATACCAATCACTGGATGGTTGGGTGCTGCGGCATCCCGTATCAATATTGAGATTGATCGGCCCGGGAGGGACTTGTATTCGGTAGTCCAGGTGTGCCTGAAATATCTCCAGATTTCAGACAACAGTAATCCAGTCTGGCCACATTGAACGTCAGGTTCAGCCACCTGAATGTAAGGCTGGACGACCTTGGTTAGCGCGTCTAACTTTTCCTGTTCGGTTGATAGTTTTGCTGCAACTTCAAGTTGCTTGCGAAAGTCGTTGCCATCCCGCATGACGGAAAAGATTGAATGCCAACCCTTCGAAGTCAGCCGTCTTTTCTCCATACCTCGCACGAACTCTATCACACTTGGTTCTTTGAGTTGAACATCTCGCGCAAGGAGGTGACGTCTTCTAGTTTTGGCTTTCTCATCACTGAGATTTTTGTCCTTTTCGTCAAGGGTTTCTAACTCAATCGATACTTTCTTTCGGTGTATCATTAAGTTCCAATCCTGAAGCAACAGATCCAGTAGCAGGTTCTTGACGAAAATGAGGTCGGTCTTTGAATGAAAACCTTTTCCCTTGTAACCTTTGTTTATCTCTTCCTTTTCCTGAATTAAAAAATCCATACGCTCCCGGTCGTGTTTTTTATTGAGCACTCTTTTGAGCCGGTAGCAGAAATCCAAAAAATCCTCGCGGTGAGGCTTAGTCAGTTTTGGTTCAATCTTGATTACTTCCTTATTCATTAACTAATGAAAGTTTTTAATTGGGAACTCCATTCCCGTTTGAAATTGGTTATGACATCGCTTTCCTTTCTCCCAACAAAGGAAAATTCGGATCGAGCTGCGGCAAACATCAGAATTTCCAATATGCCGAGAAACGCACCGGTGCTGTTTATCTTTCTTTCATGTAGTTGTTTAAAAATTTTATCATAGAAAATGTGTGCAGTATTAATGGTGAGGATGATATAGTCCTTTTTTTCGGAGACATCAAAAAACAAATCATGATTCAATTCCCTCGTCAGGATTTTGTAACGAAGTCCCCAGGGTCTTCCGGGATCATCTAAATCCGTTGGTGAATGACGTCTATTCTTCAGAGTTGGCTGATAGACATCCGTTTTTTCAAGTTGTTCTTTGGAGTGGAGGACCGGGTGAACAGTTTTAAGCGCAATGAATTTGAGGCGTACGCGGTTATTTAACGCACGTGCTACTTGCTCCAGATCAGAGACCAGAATTCCGTTCATGAACTCGGTTTGCTTGATGCCCTGCTTGGTGTGGGTTACACCGAACGCTTCATCGAGTTCTGGGTTGAACGAGATCTCACACCTCCACCAATCATCGTAATTTTCTTTTCTCTTGTCGCCCATGAAATACCACCCATAGTCTATCTCCCGTTCTCCACGAAGAATAGAAACGCCAGCGCATTTCGTGATTTGACTCTTGCGCTTTTGATCGTTGGGCAGTTTGGCCCATTCATCAACAGGCAGTTCAATAAAACGGACTTTAACAGTTGAAGTGCGCTTTTCATTTTCAGGGAGTTTAACTTTATAAAGCAGTTCCTTCCCGTACGAAATCCCACCCCGCAGATTGATGCCTTCTCCAGTGAACATGGGGTCAAAAGCTTGCACCCGGTTCCCGGTGACCTGTATGTCGACTCCTCTCCAGATAGCATTCCTAAAAATCCGTCCTAACTCAAACATGATATGTTTGATCAGACTTTTAAAATACTTGAAGGAGAGTCTGTCGCATTTCCGCCAGCGAACAATTGTCCCCGTATTACTTCTAAGGGGTCGCGGGGATGTTGATGACTTTACAAGACGGGGCAAATGTGACGCATGAGCATCCACCACTTCGTCCACATCCAGGTAGTTGCTGTATATCTCTCCGGATTTTTTCCAGGTTGTCACCTCAACTCGTCTGCATTGACTGAGCGAACTGTTCGGTAAGCCCATGCCATAACGGCCTAGTTGGCTACGCGAATTGAAGCGCGAACTGCCTCCGAATTGCAAGGCAAAGCCAAGTTCTTCCGCAGTCATTCCCTTACCGTTATCGATGATGTCTACGGTATACTGATGTTCATCCTCCGAGTCCTTTCCGATCTCAATCGAGATCGACTTTGCGCCAGCTTCTATAGCATTATCAACGAGTTCAGCCAGCGCAGATGCAGTGCTTTTGTAACCTGAGTCTCGTGTAGCCAGAATGAAATTCTGAAAGTTTACTAGGGCTGTTTGTTCCATGTTCTTTTCAAATAGAAAGAGAGCCGAGGGTACCCGGCTCTCCGTGGATAAAATTATGATGCTTTGGTTTCGGC
Organism: Cyclobacteriaceae bacterium; assembly: GCA_022841475.1. GTDB lineage: Bacteria > Bacteroidota > Bacteroidia > Cytophagales > Cyclobacteriaceae > ELB16-189. The sequence goes on along the minus strand of JALHRJ010000018.1, from coordinate 65,352 downwards.
TTCTTCCGTTTCTTCGTCACCGATCAACTCATCGTGGCCTTTTGCAAAATACTTGGAAAGTGTTTCAAGCGTAGTATCGAGTTTCACTGACCAGGCATTCCGCTCGATTTTATACCACTTTCGTTTTTCATCCGTTACCCGGAGTTCACTGTGGCCAAGAACAAAGACTAATAATGCAAGCGCATTCTTCATAAAGGCATCTGTTCGAGGATTGTTGAATAACTCTGTAAAGAACTTATGTCCTTTGTTAATGTAGATTACGATCTGACCTCCGAGTTGTTCTGCGCGATAGAATGGGCCTTCCGGCTCATCAAAGTACGAAAGTTTGTATGGCCTGGCATCGGTCTGTGTGGTCAGTTGCTGTTTAACCACATTCTCCGGCATACCGGTTTCCTCCGCAATTTTCTTAGCTTGTTTATCCAGGTTCTCTTCACCTTCTTTCTTCACGTGCTGAGGCTGGGAATCTTTATCCACTTCAAAATCCTTTGCCGATTCCTTCATAAGGTCTTCAACAAACTCATCACGTTTCTCTGGATCAGAAGATAGAGCATTCTCCTTCTTTAGCTTGGCTTCTTCAGCCTGCTTTTTGTAGTCCCCCCTCATCTTCCTGATGTTTTCATAGACACCGTTATCAAAGAGGATGTTCCAAAGCCTTTCGGAGACAACGATTTGTTGTTTTGAGGTTGTTATCGAAAACTCCTCATCCAACTCCGGGGTGAAATCTACTTCAACTCCTACGTGACGGTCATTAGTCTGGAACTTAGTCCATGGACATTTGGAATCCACGACATCTATCTGACGGCCCTTTCTGAGAAAGATAATGCCGTTGTTCCTTTTGCGAACCGTCCCGCGTTTGTTCAACTTCCGGTGCTCATCATAGTCACGCTCTTCCTCATTCTCCTTGCTTTGATCCTCCTTTGAAGCTGTGATGAAACCATATGGCATGTACGAAAACCTTACCTTGACCGAGCCGACTTTGTTGCTGTCGAACGAATTGGGCACCTTGATCTCCAGCGATGGTAGGGCCTGTGCTTTCAAGTCATTCTCGTCGAAGAATCGATAGCCTTCTGTAATGAAGAGTGGATCGACAGGCTCGACAAGTTCGCCATCAATGTAGATGTTGGTGTTCCGCAGATAATTCCTGTACGTAATGCCGGTTTCCAAACTGAGGAAAGATTTTAAGGGCTTGAAGGAGTTCTTCGACAACCTGTCAATCTTATCAATGAGTACAATCGTACCGTGAGTAGGATTTAGCTTATTCTCCTTAAAATATTTCTGAATAAAAGCGGGGATGGCAGTGACCTGTGCTTCGGGAGCAATTACGCGACCGGTCTTTGGATCGATGTATTCAGAGTCACGCTTACCGATTGCTTCAATATCGATTTTAACGGAGTGCCAGTCGGACATGTCTTCACGTTTTGAAATGACCGTGAACTGTTGACCTATACTCACGCAAGATGATGGAAGGCCGTACCCGTATTTTCCCATTCCTTCTCTGTCACCAAGACGATCAGAACCGCCCCACAGAACTGCGATGCGAATCATTTCCTTGCTCATCCCGTGACCATCATCGATGATGGCGATCCGGCTTGGGTTAGCTTTCACAGCCTTGCCCTTGTCAAAATCAAATACAAGGTGGATGTTGCCGGCTTCTGCCTGGATAGAGTTGTCAAAATTTTCAAACAACGCGGTAGCGGTGCTTTTGTATCCGATGTCTCGGATACCTTTTAGAAAGGCCTGTGTCATTACCAGTCCGAAATCGAAGTCCTGACCGGCTATCGATTGGGTAAAGGTATCCTGTCTTTCTAGAGATTTTGATTTAGTTGTTACCATAATGCTTTTATTTAAGTTATTGATTTAACTGTTGTGTATAGTCCAGAGTATTTTCGCCTTTTGTTTTGTTCGCGCTAGGAGTTTTGAGGCTTGTCCAACGGAGATTTGCAGTTCGCCTGCGATCTCTGTAACTGTGAACTCCTTATTGATATGCAGGTCGAAGACCTTGATCTCCTTCGGAAGAAAGTCATTGGCTTCCATAACCGATTCAGAGAAGATGATCTTATAGTCAAGATCAAAGTCCGTTGTCGTTGAGAATTCAGGTTCAGCGGTGAAATTGGAGATGTAGTCCGAATTATCATCGTAATCCGTATCGATGGTCTGGACATACAACTCTACCTCGTGGGCAGATGACTTCTTGACATTCTTCCGGTAGAAATCAATCATGCGGTACTTGATGGCCCGCATGGCATAGGGTCTGAACTCCTGCATGGGTGGCAGGATGATGAACTTTTGCATCGCATCGAGCAACGCTAAAGATCCTTCCTGATAAAAGTCGTCCTCGTACTTCTGCGGGTACTTTCGGGTGAGACTTACGATGGCTGGTTTGAACTCTTTGAGAAGGCTATCAAAAGTGAAAGGCAGATTGCCTGGTATGGTGTTTGGGCCCACCGGGCCAGATGTAGACTGGTGCATACGCTCCTTGGTTATTGTTTAACAATTCCAAGGAGAGCATCCTGACACGTTTACCTGTTCGCGCCAGCCCTATGGGCCAGCCTGGGATAAACCCGCCTTGGGTTTTCAAATTTTCTTAAGGACATGATTTTTCAACGTCCTTACTGTTAGATACGTAATAAACGAAAAAATCTTTCCTCAATCAGCGACTTTTTTCAAAAATTGTTTCAAAACCGTTTTTTTTGCCTCATTTCGGACCGTACTGGTCATAAAGCCTCTCTCTTTCCATTTCAAAGAAGTCGTCCGTGTCGTCAATTTTTGACCCAATGATCTTCTCGATGCCTCTATAAAACCTGGGGCTTGGCCGGTTTCGCATCTTGTTCACGATGACAATGCCCAGGAAAACCTGATTATCCTTGTAAGATTGGGCGGATATGCCATCCAAGACATCATAGAGTTCGTTCATCTGGGCTTCCTCGCTGAAGTTCAATCCCAGTTTTACCTTCTCATTCAGTTTCACATACCCGGTAGTAGACTTTTTCTTCGCCAGTCCTATCAAGAAATCCCTGATTTGGCTCTTTTTGGTTTCGTCAAGCATAGTTATCGTATAAACTCAAAAAACAGCACAAGCATCCAGCGGCCGATGGTATTATCAACTCCTGCTTAAGCAAGAAACAATCCTCACGTAAAACTGAACTATTTGTGCTTTTTCTTCGTAATTTAGTAGAAAATAAGGGGTTTTGCTTGAAAGCAAGGTTGAAACTTATGGAAAGTGTAGATAAGAAATCCTTACGGGAGGCATTTTTGAAGAGTTGGAGCCGGGAGACGTCTTACCCTCGAACAAAGGCACAATGGAGCACAAAAAATCCTTCGTTTGGTCAGTGTGCCGTCACTAGTCTGGTGGTAAACGATTTATACGGTGGAAAGATTGTCTATAACACTGATTACCATCACTATTGGAATGTCCTGGAAGACGGAACTGTTATCGATCTGACCAAAGATCAATTTGGAAAGAACATTACCATCAAACCCCAGGGCGAGACTACGCGCGAATATATTCTTAGTTCAGAATCTGCGGCACGCGCATTAACACCTCAACGCTACTATATGTTAAAGCATGAGGTTGAAAAGAACTTGTCACTTTTTGTTGAAGAGATAAAATAATTTAGCCGCTGCAACAGATCCTATTGCCAATCCGACAAGTTTAGCGATAACGGTTACTCCATCAGACAAACCTATCTTGGTCAGGTCTATCGTTATTAATCCACCACCAAGAAGGACAAAGGCTGATAGCCACCAGTAATCAAACTGACGCTCCGGGTCTTTTTTCACATCGAATAGCAATCGAACGCTATAGTCTTCGTTCGCTTTAGCTGCTTCTTTCGCCTTTGTGGAAATCTTGATCTGGTTAACTCGTGAACTGAGATCGCCAAGAATAAGTCCGGATAGCCGGAAACTTCTATCGTCCAAACTGAGGCCTGACGTAATGCTATCACCAATATTGGATTTGATATCTGTACCTTCAACTTTCGTTACAATTTCATTTTCATCTTTGTTAGGATTATTATCTGAGATAGAAATTCGAAGAGAATAATTTTTACCCTCAGTCACTTCAAAGGAAGACTCATAGGTATCGGAATCATAACGGGGACGAATTTCTTTCAGGTTCTTCAGTATTTTAATATGGAAGAAGAAAGAGTTACTGTACAGGTCTAATTTCTTGATAACATCTCGCCATAAGATTCGCCTGTATTTTGGCTGAATGACTTGATTTCCAAAGAAAATATTCGGTGGTGTTTCATCAAATGCCTTAACATCGTCAATCATTTCGATAAAAGAATCGAGCGTAAAGTAAACGTGGTACAGATCGGTCTGAGTATCCCGATGAACCTTAACGATTCGTGCTAGTCGTATAGGAACGTAGGAGAGATTAGGATTTGGGTTGGTTTTTGTATTGCCGTGGACAAAAATGATAACGGCCATACTATGTTCCAGATTCAAGCCTTCCTTAATTTTTTGCGAAACATATATTTCCTGATACCTGAAATGATAGCAGTATCCTTCCGGCAAGGATGAGACGGCAAAGATGTCCTTTTTATAAACTGGATAGTAGTCTGAAGAATAAAGAAGGACCATATTATGTTGAGGCTTTTGCATTCTTCAATATCGTCAAAAAAAGCATCTTCCCATCCACCTATTTGTCAATTTGATCTAAAAACTTAGTCCAGCTAAAAATTAAGGTTAGATATTTCTCTAAGTTCTTCAACGCGCATTAATGACTTTGTCACTCGGGCAAAATTTTTTAAAATTGATCCGGAAATGGAATCTGGCTTATCTCATGAATATGCATATCCCTGAAATATCAATGATTACTAGCCTTGTATATTAAGGGCTTCAAACGCTTTAAAGAAAATTGAGTAGGAGGGGAAAGTTAAAGAGTGTCATTGGAAAATCTCAGAACCTGATCTGATTTCTGCTATCCCTTAGGTTTGCTATGTTCATTATGATCAGGTTCGTCCACAGACCGAACTCTCGAATGACTCAAAACTCAGCCTCGTTGAAAACACCTTTTCTAAGCCGGCAGGTTACTTTACCGTTTCGGCCTAAACAAATACCTTACGACAACCAGAAAAAATGCGGCCACATTGGCAGTGGTAGTTGTAATCAAAGTTATTAACACTTTATCGGACAGTTTAAAATAGAAAGGAGCCCCCGGCAAAGACTGCAGTCCTTGAAAAATGATGATCAGTAAAATTACAACTAACCATATCAACACAAGCCAGTATAATTTTGAGGCATAACTCTTCCGTTCGTCACGGTCTTGCTTTAAATCTTTTAATTCCTCGTTCAGTTTTCTGAGTTCGTTGTTTTGCAGTTCATCGAATGAAAAAAGGTCAGGCGCATGAGTTCCTTTTTTTAGAACATTCTTTAGCTGATCACCTAACCTATCAATCTCAGTTAAAAGGCTCATGGCTCTGAGGTTTTGCTTCTCTGATCTAAAAAATATTCTTTGATCAATTGATCATCGATATCCATATTGGCGGGTATCCGGTGATCGAATTCCTTTGCGATTTTAGCCCACGGGGTTCCTTCCTCGTGTGTCATGTTGGAAAGCTGAATTCCTGTGAATGGTGAATACAAATTCCAGATACGATTCAGGTATGCTTGTAACTCCGTGTTAGAATCATCCGCTATTGTTGAATTGTCAAATTGAGATACCTCAATGGATTTTGTGATTGGGAGATTACCAGAATATTTCAGGCTGTGGTAAAGAGAGGGAATAACCGGGCCGAAACGCCAGGCTTCTATAGGTTCATTGAGTAGTGGCTTCCCGGTTATCCCCAGGAACCAACCATGCGCGAAGTAAACCAATTTTTGAACTTTCATTTGGTCAACCGGTTTGCCTTCCAGTTTCCCTTTTTCGATAAAGAAATTTGCTATAGCTGTGGCCGTGTACATAGTGTCGAGGGTAAGTGATTTTACTGTATTCTCATTTTTCGTTTGTGTCGTCTTCCGGGAACTTCGAATTCCGATGCCGGTTCTTCAGCAACATTGAGTTGCAATTCTTCTTTTGCCGAAAATGCTTTCTCCAACTTCGTAGTAAGTTGGTCAATTTGGTGTTTCAAATCATGGATGAGTGATTTCTCCTTGAAGTCGAGCGTTAGTTCGTGCTTGTAGGTATTAATCTTTTTTTGAAAGATTTGGATGGATTCTTTGGTATTGTCGATCACTTTAGGAATCCGTTTGATGGAGTCTGTCATGTAACGGCCTGCAAGGGAAGGATTCTCATTGAGCTTTCCATCAGCATAATTGTAGATCATCCCGGACGGACCGCAGACATAGACTTTTGATTGAATGGGGTTGTAAAAAAGTCTGAAGTCCAACAGCCGGGCTATTTCGGTTTCGGTAGCTACGCCTTTCTGTTTTAGGTGCTCAATAGTAACATGCAATTGTTCACCGGCTTCCTTCTTATCGTCAAATGACTTGCCCGCAATGACCAACGGTGGCTTCTCTAAATCAATGGAATGAATCGGTTTCCAGTCGGATTCCAATTTTATCAACGCAGATTCTTTCAGTTTCAGGTCGCGTGTGTTCATATCAATGTAGAACGATGCTTCTGATTTTCGCTTCAGGAAAACCCGGTAGCTGCGTTCGAGGTCGTATAGTTTCTTTTCCAGCTTTACTTTCTCTAAAAGGTCAGTGTTGCCACTGAGTAATGCTACGTATTCCCCGAAGTTCATTCCTCCTTCCTGGTCGAGTGCGCCCTCATCGATCTTGCGCTGGTCAATGGAGTTGTTCTTGATCTGGCTGATAAATTTCTGTTTGTTGGACAGGATGTTGAACTGGTAGGCATCCAGTGTGCGGTTTACGGCATACACATAATTCCGCACAGTATTCTCCCGGAAGTCCTTTGCCATCCGGTTCCCCTGTCTTCCGCCACGGCCTATGCGCTGCTCAAAATCACTCGGCCGCCAGGGTATGTCGAGATGGTGCATGGCGATTACTCGTTCCTGCACGTTGACGCCCGTACCCAATTTCTTTGTGCTCCCGATCAGCACCCGCACGTTGCCATTATTGACATCCTGGAACAGCTTTTCCCTTTTTGTTTTGGAGTCGTGGTCGTGAATGAACTGAATATCCTCCGGCCGGAGATTGTGTTGTTCTGCCAATACACGCTTGATCTCTGCATACAGGTTAAAACCACTGCCATCCGGAGTGCCGATGTCGCTGAAGATGAGTTGTGTCCCTCGATAACGCTCGCTGTCCTTGTATTCAGCGGCCACGGTTTTGCACATCTTTGCCAGTTTGCCATCCGGTTCAAATGAATATTTCAGCGGATCGATCAGGCGCATGTCAATGCTCATCTTGCGGGCCAGGTTGGTTGCAATGAGCATGAACGCATTCTTTTCATTTTCACTAAATACAAGGTCAACGTAGGTGGGATTTTTTGTTTTAGTAAAATTGATAAGCTTTTGTGTGTACTCTTGCTGGTCTTCAGTGGGATCAATATTAACCACGATATTTTCAACACGTGGCTTTTCGATCTTCAGATTACCATCAGTAATGACGTGTGTGATTTCTGCATAAAACCGCGCCAACTCCGGAACTTTAATGAATTCCCGGTAACGCTCCTTCAACTTTAATTCGTTCGTCACGGTGAATTCATAAGTGGAGCTTTTTCTGGCATACATCTTCGCCCAAGCATCGAAGGAGTTGATGTGCAGTTCATTCAGTTTATCCGGTCGTAAATATTTGAAGAGTAGATACAATTCAACAAGACTGTTGCTGATCGTAGTACCTGACAAGAACGTTGCGCCTTTGTCTCCGGCTTTTTTCTCCTGAATGGTACGGATCGCAAGTTCAAGATTAAGTGCCCGTTGGCTACCGGTAGGATCGCCTAACCCTGCAACTTGCTGATGGCGAGTAGTAAAATGAAGATTTTTGAACGCCTGGCTCTCATCAACAAAAATGTGGTCGAAACCCATCTTCTCGAAGTCCAGTATATTCTCATCACGCCTGATCGCTGCATTGGCGATCTCAAGCCTAACTTTCAAATTTTGCTTTCGACCTTCAAGTCCTTTCAATACTCGTTTCGACAATGAACGATCTTCCGATACTGCTTTCAGATCATCTTCTAGATTTTTCAGTTCCTGCTCCAGTATTTCTTTTTTCACACGCGGTGACTGGGGGATTGCCTGGAACATATCGTGGGTTATGATCACAGCATCCCAGTCGTTAGATGCAATGCTGGCGAAGAGCCGCTGCCGTTTCTGCTTTGTAAAATCCTTCTGAGGGTCTGGCGCAAGGACTTTGGCTGAAGGATAGGCTTTCAGGAAGTCTTTAGCTACATCGGCTACATTAGCCTTCATGCAAATGATCATCGGCTTTTGTGCAATGCCGAGCCTGCGCATTTCCATTGCGGCCGCGACCATGACCAATGTTTTCCCGGCACCGACCTTGTGGTCAACAATGCCGCCATCCTGCTGAAGCAGCATCCAGATGGCATCTTTCTGATGCGCGCGTAGAGCGAAGTGTTTCAGTCCTGCGAGTTGGAGGTGTGAGCCGTCATAGTTACGCCTTACTGCATTATTGATATTCTGGTTGTACAGTTCTTCAATTCGGCCAGCAATGTCCTGTCGTGTACTCAGAAAATTCTCAAACTCATCTTTCACCTCTTTGATCTTCATTTCCACGTTCTTCATTCCATCCTGGTCGGGTTTGTATTGTGGAGGATTGGTTCCGTCAATTCTGATCTGCAAGTAAGGCTGGGTGTCGGCCATGGCATACTCCATGATCTTGCTGCCTGAGATCCTGCCATTATGGACGGTGGCTGCGTACGTGATGCTCTCTTCGTTGCTGTATCGAGATACATTCACAAGATATTGATCTGCTGAATCCAAATATTTGAGTTGCGTTTTCTCTCTGAACAAGTGCTCAGCAAAGCTTTCATAGATGTCTATGGGTATCCAGCGTTCACCTATATTGATGTCGATAAGCTCGCGCTTCAGGAATACGGGCCGTACTTCTTTTAACCGTTCCAGGTACGTGTCAATATCCTTGTCAGTCAGCTCTGGGAATGCGCTCCTTCGTTCTGAGTTCTTTATCTTTTCCCAGGCTTCGATCTTCTGCACGATATTGCCACTGAGAAATTCATCCTTGGTAACATACCGGGACGTTTGGCTTTCGATGTCCCGGAATAAAAGCTCCTGGTCGAAGCCTTCGCGGATGATCTCGTCCCTGCTCTTCTGCATCAGGGAAGAAATGAACTCAACATGAATGCCATTATGTGCATTCAGCGAAAGCAGGACAGCATCTTTCAATAATTCCGGTTTTGAAAATGTTTTCTGAACGTTGTTGACCTGCTTTGTGAAAATATCGGCCTTGACATAGCGGTTATTTTCAATACGTTCAAGGGAGAGCACTTTAAATCCTTCTGCATCGAAGAGGATTAACTTTTTATTCGAAGGAAGATTCAGGTTTCCGTAACGGAAGGTGAACAGGTCATACTGATTGTTCAACTCTGCGCGATATGCCCTCATCTTTGCTTCATCACCATCCAGTTCGGATTGAACGAGCCGCACGAGACTGCTGCGCAGCCCAGTAAGATGGAAAGCACGATCTATATCTTTAATGACCGGTTCAGGTGTAAAGATTTTTTCTGTGCTCGAATAGTCGATAATTCCGACCTTGTTATTTTGAACAACAAGATTTCCTCTTTTCAGGATGTCGTAGTCCGGGTGATTACGCTGAATTACAATGCCAACAGAAGAAGCCGCTTCATCTTCATCTTCAACTTTCTTTGCAATGACCTTGTGCTCTAATTGCCGGAACCCCTCGTCAATAAGTAATGCAATGGACCTCCGGAAATCATCTTCATCAAACCCTTCCCTCGGAAGCATATTGAGCGAATCGTGCTGGTACTGCCCGCCAGTTGTGAATGTCCCGAGTGCATTCTCGCTGTTGGATTTGTAGTAGGCATTGATGTTGACTTCAACTGATAATCCCTTGTCATCGGGCACATTGATTTTCTCCGACTCAATGAAAAGTTTTTCCGAAGGCGATGTATTTCGCTTTTGCGCGTTCCTTCGAAGCAGGATAATGTCTGTGATCGGAAATGTTCCTGATTCTGCAAAGGTGTCATTAGGCAAACGGACTGCTGAGATCAGATCGGCATTCTTCATCAGATGCTCCCGGATCTCGCGGTTACCCGGACTATCCATCAGGCCATTGGTAGAAACGAAGGCGAGTATTCCGCCATTCTTTAAATTATCGAGCGACTTAACAAAGTAATAGTTGTGAATGCGCGTAGTGGCTTTGATCTTCACCGGCACCGCTTCACGGAAGATCTGATCATCATACACGCTGGTACTTCCGAATGGAATGTTACTGACCACAAAATCAAAGTTCCTGTTCTTAAAATTCTCATATCCTGAGTGAACGACTTCAATGTCCGGGTGAAGCTTTTTCAATGCCTCCGAAGCCAGGAGGTCTTTTTCAATTGCTGTTATGGAACTTGGTGGAAAATACTTCTTCAGCGCGTTCACAAAATTTCCAGTCCCTGCGGCTGGTTCTAGGATAGAGTTAATGGACCCGCTGTTGCGTTGGATGGCTGCAACTATAGGCTCTGTTATAAATGCCGGAGTATAAAAGGATGTGAGTATACTGTTCTTCAGGGAAGACACCGCTTCATCATAGCGGTTACCAAAACGATTTCTCAAAAGTTCGTGGAATTTTTCGACCTCCGACTGATACCGTAAATCTTCGGATCTCCAGGCTGAGCGGTTGTCCAATGGCAACAGCAACTCCTTCAGTGCTCCAAAGCCATTGAACCGCATCTCTGTAAGCCTGCCATTGGATTGACCTGGTGTGAGCAATTCTTCCAACAGTACCAGCCCGTTTTCATACGCCTGCCGCTTTGAAAACTTATTCATCGGCTTCGCTGATTCCGGCCAGGCATTCCTTCAAGGCAATTTCTTTTGCACCGGCTTCATCGTAGCCATTGTGCATAGCAGTCTCCAGCACTTCGAGATAGATGTCAACCCTATGGCTGATGAACTCATCCTCCGTCATCGTGCCGAGGATGAATTTCAGGTGTTCTTCAGATAAATCTTTCAGGGCTGCGCGGATAGCGTGGCTTACCGGAAAATCGAGATTGGATATTTCGTTTGAGCTGTTCATGGTTGAATGGATAAAGTCCGAAGATCAGACCACGGAAGAATGGTCCTTAAGTACAAAAGCGAAGATGGGATTCTATCAATTGTGGAATTCACAAGTTGGTACCAAGGTGGGTGGTTTTTTAGGACATCGTAGATTTATTGTGGGTATGGGTTTCAAATGTTTTATGGATATATTGGTATAGCATTCATTATTCAAAAAATTGCATGAAAATTAGGGTCCAAGGTTTAAGTGTAGATACGAATTTGTTGTTTCGGACCGAATGGAAATTTCCTTTACCCAAAATTTATCTCCATGAGAGATTTGAAAGCGTTGCGAAATGGACTTCACGTATTATTGTTGGTCTTGGTATTGGTGCAAGCCTCATGGCACTTCCCACATTTCTTGATTTTTTAGTTGCCATATTGCTTCTTGGCTTGGAAGTAATAATCGAAAAAATTGTGTTTGAGTATAGCGTATTAATAGTTCAACCTCCTCCGAATTTTGCAGTGGACGAAGATCAGTGGATCACAAACGGATACCTTTTTCCGGAGCCGCAATACAAACAGCAGTATGATTTAAAGAATCATTTTGGTCCTGTTTACAAGGATGAAGTATACGGGAAACAGTTTTTTGACTACTTGAAATCCTGGAACACTAATGATCCAGATGATGTAGACAATAATATTTGCCTATCATTTGTTATGGAGGAAGATAACTCATACACCACATATATCTATGCAAATCCTGATCGAAAGTGGCTTGATGTTGCATTCAATCAATACAGAGAAAATGTTAAGTATGAAAAATATGGAAAGGTTCAGCAATCAATGGTAATGCAGATGGTTTACTGGAAGACACTACCAAACCTGAAAGGAACATTATTTTATTCTTTCGCATCTGTGCAGGAACGAGATAAGAAATTTCACTTTTGCCCTTTCTTTATGGTCAATGGGGGACCTGTTGCTATTGATAGCCACATTATCACTAAATACTATTATAGCTTTAAAAAGCGTGAGGAAATTACAGATCGAGATTTGGAGTTCTACTATGGTCCAACAATAAAAATTGACCCTGATGTCAAGCGTAGTATTCCGTCAAATCCGCAGGAAGAAGTCAATAGACTTTTTAGAACTGACATGGAGGCAGCGATCAACACGGCTGTCAGTATTGAGTTTGCGCTTTCAGAGAATTATGAAAAATCGCCACCTGTAATCTATATTATCTTCGAGACAGCCGCTCTTGCATCAAAAGCTTATGGGCTTTTTCTTCGAAGATTTTCAAGCTATAAATGTAGTGTCGAAATCCGAAAAGATAGAAAAGGGTTAGCCATCAAAATCAAAGAAACAAAGGAGTTATTTGCAGAAAGTAAACCCCTTAATTATTCTAGAGACAATTATGAAAACTTCAAAAATAGTGAGCAAGCTGACAATAAAATTGTATTGGCATTCGGTTTTAAAGATGGAGGCCAACCGATAATCGTTCATACCGATAATCCATACATTCCATTTGTCATTACTATGTGCTTATTTAGAGGTCGATTAAACTGAAGAGGTACTCCTTTGATTAGCTACAAATTGCTTCAGGGCACGTGGGAAAATGATACGCTCGTGAATGATAACTATTCACGCGAGTCGATCGATCGTGAGTAAGATGTGTTTGATTGAGTTGACAATGTAATCAACTATCTTCGCAGGCGACTCGTCAAGGTAGTATTTCATTCTGTGTATAACCTGCTTATAAACCTCTCTTTAAGCGTGTCAAGAAAAGGGGTCTGACTCCGTTTTCTAATACGCATATCCTGAAAGGTCCGGTAATAATCGCCCAGGCTAATATTGAACACCTCTTCAAATGCAGAGGCGATCGCTTTGATGTTGGCTGTTCCGTTGTTGAAAACGTCTGCACTGTGGAGTGCATAAATTAATTCGATCAAGTCAGTTTTCGAACCCGTCCAGGTCAGGGTTATGGATGTATCGGTAGAACGATCAGCCTGTGACTTCTTTAGCAATTCAAGAATGTGCTTTTTCAACAGCTCATTCGCGAGAATTTTAGCCAGCTTCGCATCATAACCTGTTGAAAACTTTTCGTCCCTGTCAATCGATTTATGATTCTGTCTGTTGCGGGTGAAATAGTGCTTGTCGAGATAGGTAGTGTTGGTCATACAATATTCGTAGAACTCAAGGTTCTTCTGAACAAAACGCTCAAGTTGCTGAAGGATTTTGTAGTAGTTCGCCTGCCTCGTCTTCCCATCCTTGAATGAGTCAAACAGCCTGAGTGCAAATACTTTTTTATAGAAAAAGAACTGACTCAGGAAGACCGGTTTTATCTCCTTGAAAAATTTGATCTCTTCCGATTCATCTGTGAACTTGTAGCTGTAGCAGAATTGCTTCAATTCAGCGATGATCTCGCGGATAAAAGTCAGCACATGGCCGGCTTTCAAAATCTCGTCTTGGTCTGCACTGAACTCATTCAGCCGTTCCTTCATGCGGCCTTCCAGTTGCTTTGAAAACGTCAGTATATCCATAGCCTTGTATGTTTTCATTTCTTGAGTTTGTCTTCTACGATCTGTTCAATCTCCTTCTTGATACGGAAGTAGTTCTCTTGTATTTCGTAGGGTGTGATCTTCCGTATGGCGGGGACGAACCGGTAGTTTTCTTCTTCCTTGCGGATGGCCGCATGGTCATTTAGTATCTCAGCATGAAATACTTTCAGGTCGATCTTTTGATCAGGATCATCGGCTACCGTGCCCACAAATTCACCGGATGATAGTGTGGCAATCTTTGATGGCGGTATGGCCGAATCAAGTTGGGTGGACCGGCTGATCGAAGTATCCGAAGCATTGATAGAAATGCTCTCCCGCTCCTGAACAATCTTTCCGAAACGCTCTGATAGAAGTTTGGCGGTTTCACCCACGACCTGTCCGCTGATCACGTTACCCACGATATTCATGATCACTTCAGCTTGATCCCGGCCATAGTCTTTCTTCAACTGACTATAGTCTTGTACTGCCAGGCATGTAGCAACCTTGTTGGCGCGAGCAGTCGCTATCAGACTATCAATGCCGTTGAAATATATTGTAGGGAACTCATCGAAGATCAGGCTGCACTTCTGCTGGTTTTTTTTGTTGACCAGTTTGATCACGCGTGAAATGTAGAGCGAAAGCACCGCCCCGTATATCTGCTGCTTCTGCGGATTGTTACCCACACAGACAATCTTGGGTTCTTTTGAATTGTTTATATCAAGGGTGAAGTCGTTACCTGAGAGCACATAATAAAGCTGTGGTGATGACAACCGCGCCATGCCGATCTTGGCGCTCGCAATCTGGCCCTCTAACTGCTCCATCGCCTCATTTCGGAAGGCCGATTCAAACGGGTTAATCAGCACCTCAATTTCCGGTTCAGTTCTAAGGAGTTTGAACAGTTTAGGATAATCGAGCTGCATCAGCTCGATTACGTGCGGGAGCGTGCAGTATTTACCGTCTTCATGCTTTCTCAAAAACCAGATGATAGCAGTCACAAAGTTGATAGGTGATTCAACAAAAAAGTCGCCCTGCTTTTTGATCCAATCGCGGTTAAGTCCCAGCATAATTGTGCGTGATGACTCCGTTGCATCGGTAATGTCTTCCATCGTGGCAGGGTCAAGAGGATTGCACCGGTGAGAACGCGAGAGGTCTTCAAAATTGATCACGTAAAACCTGGGCAGAACAGGGTACTTCCGGGCGTTTTTCAACAAGGTGTTATAAGCAATCCTCGACAGGTCATCGTATTTGAAATCATAGATGAACATAGTGAAGGCTTTACGAATGTGCTGGGTGATAATATGCCTGACAACGAAATATGACTTACCGGCACCGGGTGTTCCGATCACCAGCAGCGACCTGAAAGGGTTGATCACATTGATCCAACTTGTTCGTCTTTTACCTCTAAGGTTATAGGCGGTTGGCAGGTTAATGGAGTATTCGTTTTCAAGCAATCGTTCCTCCTGCGGAAAGGATTCATTCATGCGGTTGAAAATGTCCTTCCTGAAATTGACTTTGATCAGGCGAGACAACCACGTGCCACCGGTAAGCGTAAGCAGGTAACCTAAGGACGTAAGGCCGATGTATAATCCCACCAAGACGATGCTTTCAAATGGAGCCAGGAGTATGAAGTGGCAGAGAAAGAAGACTATGAGTCCGATGATGATGTAAAGGACAGAAGTCCTTAGATTGATCTGTTCATCTTTCTTTCCTTTAGCCCCGATCAACGAAACGGCAAGTAACCCGAGTGAGATCAGCTTGGCGTGATAAACACTTTTGAATATTCCGGTATTCTTGAGTCCATAAATAATCCGGTCAACAAACTCCGATGTGAGTCCCCAGCCTTCAAAGACCCGGTAGCAAAAGAAATAGAGATGGAATAACACCACCACTACACTTAAGAGCCTGATGAAGTCGATGATCTTTCGTAAAGCTTGTTCGTTCTCGCCTGTACTTGCCATAAGAAATCATTTAAAGTGAACGACCTTTTCTCTTTCTTTTCTTCCTGCGTTTTTTCATCGCTGCTTCCGGTGATGTGAAGTCGTATGCTTGTGCTGTCACAAGGTCTTTCAGAAGTTCATTTACATGAAGGTCAACTTCACCAGTATGTTGTACTTCTGCATGAGGAGACTGTGGCTGAATACCAGACGAGGTAGTGTCGGGAGCCTGAGTTAACTGTTCAAGAATTGCCTTTGCACCGTACGCTTTGCCAAGGTCACTGCCATTGAAGACCACCTTATTCTTGTTGTCCACGAACGTGATCCCATAAATTCGGCCTTCGTCATTTTCGCGAAACAGCACGAACACGCCTTTATTGGAAAGCGTCTTAGCGAACGCATCTTTTGACAGCGGCTTTTTCAGGACTTGATCGATAGTGGATTTCAAGCCTTCACGAAAAGGTTTTCGCAGGGCTTCATTCAGCTTGAATTGTTTCTCAAGATTGACCAGAATTGGTTTGCCATAAATTGAACTGGCCTTGATAGGTACACCAATCTTTTTGCCTTTTTCATCAAGCAGACTGTATAGCAGTCCTTTCTTGTTGTGCATTTGCGTGCCCTCTGCTCCACGATCCGCGACTACATTGAATTGCTTTAGTATCGCATTCAACTCAGGCAATGACGTGTATTTGTATGACCGCGTGACCATACGCACGATGTTGGATATACTGCGCCTGGTCTCTGATTTTCCGTACACGGCTTTCTCAATGTTGATCGATTGCAGGTCACTGTTTTTCTTCCTGCTTTCTGCGCGGACTAATCCATACGCAACCTCTATTTCCTTTCTGGCTTTTTCCGACTGGTTTCTCCCGATGTTGTGAATGTCGATTCGCTTGCCATCACTCTGCACGTTGGTTGTAATGATGTGTACATGGGGATGGGCCGCATCGGTATGCCGGTAAACGAGATAAGGTTGTTCACCAAATCCGATTCGAGTCATGTAGTCGGAGGCAATGGTGTGTAACTGTTCGTTGGTCAGCTTTTCGTTAACATCAAAGTTCAGGGAGATATGAATAGCATTCGTGCGTACCTTCTGATTTAAGTCTGTGACCTTGCGGAAGCGGTTAAGTTTGTCGGAGAAGGTAAGGCCATGCGCATCGCAACCAAACCTACTGGCGGCAATGCATTGAGCAACCCCTTCGCTCACCTTGTTCTCATTATAGTTGAGCAGGCCCCGTATATTCTTCCCGCTGATCACTTTTGCAACCATTTTTTAGCCAGTAATGAAATCTCGTTGAGCAGCAACTCCACCTGGTCACCAACCTTGTTGTATTGCTCAGCCACTTTAAGCGCGTGGAACAACCGCTGGTCGGGAGCGGACGCATTGTGGAAGTGACGGGCGATCTGGTTAATGTTTACCCCGATAGCGTTGAGTTCCTTCCGGATCGCGATCAACTCCTCCATCGCAGCATCCATCGAGCCGTCCCTAAGCACATAAAGAATCTTCTCTTTCGACAACACCCTGCGGGCAACTTCCCCGATGGAGTGGCAATCGCCATTGCCAACGAATGCGTTGAGCCGGTTGTAGATTGACTCGGTAACCCTCGTCCGGACTGGGTGGGTGTATAACTTGGTTTGATCTTTGGCTTTCTTCCGTGACATGCTCCCTGATTTTAAGGTTGTCTTGGTGAAGTGGAAGAATCCTTCAGTTCAGGGAAGCCGAGTTCCGAGGCATTCCCATTCTCCGCACGACCAAAGGAGTAAGGAGCAAGATTATTTTTGTGGACAAAAATACATCTTGCTGATACTGCAAAGCCGGTATCGATCTTGCCAAATCCGTTTTGAAGAATCGTGAAAATCAACTTAGCCATGTCAAAGGGATTTTGGATTCTCGAAGACAAAATCACGCGTCCGCCTATGGTCTTGAATCATCTTTTGGATGTCGTGATAATCGTACAAAATGACTCCGCCTATTTTGGTAAAGGGTAGAGTTCCGGTGGTGCGCAAGTGCTGAAGAGTGCCCTGTGAGATGCCGAGAAGTTTTCGGATTTCATGGGACTTATACCACTGTTGCGCGGGTATGGTATTTCGTTCCGAAATTAGTTTTCTGAGGTCTTCCAAAAGTTCCAGTTTGAATGCCTGTAAGTCCTCAGGGGTGATAATTGTTGCTGCCATAAATCATTGTCAAATGATGATGGCACAAAGGAGGGTTTCAATCCGCTTCAAAAACAGTCACAGGGGTACTAGTACCCCCGGTAACGCTTTCATTATCAGGGAGAAAAAATTATTCAGTCATCAAGATTTTAAATTGACGTTTTTCATTTTGATTAAATTTTTCATGGTCGGGCATAGGATAATTCTCCGGATTTCGGAGTATAGCAGTAGAGGATAATACCAAATGAAACGGCACTATTATAGATCCCAACCTCATGAAGACAGAAAAGCTATTCTCCGTTTTATCCTCTATTCATCCCGTGAGTACCTCTTTCAGACAAGCTGTTGAAAAGGTAATTACGCCTCTTTCACTTCCTAATTACTTTATGCTACTGGAGGCGACAAAAGTTGCTGAATGTGCCTACTTCCTTGACGATGGATTTGCCATGTCGTACACATTTGTAAAAGGCAAAAAGCAGGTGGAGTGGTTTTGGCGCACAGGTGAGATCATGGTATCGGCCAGAAGTTTCTTTGAACAAGTTCCGTCCCAGGAATTTATACAACTTCGTAACCACTCGGAGTTGTTTTGTGTCACCCACAATAGCGTTCTTCAGTTGTTTCAGACTTTCCCTGAAGCACACTTCATTTATCGTGTGATCATGAATCAATACTATGAGCACAGCCGTGAGCGAACACGCGACATGCAACACCTCACCGCGATCGAGCGATATGAAAAGTTGATCCGTATTTATCCCCGCGTAGAGCAACATGTTACCCAGGAGCACATCGCCTCGTATTTAGGTATTGCACCACAGTCATTTAGCAGGATAAAAAGGCGCAAAATATGATCTTAACAATTGTTAAGCATACTTCTAAACCTATGTTGCTGCAAGTCTGAACAAGGGTCAATGGATTTTTCTTCAAGGCTGATTTACTTTTAATATGTATTTCAGACCTCGAAAATGATCCGCAAGATTGTCGTTGATATAGCAGCTTTCTCATACATCCTATTGTTTGTGTATGCAGCACTTACAAAACTGTTGGATTACCAAAAGTTTGTGGTTCAACTCGGTCAATCACCAATGCTTACAGACTTTGCCCGGTTTCTGGCATGGTCGATACCTGGAGTAGAAATGCTGATATCCCTTCTCCTGATTTTCCAGACGACTCGCTTAACTGGCTTCTATGCTGCATTCAGTTTGATGACGATGTTTACCACGTACATCGTGCTTGCGTCTCGCTTCAGCGATTATGTACCATGTTCTTGTGGTGGCATTATTCAAAACATGAGTTGGGCACAACACCTCATCTTTAACCTTGTATTTTTATTGCTTGTTGTGATAGCCATACTGTTGTACACAACTACATCCAATCATAAAGTTCTTTCACATGAAACCAACGGAGTGGTTCTTTAAAAAATATTTTGCCTTTAAGGCATAACGAACTGATCGGTACTGCAACTACCAGTCAGATTTTTCTGATCACCCTCGTTGCAGAAGGGTGATTGTTTTTAAAATGATGTTCAACCTAAAGTTTTTCAATTGCTTTTTGAATTACAAAAGCAATAACATTTATGAAAAACAAATTTCTCATGCCGCTTGTAGCGGTTGTTTTTGCTGTTGCCAGTGCGCTAGCTGCGCCAATGCTTGCTCAAATTGGATGGTATGACTCGAACGGTTCATCTGCCGGTGGAGGCATGCAGGGAACAATCACGACTCCACCGGGTGATACTCCCGTGTGCTCTCTAAGTGCAACAAGCCAAATCTGCAAAATTCGTGTTGGATTCGTGGACCACAATGCATTCAATACCAAGGAGAATGCCGAGTCCAACAATTCGGCTGGTCTATTGCGGTACGATTAACAATCCCATGAGAGTTGGGGCTTGTCCCCAACTCTTAAGTTTTGTTTTGATTTAAAATATGGATGTTGGATGAAAAAGAGAGCAATAACTTTATTAACGCTTTTTGTTGCCAGCAACGCACTGGTGTTGTCGCTTCACTTGTATGCTCAAAAAGAAATTGAACATTACGAGTTCAAGCGAAACTTTATTACCTCTGGTATCGAGAAAAAGTCTCAATGGACATTGAACGGCCCGAGGCACTACATAGCTGGGTCGCACGATGGTTACCTATATGCCGCGAATATTTTTCAGACTGGAAAGCTCTTTTCTGTCAAATGGGAAGATAACAGCGATTCAATACAAACAATCCACATCCCGATTACATTCAAAGACTCGAATATCTCAGTTGACCATGGACAGGTATATATCACTGACCTTAACCACTTTGATATTTTCGAGTTTTCCTTTAACGCAGTGAATTCGGTATCCAAGGGAACACAAGTTTTTGACAGCACCTTCTTTGTTGAGGCCGTACCGCTCGGAGGAGAAGTGTTTGCTATCCGGACGCTGGACCAGTCGAAGGAGTACGTGCTTGCGCTTAAGCATTCCATTGATGCGTTCCCCGTTAAATCACCTGGCATTTTGGAAAAACAGCTTGATGGTCTTTTCTGTGTGGATGGCATGCTCCACTACAACTCCGCACTTAAACAGCTTATCTATGTCTACTATTACCGGAATGAGTTTATCTGTATGGACACTGCGCTTCAGGTGGTTTACAGGGGGAGGACAATTGACGGTGTTGAACGTGTGCAGATACGTGTTGCTGAAATCGAATCCCGTCAAACGATGGCTCTTGCGTCTCCTCCGCGAATCGTAAATAAAAAGTCCCACTCATCGGGTGACTGGCTCTTTATTCACTCTACCATCAGGGCAACAAATGAAAGCAGATCTACTTTTGAGCAAAATGATGTCGTTGACGTATATGGCCTAGGTGATGGTCACTATTCAGGGAGTTTCTATATCCCAAGAATCAACGGAGAGAAACTGCGTGATTTCAAAGTGTACGGAGACCTGTTGGTCACCATTCACGGACGAATCCTTACAACCTTCGATTTACATTTCGTTACCAATTCGCTACAAATCTCCCGCCCGCTTTAGCGCGTTGTACGCATTTAATATTTTCCCCGATGACGATAACTTTCTGAATGGAATAGCTTTGTTTGTTCCTGGAACAATTACCAAACCATCATACTCAACTCCGGTCTGGAGGATGATCTCCTTGACAACAGATGCTCTCAGGGACGGATAGAAATGCCGTATCAACGCAGCAACTCCACTTACA
Organism: Cyclobacteriaceae bacterium; assembly: GCA_022841475.1. Classification (GTDB taxonomy): domain Bacteria; phylum Bacteroidota; class Bacteroidia; order Cytophagales; family Cyclobacteriaceae; genus ELB16-189. The sequence continues at coordinate 44,458 of JALHRJ010000018.1, read as the reverse complement.
AAAGGCGCGGCCATCGAAGTACCGCTATTGTAGCCATAGGCACTTTGAGGCAGAGTAGAGTATATTGAAAAACCGGGGGAGAACAAATCAACATTATCCTTGCCGTAGTTTGAAAATGGCGCAACGAGCCCTTCATCGAAGTTCTGTGTCATTGCACCAACGTTGATGAAGTTCGCAATAAATTCTACTCCGTTCTCTGTCACTACATCATCAGGATAAAAGTGATTCGTCTCCAGATTAAGGTGATCGTTTCCTGCACCGTGTATTAACAAAACATCCATGCTCTCCGCATACTTCATGGCATCGATCACCCATTGCTTGTGCGGTGACAATCTTTTACCAAAACTCATGTTGATGATATTGGCGCCATTGTCAACGGCATACCGAATGGCCAGGGCAACATCCTTGTCGTACTCATCACCATCGGGAATAGTCCTGATGGGCATGATCCTTATCCCATTAGTGTGTTTAATAAGGGATGCAACAATTCCTGCTACATGCGTTCCGTGTTTTTCATCCGGATACAGTGGTGTAACATTATTGTTACCGTACCGTGTATCTTTTATGTTGTCTGGATCGTCTCCCACGAGCTTACGCGGATCGATTGCGTCATTGAGATGGTACTTATTCTGACGTTCAACAAAACTGAAGTATTCTATGAAAGCTTTATCCGTTGACTTGTAATTCTCTGTCAGGTAGGCGTACTGTTTACCAGCTTCCGAGGCAGCTATTTTATAAAGAGAGTCCGATTGACTAAATGCTTTAGTAACAGAATCCCTCAATTTGGTATCGGAAAAACTTTCAAGCTGTATGGCCAGTTGTTTTCGCAGTCTCGTTACTTCCGATTGAGCATAGTACATGTTGCCCAGGAAATTCCAGCCGTAGTAATCATCGATATACCCATTGTCATCATCGTCTAGTCCATTATCCTTGATTTCGTTCCCATTACTCCACAGGTATGGGTGTATCTCTGGGTGATCTATGTCAATGCCGGAGTCAATGATCGCCACGATGAGGGGAGAACCCTTTTTCTTTCCAATTGCCTTGATTGCTTTGAAATAACTGATACCAGGAATCGAATCGTTGTTGAAATCGAGGTAAGGCCAGAGTATGGTTTTGTTGGTCGGGGTAGCCGGGTCAAGACCAAACATTTTGTGCGTAGTCAGGTCAAGGCTTCTGCACCCTGACAACATCATAACCACAGTCGGAAATATAATAGTGGATAGTTTGAGCGCTCGCATAACCTATTTGTCTTTGATTATGATCACATTCATTTCCTTTGTCCCCTTTACCAGTTGGAATCCAATCTCTTCGAGCATTGCTTTATAATCCTCGAAGGTGAAGGGCTCACCGCCATCGAGTTCATTTCTTAGTTTGTTGGCGAAGGATGCCGGGTAGGTGTAGTCAATATTCCCTATTATTCCTGTTGCATCGATAAATGGTGGCTGAAGATCAGGACTGTGGACAAGGGCTCCGGAGTTGGTGCAACCGTAGCGGATTTCAAGTTGAAAGATGATGTCCCTCACTTCGGCATTTTTGAAGTAACCGTTGCTTTCTTCATCTTCATACATTTTGTATTTTCCGTCAGGTACTTTTGATTTCAGCTTTGCTTTTGTTTCTGGCGAGGCCTTAACGTACCAACATGGCATCATGCGTTTTTCAACAGTTACATGATAACCGAAATAAGCTGTCAGGTCCTGCTGCATCAGTTGCTGCATCTTCTTGGCAGTGCCCAATTCAATAGGAACTTTCAACATATAGTTGTAACGGTTCTCCGGCAAGGGGTACTTAGCTTCAAATTTTGCAGTGTCTTTCATTTCAAGGAGCGGGCAATACCAATACTTTCCGTACGATCTCCGTTGATGTGGATACTTGATCGTGTCAGGAAATGTCCACAGACCCAGGGTTCTACTGAGCGGGTAATTCCATAGCGTGTCACTGTAAGCCATGGCATAAAGCACCCGGAGCGACTGACCTAACGCAAGTACTTTCCCTCTTCGCTCATACAATTCAGAATTGGGTTCTGTCCAGCGAAAATTGGCAACATGAGGATAGTATGGTTCACCCGTTTGGCCGCTCTCATACTTCGACAACATTGAAAAGAAAAGAATACTTTCGCCACCATCATTCAGCCACTCTTTTAGTGGTGAGAAAGGATTATTTGATGATGACTGTGTTCCGGGTGCATTTGATGTATTTTTTTCTAGTGCATACTTGTCGTTCACAACAGCATCGATTACTCCGTCCAGCAATTTTGGATTGCTGCCGATCCAGGCTATTCGGCCTTCTTTGTCGATTACGAATGTGTGCGGAATGCCGACCTTGTTTGCGGCTTTTAGCCATGTGTTTTCCAACGTTTTAGCGGGGTCATCCACAGCAATCCGGTAGTCCATTTGATCGCCTCGCTTCGTTACGTATTTTTCTACTCGGCTTACATATGAGGGATTAGCAGTGTTTGAAGGGTCATCATTGTATTCCATAACGAAGGCACTAATAACAGTCGCCTTTCCCTGGAATTTTCTCGACACCGCTGATAGTTCAGGGATGGCAGCGGCACATGGACCGCACCAGGTCGCTCCGAATTCAACGATGTAAACATGCCCCTTTTTGAATTCTGTTACAGGTTCTCCTTTAATCCACTTGAATGCCTTGAATGGTGGCGCCATATCCCCGGCTGAAAGTGGGGAGGTAGTCGCAACGTGCTGACCGCTCAAATTCGCATGCAAACACGCCATGAGGATGACCAATATTGCTAATGAAAGTTTTTTCATTTTGATCAGTTTTTTTTATGTTTTGAAATGAGGCGTCCCAGGCAGCCTCGCAATGAGGCTGCTCAAGAGCGCTTAAGAAATTACTGGTTAACTTTTTAGTACCCCGGATTCTGAGTTAGTGCAGGATTCAGTAGTCTTTCAGACTGTGGGATTGGGTATAGCTCATCCGTTTCCTGCCAATCCAATTTGATTGCACCTAATGTTGCCTCCGTACTTTCCGAACGTTTCAGGTCTAACCATCGATGTCCCCATTCCGCCATGAGTTCAAATTTTCTCTCATGCGCGATGGATGCCAACAAATTTTCCTGGCTGATCCCTGGTTCAGTATCCTGTATGAGTGGAAGCCCGGCTCGTTGCCTCAGTATGTCAATGTCTTCTACCGCACCGGACAGGTTCATCAATTGCGAGCGGGCCTCGGCACGTATCAGGTATTGCTCGGCCAATCGAAGCACCATTGCGTACTCCGTCAACGTATTGCCTGAGTATACTTTATACTTCCAGGGATTGTAGTAGGTTCCCGTGGCATCTGAAAATTCTCCAACCCAGGCGCTTCTTCTTTCATCACCTGTTTCGAATGAAGTGACGAAGTCTGGATTAAGGGAAACTTCTGTCGGTTTGTTGAACAGGAGGAATATGCGAGCTTGTGCCGTACTTTTCTCCGGTACCACTGGCTGCAACTGCCAAATGGCTTCCTTGCTATTGGACAAAAAAACGTTGTCCAGTTCTTCCAGTCCAAAGTCAACGGTATTATCAATGATGGTGCTGGCTTCCGAGTCAGCTTCGGCCCACCTGCCGGAATAGAGATAAACTCTTGCGAGCAGCGCCATTGCCGCATACCGATTCGGTTGACTTCGCTCGTTATTGGAAAATGAATAATCCGCTGCCAAAAGATTTTTCGCATCGATCAGGTCAGCAACTATTCTTGTGTAGACCTCCGTTACGGTCAACCTAACCTCTGTTGAGTTCTTACGGTAATCAGTTGTGGCAACATAAGGCACATCTCCAAACAAGTTCACTAGGTAGAAATGGCAGAATGCCCGTATGAACTTTGCCTCACCCTCCAATTGAGTTCTCGTGCCGTTGCTAAGCGATGTTGATTTGGACAGCCCTTCAATAACCGCGTTGGCATTGTTGATATACTTATAAGCCTCTCGCCAGAAGACACCATGCACAACACCGTTAAGGCTGGTGAGTGAAGGGAAGTAGAACTGTTGTTGTTCATTCCGGCTGGAGTGATTAACTAGTTCGTCCGAAGAAAGCCCTGTATATCGTTCGATCTCGCCATTGGTGAAACTCTGGCTTGATGTCATTAAGCTATAAATTCCCCTGATTGCGGACGTGGCTGCTGCATCGTTGTTAAAAACAATGTTGCTGGTGATTTCCGTTTTTGGGGCATCGATTTCGATAAACTCTTCGCAGGATGTTACTGCGAACAGTACCAAGGCTTGAACCAATGTTCTACCTGCGAAGTTGAAAATGTGATTTACGTAAAGTGTTTTCATTACCTTCATCTTTAAAATGTAATCTGTGTACCAATGCTGATCATTCTGAGCGGAGGAAGAAAGGAGACATTCTGATTTTCAGGATCCATTCCCAGGTAGTTCGTAATAGTTAGAAGGTTCTGACCCTGCAAATAAAGTCTTGCATTTTGCATCCTAACTTTTTTCAACAGGGTAGCTGGAAACTGCCATGATATGGATACATTCTTAAGCCGGATAAATGAAGCATCCGATATCGCCTTATCCGAAAATTTCTGATTGATAAATGCTCCTGTTCCCGGGCCGATCAACGTATATTGTTGAATCCCTGTTTGATCACCGGAATTCTGCCAGCGTGCAGCTACAACTGCAGGTTGGTTTGAAAAATCGCCCGGCACCGTGAAGGAATTGATATAATTGTAACCTGTCTGCTTGACGAATTGGAACAGAAAATCCACCCGTAAGCCACCAATCGAAATACCGTTGCCCAAGCCACCAAAATATCGCTGTGATACTTCCCTTAAGAAAAGGCCATCGTTAACCACCGAAATATTCCCATCACCATCAACGTCCTCGAAAGTATACAAGCCTGTCGTTGGATCAACACCTATTGACCTGAGCGTTCTCTTGATAAATATTGATTCCCCGACTTTGTATCGATTGCGATATGCAGGAAATGCCTCTAGGTTGGAAAATTCCGTTAGCTCGTTACGTGGCAGAGTGATGTTGACGGTTGTTGTCCATTTGAAATTATCTCTCTTTATGTTTGTTGTAGTGAGTTGAAACTCCCAACCCTTGTTGACAACCGTTGCAGGCAGGTTGTACTGAATGCTTGACTGTCCGGTAACTACTGGCAACGGCAAACCTACCAACTGATTAGAAGATTCATTATAGTACCGGCTAGCCGTAAAAAGAATGCGATCCTTAATAAAGCCAAGTTCAATTCCGCCTTCCAGTTTCTTATTCGTTTCCCATGAATAGTCAGGGTTGTCCAGACGTGTCAGCACCAAACCACTTGAACCGTTATATGGGTACGTAGTGGAGGAAAATGTATTCAGGTACTGGTAGTTTCCAATCGCATCACTTCCGGTTGTTCCATAGCTTGCCCGGAGTTTGCCGAAACTTAGGAACGAAACGTTGTTTTTGACAAAACTCTCGTTAGAGAATATCCACGCAACGCCTGCAGCTCCGAAGTTTCCAAATTGCTGGCCTGGTCCAAACCTACTTGAACCATCGCGCCTGCCTGTCAGGTTGGCGATGTATTTCTCCTTCCACACATAATTTACCCGACCGAATAATGCAGCATACTTGTATTGTGAATAGGCCGAGTTGATGATGTCAATGCTCGTGGCCGATCGGATATTTTCCAATAGTGCATCCGAAGTATATCTGCGGGCTGAGATTGTTTCTCCTTGCTGAATAGATTCTTGCAACGTTCCCCCTGCAAGAATCGTCAGCGTCCCGTCCCCAATAGTTCGGGTATAGTCGGCTTGCGGTTCAATAATCCATGTTTTGTAGTAGCTGTCGCCAAAGTTGGAGGACCCTGTTTGTCCTGACGCAAGGAATTGTGGAGGAATGGCGCTTAGGGGATTCGTGGAAAGTTCCTTCACGATCATGCTTGTGTATCCGACATTGGTCTTCAGGCGAAGGCCGGTTATCACTTCATAGCTGAAGGAGGCATTGGTAATAAGGTTGTCGGTATTGTTAACATATTTTTTTCTTACATAACTTAATGGATTTTGCATAAGGTCGTTCTGCCAATTCCAGTTGATGTTTCCGTTTTCATCGTACAGAGCGGGGGCATTGGGCGGAAGAGTAACAGCTATGCTGGTCAGGTCTTGCGAGAGTAAATTGTTGACGCTGCCGGAGTAGTTCACCGCGATTGAAGTCTTGAACTTACGGTTATCAGACGTGTGGTTTAAGCTCAGGCTGCCAGAGAGGCGCTGAAAATTAAAGTCTCCGGGAAATACAGTGGTCTCACGATAATACCCCCCACCAATAGAAAACTGGGTGTTTTCACTTCCACCCGAAACGGAAAGCTGGCCGTTGGTTGTATTGGCAGTTCCTCCAACCAACTCTTTTTGCCAGTTCGTATACCGCGTGGTATCCCAAAGAAAAACATCCGGCATGTAGGATTGCAGGAAGTCGGGCAACGGCCACAGGCCATCGTTCTGGAGTGCCTCAATGCGCATGCGCACGTGTTGCTGTGTATTAAGCAAGTCGAGGCGATTGCCAACTCTGCCAATCCCCTGCGAAATATTCATCTGAAATCTCGTTCTGCCTGCCTGTCCGCGTTTCGTGGTGATCAGCACCACCCCGTTAGCACCGCGTGAACCATAGATCGATGTTGCATCGGCATCCTTCAGAATTTCAATGCTCTCAATATCGGCAGGATTGATAGCTGCCAGCGGATTACCTTCTTTGATGATCGTGCCACTGATTGCGGTGGATGTCAGGGAAACAGGTGTGAAGGGAACTCCATCAATGACATACAGGGGATCATTGCCATCTGAGCGCAAACTGTTTTGACCTCGAATCTGAATTTTGAATCCTCCTCCGGGTACACCCGTGTTTTGGATTACCTGTACACCGGCCATACGTCCCTGCAGCGCCTGGAGCGGATTGTTTATCGGTTGCTTCTGGATTTCATCCGATGATACCCGGCTGATGTTTCCGGTTCGTTCTTGATCCTTCACCTCCCAATAACCAGCATTCACTACTACTTCACTTAAACTCAGAACATCCTCCGTCATGGACACATCAATAACCGATCTTCCACTCACAGTAATTTCTACTGCTGCATAGCCAATGGATGAAAAAACAAGTATGTCGTTATCCTCGGCACTCAGGCTGTACTTTCCAGTGGCGTCTGTTGTCGTTCCATTCAATGTTCCTTTTACGATCACATTGACACCCGCCATCGGAGTTTGGGTTGATGCTTCGGTTACCGTACCCGTTATCTGGATCAGTGCACGATGCGCACTACCATTAGTACCCTCATGAACTGAGGACCGTTCTTTGTTGCCTTCACCGTTAGCCTTTTTTAGGGTAATGGCAGCCTCCTTCTCATGCACCTTGTAAGATATTTTGCGCGGTGCCAGCAACTCGTCCAACGCTTCGCGCAGTGTGCGCTTGTCAATCACGAGGGATACGTTCGGTTCATCCTGCAACTGGTTGATGCTGTATGCGAATTTCACTTTCGCTATGGCTTCAATTTCGTGCAGGGCTTTTTCAAAAGGCAAATCGGTAATGCTGATGGATACTTCCGTGTCCAACAGTTGCGCGTAGTTAGTGTGGGCTATTGTAACTCCGCATAGGGTGATGGCTATTATTCCCTGTACCGCGCATATTTTCATAACCTTCCAAAGTTTTGCGGTAAAACTTTTTTTCATAACTTTCATTGTTTTGTTCTGGTTTCGTTAACTGAAATAAGACAAAGCAACCTCGCATCAACCCCGGCAAAGGGTTGTGTCACAGCAGAGGGCAATAAGCAGGAGTGGTCGAATCACTCCTGTTTTATTTTTACGTGGAATCGAAAAGTGGGGGGAGACTGAGTTTCATAGTTAATCAGGTTTAGGTTTCTTACTTACATCCCGTACCGGTAATCGTTACGGTATTATCGTTGATGGAGTAGGTTACATCCAACACCTCGGTAATCAACTGCAATGATTTTTCCAGCGATTGATCGGTGAAGTCCGCAGTAATCTGGCAGTCGCGTATGTTCTTGTCAGATAGTTTTACGGATACGTTGAACTTGCTTTCAATCCGCTCGATCACATCACTCATTCTGTTGTTTGTGAATTGCATGTTGTAGTCTGTGTTCTTGGTGATGGAAGCAATCTCCTGCTGGTTTGTTGAAAGCTTCTCAAACTCTCCATTGCTTTTGTAAATCACTTTTTCTTGTGGCAAGACGTCAATCCCTTCTGTGTTGGCCGAGGAGGAGAGGTTCACTTTTCCGGTGAGTACAGTTAACTCCACATGCTCCGGGTTTGTTTTGATGCTAAAACTTGTGCCCAGCACTTTTACTTTTACATCACCACACTGAACAATAAACGGATGTTTTTCATCTTTCACCACTTCAAATAGCGCCTCGCCTTCAAACGTGGCATAACGCGCGCCATCACTTTGCTTCTCGTAGTACATCACTTTGCTTTCACCATGCATCCACACCAACGATCCGTCATTAAGAATGATTTTTTCAACACCATTTTTAGATACTACTTCAAGTTGGTTTTCAGTTGATGCCGTGAAGTACCACACGGTGTATGAAACGACTGAAACGATCACCAACGATGCCGCTATTCGCAACATCCAGCGGTCAAGGCGCGCTTTTCTCTTGGGGCGCAGGGCCACCACATCATCAACCGTGGTCTGGCTGCTGGTGAGTTTCTGGAATATCCGGGCTTCATCCTCGTCACTCAATTCCAGATCGGTGTTGTCCTCGGTCTTCATCACATCGAGCCAGGCTTCTATTTTTTTTCGTTCCTGTTCGGAGACTTTCCCCGTAACATAACGCTCCATTAATTGGTCAAAATCTGATTTTTGCATGGGCAACCGTGGTTTTATAACGTATCTACTAATTTAAGCAAAGGGTTTGCCTCTTTACATTAAAAAGTGACGGTATCTGAGCCTTTACGTATTCTGGCTAGGGTAAAAAATACCCATTATAAAAGCTAATTGGAGGAAGAATCGATTTATTCTGCTGGTTTGTAAATCTTATCGTAGGAGGCACGCAGGTGGCTGAAGGCCCTGAATATATACAGTTCGGCAGTGCGTTTATTGATGTTCATGCGGCTGGCAATCTCCCCGTTTGATAAGTTTTCTGTGATGCGCAACCGGATGGCTTCCTGGCACCGCTCCGGAAGGCCATCGAGATTTTGAAGAAGTCTTGCATGCACCGCTTCCGGGTCATGGCTCTGTTCGGCCTCCAGCATGTCGTACTCTGTTTCAAATGCCGTGTAGTGTTCAACAAATTTCCGCTTCACATCGCGGTGGCTGAAAGAGCGGATAATCATGTACCGGATGGAAGTAAACAGATAGTGCCTGAGTGAGGTGATGTTTAGCGATTCTCTTCTTGCCAGGAGCGACTCAAAAACATCGTGCACCATTTCTTCGCAGTCTTCCTTTGCTTGTATGGTTTTCCGTGCATAGCGGTACAGGTCTTTGGCATACCGGTGATAGATTATCTCAAACGCCAGTTGATCGCCCTGTTTGAACAGATCCACCAGTTCCGTATCCATATGGTTGTGATACGGGTTCAAGACTTAATAAAAGCTGGGTGAAAACAAAAGTCCATGCGCTGGAAGGCGAAACCAGGCATGGACGATGTGGGCTCCTTATAAATATTTTTTACCAGGAGGTACGCAACAAATATAGGAAAACACCCACACAGGTAGGTGAGTGTGGTGCCGGAAGGCACAGAAATAAGTGCGGGGCTTTGCTTACCGTCATTACTGAGGCCTGAGAAAATGCCCGGGTACGCCAATAAGCAGGGAGCACCCGCACTTAATGCGGTGAATATCTTGAAGGGTTGTCCCATGATCTCATTTTCTTCTGTTTCTCAGGCATCAGTAAATGAGATTGGACAGACATGAGGCTAATACAAAGATAAGGTATAAAATAATTTTAGCAACGTTTTTGACGTAAATCTCATCAACTATGAGTCGCAGATTCACTTCGTGAAAAAACGCGACATTGAATTTGAAAAGGCTGTAGGCATAAAAGTTCGAGTATTCCGGGAAAGACTCGGATGGTCTCAAAAGCATCTTGCTGATATTGCAAACATCGAACAAAACCAAGTACAAAGAGTTGAAAATGCCAAGAACACTACAACGCTTGCCATCATTACTGCAATCGCAAAAGCCCTCGGGAGACAGCCATTCGAATTACTACGGACTGAGCATCAGGTAAGAGTAAATACAAATTTTGAAGCACCGGCTCGGAAGAAATCTCCCGAAACAACAAAGCATATCAACGAAGCTGTGAAATCATCCTTCCTGAATTTGCCAAGGTCAGTCGTTGACATTGTGAAGTATTGTAAAGAGCGTTTCAATGTTACCATCCCAAGTTCAGCGACTTCTGCCGTTTTGAAAAAATTAGTAGAAGATAAGGTATTGAAAAGGATGCCCGCAAAAATCAAAGGAAGGTTTCTTTACCTAAAAAAATAACTTAGTTTGTTGCGTTGATTTTTTGATAACATACAGTATCAACAAGAGTCCGCATTTTTTCAATCCTTTCAACTAAGGCGAGCACTTCGCTTTTTGTTATTACATAGTCGTCTTTGTAACGAGCATCAACGTATCCTCTTTTCAATAAATCAAACAGATGCTTTTCAAACTTGTTGTTTTCAGGAAACAGCAGGAATACTTCCTCCGAAATATTTTTTATTTGCTTTTTTAGTTTTCCGAGATTATGAGTTTTTGGTTTATAGCCCGTAAAAACCAGAAGGGTTGTATAGTAAAATGATTCTGCAGCCTGATGAAGTATGAACGCACTGACATTATATTCTCCTTTCGAAATATAACCATCAATTCCACTGATGAAGCCATTTGCTCGTTTGAACCATTTTTCAAAATATCGTTGCGAAATCTCTTTGGCTTCATTGGGAGTGAGGACACGAGGCTCTACAAATTGAACGGTGCCTTTGTCGTACAACAATACTCCTTCCTTTGCTATATCGGCAAAAAAGTATTGCCCCCAGCTAAGCCCCTCGTTGATGTAGTCAATCTCGTGTATCTCCAGGTTTACCGGTGGGTTGAAATGATCCACCCTGTCCATGATCTTGCTTTCCTGTACGTAAGTCTTTTCCGGGTTGTCCTTAGTCACTACCAAAAAATCATAGTCGCTGATGTACTCGTGGATGATACCGTCTTTGGTTTGGTAACGGTGCTCCACCTGCGTGCCTTTTGCGTGGCTGCCGAACAAAATGATTTTCTCAGGGTTCACGACCTCCTGGATAATGTCCACAATACGCCTGATCTCGTATTGCTTGTTTTCGGAAAGATGTGACAGGGAGGTTTTCATACACTAAAACTTAAAATTTCTTTTTGATTCTCTGAATACATCATCAAATTTCGGCAGTTCGTCCATTTGGTTTTCCAACTTTCTTTCCCAGTCTTTTTTAAAGTTCTTTTCCTTGGCCAATACTTTTTCTTCCAACTTCGTGGGATCATGCTTTTTGTTCGTGGCCTTTCGTTCAAACTCGCCACGACAGTCTTTTGGTTTAAGTCCATCGTGCTCGGTCAGGTACCAGAAATCGTAAAGATCTCTTGGTTCGGTACGCCCCATCAAGGCAGCCATTTTTTCTACCAGCACTTCCGAGAGCGAATAGCACTGTAACAAAAAAGAGTCTGGAGGTAAGTCGGAGTAAGTGATAATCAATGGCTTTGTGTCAATGTCAAATTCCAGTATTTCTCCGCGTGTGATATCGATCTTGATATCGCGGCTGTCAATATTTGCCTGAAGCGGCCCAACATAATTTGCGTAAAATACAAGACTACCGCTTTCATGCTCATCATGTTCTTTGAATTTCAGCGAAATATTGGCTTCCTGTTTTACAAAAGCATATATCTTTTCGAATTCCTTTAGCAATTCTTCATTGGTAATTTTTTCATCGATAAGGGTGAAGTCAAGGTCTTCCGAAAACCGGTAGTCTTCAAAGTAAATTTTCTTTAATACGGTGCCGCCCTTAAACACAAGGCTCTTAAAAAGTAATTCATTCTTTGAGATGCCATATAGAATCCAGGAAAGAACATAATCCTTTTCCACCTGGGTATCCTTCAGTTTATATTTGGCCGCGGCCGCGCTCAGTTCCTTGGGTGTTATCATCTCAACTAAAAATAGGTGATAGAATATCAGAAAGTTCCATGTTTTGCCGCACGTACCAGGTGCCGTTCATCTTTCCTTTTTTCTCGTATGAAGGTTCCAGCAAAATGTAAGTGGGGGTTATCATAGCATGGAGTTTATCTGATATAGGATTGTTAATTTTAAGTAACTCCAGCAGGAATCCGAGCCGTTTGATTACCGACTGAGCTTTAAATCGTTCGCAATAATTCAGCAGCTTATGGTAATCAATTTTTTCCCGTGACTTATGGAGTGCCTTGGCTATCTCGCTAATACCACCTGCATAGTCGGGTTTATAAAGGCAATCGATGAAGGTTTTTTCAAGATCAGAACAACTGGCCTTGTTGAAGCTATCAACCCACAACTCGGCTGCTCCGAAGTAATGGTTACGGTTATGGTATATGAACTGAAACTTGTGTCCTTTTATTTTTACGGATGACGGCTTGACCTGCCTGTTCACCACAACCTGTTCCCTGAACGAAGGTTGCGTGATAAGGCTGTGAAGTTCCAGCGCACTATAATAGCCGACATAATACCCGACATTCCCGGTAAGATATTTCACTACCAGGTGCGTGTTCGGAAAATAGGTAGTGGGGTCTTGATCATACGGAATAATCCAATAGACTCCTTCTTTGAGTCTTAGCAAGAGCCCGCGTTTAACCATGCCGCTAAGCAGCTTTTTGGTTGCCTCTCTGGTGGAGTTTTTAAGCACTTCGGCAGCTTCCTGAAGGGTAAATGCCGGCCGGCCAGTATCATTAAAATGCCGCAGGAGTACCGACCCCTGGGTAAGCAGCGTTTTCGTTTGAATATTTGCCGGGTTGGTATATTTCATATCTTAATAGGGACTCTATAGGTCTCTAAGTGGATACCAAATATAACAAAAATGTATAATATTTTATATCCAGTTAGGGACTTTTCAGGTCTTTATACAGATATGAAATATAGTTAAATTGCCAAGTGGCCTTCCGTTTCGTTAAGCCTTTTCATGGAAAGGGCAGCGAAAAACGGTATTAAATGAATTAGGGACGCCATAACGGATTTTATTAGTCCCGATGTTCAACGGAAAAATTTAAATTCAAGATATGAATACGATAATTATACTCGCTATCGTCTGCCTGTTCTTGTCTATCGCGATATACATCTTTGTAGGCAGGCGGAAATTCTACCGCAGAAATCAAAGCGGCATTGAAACATTCCGGACATATTCAAGTTCAGTACTCACCCCCCTGGGTGAAAGAATTCTTAAACTCGTAAGTTTTTTACTTTTCATTGCTGGCCTCTTGTTGTTTGTGGTCTGGTATTTTGCCAATCCATAAGTAGTTATTACTTCTTTGGAATCGGCTCCGGAAAAATGAACGCATCACAGAACATTTTTCCTATATTAGAATTCCAAGTAAAAACACATCCCATATGGCTAAGACTCCAAAGAATCACGGAAAGGAATGGACATCGGCAGATAAAAAGCAGTTCAATCAACTGGTAAAAGGAAATACCCCAACCGGGCTTATCGCTCATAAGTTAGGGAGGACTGAAAATTCCGTAAGACTGTTCGCAAGTAATAACAGTGTCTCACTGAAGCCAACAAACCAATCTCCCTACAACAGGAGGAAAAAGTGAATTGAACTAATTAATTAGCGGATAACGCCCGCGTTACTTTTTACCGACTGTACATGTCAGCAAATAATTTTATTAAATATTGGCGGAATACCCTGGCCGATGCAGCAAGAATTGAAATTTTATTTTCGTCTGTCTATGGGAAGAATAACGTAGGTGGAGGTTATTTCTTTGACAAGGGTGTAAACATGCTTAATGTTGCCGTATCGCGGGCGAAAGAGAATTTCATCGTCTTTGGATGTCCGGAAGTCTTTCAGGGTAGCAATAGGACCCCGTCATCGTTATTGTATAAGCATATTGAAAGGGTGGAGAATATTTTGGTCTAACGGCAGGGCATTAACTATGAACGACCTATGGCAATCTATGGAGCAGGATCCAATTGGAGTGGCGATGAGATGAAGGAAAGTTTTTTTGAAGAAGGAAGATTTATCATTGGCTGGAACGATGCAAGCGCTAAAGATTTATATGAAGCGGTTTCATTACTTAAAGTTGGTGATATACTGTATCTGAAGGCAAACCAACCCGGCTCACGAACCATTCGGGTTAAGGGCGTGGGCGTTGTTGAAAAAAGCTTCATACAATCATTAATCGATGAGGGGCTTTCTCATGAGGTCATTTCTAATTGGAGCAACTTCTACATTCGGGTAAAGTGGGTGGTGCGGGACGAATTTTTTATTGAAATTCCTGATGACGAGGGCAAACTCACCAATATCCGGGCGGCTACTTTCTACGAAGAGAATCTTCCATTTGTCCAGGCAAGAATTCTTGAGAAGTTGTTCAGCTAACTTTTTTGTAATCTGGTTCAATACTACTCATCAACTTTTTTGTGGTTAAGTATTTCTGAATTTTTTAAAGAAATTTAAAATGCGGGCTATGTATTGACCGCGCCACCGTCACTTTGTAATTGTTATAACCCATAGCAAACATCAGGGCCGGATACTTCGGAGGCATCCGATAGAAATTTCTTCATACGTTTAGGTTAAGGAAATAGTCCGGTTCCTGTTTGTTTTCGTTTGGTTACATCAAACGCCTTTTTACTAACATGATAGATCACGAAAAGTTGCCTAAGCTAATCGAACGGATGCAGCAACTTGTTACCTATCTAAATGATCGAAATGATTTAGTCACTCACCAGCAAGTGAACCAGTTCTTTTATATGCAAAAAACAGAGGAGTTGAAAATCCTTCTGAAACAGTTCGAAGAAACAAAGCAAATCCTTGAGTCACTGACGAGCCGGATCGATGAGCATTATGCCTTGTGTTTTGTGCAATGGCGTAAGGACGTTCGCTGGATAAATTCGTACAAAAGTCGTGAGCGGAAAAAGTCAATCCTTTAGAAACATGTTAAGCTCTATCAATATATTGGATCATGGAAACCAGCATGCTTCTAACTGATTCTTTTGTACCGGCTTCAACGCTGTAAAATTTTGATCTAAAGCTTCCATAAGAGATGGTTTCGGAACGTTTTGTTATTACGTATTTCACAAGAAAGTGAAGCACCTGGCTTAAATTGTTGTTGATGATAAATTTTGTTTCCATGAAAATCCTGAGCAGGTAAGCCAGTTGCGAAACAGAGGCTTCAAACTTGAGTTTGAAACCTGGCAGGAACGAGTCTGGCGATCTGTCAGATGACCTATTGCTCAGTTGCTGCAGTCTTTCCTGGTAGTCAATTTCTTCTGCAATATAAATGTTCAGTTGATCCTTCAGGGGACTGCCATTTTGGTTATACCGTATTCCCGGTTTCACTTGCGACTGATTGATCTTCTTTAGAACAAAAGACAACGTCTCGATCTTTTCAGCCCGTGTTTCCGATCGATCGAGAAGAGAGGAAATGTAGTGAGCGTGATACGTGAGCACCTTCACCGAGTTGTAATTCAGGTAGTACATAATTTGGCGAAGTTCATCGTCCCAATCCTGCACATCACTTTCTCTTTCAATTAACCGGAATAATTCTTTTTGCACTTCCTTTGCGTACATTACTTTCCGATATGTAATTCCCTGATCCAATTTGCTGTCCACCACTTTTTTAAGGATGTGCAGCAAGAGGTCAATCAAGCGTTGGTCTGTTTGCTTTGCACTAAACGCTTTTTGAATCTTTCTGATATTGGCTCTTGCATCCTTTCGGGCCATATCGATGTAACCCTCAGGTGCCTTGGCATCTTGATCAAAATATTTCGCAAAGTGCCGCTCAATGAACACGAGGAGCCCTTCGAATCCTGCATAGAACACTTCATAGAATTTTTTACGTTTCTGATCTGCTGGACTTTCGGTGTGGATGAACAATGCAGCTTTATCCATTAACCTGATCAGCGCTTGTTGGTGGTATTGGATGTAGCGCTCCAGATGACGTTCATCTTCGAAGCTGAACACCTCGTGCACGAATGTTTGCTTTATTCTTTCTATCTCGCTTCCAACTGTTTCTTTTAGGGCAGAATGTTGCTTTTCATCAAGGATTGTTTGATCTCCAGATGAAATGAGTTTTTCCAACTCCTGCAATTCATATCTGACACTTGGGTGCATGGCCTGTAAGACCGGTTAGATGAGCCGGTATTTTCAATCATATCGATACTTAATATCCTTTGCGTTAATCTAGTCCTTCATAAACTTGAGCACCCGTTTCCAACTAAGCTGTATTTGCGTTTGCTTTGGGAGATAAACGCGACATCCAGTGAGTGTTCGATTGATTGTAATGCTGCTTGTTTGTCCTTAATTTTATAAAGTGTCGCAGTAAAATGACATTTTAATAACTGCGGGTTATTCACCTCGATCTGAATTTGATATTCATTCTCAAGCATCTTAATTACTTCGTTCATTCCGGTATCATTAAATTGAATTCCATCCGGATTTCTAAACCACGTTTGCCTGAACAGCAGAAAGAGAATTACCGCAAGAGTGACAACGATGCAAGCGTAAAGGATAGAGCGAATTTGCTTTTTCCTTCGGGATCGCTGTTGAATTCGTTGCCGGATTTTCTCAAAACCAGTTTCATCTTGCTCAGTATCGGAGGGTAAAGGCGAATTTTCCCAGAGTAATTTGATATCCTCGAACTCTTCCTGGTTGGCTTCGCTTTTAGTGATCCATTCATCCAATTCTTGTTTTTCGTCCAGGCTGGCTTCCCCAGACAAGACTTTGTAAATAAGCGATACTCTGTCCATAATGGTGGCTTTCTATATTATACTCAGAGATAGAACCCAATTTCCTATGTTCAGGTTGAAATATTTTCAAGGTTTAGCCTGTAAGCGCCTGCGGAGGCGTTTTTTAGCGCTCGTCAGGCTCCTTTCTACTGCCTTTACACCCACACCCAGTCGGACGGAGATTTCGTCATTGTCCAGTTCGTCTTCAATTTTCATCATCAAGCATTCGCGCTCTCTCTTGGGGAATCGTGCTATTATGCCGAGGATTTCCTGGGTCACCTCAATCTGGATGATCTTTGATTCTATGGAGTCTTGCGCTAGGTCATATGTATGGCCGTTTATAAATCTTATTTTCTTTTTACTGAGATGTACATTTTCATTGTAATAGGTTATGGATTTGTTTCTCACAATTCTTACCAGATAATGCTGAATGGATCGGTCATGATAGTTGCCCAGTTCTTTGGCATTTTGCCAGACATAAGCGAAAGTCTCCTGCACAATATCTTTCGATGCCTCCTTATCATGGGTTAGATTAAATGCAATTCGGACAAGGCTGTTGTAATATTGATCGCACAAAATCCTAACGGCTCTCTTGGGATATGAAAGCAGTAATTTTCGAATCTCATGATTATTAACATGATCAGGCATTGTGCAAATGATTTCTCATAGATGATTTTTGGCCAATAGCAGTAACCACAGAGCAACCGTTGGTACTTGACCACCTCGTTAATCCAGTAAAAAAGATAGTGCTATTAAAATTATCTAAACAGCCTCCCTTAATTTAGGGGTTGCCACGTTAAAAATGAAACTTTTTTTGCCCTCCATACCTGAATAAAAAGGGGGCCAGCCCCCTTCGCTTGCATTAGCAGCAGAAATCAATCTCTTCATCAATACTCTTGACGGTATAGTTTCGCGCAACTAATTCTATTTTAGAATGATCGTCCCATTCGTGGCAACCAGATTCAATCTCCATCATATACTTTACATGGAGTTGATCCTCATCGTCATAATAAAACCGGATATCGAGGTATGTACCGAAGTCATGCGGACAACGAACTATTTTGAAAAATGATCCTTCCGGGTTATTTCCAAATGCACGTTTCAATTGATCAATGTACACGCGAACTTCAATGCGAGCGTTGTGCATATAGTCGTCCGTTCCAACCTGTGCGCAAGCTTCGTCACAGGGAGTTGTTTGCGAGAGATAGATGTAGTCTAACATAGCTGTATTTGTTTTAATTGAACATCATTTTTGTGCTCAACCAAACCGGACTTTTCCGGAACGGCTATTGCGGGAGGACCAATGAAGAAGCCAAGAGGAAGCGGAATAAATGGGAAGGCAGGCCGTAGGCAGGTGCCCGTTTATGCCGAACTCTCTTGGCGGGGTTCCGGAACAAGGCCGAACTTTGCAATAAAAAATGAAGGGGATTGAATGTCTATCTTGGAAAAGTCTGTCTTACCAGTTGCCGGATCAAATTTTAGAAGCCTTTAACCACGTGTCTATTTGGCCGATTAAAGAATTTGTATTCTGGTCAGCGTATTTCTCCTCTATGTATTTCTTAAAGGCCATCCTTGTTTTTGAGTCTGACCACTCCATTGCGGAGAGACAAATCATCGGCCATCGTTTTTGCTGGATCATAAAACCGTACAGCGGGAGATACGGAGGCGCGTAATGAAATGAATTTTCGATTAGCTCACTGTAAAGATCCGGCTTCAATGCGAGCCTTAAATCTTGAACAACCTCAAATGGTATCCTTTCCCGGCTTCCCTCCATGATTGCATCACCGAGTCTCGGCAGCCCTTTGTCGTTAAAGAATGTCAAGAGGTAGTCGCGGAATCCATCCTCTGTTACATCGCAAAGATCACGGCAATAGTACAAATACGATTTCCTGAATCGGTCTAAGGAATACTCATCGATGGTTCTATCTATTACAAAATCAATCAATTCATTCTCCATCGCAATTATGTCCTCAACACCAGGACTTTTTTTCTTACCTGCAGCAAGCAGCAAGTACTTGGGTTTTGAAAACAATTCGAAATAGTAGCTCTTGAAGAATATAGTTTTGCGGTCGAATGTCACTTGAACATAAAGTGGATGGGTGATTTCACCGTGAAAAGAAACCTTTTTGAGACGTTCATTAAAATAGGTCTTGTATGTAACCTTATAGGTACGAGTCATATTTGTTCAATTCAGTGTTTTGCGAATCAAATCAGCTTAGAGTATTTCATCTGACATCTTGCTGTGATCAGTTAATGAAATTATCAGACTAAATTATTAAAAGTTTTGCTAAATACATGGTTATCAAAACATAAATTTTTATATTAGCGTTACAGATGGTACCGTTTGCTGTGTATTCAATCGAACACAGAGAATTTAATGAGGTACCAGATGGAGAAGCTGAAGCCGGAGAGAGTAGTTGAAATGCTCAAAGCAAAGGGCGTGGATGTGAGCGTGAAAGAAGCTGCTTCAATTCTCGAATTTCTCCGAAAGATGGCCAACATTGTTGTGAGCCAATACTTAAAACGGGGAAACAAAAAATAGGATAGTCAGAATTTGGTAATCTAAATCTCTTTGTATGAAAACAGCAGACTTATACATCAGGGTAAGTACGGACGAGCAAGCAGATAAGGGTTATTCGCAGCGCAGCCAGGAAGAACTGCTTCGCAGGTATTGCGACATCAATAAGATCAACATCCGGAAAGTTATTTTTGAAGACCATTCTGCGAAGACATTTAACCGTCCTGAATGGCAGAAATATCTTCACGATATACGAAAGCATAAAAGCCAAACCGATTTGGTGCTCTTCCTTAAATGGGATAGGTTCAGTCGAAACGCGGGGGATGCCTACCAAATGATTAATATCCTAAGAAAGCTCGGAGTTGAACCCCAAGCCATCGAACAACCACTTGATCTTTCTATTCCAGAAAATAAGATGATGCTGGCTTTTTACTTAGCGGCACCTGAAGTCGAAAATGACAGACGCGCTTTGAACGTCATTCATGGTATGAGAAGAGCAAGAAAAGAAGGGCGATATATGGGATTGGCTCCTGTTGGTTACATCAATAAAACTGATGAAGGTGGCAGAAAGCTTATTGCCCCCAAATACCCTGAAGCGGATGTTATTCGATGGTCGTTTGAAAAAATAGCAGAATGCATCTACAACACAGAGCAGGTTTATAAGATTGCAAAAGAGAAAGGATTTAAGGGGACTAAAAGCCTGTTCTGGTTTGTGATAAGGAATCCTGTTTACTGTGGGAAAATATTTATCCCTAAATACAAAGACGAAGAGAGTCGGTTTGTAAAAGGGCAGCACGAGCCCATTATTACCGAGGCGTTGTATTATCAAGTGCAAGACGTTTTGGATGGTAGAAAGAGAGGACAGTATCGCCTAAAGGTTGCTTCAAATGCTAATATGCCGTTACGTGGCTTTCTCATTTGCCCACACTGCGGTAAACTATTGACAGGGAGTGCATCAAAGGGACGCTACAAATACTATTCATATTATCATTGCTTTGATGGTTGCACCTGTAGATTTAAAGCCGATTATGTGAATAATCTCTTTGAGCATGAACTAAAGAAATATATTCCTCGACCTGACATGGCAGAAATCTACAAGATAACTTTGGCTGAAGCATGGAATGACCAGACAAATCATTTACAGAATGATAGGAAACAAGTGCTGGCGCAAATCAAAGCCTTTGAAGAAAAGTTGTCCTACATTAGGGATTTGCTTTCATCAAAGCAACTCGACCCTGAAGATTTCAGGGAGATGAAATCGGAGTATTCCAGTAAGCTCGAAAAGCTGGAGGTTAAACTCAGCTCGTGCGATGATGGTCAAGTCAGCATTGACCAGTTATTAAATCGTGGATTGGATAATCTGTTAAGGCTAGACTACATCTACGAAGGCGGAGACATTGAAAAGAAGCGCGAGGTGATTGGTTCGATGTATCCCGAGAAATTGACTTTTGACGGATTTGTACTTCGAACCACTCGCATCAATGAGGCAGTACGTTTTATTTACATGATGAACAGCGAGTTAGGAGTAAATAAAAACAGGACAAACGGAAAAAAATCCAATTTGTCCTGTCAAGTCGGGATGACTGGATTCGAACCAGCGACCTCTACGTCCCGAACGTAGCGCACTACCGGGCTGTGCTACATCCCGATTCTACTACAAAAGTAAAGTACAATGTCAAATTCTGAAATAGTTGCTACTTTCTTAACTTTCCTTTGTAACCTTTCAGCGCTTGTGCTGTAACTAATCCGAAAACTGACAAAAAGTATTGACCTGATGAGTGATGAACATATCATGGAAGCTGTGAAAAACGGCAACCTGCAGCAGGCTTCCATACTTTTTGACCGGTACCATAAACGGATTTTCAATTTTCTGGCCCGGATGACAGGTGAACGAGAAGCAGCAGAGGACCTGACGCAAAATGTTTTTCTGCGTATGCTCAAATATCGACACACCTACAAGCCCGAAATGAAATTCCAGTCGTGGATCTACCAAATGGCCCGTAATGCATTTTCGGATTATTACCAACAGCAGAAACAACGCATACCAGTGAAAATGGAGGTTGAAAAATTGGACGATCATTTGCCCGATCTGATGGAAGCACTGGAGCAGGAAGAGAATGAAAAAAGACTGATCCGCGCATTGGCTCAATTGCCAGATGACTACCGTGAGTTATTGGTGCTCACCCGATTTCAGCATCTTAAATATGAAGAGGTGGCTGGGTTTCTAAATATGACGGTAGCCAATGTAAAGGTGAAAGTACATCGCGCCATTGGGCAATTGCGGGAAAATTATTTTGAACTCGAAAAATTGTAAGCTATGGATATGGAAATGTGGGAAAGCAGAATTATCGATTACCTGGATGGCAAAGGAAGCGCAGAAGAACGCACAAAACTGGAGCAGGAACTCTCTCAAGATGCTGAAGCGAATAAGTTGTTTGAACAACTGCGGGAAGTGATGCTGGCTATGGATAAGGTTTCTGTCCTTGAGCCCTCCAGTCAACTAAAAATGGAATTTGATAAGGCGCTCCAGCAAGAGATTGCAGTACAAAAGAAAACAACCAAAACAGTTTTCTTCTCGCCAATAGTGTATCGTGTGGCGGCAGGCTTTCTGTTGGTAATGGCTGGTCTGGTTATTGGATATGAGATCAATAAAAATCAGGAGCGCGAACGCGAGTTGGTAGAGTTGAAACAACAAGTTGAAGAAAACAGACAGTTGATGCTCGCCATGCTAGATAATCAGCAGTCGGCCAGCCAGCGCATGGTAGGGGTTTCGGTAGCCTATGAATTGGAAACAGCCGATGATCAGATTGTGCAGGTTTTAGTAAAGACCTTAAATGAAGATACAAATAGTAACGTACGCTTAGCGGCTCTCGAAGCCCTGGGAAAATTCAGCAATGAAGAAGTTGTGCGCCAATCGCTTATTAAGTCGCTCACAACGCAAAAAGACCCGGTGGTTCAGATTGCGCTCATTCAACTCCTGGTAAAGATGAAAGAGAAGGGCGTGCTGAACCAATTGGAGAAAATAACGAAAGATGCCTCTACCATGAAGGCGGTAAAAGATGAAGCACACAAAGGAATATTAAAACTTTCATAAAAGACAATCTCACTGCAGAGAGATTGATTTTATGAATGGGAGATAGATAGTAGTAAACTGAAACGAATTAAATTTTAGAAAAATGAAAAAAATAGTGATAGCAGTAATAGGCTGGCTGGCAGTAAGTGCCACGTTTGCACAGGAGTTTAAAGTTGCAAAAAGTACCGGCCGGCTGGAGTTAAACATAGGCCGGGTAACGGTGGAAGGCCACAGTGGCAACGAAATTATTTTTTCTTCTCGTGATCACAAGAGCGGCAAAGACGAACGAGCCGAAGGATTAAGAGCCATCAATAGCCTGGGGCTGGAAGACAATACAGGCCTGGGAATCAATGTGACTGAAAAGGGCGATGTTGTTCAGGTAAGTCAGTTGAAGAAGATGAATGCGCCCGATGTAAAGATTTTGGTACCTAAGGGAGTCATTATATCTTTTTCTCATGAGTCGCAGTATGGTGGCACGGCTATATTCAAAAATCTGGAGAATGAGATTGAAGTTTCGGCTAACTACAATAGCATTGAAATGGAGAATGTAACGGGTCCATTAACGGTAAAAACTGTGTATGGCCATGTGGAGGCAAGTCTTGGTGCCAATGTGAAAGGCCCGATTTCGATTGTGTCTGTATACGGGTATGTTGATGTGGCAATGCCAGTGGCTATCAAAGCGAATATCAAAATGAGTACATCGTATGGCGAGATACTGGTGGCTCCTGAATTTAAAATTGACATTGAAAAACAAGGTGACTTTGTACGCTACAGCGATCGGGTGTATGGCAAAATCAATGGCGGTGGAATCAATGTTGACTTCCGTTCGGATTACAGCAAGATTTACCTGAGAAAGAAATGAGAGCCGTTGCATGTTTATTAATGACATTACTTACCGGAGTGCTGGCAGCCCAGACTCCGGTAAATAAGGTATACCCTGTATCTGCCGGGCAAAAGATTTCTCTTCGTTTCGATTTTCCTGAGTTAGTGCGAATCAGTACCTGGGATAAAAACGAGATTTCAATTACCGGAACCGTAAGTATCAACGGTGGCGAGAGCGATGATGCATTTGAATTGTTACAATCCACATCGGGGAATTTGATTTACATCGAAAATAGAATCAGGAATTTGAAAGACCTGCCACAACGCATCACGGTTACCCGGGGTGGAGAAAAGCTAACCTTCAAATCAAAAGCTGACTATAAAAAGTATTGTGACGAAACCGGTCATGACTTCAATGTAAAATCCTGGGGTGTGGATATGGACATTGTGCTGGAAGTGAAAGTGCCCAGGAATGTGGAGACAAATCTTGAATGTGTATATGGAATTGCCGAAGTAAAGAATTTTTTAGGACCCTTAACGGTTGAAGCAACGTATGGTGGGGTGGATGTTTCCGTACAAGAAAAAACTACCGGTGAGTTGATTGCTGAAACCAGTTTTGGACAGATTTATACAAACCTGGAATTAAAATTTTCCGGTTCTGACTTTAAAGATTTTCATACGCAGGTATCCGCTAAGCCGGGTTCTGGCCCGCGCTATAGCTTCGAATCGAAATACGGAAATGTGTATTTGAGAAAAGCGCTCTAGAGTTCAGTTGAGTCTGACCAAAAAGCCAATTTGTCATCGCGGCCTTTGAGCCGCGATCCCGTAATGTGCGTGCATGATGGGATTCCGGCTCAGGGCCGGAATGACATTCCTATATTATTGAACTTTTGAGAAGGCCTACAACTAAGGTTATTCCAATCGCTTATGAAAAAACAACGTATGATCAGGCAGCAAATCAGGATGAGCAATCTTGACCAGATCTTTCAGGATCAAATCCGGTCTCAGGTATCCCAATTCTAAAAATTCACTTCCTCCTTTAGCACCCTTTCTTGCATTGTAGGTGTACACTTGTTTATCGCGGAAAGGTTTGAACATTGTGTAGCGAGATTCAGTCGCTTCAATTTCGCTTAACGAGTTGAAGGAACCTACTCCAATCCACAGATCAGCTTCTTTTGCTTTTTCAAACACAGATTCAAAACTCAACTCCAAAAATCCGTTTGAGTTAGTGTCTTTCCATAAGTAACTTGTTCCTGCATCCTGCAAAAGATGTGCTGCATAATTTTTTCCGGCTGGCATAAACCAGGCGTCACCATAAACAATGCCACTGAGCACGGTAGGTTTTTGGGTAACCTTGTTTACAAGATTTTGAACAGCCAAATATTCTTTTTCAATTTCATTAAAAACAGAATCGGCCTCCTTTTCTTTATTGAAGAACAAGGCCATAAATTTAATCCATTCAGCACGGCCTAACGGATGCCGTTCGAGATATTCGGCATTGATCACCACTGGAATGCCGAGCTCTTTAATCTTTTTTAATTGACCTAAATCACTCGTCATGGTGTAGCTCATCACCAATTCGGGTTTCAATGAAAACAACAATTCAAGATTCATTCCTTTATCAAAGCCTAAATCAGTTACCTGGCCAGCGTCAATTCGTTTTCTCATAGATTCTGAACTAACATAATCCGTGGTTGGAAACCCAATCAGGGCATTGGTTTCATTGATATAGTCGAGCAATGGAATGTGAGTAGTAGAAGTACAAACAATGGTTTGAAGTGGTGTTTTTATTACCTGAGTTTTGTCATCGTGTTCAGGTATTGGTTCTCCTTCAGGCACAAGTAGGTATTCGTATCCTTCGGTTGCACCCGGATAAGGAAAGTTAACCGTTACACGTTTTATGCTACCCTCCCTAACAACTGAAAAACCGGTCGCATACTTTAATTCTGGTTGAGCCTCATTACTAGTAGATGTTTTTTTTGGTTCGCACGCAACAAAAATCAATAGCGCAACTGAAAGTAAACTATGGAAGGAGTGGTTATAAAATTTCATGAAGCAAGTTTAATAAATTAATTATGTTTGCAGTGGTATTAAGGTCCCCGATTCGTATCGGGGTTAAAAGGGAATCCCGTTTTATTCGGGGGCTGTTCCCGCAACTGTAGTCCTGATTCTGCAAAAAGCAGAAAACATTTTATTCAATAATCCATTATCTGCCTACTGGCTGATGAGAAGGAGAATAAAATCAGGAAAGCCAGGAGACCTGCCTTGGTACGCAAAATTCAGTGCTTCGGGTAAAAAGCGACTGTGATTCATTTGATGAATGTGCTGAGATCAACACTTTCTCTTTGCCGCATTATCATCGTTTCATTTTCAGCCTTTTACTCTTTTTTCAAAACCTTAAATTTTTTCAAAAATGAAAAAAGAGAGAAAAGTCTGGGCAATAATTTTAATTGTCCTTGGGTGGCTGGCGCCCAATCAATCTTCAGCGCAGCAAGATTCGCTTACCTCGCGTCAATTGCGCGAAGTGGTGGTGACGGCTACAAAGTTTCCTAAAAATCAGAGTGAATCGGGTAAAGTGCTTACCATCATTGATGAAGATCAGATCAAACAAAACGGAGGGAAGGATCTGGCTCAACTACTGAATGAACAAGTTGGATTGGTAGTGAATGGTTCGAATAGTAATTCGGGTAAAGATAAGTCGGTGTACTTGCGTGGCGCAAAGAATGAATACACATTGATTTTATTGGATGGAGTTCCTCTTAACGATCCATCGGGTGTAGCAGGAGGGGCCTATGATTTGCGAATGATTTCTTTGGATCAAATTGAACGCATAGAGATTTTGAAGGGAAGTCAATCAACATTGTATGGCAGCGATGCTGTTGCAGGTGTTATCAACATCATTACCAAGCAAGGAGGTGATAAACCGTTTCAAGCTGGTGGCATGCTTGGATATGGAAGTTATAATACATTCAGGGGCAATGCAGTTGTAAATGGCAGCACAAAGAAGATAGACTATAATATTGGCTATTCACGCATGAGCACAGATGGCCTTAGTGAAGCTAAAGAAACCGGTGTGGGTGATTTTGACAAAGATGGAGCTTCGCAAAATGCATTTCAGGCAAATTTCGGAATCAGTCCTTCCGAGAAGCTTTCCATAAAACCGTTCGTACGCTATAGTACATTTGATGGTGAGTATGATGGGGGCGCCTTTACAGACGATTTATTAAATACCTATGAAGCAAAACTGCTTAACATGGGCGCGCAAGCTAAGTATACGATAAGTAAAGGGTCGGTTAACCTTTTGTATTCATACGATAAAACAGATCGTGTTTTTGATGGCACCTATGGTAAGAGTGAATACACTGGCTTGTTTAATCAAACAGAAATCTTTTTTAATTATGTGTGGAGTGATAAAATTCAGATGCTAACGGGTGTAGCGCGTCAGGATTTAAAAATGCTGGACGAAACCTCTACGGAAAAAGATCCCTCCATTATTCTCACAAGTCCGTATGTATCATTGTTTGGGCATGTGGGTAATTTTTCTGTTGAGCTAGGTGGTCGCTACAACCATCATACTAAATTCGGCAACAACGCTACCTATAGTTTTAATCCGTCATATCGGTTTAACAATAGGGTGAAATTGTTTGCCAATCTTTCTTCCGGTTTCAAAGCACCCTCTCTCTATCAACTTTATGGACAGTATGGAGCCAACCCCGATTTAAAACCCGAACGAAGTGAAAGTCTGGAAGGCGGTGCACAATGGATTTCATTAAGTAAAAAGTTTGAGTTACGCGCGGTAGCATTCAAAAGAAAGATCAATGATGTAATCGTCTATCAATATCCTACTAATTTTAACCTCAACAAACAAAACGACCACGGAATTGAGTTAGAGGGTTCGCTAGCACTTAATTCTAAAATCAAAGCCCGACTATTTTATGCATGGGTTACGGGAGAAGTTACTGCTAAGGATCCTTTGGGTGATGACACAACGTATAATAACTTAATCAGACGCCCCACCCATACGGCTGGGATGAATATGCGCTATCAGGTTAGTAAACGTTTCTTCGCCAGTGTTAATGTAAATGTGTTGGGTGAGCGTGGTGACTTGTATTACGATTCAAACACATTTACCAGCAAAGCGGCTACCCTTACACCGTATGCGTTGTTAGATGTTTACGGTGAATATCGTGTTGGAAATTTGATTGTATTTGCTGAAGGCCGAAATCTGCTGAATGCTGATTATGAAGAAGTGTATGGGTACAGCACGTTTGGTATAAATGTTACCACTGGCATAAAATTCAAACTCTAAAAACCGTGAGAGTTAAAGCCAATAAAGTTAAGGCAGCAGAAGGTGAGGACTATTACATGGAAAACGGACTTATGGTTTTCACTTCCGCGTATCATTTAAAGCGAGGATTTTGCTGCGAGAATAAATGCCGTCATTGTCCTTATGGTACCGATAAAAAATCTAAGCCCCGAAAAATTCCTGAATAATTTCCTGTGCCGCCCTTGAGGGGAGTACAGCATTATCTATGATAGCTTTTTCGAATGACTTTATTTTCAGCTTGATTTCTTTTGACTGATTGAGCTTGTTCCTAAGTAAATGTTGCAACGTATCGTGAAACCAGATCAGATTTTGTTGTTCCCTATTTTTTTTGAAGTAATTATTGGATTGAGCAAAGCTTACATAGTCTTTAATGAGTTGCCAAGTCTCATGAATGCCCTGGTTCTCTACTGCTGAGCTAGTAATTACTTTTGGCTTCCAGCCAGAATCTGATTCCAAGAACAAATGCAAAGCATGTTGATAATCAGCCATGGCCTGATTGGCCTTACTTACATTCTCACCATCCGCTTTCGTTATCACCACACCATCGGCCATCTCCATAATTCCTTTCTTTATCCCCTGCAATTCGTCACCGGCACCAGCCAGCATCAGCAAAAGAAAAAAATCAACCAGATTGCGGACTACAGTTTCAGATTGCCCTACGCCAACTGTTTCAATGATAATAATTTCAAAGCCAGCCGCCTCGCATAGAATAATTGCTTCCCGGGTTCGGTCGGCCACACCACCCAATGTTGTTCCGGTTGATGTGGGTCGAATGAAGGCGTAGGGATCCTTTGATAGTTCATCCATTCTTGTTTTATCACCGAGGATACTTCCTTTTGTTTTGGAACTGGACGGATCTACAGCCAGTACAGCAATCTTTTTGGATTGAGCGGTTAGCAACTTGCCAAATGACTCGATGAAGGTACTCTTACCAACGCCAGGCACTCCGGTAATCCCAATTCGTATGGATTTTCCTGAATGGGGCAACAACTTTTCAACCAATTCATTGGCCACAACAATATCATCGGGACGCGTGCTTTCAATTAGTGTAATGGCTTGTGCCAAAACCACTGTATTCCCGTTAAGTATTTCCCGGGAAAACTGTGCAAGGGAAAGTCGATTTGATACTGTTTTATTCAAGGCGAACCAGATTTGTTCTAAATTTCTAAATTTATTATGAACTTAGCCCTACTATGAAAAAACTCTCTCTCCAAAGTCTCGCCATCACAACCTTTGTATTCTGCATGATGTGGGGGGTGGATAAGATTACTGATTTTAAATTTTTCAGTGCATTTGATCCCATTTCACAAGCACTCACTGATTTTGAACTCACGGACTATGCGTTTTCTAATTTAAGACCTGATCCCCTTGTTGATCAACGGATCGTACTTGTGAATTTAGCTCCGAATCGCGGACTAATCGCACAACAGATCATGAAAATCAAACAACATAAGCCGAAGGTAATTGGTATAGATAGTTTTTTTGATTGTGAAGGAGGGTTGTATGACACGTTGAATTGTCCGCAACTCCTGGATACACTGGGTAACTTGATGCTAAGTAATGCTATTCAGGAAGCGGGGAATGTTGTATTGGTTACAAAACTTCTTCAAACCCGTGAATTGGAGAAAAAGAAAGAGATTGATGTTTATGATTCTATCGAATACTCCGATGAAATGTTTAGCAGGTTTGCTACAAATGCGTATGCAAATCTTCCGACTGGAGCGGATTATCAAGAAGATGTAAAACTTTGCAGGTCTTTGTTTCCTAAAATGAAAGTTAATGGTAAAGACGAATTGGCATTTAGTGTTCAGGTGGCTATGAAGTATGATTCTGTAAAGGCTATAAAGTTTTTGGCCCGTGATAAAGAGGAGGAGATAATCGACTTTAAAGGGAATGTAGAATTGCAGGATAACAGGCTTGGAAGTTTGCAAAGTAAAGAGCTTTCGACTACACGCTATCCTATTATGTTTTACGCTGTGGATTGGGAACAATTGTTAAGGGATGAATACATAAAGGACATCTTCGAGGGAAGCATTGTTATGATGGGGTCTATGGGTGATTATTTTGGCGATCCTAGTTGGGAAGATAAATTCTTCACGCCACTTAATAAAAAGGTAGCCGGCCGAGCTAATCCCGATATGTTTGGGTTGGTTGTACACGCAAATGCAGTTGCTATGATTCTTAATGAGGATTATGTGAACGAACTCCCCGAGTGGTTACAGGTATCGATCGCCTTGGTTATTTGCTTTTTTACAGTTATTTTATTTATCCTAATTGATGAGCATTTACCGCTTTGGTTTGATACGCTATCAGTTGTTATACAGGTCATTTTACTTCTTACGGTTTCAGGTCTGATTATCTATTGTTTTGCTACTTATACTTTCAAGCTCGATCTCTCCCTTACCCTTGCTGCTTCGGCATTAGTGGGTCCTTGTTATGATATTTATAAAGGATTCCAGAATCAAATCAGGAAGTGGCTTACCAAAGAACCAAAGGAAGTATTAAGTGAGTGAAGTCGAAATTGGCACGATTTTTTAGTATTTTCGAATTGCAAATCCATTAAAAACCATGAAAAAAGGCAGAATTTTGTTATTAGTTGGCTTTTTCACTTTGAGTACGCTTGTTTATGCCCAGGATTATACGTTCCGGGTTTTGGCCAATAAAGGTGCAAATGAAATAAAAACAGGCGATTCCTGGCAACCCGTTAAAACCGGTGCTAGTCTAAAACTAGGTGATGAGCTAAAAATCACCGAAAACGCTTCCATTGGCTTAGTTCACTCCTCAGGCAAGCCACTTGAAGTAAAAAAGGCAGATACCTATAAAGTTGCTGATCTGGCGAAACAGGTGAGTGGAACGTCCAGCGTTCTAAATAAATACACCGACTTTATTTTGAGTAGTAACTCAGCAGAAGCAAAGAAAAACAGATTGAGTGCAACAGGGGCTGTTCATAGAGGTTTGGGAATTAAAGTTTACCTGCCCAACAATCAGTATTCCAGTGTGTTCAATAACATCGTTTATGTGAACTGGGCCAATGAAGAAAAGGGACCTTTCACAGTTACATTCTTGAATATGTTTGATGATGTTTTAACGAAGATTGAGACTCCTGAAAATTCTGTCTCCATTGATTTAAATGACCCTAAGTTTTCGGGTGAAACGGCTATCCTTGTCGAAATTCAATCCAAGACCACAGGCACCAAGTCGGACGAAAGGTACTTAATCAAAAAGCTTTCAGCTGGTGAACGCGAAAAAATCAATGTGTCTTATAAGGAAATAGTAAATGATCTACCCGGAGAATCAGCTTTCAATAAATTATTCATTGCAGGCTTTTACGAACAAAATAAGCTGTTGATTGATGCGATTACAGCCTATGAACAAGCTATCAAACTTGCACCGGATGATGTAACCTACAAAGAATACTATGAAGAATTTCTGCTTAGAAATAAGCTTAAGGTAATCAAGCCTTAACTTCATTGCTACTGAACATAAAGACCCCGCCTTTCCGCGGGGTTTTTTGTTTCTTGCCCGGTTTGCTTCATTTGGCCAACAACATTATTATCCTAATTTTGTGAGCTAACCTTTTTCTTATGAGTGTTCTTGTAAATAAAAACTCCCGCATCATTGTTCAGGGATTCACAGGTTCTGAGGGAACCTTCCACGCGGGTCAGATGATCGAGTATGGAACCAATGTGGTGGGTGGAGTAACACCGGCCAAGGGTGGGCAAGTGCATTTGGGGCGTCCCGTATTTAATACTGTTAAGGAAGCCGTTGAAAAAACCGGTGCTGATGTAAGTATAATTTTTGTGCCTCCGGCATTCGCTGCAGATTCTATCATGGAGGCGGCTGAAGGAGGAATCAAAGTTATCGTTGCCATCACGGAAGGTATTCCTGTCAAGGATATGATGATTGCCAAAAAATATGTGAAGGAAAAAGGCGCGACCCTGGTAGGACCAAACTGTCCGGGTGTAATTACTCCTGGCGAAGCCAAGGTGGGCATTATGCCCGGCTTCGTTTTTAAGAAGGGAAGAATTGGAATTGTTTCGAAGTCAGGAACCCTTACGTATGAAGCGGCTGATCAAATTGTAAAAGCAGGATTGGGAGTCTCGACAGCGATTGGTATTGGGGGAGATCCTATCATCGGTACACCTACTAAAGATGCTGTAGAATTGCTCATGAATGATCCGGAGACCGATGCGATCGTAATGATTGGTGAGATTGGAGGAAACTATGAACCCGTAGCGGCTCGTTGGATTAAAGAAAATGGTAACAAAAAGCCAGTGGTTGGTTTCATTGCGGGTCAGACTGCGCCTCCCGGAAGGAGAATGGGTCATGCCGGTGCAATTATCGGTGGTGCTGATGATACGGCAGATGCCAAAATGAAGATTATGCGCGAATGCGGCATTCATGTGGTTGAGTCTCCCGCATTGATAGGAGAAACCATGCTGACAGCGTTAGGAAAATAATACAGAGAAAGAATAAAATAGCCACAGATTCACTGATTAACTCTGCGAATCTGTGGGTTGTATTTTATAGAAGTTCGTTGGCAAGATTAGCCAACTCAGATCGCTCACCCTTCTCTAAGGTTACGTGAGCATAAAGTTCATGATCTTTTAAACGATCAATCAGGTAAGACAGCCCGTTACTTTGGGAATCAAGATAGGGAGTGTCAATCTGATGAATGTCTCCAGTGAAAATGATTTTTGTATTTTCACCAGCACGGGTGATAATTGTTTTTACCTCATGCGGTGTCAGGTTTTGTGCTTCATCAACAATAAAGCAAATGTTAGACAAGCTCCTGCCACGAATGTAAGCCAGCGGTGTGATCACTAACTTTTCATTCGTAACCATTTCTGTGATTTTAGAATATTCCTTGTCGGATTCGCTGTATTGATTCTGGATAAACTTCAGATTATCCCACAAGGGTTCCATGTAAGGATTTAGTTTCGATTTGATATCGCCCGGTAAATAGCCAATATCTTTATTACTAAGCGGAACAATAGGCCTTGCGAGATAGATTTGTTTGTACTCACGTTTTTGTTCGAGGGCAGCGGCCAAGGCAATCAGAGTTTTTCCGGTTCCGGCTACTCCTTGCATGGAAACCAGTTTGATCTCAGGTTTTAATACAGCATGAATAGCAAATGCCTGTTCGGCATTGCGGGGTTTAATGCCATACGCATTTCTTTTTTCAACCTGCTCCACCATCCCATTGGCGGAATTATAAAAAGCCAACACTGATTTTTTTCCACTCTTCAAAATATAATAGTGGTTCTTCATAGGCTTATCCTTACCCAGCACTTCTCCGGGCGGGCAATAGCCTTTCTCATACATAAGATTAATGATAGAAGGATCTACCTCTTCTATCACCGTGCGCCCAGTATGCAGCGAGCTGATGTTTTGTACTTTTCCCGTTGTATAATCTTCAGCCTGCAGGCCAAGTGCCTTGGCTTTGAGTCGAAGGTTTATGTCTTTCGAAACCAGAATTACTTTTCGACCTTTCTCTTCTTTTTGTAGTAACAATGCCGAGTTAAGAATCCGGTGATCTGGTTTGTCCTCGTTAAATACTTTATTCGCATCCAGCTGACTGGTTCCACCGGTATCCATCACCACCTTAAAATTTCCCTTGCCTTTTCCATTGATCGGATGCCAATGGTGCAGCATTTGATCTTTAGCCAGTTTGTCTATTAAGCGAATAAACTCACGGGCCTCAAAATTTTTGGTGTCATTACCTTTCTTGAAGTTGTCAAGCTCTTCCAGCACCGTTATCGGAATTCCGATATCATGCTCATCGAAGTTCAGAATACTGTTGTGTTCATAAATGATTACGGAGGTGTCGAGTACGAAAATCTTCTTTTCCTTGTCTTTCTTGCTCATAGTATCAGGTTAAAAAAAAACGAAGACACGTTTCTTACAATGGTGTAAATAAACCCTGCAAGTATGAAACGTATCTTCGCGACATCAATTCAATTAGCGAAATCTAACGAAAGCAGGTGAAAAAATGCAAAAGATTGAGGTAATCTTTTTATTATGAATGATCAATTAATTCAACTGCATAAGGCTAAACCCTTGAATATAAATCTCCTTTTTCAGAAGCGGAAATTTTGAGCACGTTGGCCAAGACTAATAAAATGAGTTTGCGACTGGCCTGAAAGCGATTTAGCCCGGAAAATTTTCGGTAGTCCGCGAGGGTTATGGAAGGCTTCATCTCCAGGTATTCCATTAATTTTTTTTCAGCTTCACCAAAGATAAAACGAGTATCACGCTTCTTTTTAGTTCTTCGTAAAATCTCCTCCATCTCGGCACTCGCTTTAATACTCATGTCATTAACACGAACAAACGTTTCACGAGCAGCCTTGCCCATCACAAGATAATGTGGTCGCTGAGCGCTGGGTGGAATATCAAACCGAACCACAAACCTGTTTTCAGAAATAGAAACCGTTGTTTCATGATAGAGAAGCGGAGGTCGGCAATGGGCCTTCAATGATTCAATGACTACATGGGCTTCCTCATCAGGGTATTTTATACCAGGTATAC
The DNA here is from genome assembly GCA_022841475.1 of Cyclobacteriaceae bacterium. Classification (GTDB taxonomy): domain Bacteria; phylum Bacteroidota; class Bacteroidia; order Cytophagales; family Cyclobacteriaceae; genus ELB16-189. The sequence continues at coordinate 10,352 of JALHRJ010000018.1, read as the reverse complement.
TGCCATCATCGTCAACGCCAATAAGTAGTGTGCCCCCGTGTGTGTTGGCAAAGGCGATTAATTCCCGAACGATCTTCTCCGGGTAGGCTGCCTTTCTTTTAAACTCAAGTTGAAGACCTTCTCCTTCGGATACCAGTCTTTTTAATTCGCGTAAGTGCAGAACATCAGCGCTTACTGTTGCCGAAGGCTTCATCGTCTTCCGATTCATCGTCCCCATCTTTTGGTAAGCTGAACATACTGCTTAATAAATCTTTGAACTGAAGCCCCGAAGTAAGATTGTGCTTACTGATTAAACTAAATTCAGCAAGACCATGTAACGCAAACTCCATGAAGAACAGCTTTAAACTATTGTCCTGACCTTTGTGAAATTCGTTCACCAGGTCAAGAAGACCGGGTACCGAACGAAGAGTTTTCTCATATTCCACATTACTCATGTCATGCAACAGATCAATCATATTCCCATCACCAAACCAATTGCTGATTTTTTTGTAAGGACTTTTATCTTTTTGTTTTCGGAATTTATCAGGGTCTGGAAAATAGTTTAAGAACTGGGTGCGAATAGCTTTACCCACCAGATTATAAGCAACAATACCTGGCCCTTCTTGCTGACCTTCGTACACTAACTCTACCTTCCCGGTAACAGATGGTACTACTCCTGCAAAGTCGGAAAGACGAACGAATGTATTTTTCTCATTGTTTAGCAAGGCCCTCCGTTCGGCTGCAGCCAATAAGTTTTCGTAAGCGGAAATTGTAAGTCGGGCTGAAACACCACTCTTGGCATCAACAAATTCACTTTTACGTGCTTCAAAAGCAATCTGCTCAATCAGATCTTTGGCAATCTCTGGCACGGTTACCAGGTTTTTTTGCTCTTGTCGGATCAACGCTTCCTGTTGTGTAATTTTCTTACTTATCTCCATTGATTTTGGATAGTGGGTAATGATCTGGCTATCGATGCGATCTTTCAAAGGAGTAACAATACTGCCACGATTGGTATAATCTTCCGGGTTGGCTGTAAATACAAACTGAATATCCAAAGGCAAGCGAATTTTAAATCCCCGAATCTGAATGTCGCCTTCCTGCAAGATATTGAAGAGGGCAACCTGAATGCGTGCCTGCAAATCGGGCAACTCATTAATTACAAAAAGGCATCGGTGCGATCGGGGTATCAATCCAAAATGAATAACACGGTCATCGGAGTAGGGTAACTTCAATGAAGCGGCTTTTATCGGATCCACATCTCCTATTAAATCGGCAATGGATACATCGGGGGTGGCGAGTTTTTCGGAGTAGCGATCATTCCGATGAAGCCATGTAATGGGTGTATCATCCCCCAAATCCTGAATTTTATCTTTTCCATACCTGGAGATGGGATGAAGCGGGTCATCATTTAATTCGGAACCTTCAATTACAGGAATGAATTCATCCAATAGATTTGTCATTAATCTCGCCAGACGCGTTTTTGCCTGACCACGCAAACCTAAAAGGTTAATATCATGGCCCGCCAGGATGGCACGCTCCAGATCAGGTATTACTGTTTCTTCGTAGCCCCAGATTCCCTCAAACACGTTTTCTTTTTTTCTGAGTTTGGCAATCAGGTTTTCCCTTAACTCATCTTTGATAGTTTTAAATTTATAGCCGGCACTTTTAAGTTGTGCAAGGGTTTTTATTTTCTTGTAGTCCATAGTAAGGTTAAGATGAAACAGTGTGGAAATGATTAAAGATTTTTTGTCCGGTTTTTCTTAAAGTCTTCGAACACGAGATTGCCAAGACCCTGTAGGCTGCTATAATACGCTTGCCCGTTGTTAGCTTGTGTAAACTCTCTTACGAAAGCTTTCAGGTATGGATCAGTCGCGATCATGAAAGTGGTAACTGGGATTTTAATTTTTCGTAATTGCGTGGCTAGTTCAAGTGTTTTGTTTAGGATTTTGTGATCTAAACCGAAGCTGTTTTTATAATACTTTATTCCTTGCTTGATACACGTAGGCTTGCCATCGGTGATCATGAAAATCTGTTTGTTTGAATTTTTTCTCCGCCTTAAAATATCCATCGCCAATTCAAGCCCGGCAACGGTATTGGTATGATAGGGTCCCACCTGCAGATAGGGTAAGTCCTTTATTTCTATTTGTTTGGCGTCATCACCAAAAACCAAAATGTCAAGTGTGTCCTTCGGGTATTTTTTAGTGATTAATTCCGCCAATGCCATGGCAACTTTCTTTGCTGGGGTAATCCGATCTTCACCATACAAAATCATGGAGTGCGAGATATCAATCATGAGTACTGTGGAGGTCTGCGTTTTAAATTCACTCTCTATTACTTCAAGATCTTCTTCAGTCATGAAAAAATCTTCCAAGCCATGATTGATTTGTGCATTGCGCAACGAATCGGTCATGGAGATTTGCTCCAGCGTGTCGCCAAATTCATAATCTCTTCTGTCAGTGGTGGGCTCATCACCACGTCCGCTATGGTTTGTTTTGTGTTCTCCGGTTTTCGATTTTTTCAATTTTCCGAAAATTTCCTCGAGGGCTGATTGCCTTAAATTTTGTTCTGACTTTGGCTTTAGTTTAAATTCTCCATTAGGACCTTCATCCGTGATATACCCGTTTTTCTTCAGGTCTTCAATAAAATCACCTATTCCGTATTGGTCGGTTGTAAGTTTATATTGTTTGTCGACTTCCGTGAGCCATTGTAAAGCTTCCGAAACATTACCGGAAGTAATTAAGATGAGCTGCATGAAAACTTTCAGCAGGCGCTCAAAATCGCTTTTCTCGCTGTCGGGCGGGGGTGTGTATTTAGAAAAACGATGACCTAGCATGGATGATATTTAGGATATCTCTTTTAACCATATTTATCAGCATTCTGTTCACTTTGAGGTTGGCCTGTGTTGAAATCATTTCTGAAGATATGTAACAGGCTACAGCAAAGCTCCGGATTTCAAAAATTTATCTGAAGTTTGATAGAGGAAGACCCAAGAATTAGTGCCCTGATTTCTTGAGATCTAACGTCCCATAAAGGTAATCCCAAAGTGGGGAGGATACCCCAAAAACAACCTCGCCATCTTTGTAATGATGCACACTGTGATTAATCCAGAGTGCCTTGAAGAAATTTTTGGGTGGTGGATACGCATGCACCAGATAATGAACGGCCAGATAGGTTGCATAACCAACCATAAATCCTGGCAGGAATGCAAACACAAAATCTCCCATGATTACTCTAAACAATAAAAGGAGAATTGTGCCAAGGGTAATGCTTAACAAAGGTGGCATGGCCAGTCTATCTTTATCTTTAGGAAACTCGTGATGCACTCCGTGGATGATATACTGAATTTTGTTCCGCAATTCAGTATATGTTTTCATATGAAAGACATAGCGATGAACCAGGTATTCCACCCAGGTAAAAGCAATGAATCCAACAAAGAATAATACCAGGGTTGTTACTGCTCTTAGATTGGTGTAGGTGATATTCCAATATAAAAGCCCCGCAGCGTAAGAAAAAAAAATTAGGAGGGGCACAGAGATATGAGTGCGACTTAATGTTTCTAACAGGGTGTTATCAAAAAGTTGTTTGGTGCCCTTCTTCTGTGGTTTAACCTCGTTCCTCATAAACGCCCCGAAATTTTAGCTCAATTTCAAAAATTATTTATTTTTTTTAAAATGTATCGTGTCAATTAGTCGATTCTATCGACCGGATAGCTGTGGCTTTCTGTAAAACTTTTTCATAGTATCGTTCATACAATGGCAAAATGTTGGTAATATCAAACTCCTTAGCTCGTGCCAGGGCATTCTCTTTGAATTTGGGTAAGTTATTCTTATCCAATACAAACAAAGATTTTCGGGTCATGTCTTCCACATCACCAACATTGCTCATAAAGCCGGTAACTCCTTGAACCATGAGTTCCGGAATTCCACCCGTATTACTCGAAATCACGGGCACTTCACAAGCCATTGCTTCCAGCGCGGCTAATCCGAAACTTTCTTTTTCTGATGGCATCAAAAACAGGTCAGCAACAGATAAAACTTCTTCAACAGCTTCCTGCTTTCCTAAAAAACGAACGGCATCATTAATACCAAATTCGCGCGCCATGGTTTCTGCGGGGCTACGTTCGGGTCCATCACCAATCATCAAAAGTTTCGAAGGAATTTCTTTATGAATATTATTAAAGATGGTCATTACATCGCCTATTCTTTTCACCCTGCGGAAATTTGAAGTATGTACTATTAGCGACTCTCCATGTGGACAGATCGCTTTTTTGAAATGATCCTTCTTTTGTTTTTTGAATTTTTCTAGATCGATGAAGTTTGGAATCACTTCGATTTCGCGTGTTATTTTGAAGGAATGATAGGTTTCGCGTTTCAGATCTTCCGATACGGACGTTACGCCATCAGATTGGTTGATGCTAAACGTTACTACGGGTTCGTAGGAGGCATCTTTTCCAACCAGCGTAATGTCCGTACCATGAAGTGTTGTAACGACTGGAATATAAATGCCATGGGTTTTTAAAATTTGTTTAGCCATGTAAGCGGCAGAGGCGTGCGGAATAGCGTAGTGAACATGCAGCAGATCCAAACCTTCGTTTCTTACTACACTCACCATTTTGCTGGCCAGGGCTAATTCGTAGGGCGGATATTCGAACAACGGGTAGGAGCGGAACTCGACTTCATGATAGTATAGATTCTCATTCAAAAAATCTAACCGGCTGGGCTGACTATAGGTAATGAAATGTACCTGATGGCCTTCCTTGGCCAATGCCTTTCCTAATTCTGTGGCCACAACACCACTACCCCCAAAGGTTGGATAACATACAATGCCGATTTTCATGCTATTTGTTTCTTTAATTATGCCAAAAACTGACATTACTGACTTAACTCGCTTTTAATGCCTTTAGTTTCGAAATCTGACTTAAGATGGCTTTTTTAGCGAATTTTTTTAATACTGACGATAGTTAAAAATTGCCCGATAGATAACCTCCTGAATACGAGGACGAATATTGCCAGTTAATAGTTTATTATTGGTCATGTCGGGGTGCACTCTATTGGATAGGTAGACGTATACAAGATTGAACTCAGGATCTACCCAAATACAAGTACCTGTAAATCCTGTATGGCCAAAGGTTTTTTGTGAGGCATATAAGGATGTAGGGCTCGCCCAATCGCTTGGCGTTGGTTTGTCCCAACCCAAGCCACGCCTGCTGGTTTCATATTGTTTAGCAATAAAGCGGTCGATGGTTTCAGGTTTAAAAAATTGTTGACCGCCATAGTTTCCTTTTTGCAGTAGCATCTGGCCTAGTTTAGCCAGGTCATTGGCATTACTAAAAAGCCCGGCATGCCCGGCAATATTTCCATACATAGCAGCCCCCTGATCATGCACATAGCCCGTCAGCAGTTTTTTCCTGAACAATTTATCATCTTCCGTAGGGGCTATCTGGTTGATTGGAAATTTCTGTAAGGGAAGATATCCCAACGTGTAGGCTCCAAGGGGTTCATAAATATTCTGCTCCAGAAAATCCTCCATGGGTTGATTCAGTAACTTTTCGGCAAGTCTTTGCAGAATATAAAAGCCCATGTCGCTATAGCGGTAGTCATAAACCGTGCGGGGCGGTTTTTCCCGAACTTTTGCTTTAATGATCCACTGCCAGAGACTGTCTTTCATGGCTTTGGTAGCAAACAAATCCTCGGCCACAGGATATGGATAAGCGCTACTTTTTTGATTGCTGTAGTATTCAGGTAAGAGACTTCCCTTTTTTACAGTCTCTGACCAAAAGGGTAGAAACGGCCATAGCCCGGCCTGGTGGGTCAGGATGTCTTTAATTGTAAAATCTTTTTTGTTAGAGTCCTTTAATTCGGGCAGGTAGACTGAGATTTTTTTATTCACGTCAATGAGTCCTTTTTCATGCATGAACATAACTGTTTGCAACGTGGCCGAAACCTTTGTTACAGAAGCAAGGTCATAAATGGTTTTTTCCGTAACCGGGATTTTATTTTCATAGGTTAGCCAGCCAGCCGAATGCTCATAGATTACTTTACCATCTTTGGCAATCAAAATATGACTTCCCGGTGTTGCTCCGCTATCAATGGCTTCGTATGCGATAGCTTCAATTTGCGCCAACGTTTTACTGTCAATACCAACAGCTTCAGGAAGACTATAGGAGAAACGATTCGTGGTTGTACTATTAATACCCTGACCTTCTGCAAATCCATTGGTCAATGAAATCGGAAACACACCTTGTGCGGCCATTCCTCCAAAAATTATTTGTGCAGTTATTTTTGGAATCCAATCTTCATCGGTGTAACCTGCCAATACAGTGGGCATGTCTGTCCAATAAATGAGTTCGTTAGGATCGCCAAAATGACACAGGATGATTTCTTTTTTTGATGCCAGTTTTTTAATGGTTGGAATTACCTCCTTGATAAAAGAAGAGGAGAGCGGAAAGACTCCCACTATAATCACATCAGCCGTACCCAATTTTTTCCTGAGGTCCGTTGTATCGGCTGACTGGCGAATGGCGTGATGTTGAAAGAATGCATACTTGGATAAGTATTGTGTAAATTCATTTTGTTCTTCTTTTCCAATGCTGATAGAAGCGAATTTCTTTCCTTCCAGGAGCGATATGGCAATTGAATTCTTTGAATTCGCCAACAGTGTAACGGCTGCTTCTGAAATCTGATGTTTCAAGAGTTTGGCGGGGGAAGCGTTCAACCGGCTATAGAGATTATCGGTATTGATGGATGTCTTGTTGAATAAACCGGCTTTGTATTTAGCCCCAAGGATTTTTTTCACGGCATCATTTAACCTGGCTTCCAGTGCTTTGTCTTTTCTTAATGCGCGATTAATTTTTCTCACGGCATCCGCAATGTCTTCCGGATTGATCAACATGTCATGACCCATTTGAAGTGCCAGCTTTTCGATTTCTCCATCAGGCTGGTTACCTGCGATTTTTTGTAATTCAGGAATCTCTCCGAGAACAAGTCCTTTAAAGTTGAGTTTGGTTTTTAATATGTCACCTGTGAAAAGCGATACCGGATCCATGGCCAAAGCGGGGTTTGTGAAATGAATGTTTGACGTCAGAATAGCATCGATCCCTTCGTTTGACACTTGATTAAGTACCAAGAGATTTAACGAGTCAAGGATATTTTTATCAACGAACAATGAAGTGTCAGTAGCTACCTGAATGGTCGGTTTGGAATGCTCATGAAAATACTTCAGGCAAGTAAGCACACCCGCATCCTCCAAACCTTTTGCAAAGGAGATTGCTTTCCGGGTCGTTCTTATTCTATTGTCACTGAAAAGCCGAAGCGAATTAGGGTAAGTCACCTCTGTGAATTCATAGTCAACACCGGGAGCAAAGTTTATGTGAATGCCAAGCTGGCGCATTTGGTTTGCAATTTCTTTACCGAGATTATAAACAATCTCATCGTTCAATGTAGCTCCAAGTAAGAGAGGTTTCTGAAAACTCATAACACTATCCATCGATTGTGCAAGACCCCACTCGGCATGAATGCCAACCAGCATAGGTACGTGTGATAGGCTCTGCAATTTATTTATCAGTGTCGCGTGACTTAGCGGCCCTCCATGCGTTATCAGTATGCCACCGGGATGATGAGATTTAACCAGGTCAAAAAGATTCTCCAAGTGTTCGCCTTGTGCATATGAAGAAATGGAAATCATGAAAAGCTGACCAATTTTTTCCTCTGTATTCAGCGTTTGGAAAACACTATCAACCCAACGGCTTTTAAGATCCTGCGCGGATAATGATAACTGAATGACTATGAATAGAATACCGAAGAAAACTTTTTTCACCATCTGGCCGTTCGATTTTTGTAGCTTTGCCTTTCTTCTGCCCTGATACAGAACATAACGAAGGAGGAAGCTTAATCAGATGCGAAACTACATTTAGAATAAAAGAAAAACTATGAAGATTTTTTCCTTATTCACAAAGGCGCCCAACCACCAGCGCTTTAGTTATAACCCTCGGTTTTATGATGCGCAAAAGGAGGAAATGGAGGAACGTGAAAGACGCATAAAGTTTGACCTTGATCGCGAACGCGGGACTGCAAAGGAAGAACCAGGACAGTACCGGTCGCGAATAGCAGGATCTTTTCAGGCCGCCCGCAAACGGAGTAAACCATCGATTGGTGCCAATGCTACCATGGTTCGCTTAGGCATCTTATTATTTCTTGTCGTGCTTATCATTGCTTTTTTGGAGTGGGGTAAGCCGGCTCTGTATTCCTTATTTCTTGTCATACCTGTTTATCTATATCTGAAATTCAAGGGCAATTAATTTTTTGCCAAAATATGCCTGATATTATTCAACTTCTTCCGGATTCTATTGCCAACCAGATTGCTGCTGGTGAGGTAGTACAGCGGCCGGCCTCGGCAGTCAAGGAGTTGATGGAAAATGCGTTGGATGCTAAAGCTACTATCATCAAATTATTTGTCAAGGAGGCAGGGAAAACACTCATTCAGGTAATTGATAATGGATCGGGGATGAGCGATACCGATGCCCGGATGAGCCTGGAGCGGCATGCCACCTCCAAGATCCGCACAGCAGATGACCTGTTTCGGTTACGAACCATGGGATTTCGAGGTGAGGCACTAGCATCCATTGCGGCTGTATCGCAATTTGAAATGAAAACAAGGCAGGCACAGTCTGATTTGGGAACGCACATACTAGTTGCAGCATCGGAAGTTAAAAGCCAGACACCCGTGGCCTGTGATAAGGGAACCAGTGTCATTGTAAAAAATCTGTTCTATAATATTCCGGCTCGTAGAAACTTCTTGAAATCCAACCCGGTGGAAATGCGCCATATCATTGACGAGTTTCAAAGGTTGGCATTAGCGCATCCGGATATCGCCTTTAGCTTGCAACACGATGATGAACTGATTTATGAAGTATCACCTTCCAAGTTAAGTCAACGGGTGGTAGCCTTGTTTGGTAAATCATTCCAGGAACAACTTGCTCCTTGCCAGGAAGAAACAACACTGGTTAAAATTACAGGTTATATAGGCAGACCGGAATCGGCAAGAAAAACCCGTGGTGAGCAATTCATTTTTGTCAATCATCGGTATATCCGCAACAATTATCTTAACCATGCTGTGACCAACGCCTTTGAAGGTTTGCTGCCTGAAGGAAATTTTCCCTTTTATGTTTTGTTTATTGAGATTGATCCCAAACACATTGATGTAAATGTGCATCCAACCAAAACAGAAATAAAATTTGATGATGAGCGGGCCGTCTATGGAGTGGTTTGGGCTGCAGTAAAACAAGCGCTTGGTGCCCACAACTTGGCTCCGGCTATCGATTTTAAATCCGATATTAATCTTGTTGGCAAGCTTAACCAACGTCTTAATAAGGATCAGTATATCGATGAGCAGTTCTCAACCTCCTTGCATCGATCAAACCTTCAGAACTGGGACAAGTTGTTTGAAACCCCGCCATCTGAGTCGAAGTTATTTCAAAAATCTGACACAGAAGGCACAGTACTCAGATTTGAAAGCGCGCTCAATAGTTCAGAAGCCACAGATAAGAATGATGTTGATCTCGGAATTTTTCAATTTCAAAATAGGTACATCGTTCGCGCCACCAAATCCGGATTGATGATCATTGATCAGCAGGCTGCACACGAGCGGGTATTGTTTGAAAAATATCTTTCAAGAATGAAGGGTACTCCGGGCAACAGCCAGCAGAGCCTTTTTCCGCAAACTGTATCCTTATCAGCGTCAGACTTTGCATTGGTGATGGAGGTGCAACACGAGATTATGTCACTTGGCTTCCGTTTTGAAATTTTTGGAAAAAATACACTCCTGGTGAATGGTATACCGGCCGGTGTTGTCGCTTCTGAGAAAGAACTTTTCGAAGGATTTTTAGAACAGTTTAAAAAAAATCAATCCGAGCTGCAATTGCCACTGCGCGATAACCTGGCGCTGGCACTAGCCAGACGAGCTTCGGTGAAATCGGGTCAGAAGCTGATTGAAGAAGAAGTTAAATCTATTGTGGAAGGTCTGTTTTCCTGCTCCAAACCAAACTTTTCTCCCGATGGCAGGCCAACATTTTTTACCTTTGAAACGTCTAAGATAGAAAGTTACTTTACCCGATAATCAGACAACATGTTTAGAGTTACTCCGCTGGTCAGAAACTTGATCATTATTAACGTAGTAGTATTTCTTGGTCAAAATCTGCTTAGTAACCTGCATGTTACGGAATACATGTCGCTGTGGAGTATTCATTCTCCCTATTTTAAACCCTATCAATTCTTTACATACATGTTTGCGCATGGTAGCCTGTGGCATATTTTTTTCAATATGCTCATATTGTCTTCTATTGCGCCAATCCTGGAAAGTTATTGGGGCGACAAGAA
>JALHRJ010000017.1 GCA_022841475.1 Cyclobacteriaceae bacterium | reverse complement strand
AACCTGGTGCTCATCGATGATTCTCCCATTTACAATCCCAGTCACTTACTGGGCATTTTCTCAACGATCATACCCGATGCAATAACGGACATCAATATTTATAGGGGCGATATGCCCGCGTCATTGGGCGGGCGCTTGTCATCGGTATTAGATATCCACACGAAAAAAGGAAATGACCAACACATGCAAATGTGGGGCAATGTTGGTTTAGCCTCCACCAAATTAGGTATTGAGGGACCGCTGAAAAAAGATGTTAGTTCATTTTTAGTTTCGGGTAGGTTTTCGCGATTGCAATGGTTGTTTCAAGCAATAGATCCAAATATTCAACAATTCCGGTTTCATGACCTTACGGGAAAAATGAATTTTAAACTGGATTCCAAAAACCGGATCTTCTTTTCCTTCTATACGGGAAGCGATAACTATTTTTCAGGAAATAACGGCATCAACTGGACCAACACAGCTGGCACCTTTCGGTGGAATCATCTCTTCTCAAACCGACTGTTTGTAAATACTACCTTGTCGGCCAGCGGGTATGATTATTATTTGTATACCAATGTTGCACGGCAACAACGCTGGAATTCCCACATTGGCAATGTCAATCTCAAAACTGATTTCAGTTATTTCATCAAACCACAAAACGAATTGATGTTTGGCTTAGGTCTCAACGGCTACAACTTCAATCCCGGAAACCTGGAAGATGGATTAACCAATCGGGTTGTGTCGAATCTTTCCGTTCGCAATTCCTCAGAATTTGTTCTGTATGCAAATCATGAAGTTACATTAAATAAAAGATGGGGACTTAAATATGGTGTAAGGGTTTCAACATGGACAAATACGGGCGAAGCCTTTGAATTTAAGTTTGACGCCAGCAGAAATCCCATTGATACACTCGTTTTTGAAAAAGGAGATCCCTATATCAGGTACCTAAGAGCTGAGCCGCGCATCACTATCCAATATCTGATTAACGAACATACTTCTCTCAAAGGAAGCTATGCACGCAATGTGCAAAACGTACATCTTATTTCTAACTCCATCAGTCCGTTTACTTCACTGGATGTATGGCTCCCCAGTAGTTTTAACATACGACCGCAAATTTCAGATCAGTTTACGTTGGGTTCCTATCATCAGTTCGCTGAGGCAGGCATCTCGCTCGTTGCAGAAGGGTTCTATAAAAAAATGTATAATCAAATAGATTATGAGACCCATGCCGAAACATTATTGAATCCCTTCCTGGAGAGTGAACTTCGCTTTGGCACAGCCCAGGCTTATGGAATTGAGTTGCAGGCAAAAAAAGATGAAGGCCGCTTACGCGGAATGGTTGGCTACTCATACGCGCGGGCTAAACGACAATTTGGAGATCTTAATCAGGGGCAATCCTTCAACGCTTTTTCCGACAGGCCACATCAATTCAACTTGACGGCTGCCTATGACGTAAGCCTGCGTTGGACCGTAAACTTAAATTGGAATTATCTTAGCGGAACTCCTTATTCATCGCCTGTTAGTTTCTATTCCTACAATGGACTCGAAGTTCCCATATATGGACAAAAGAACAACGACCGTTTACCGGACTATCACCGGCTTGATGTTTCAGCTTCCCTAAAATTGAATAGAAACACAGAAAAGAAATTTCAGCATTATTTAACTTTTTCAGTTTTCAACTTATACGGAAGAAAAAATCCTCTCTTTATCAATTATAATAAAACTCAATTGAGTGAACGCGATTTTAAAATTCCTTCGAACTTACTAGAAAGCGAACACGCCATTTCTCAGTTTTATTTATTTCAGGTTACCCCTTCCATTTCATACAATTTTAAATGGCGATGAAGACACGTGCTATTTTCATTATTGTCATTTCTCTTTTTTTCGCCTGCGAAGAACGGATTGATGTTCCCCTTCAATCAAAAGACACCGAACTGCTTGCGGTTGAAGGAGTGTTGACCAATGAGAATATCAACCATAAAGTAAAACTTACGCTACCTTATCAATCAATAAATGGAAAAGCAACTCCGGCCAGCGGTGCTGTGATACTTGTTGCTGAGGGAAACTCTAAGATTTATACGCTCAGTGAACAACCTGCAGGATCTGGAGAATATTACACGCCCATGTTTCGTGCCGTCTTTGGCGAAGTATATACCTTGTATATTCTCTACCAGGGCAAGGAATACGTTGCGCTGGATAGCTCAGTACCCGTTGAGCCGCTTACTCCAATGGAGTACAGAAGAGTCAATGATCAATATACATTGGTACTCAATGAAACCGGTGAAAGCGCCAATTACATTGACCACTCCATCTCGTGGAAAAATACACCTGTGTGCTTACCGGAAAGCAGTTGTGAAGGCCGGATCGTTTTTTATGATTTGAAATCAATCGATGTGAATGAGACCGCTAAGCCTGGTAAAACGGAATTTTTATTTCCCGCAGGCACTACCATCATCCGAAAAAAATATTCAACAAGCGCTGCCTATCGTTCCTTTCTCCGATCGGTGCTTTCGGAAACTGAATGGCGCGGAGGTGTTTTTGATGTGGATCGGGTTAATGCCACAACTAATTTAAGTGCTGGAGCCATTGGCTTTTTTGCCGTCACTACGGTAGTCAGCGATACAACTCTTATTGTAGAAAAGCCCTGATAAACCTCAATTTACCGATTTTAAAATTTTTTATCAGGGTTCATAAGGGTGTGGCCCACCAGGTGTGTTTTAGTAGTTGAAGGGGAAGTTCTAGACCGCCCCGAAACAAAAACTGAAATAAACTAAAACACAAAAAATTATGAACTCAAAATTCATCTCTCGTCTGTTCACGGTAGGTATTCTTTTTTCACTCGTACTTACCGCGTGCGAAAACAATGAAACCATTGATCCCCAACAAGATTTATTACCGCAGTCGTTTAGTGTAGATATCCCTTCCTCGCTGAGCAATCAAAACAGCATTTCAAATGGAAGGATCTCCGGAAAAATCAAAGAAGACACGTTGCAAGGTAATGACATCTACCTTCACCTTAACACCTTTATTGCTGTAGGCGAAGGTGCCGCAGAACTGGTTGAAGAGTTTATTACCGGCATCCGCAAACACAAAATTGACCGGATCCAATCCCTTACCTACACCAGTGATGACGACAATCGCACAAAAAATCTTATTGTGTTATCCAATGTTACGTTTGAAGACAAGGCGTGGGACTATCAACTCACTGTAACCGATGCGGATTCAGAAAATCAAGCTGATGGTGGCAAAGCGCTGCAGATCTTCTGGAATAAAAGTACGCTTGTAAAAGGTATCGCTATTGTTAAGCCTTACAATTGCGATCGTACCCATAATGCGAGCGCAAAAGATGCTGTCTTCCGTATTGACTATACAGAAGGTGGTGAGTTGGGTTATGATGCCCAAATGGAAGTAAGCATTTCAGGATTGCCTCTTGAAAGCCCGCTTGAAAACCCCTACTCCGTAAGTACACTGCGCATGTTTGCTGGTAAAAAAGGAAATGTGGTAGATGTGTATGGAAACACCAACCATCCTAATGCCATTCTGTTCTCTGGCAATGTAGGCTTCAACTGGGCCTTCGTGGCTTCGGGTAATGATGTAAAAGATATCGCGGTTGCCGAAGTTGGATTACCCCCTAGTGTCCTCAATGAGTCGGACCGTGAAGTATTATTGAAAGAGTATTCCGTTAAAAACGTTTTCACTAGTGAAATCAATTCTGTATGGCCTGGTATTAATCAAAACTTGTTGGCTGCATTTTTAACGAATACCTCCGCACCTGGTTATTTTGATAACAAGAAAGGATTTATTGCCGGAGGCGTTTCACCGGGTGCTGATTGGGATGTATTGACTGCCCGGTTGAATTCCCTGAGCCCATACAATCCAAAAAACACCAGTGACCTAGCCGTAACTTTTAAATAAAATAAATCTTAATCAGAATAAGCAAGACCTCTGGCGAAAGCCGGAGGTTTTTGTTTCTTTGCACCTCCAAATTTCAATTGAAGAGTATGAGAATTTTAATTCTATGTTTTTTCATTTTAACAGGCACAACCGTTTTTGCACAATCTAAAAAGGAGCTTGCTGCCGAAGCAGCCCGGCTGAATACAGAATTGACAACACTAAAAGCTCAACTGGCGGAACTTCAAAAACCAAAAGTAGCCAACTTATCCGATGAACATAAAAAGGCAAGTTATGGTCTCGGTGTATTGGTGGCCACCAATTTGAAAAGTCAGGGTGGCGATTCTCTCGACCTGGAGTCACTCTATTTTGGAATTCAGGATGTTTTCGAAAAGAAAGAACTAATTATAAAGGAACAAGAGTGTTCAATGATTGTACAAACGTATATGCAGCAGGCAATGGAAACCAAAGTAACTAAAATGAAAGCAGAGGGTCAGGCATTTTTAGAATCCAATAAAGCTAAAGAAGGAGTTAAGGTAACCTCTTCAGGATTGCAGTACAAGGTGATTTCAGCCGGAAGTGGTAAAACTCCATCAGCTTCAGATAATGTTACTGTTCATTATACCGGTAAGCTTATTGATGGAACCCCGTTTGATAGCTCTGTTGAGCGTGGTCAACCGGCCACGTTCGGAGTTGGTCAGGTTATTTCTGGTTGGACAGAAGCCTTACAACTTATGCGTGAGGGCGACAAATGGATCCTCTTCATTCCTTCCGAACTCGGCTATGGCGAACGTGGAGCGGGTGGTCAGATCCCACCCCATTCAACGCTGATTTTTGAAATAGAGTTGATTAAAGTCAACTAAGGTTTCGAGATACTCTCCGCCAGAGAGTGATGCTTCAATTTAAGCGGTGACATTCACCACAGCTTTGCCTTTTACTTTACGATCGATAAGATCTTGCAGGGCTTGCGGACTTTCTTCCAACGTGTAAATCTTATCAATGTGCTGCTGAATTTTGCCTTCTTTAATCCAGGCAACTAAGTCTGTAAAATTTTGGGCGCTTTGTTTGGGCTCTCGTTCCGCAAAACTGCCCCAGAACACACCCACGATTGAAGCCCCTTTTAATAGCGGAAGGTTAGCGGGAAACGAAGGAATTACGCCCGATGCAAAGCCTACTACCAGATATCTTCCTTTCCAGGAAACAGAGCGCAAAGCTTGTTCTGCAAGTGGCCCACCAATAGGATCGTAAACAACATCTACACCTTTGTCATTTGTAATTTCCTTTAGGCGAGCCCGCAAATCCTCTGTTGAATAATTGATCAGGTAGTCCGCTCCTTTCTCTTTGCATACAATCAGTTTATCGTCAGCCGATGCCGCAGCAATCACGGTGGCTCCCATAACTTTCCCCAACTCAACAGCCGCTAACCCCACACCACCGGCAGCACCCAGCACCAATAAAGTTTCTCCGGGGTTAAGGGTAGCACGGTCTTTTAGCGCATGATACGAAGTGCCATAGGTGTATAATGTACATGCAGCGTGCGTGAAGTCCATTCCCTCGGGCATCTTAAAAACACGCGTTGATTTTACAGCCACGTATTCTGCAAAGCCGCCCCAGCCACATAAAGCCACAACATTGTCACCTTTTTTTAGATGTTTAACATTTTCTCCAGCTTGGGCAATCACACCAGAGACTTCTCCACCGGGAGAAAAGGGTAAGGTCGGTTTAAATTGATATTTATTTTGAATGATAAGAACATCCGGAAAATTTACGCCACAGGCTTTTACCTGAATTAAGACTTCATTCGTTTCAATAGATGGAACCTTCGTTTCTTCCAACACCAACGTTTCGGGTAAGCCATAGTGATGGCATTGAATGGCTTTCATAATAATGTGAATGCGGCCCGGGACCTATTTCTTAAAGAGCTTTTTAAAAAAGCCCCCTTTTTCAGATTTCACTTTTAAATTATCTAAAGCTGTGCGCAGATGCACCAGAAATACATCATCCTTAAGAATATGATCCGTTACCTTTAATTTTTTAGTCTTGGCAAGAAGTGATTCATCCTTGCTGGCAGTAATATAAATTACGGGAATCGCAGAATCTTTTTTCCTGATCTTCTTAAGGTATTCAAGGCCTGTCTTGGCTGGGTCATTTAAAAACTGATGGTCCAGTATTATCAGATAGGGTTTTACAGAATCAAGTTCTTTGATTGCATCGCGGCCATTTTGAAATACCTGCGTCTTGAATTCATCCATTTGTTTAAAATGGCCTTTCATGAAATTCAGATAGACGGGATCGTCATCAATGATAAATACCAACTTTTCCATACCGTAAATATTAAAATTTTGAATGGTTACTTTAGTAAAAAGCAACAGTAAAAAAGCAACCATGTACCATTTGTGCAGATTTCACTTACAAAATCAATTTTTTTAGAATCAAGATTGATTCGGCTTGCCCATGTTTCATTACCTAGTTTTGCCGTAACCGATTCCATTGCAAATCTGATCGCGGAAAGTAAGAAACGCTTAGTCGCACATCTGCTTACGACTCAACAGTTGGTTAACTGTAATTTGAAAGAAAGGATCAAGCATAATTTCTACCGGAACTTAATACTCACTGCTGCGAAGCACGCTAAAAAATTCGCTTGAATATTTTTAAAAAAATAAGGTTAACGTTCCGCTAATTTAAAAATAATAGGTAGCACCATGCGTTGTCTTACCGGCCTGCCGCGCTGTTTACCTGGGTTCCAGGGTGGAGAACTTTGAATGATACGAACAGCTTCTTCATCGCAACCGGCTCCAATTCCCTTCACGGCAACTACCTCTGAAATCCTACCATCTTTCCCAACAATAAATTCCACAAATACTTTGCCCTCTACACGCATTCTTCGGGCTTGAGCCGGATATTTTATTTGTTCACTTACATATTTATAAAAGGCACCAAGTCCATCTTTGGGTACAGCCGTAACTTCAACAATGGTAAAGACATGTTCCGTTTCTTCTAACTCCACTTTCGGCACTTCAATTACTTCTACAGCCTGGATTTTTGTGTCTTCCGTTACCTCAACATCAAAGACAAACTTAATTTCTTGTTCTATTTCTTGTTCGTTTGGAACCTCCACGAGTTGAGGTTGCTGAACAATAATCTCCGGTGGTGGCGGAATTTCAGTTGCCGGCACATCCATGGTTTCTTCAAATGTGTTTGTACTGCGCGATACCAATTCTACAATTGGTCTTTCATATTGCTTCCATTCAAAAGCCCACAAAACTATGATGAGGGTTATGAATAAACTGATACTGAAAAAAAATACTTCCTTTTTATCCAGATCAGCCTGTTCGGTCTTTTTTATTTCCAGTGCCATAAGAGCTGATTTTTGTCTGATTCCTTAGTATAAGATTAGACTTCTTTTACCTGGAAATCCATGACATTGGTCAGGTCGCAGATTGAGAATTAGCAGACTTTTAGTGCCCTAGAAAATGAGCAGCAGAAGGAAGGCAAGAATCAGTAATAGCGCCACCCATTTTATAACTGGAGTAAATTCTGCGAATTCGTAGCCACAGATAGGGCACAGCTTGCTGCTGGTGTCCACTTCCATCGCACAGGACGGGCATTCCTTGGTTTTCAATTACGTCAGTTGTTCAACCATTTTTTAAACCTTCCCCACCAGCTTTTTGGGGTTACTTCCAATTGGCGTGCTGACAGTTGCTCGGTGGGCTCATCCATCAACTTCATAGCCTTGGTTGGTTGCCCAAGCTTCACTTTCTTCAAGTAGTTCTCCCTGCGTCTTTCCTTCTCACGCTCGGCTGCTTCTTTTTTTCTTTCTTCGGCTTCGCGGGCCTCACGTTCTCGCTGCTGGGCTATGGGATTGCGCCACGCCTGCTGGGTTGCAGACTCTCTGGCAGGCTTAGATAACTCTCGCTTTACCGGGCGGGGCTTTCGCCTTTCTTCAGGAGCTGAAGTTAACTCCTCTTCAGTTGGCTGTTGAATCTCTTTCTTTTTGGGTTCGGGCAATTCTATTTTGCCTAAAACTTTAAGTCCCGAAAGTTCAACTTTTGGGGCCTTTATTACTTCTGGTTTTTCTACTTGGGTGTCGGTATTAGAAAGTATTGGCGTTATTGGAACTTCCGCTGCTTTCTCCTTGATTACTTCTTCCACAACTTCAACCACAGGAATTGCTACCTCTTCGGCTTCCGTTTTCAAGTTGGTAACTATTTCCTGCAGGCGCGTTGGCGCAAAGTGATTAACGATATCTATAACGCGATCATCATCTATTCGCGCATTTGATCCTTCCTCTAAATAAATCTGTTGGGTGGATAAAAAATCAACAATCTGTGAAGGTCTTAAAGCCAATTTTCTGGCTAACTGTCCAAGCCGCATGTGTTTAGGTTTCTGAATGAAGTCGCAAATATACTGGCTTATAAATACTCAAAAAAACTAATGCTAATCAGGTCGTTGCCTCCATTTCTTTTTTTCGGCATGCTGCTTCTTTGCTTGTAGTCGCGATTGCTTTGCCGCTTTGCCAGGTTTCGTTGCTTTCCTAACTTTTTTGGGAGCAAAAGCCTTGGTCAACAACTGCTCCAGTTTAAGAATCACCGCTTCTTTGTTTTGTAATTGCGACCGCTTGTCTTGCGAGGTGAGAATGAGGATTCCTTCTTTGGTTAGCCGGGTGTGAAGTTTCTTAACAATCAATTCCCGTTGCGCATCAGCGATGGCCGCGTGCGCAACATCCCATTTCAACGTAACTTTTGTATTGACTTTGTTTACATTTTGTCCGCCTGGTCCGCTACTGCGGGAGGTGGTGAACTCTAATTCTGGAGTGATTTCTTCAATATGTGGAGCTGCGAGGTTCATAATTTTAAAATAGCGTAGTTAAAGATATTAGTTCTTTCAATTCCATTGATACAAATACCTTTGCTTATCTGCTAAAATTAGTGGAGATTGTCTATACATAATCATCCGAGATGTGAAGAAGTTCTGCATTCTGATATTCTTCGTCATTTTAGTTAACACTTCGCGTGCTAACTCCATTCTCATTCCCATGGATGAATCCCAACGCAATCACCTCAAGGCATATGGGCTTGCCTATTTCGCGTTGCAACAAAATATTGCACTTGACTGGTTGTTGAACTTTAGGGGCGGCAGTTTTCTGGTTGCCTATTCGCCTGGTATGCAAAGTGAGTGTTCCGTTAGAGGCATTTCCTTTGAACTTATTTCATCCGCCAAAACGAATGACATTTTGCAGGAAATTTCGAGCCCGGCTGTAAACATGAATGTAGTGAGGTTGGAGACTGCGCCAAAAATTGCTGTGTACTCTCCGAAGAATGAACTGATAACTGACGATTCAGATGCAGTTATTCTGGCACTTGATTATGCTGAAATACCTTATACAATTCTCTATGATGAAGAAGTTTTGAAGGATGAATTGGTGAAGTATGATTGGTTACACTTGCACCATGAAGATTTTACCGGCCAACATGGACGGTTCATGCGCAGAGAGTCTGCAATCATTCAAGCAAAAATTCAGGAGGCAACGGCTTCCCGATTAGGATTTGCATCCGTTACTGAAATGAAACTTGTGGTGGCAAAAAAAATAAAAGGCTTTTGTGCGGGTGGCGGATACCTCTTTGCGATGTGCTCAGGAGCCGAAACATTTGATATTGCATTGGCGGCCGAAGGATCTGGTATTTCCTTTCAGGATTTCCAGGGCGATGATGCCGGTGGTCTGGATTTTAGTAAATCACTCGCCTTTGAAAATTTTATTCTGGAGCCGCCAACCAGTCGGAGATTTTCTGATATCAACACCGGGCGGCCCGATTTTTTCCAACCAAGCAGTGACTTCTTTCAACTATTTCAATTCTCCGCCAAGTGGGATATTGTTCCATCCCTGCTCACACAAAATCATCAATATGCAATTAAAGAATTCAGTGGTCAAACAACCTCATTCAATGCTGCGTTGATCAAACCGGACGCGCTTGTATTAGGAGAAAACCGAAAAGCTAGTAATGTTCGGTATGTGTACGGAGAAATTGGTCGGGGCCATTGGACGTATTACAGCGGCCACGATCCTGAGGGAATGCCCGGTTGGCGAAGAATGAATACCGATCTTTCCATGCATCCGCATTCACCGGGTTATCGGCTAATTTTAAACAACGTACTTTTTCCTTCAGCTAAAAAGAAGAAACAGAAAACATGAAAACTTTTCGTTGGATAATTTTTGCTTTCCTGGCAATTGGGGTTGGACTGTATCCAATTATTTACTTACTCATAAATGCGCGCTTTGGTTTACTAAGTTCCAAACCGGATGAACTTCTGCAAAATCAACTATGGAACATTGCATTTTATCAACATATATTTTTAGGCGGTGTTGCTCTACTTTCGGGGTGGTCGCAGTTTAACGAGCGCTTTCGCAATCGTAATCTAGCCATACATCGTGCGCTAGGTAAAATTTATGTGATTGTTTGTTTGCTCAGTGGCAGCGCAGGTTTATATCTGGCCTTTTATGCTACGGGTGGTTGGGTTGCCGGTTTAGGATTTGGTGGGCTGGCGGTATCGTGGTTAGTAACAACATCAATGGCTTATTACTCCATTCGTAATAAAGAAATTGTTAAGCATCAACAATGGATGATCCGAAGCTATGCATTAACCTTTGCAGCCGTTACGCTGCGTGTCTATTTACCTCTTTCGCAAATAGCGCAGATTGATTTTATTGATGCGTATCGTGTAATAGCATGGGTATGCTGGGTTCCTAATCTATTAGTAGCTGAGTGGATGATAAAAAGACTTAACCGCACAGTAACCTTAAAAGCAAGTTGACTACTTTCTTTTCATTGCAAAAAATGTCCAGATTGCGCCCGCCATATCAACCGCACCAAATAAAATTAAAGGGGTGGGTGCCCAGCCCATCAAAACAAAAACAATAAACCAAACAAGAATAGAGGCCCGGGTATAAACCGATATTGAGTAGAATAATGTACTGCGGGTGGGAGCCATAAAAACATAATACAAACCAATGTTAAATACGAGAACACCCACTACGCGTATCCAGATTTCGTTTGTCTCCGGAAACTGAAATGTAGAAAGCAATACATTAGGAAAGCCCGTTAACGTAGCTCCTAAAATCAACAAATAAAATCCGAAATAATAAACTGATTTGCCAGCGTGTGTCATATGAGGTGGGGTTTAGAAATGTCATTACTAAGCTAACTAAACTTTCGAACTCACTTATTGAATGGCGTATTTAACCCTTCATCCATTCATACACCTGATAGTGTTCTCCATTCATTCCCAGCTTTTCATATACACGTTGCGCAGGGATATTTGTCTTATCGACATATAGGCGAATACCCCGGTAGCCTGATTCCGGGGTAACCAGTTGCTGGATGTACTGATATAATTTCTTGTACACTCCTTGTCCCCGATAATTTTTTATTATGTATACCGACTGTATCCAGATCACTGTTCCACATCGCCAATCACTCCACTCGTAGGTTGTCATCAGGCTCCCTATTATTTTCTTATCATCAACAGCTACATAGTAAGACCCCTTGGTTGAATCTTCAAACACTGCATGCACACCTCGGGTAACCGTGGGATAATCCAGCGTAAGACTTTCCGTCTCCATAGCCATGTTGAGTTGAAAGTCAATGATCGCCAAAGCATCATCAATAGTAGCTGGGCGCACAGTAATCATAATGCCTGCTTAATGTCGTTGATCAAATCTTCTGCCTCCTCAATACCAACCGACAAACGCAAAAGCTTGTCGGAGATACCCACCGCTTTACGCTCGGCAGCAGTGAGCTTTGCGTGCGAAGTTTTAACAGGTTGGGTGATGGTTGACTCTACACCTCCGAGACTGATGGCGCGCTTGATGTAGTTGAGTTTTTTAATAAACCGGGCCGGATCAGATTTTATCTCAAACGACAACATACCTCCAAATCCGCCTGGCATTTGTTTTTTGGCAATAGCATAACCGGGATGGTTTTTAAGTCCCGGATAAAACACTTTCCCCACCTTAGGCTCAGCCTCAAGAAATTTAGCAATCGCCAATGCATTTTCATTTTGCTGACGAACCCTAAGCACAATTGTCTTTAAGCTGCGCTCAACCAAATAACAGGTTTGAGCATCCAGGCTCCCCCCAAAGTGAAGTGCACTTTGTTTAATTTGTTCCGTTAATTTTTTTGACGAAACCATAGCCCCACAGCAAATATCACTATGTCCGCCAATGTATTTTGTGCCGCTATGAGTTACGATATCAATTCCGTAATCGATCGGGTTTTGATTTACCGGACTTGCAAACGTATTGTCAATAATGGTGATGATGCCATGCTTGCGGGCAATTTTAGCAACACCCACCAGATCTGTAATTTTTAGTAGTGGATTGGAAGGCGTCTCAACGTAAATTACTTTTGTGTTCTTGCGGATTGCTTTTTCAAAAGATTTCAGATCAGATACATCAGACATTGAATATTCCATTCCATAACGTTCCAACTCATGCAATGCTGCATGATGGGTGCCTCCATACAAGTCGTGCTGAAATAAGATATGATCACCGGATTTTACCATAGCAAAAAGGGACGTCATGATGGCGGCCATTCCTGAGCTAAACACAAGACCATCTTCCCCATTTTCAAGGGCCGCCAGTTTTTCCACTACTGCTTTTTGATTGGGTGTATTGTAATAACGTGGATAACGAACCTCCGTTTCGTAATCGTAGGCAGCTGATGGGTAAATTGGCGTGATAACGCCTCCAAATAACGGATCACCCACGGACCCTACGTGAACACTTTGTGTTAGCTTGGATGCTTTGGAATTCTTCATGTATTGTTATTAAAGCAATGGGCAAAAATATGGAGTTTGAATGATTCTAAATTTTATTTGGAGAAATTTAAATACATTGGTACAAACCATTTAGAAAGCTGCCGAGGTGAATTCTCTTTCTATATCACTTATTGCATGGGTCGCCATCGCTGGCGCATGTTTGCTGGTGGCTATCATCTTAATCTTTGTTTTCTGGCAACAAAGGCGAAGCGCTGAAAAACAACTCAACCGAAAGCAACTTGAATCCGACTATCAGCAACGAATGCTACGCCTGGCGCTTGAAGCCCAGGAAAATGAACGCAAGCGGGTATCAAAGGCTTTGCATGATGAGGCCGGCATCTTGTTGCAAACACTTCGCTCCACCGCGTTATCGTTAACCAAGAATGCTCCGGAAGCAGATAAAAATGAAATTAAAAATCTCATAGATCAACTTAATGAAACTGTATTAAGAATTTCGTGGGATCTTATGCCTACAAGCCTCGAACGCTTTGGCTTAGCCGAAGCGCTTGATGAATTGTGTAGTCGATTATCCGTACGTGAGGCAATGGCAATTACTTTTACAGCCACCGGATCGACTACCCCGTTGGATAAAAATCAGGAGATTCTTTTATATCGTATTGTGCAGGAAGCACTGGACAATGCCATCCGGCATGCGAAGGCTTCCATCATTGAAATTGATTTTGCCTGGCACGATGAAGAACTTTGCATCGAGATTCGCGACAACGGTGTTGGTTTTGAGATGCCTAAGAAAAACAAACTGAGTATTAACCAATATGGACTTGGGTTGTTTAATATTGAAAACAGGGCCGGCTTGCTGCAGGGATGTGTATCTTTCGAAAAGAACGAACCCGGCACTATTGTAAGAATTTTTTTACCTCAACAGGGATATGCAAAAAATTGATGTTTGCGTTGTCGATGATCACCAGATTTTTCGTAAGGCGATGATGCGATTGCTTTCCACCTTCCCGCGAATTGGAGAAGTGACAGAAGCAGAAAATGGTAGCGCGTGTCTGCAAAAAGTGGCTGAACGGATGCCGCATGTTGTACTGTTAGATTTGGATATGCCCGTTATGAATGGCATTGACTGTGCAAGTCAACTCATTCAGAAATATCCAGATCTGAAGATTGTTATTCTCACGATGCACGATAGTGATAAATACATCCTTTACATGCTTGAGTTGGGTGTCAATTCTTTCTTGCTCAAAAACACCGATCCGGAAGAACTAGAGAAAGCCATTTGTGCGGTGATTGATAAAGATTTTTATCATAACGATTTACTCGCCAATGTGCTTCGCAAAAGCATGAAAACAAAATTGCATAGCGAGCGGCCCGAGTTTTCATTATTATCTGAACTTACACCGCGCGAACGCGATGTGCTGCGTATGATTTGCGAAGAAAAAACCTTGAAAGAAATTGCCGCCAGCTTGTTCATCAGCGAAAAGACGGTTCAAACCCATAAGCTCAATCTGCAGCACAAACTAAAAGTAAAAAGTACTGTGGGCCTTGTCAAATCAGCCTACGAGCTCGGTATTCTCACATAAGTCAATTAGGAAATTCCTTAATTTTCTAAGAAAAAAAGAAGTGCGTCTAAGGAAATCCTTAGTTCATTTTTTCAAATCTAAAAAAAACGCGGTTTCCATATCTCATTTTTATAGCATTTGGCTCTTCTTCAAGATGCCGTGCCTAAAGGCCAACCTTTGATTTTAAAACATTACGATATTGGACTCGTGGCACATGCTACAGTTTAAGGTTAATTGTTTAGTCAAATGAAGGTACTGGTAGTTCATCGGCAAAAAGAGGTTACTCGCATCATCAAAAAGCAATTGAGCCCCTGGTTTGTTCATCAGGCCCATACGGGTTTAGAAGGCCTGATTCAAACACGTCTTGAACGCTTTGACCTGGTGATCAGTAGTCTTGAATTGCCGGTGGTTACCGGTATCGAAATGGTACGGTCAATCCGGCTTTGTTCCTGCTATAAAGATGTGCCGGTGGTAATCATGGCACAAGGGTCTGAATCTCCTGCACATGCGCGGCTTCTTAATCGGCTTAATGCCAACCTGCTTACCATGAAAGAGGTTTACGAAATGAGAAAGCTTGAGGTTGATCCGGAAAATTATGTACGCTGATTTTCATTGCCATCCGGCCGCATTAGCCTACGATGCCAAACGTTTATCAACCACAGAAGAAATAAGTTCAGCACACCCGTGGGCTATACCTCAATCTGGTAAATTAAACCCTAACACTCAACACAATCAGTATAGTCAAAGTGATTTAGCCAAGTGTGTACGGTCTGGCACCAAGCTTTTATTTGCATCGTTATCGCCACCCGAAAAAGGATTTTTTCGTGTGTAAAGGGTACTCGCGTTGATAAAACATTCATCCAAAAGCTGCATGAACACTGGCATGAGTATGGAAGTGAAAAAGCAATTGCCTGGCTGGTGAAGGAACTTAAACCTATACCTGGATATGGTAGTCTAAAACCATCAGACTTTGCATTCCTCCATAGCCGTTCGTTAAACTTAACACCCGGGCAGGTGAAAAGAATTCAGCAAGGGGAGTATGACTACTTTGAAGAATTAAAAAATGAATATCGTTTCTTTCTTCGCAAGGCTGGTCAGTTTACGGCTACCTCCGAAGAAATTCAATTGGATGAATCAGGTGTAAAAAGAAAATGGTGGGGATCCTATCACCTGGTGGGTCATGGCCACGAGGTAAATGTTAGTACTGAGCGTGATGAAATTATTATTGTGCCTACCCTGGGCGGCATTCATTCATTGGGGATTGGCAATCCTGAAGATGAAGACTTGCGCCCTGGAGAACCACCCCGCGATATCAGTCTGGAAAAACTTAAACATCGCATCCGCCAATTAAAAGGGGAAGAATCATTGCAAGATGCAACCTTACCAACCTGGAAACACGCTCCGTTTTACATCACCTTTGCGCAAAATTTTTATAACTCTCTGTGTGGTCATACCAAAAATTTTCCTGTACAGGCTCGACTGTTATTTGATCAGCAAAAAGGGCAAGACCTTGATATCACGCACGCCTGTATTGACATCTGGCGCGAGTTACTTGGGTTAGATAAAGAACTACGACCCAATGGTGCCAAGCGTATCCTCATCGACATCAACCATATGAGCGCGGCTGCGCGATTTACTTTTTATAAAGAAATCATCAAGCCTTTCAATAAAGAAAATCCACAAAATCCTTTGCCGGTTATAGCGAGTCATGCCGGCTATGCAGGACTAGATTCATTGGAAGATATGGTACAAAACGCAGCAAAGAAAAAAGAAACCGATGACTTCTACTTAAAGGGGTTTCTTGCGTGGAGTATCAACTTATGCGATCAGGATGTGATAGAAATATTCCGGAGCCGGGGATTGTTAGGGATTTCCTTTGATAAAAGATTACTGGGCACCGAGCCGCATGCATGGCTTAATGGTATGAACTTTGGCCCGTTGGAAAGGCACCGTGCGTTGCGTATGTTTAGACGGACCCTTGAACAATTTATACGTATTCCGTTTGAATATAACCTGCCCGAGCCATTAATTATCTGGGACCACATATGCATGGGTACAGGATTTGATGGCGACACGCAACCCATGCCCCGCTATTCTTCTGTGCTACAGTTTAGCTTATTTGAACAAGACCTTGTTGATATTTTAGATAGCATGAAACGCGAAGAGCCCATGTGGTTCGGTAGTTTCCGTCCTGAAGAACTTGCGCGTAAGATTTGCTTTGAAAATGCGTATGCGTTTGTAAGGAAGCACTATTAGGAAGATACCCTTTATCATTTTGTTAGAACTCCTGCTACTCCGACATTCGCAAATTGCTGGAGGATAACAAAATCATTTGTGAAGGATTTAGCTGGGCATAAAGTGAATATGAACTCCTCCGTCAACTTTATTGGTTAGTCTCAGAGTTTTAGTATTTTCATTGTGAGATTGTATTCATACCCTGCTAACCCAAGGCAATCATTATGAAGAAAAAAGGTATCTCACGAAAAAAAAAGCCTGCTGCCAATAAAAAATTTACGTGGGAATATTATGACCACACCGGCAAAAGGATTGCCAACCAAAAAATAATAGAGCGCTGCAATAAACTTGTACTGCCACCCGCGTGGGAAGAGGTTTGGATCGCAATTGATGCTACCGCACATTTGCAAGCCACCGGCAAAGATGTGAAAGGCAGATTACAATACCGTTATCACGAGAAGTGGACAACTGCACGCGCTGCCGAGAAATTTGATGGCATGATTGACTTTGCTAACATGTTACCCGTGATTAGAAAGAAAGTAGATGCCGATTTGAAACTGAAAGGCATGCCCAGGGAGAAAGTAGCTGCGTTGATCATCAAACTAATTGACCGCTATCATTTCAGGGTAGGCAATGATGAGTATGCCAAACAGAATAACTCCTATGGGTTAACAACCTTAAAGGAAGGACACATGATTATTGACCGATCCAGGACTGCTGAAGGAACAGGGGATGCAGTATTTGAATTTATGGGGAAGTCGGGTAAACTCTGGAAGCGAAGAATCTGGGAAGATGATCTCGTGTTACTCATCCAGGCATCGGGTGAAGTTGGGGGCAGAAAAAAGAACCAGGACTTATTTCGCTATGAAGACAAAAACGGAAATGACTTTGATATCAAAGCCAATCACATCAACGAATACCTTGATAATATTACAGCCGACCACGCAAAAGTAACAGCCAAAGATTTTCGTACCTGGGCTGCCACCTGGAAAACTGCGTATCGGCTTTCCAAACAATTAGATCCGGATACACAAACTGCACGAAAAAGAGTTTCCAACGAAGTAATCAAAACAGTGGCCTCCGATCTGGGCAACACACCTGCTGTTTGTAGATCGAGTTACATTCACCCTACTATATTATCGGATTGGGCCGAGGGTAGTTTTCGATCTAAATGGAATAAGGCTAGCCGTAGCAGAAAGCACACAGGCTTGTCGAAAGAAGAGACTATAACCTATAATTATTTGAAGTAGGAGGTAACTTCGCACTGATTGTAATCTGTCCTAAATCAAATCCCACTTCTTTCTGTACTTTCTTGACAGCAATGCGCTGGCTTCTTTGTCATCAATAACTTTCTCTTTGGCTGCATTCCACATAAGCGTGCGACCTACACGCCAGGATGCAAGCGCCAAATGCATGGGCAACGTCATGTCGCGTGCATACGCCAGATTAGATTCGGGTTGTGTACGTGATTTAACAGCATCAATAAAATTTTGCTGATGCCCGGGTGATCGAGTTATAGTCTGAGGGATTTCCGTAATCTCAGAAACGGTAACTCCGTTGATGGTAATAGACTTTGTGCTGTAATCACAAATAAGTGTACCCTTATCACCTTCAAAGTAAGCTCCGATATTACGTTCCGCTGCTCCGGGTACATCCGGTGCTTTGGTTGTCCAGAATATTTTTAATCCCTCAAATTCAAAATCTGCATCCAGCCATTTAGGTGCATCAGCCTGACCATCGGTTTTCTCACCGCGGGCTGCTACACTTTTTAGTCCTTTAGGCTGAACCGCCCACCACACTACATCGGCAATATGACACCAGAAGTCGGCAAACACACCACCGGAATAATCCAGAAAATAGCGATAGGTGAAATGAGCGCGCTCAGGAACATATTCCGTAAATGGCGCGGGACCCAGCCACATATCCCAGTTTAATGCAGCCGGTGGGGCCTGCACTTTGGCTTCGCCCAAACCGGGGGAAAAGGCATCCTTCCAGATGCGCACGGTATGCACTTTACCAATAGCACCACTACGAATAATTTCCACTACGCGATGGTAATTATCACCAGCATGAATTTGAGTTCCCAACTGAAAAATGCGATCGTGTTTGTTCAGGTTCTTCAACATCATCTGACCTTCTTTCACGTCATACGAAAGTGGTTTCTCCCCATACACATCTTTACCCGCCTGAAAAGCCAGCGTAGCAATTTGCGCATGCCAATGATCGGGAGTTGCAATCGTTACGGCATCAATATCTTTCCGATCTAGAATGTGACGAAAGTCTTCGTAGGTTTTTGCCTGCGTATCCGGGTGTAATCCCTTTAGCGTTTGGAGTGTACTACCGAGGTGATCTTTATCCACATCGCACAAGGCAACAATCTCGGCATCTGGCAATGCTGCAAACCAACTCATATGTTGATTGCCCATGCCCCCTAAACCAATGTGTGCAATGCGTAGTCTGTCGCTGGGAGGAGTGCGAGTTAAAAAAGAGGGCAGGATGGTGAGACCCAATGCGCCCAAGGCACCCGTTTTTATAAAATCCCGCCTGTTAATTGTATTGCTCATGGCTCGTGATTAATGATCGAATCTATTAAAAACTCTGGACTTTCTTATCACCATTCTTTTAGTGTATTACCCGTTGTCAATTTTTCCGTTTCCCGAATGCAGGTAATTGCTATCTTTAAATCACATCCCGAATGATTATGAAATTTAATCAAGTTGCTTCCCGACTTTTTATCATGGTGATGGCAACCATGTTATCGCAATGCACACCCCCTACGGATAATCAGAATTTAAATTCATCGCGCATAATCCTGGCCATATTTGCGCACCCCGATGATGAAGCTACTGTAAGCCCAGTACTCGCTAAGTATGCAGCTGAAGGAGTCAAGGTATATCTGGCCATTGCTACGGATGGCCGATTAGGAATTACCGATCATGCAAAAATTCCTGCCGGGGATAGCCTTGCGGCAGCACGCACCAGCGAACTTATTTGTGCTGCGGAAAAATTAGGCATCGAACCTCCTATACAATTTGGTTTACACGATCAATTAAAAATGGGCGAAGGATATGGTCCACTGCATGATCAACTTAATACGATGCGCGAAAAAGTGAAAGAACTTTTCATTACGCTGAAGCCAGATGTGATAATAACCTGGGGTGCTTCCGGCTGGACTGGTCATCACGATCATCGGCTGGTAAGCACAGTTGTTACCGAAGTATTTCAAAGTCAGGCATGGGACAAACCTGCCCAACTTTATTATTCTGCTATTCCAACTGGCAATCTTCCTGCTGATAGTCCAATGCAACTGGCTACGGTGGATAGTAAGTTTTTAACTGTTCGGGTTCCTATCGCTGAAGCGGATCATGAAAAAGCAAAAGATTCGTGGCTGTGCCACAAAAGTCAATACACACCCGAAGTGGTGGAAGGCATGAATGAACTTATCAAAGCATCGCTCAAGGGCACCGCTTATTTTCAACCGTTGGTTGTTACTTCCGAACAAAAACAATCTCTATTTTAACTAAATCAATTCTTAATCCATACCTATGAAATTTATTACGTCTGTCCTTTTTTCGGTTCTTATTTTATCAGGAGTTGTCTTCGCACAAAAAAAATCTACAACTCCAATCATAACACCAAACAAAAAATTAGTCATTCAGTCTGTCGATAATCATTCAGCCAAACTGATTGAGATCAGCGACAAGATTTGGGCCGCTGAAGAAACTGCTTTCAATGAAGTACAATCTTCTAAACTACTGGCCGACTATGCCGAAGCGAATGGTTTTAAAGTGGAACGTGGCGTTGCCGAAATGCCAACTGCCTTTGTGGCTACGTATGGAAGTGGCAGCCCGGTGATTGGAATTCTGGGCGAGTTCGATGCCTTGCCAGGCTTATCCCAAAATAAAGTTCCAACCAAGAGTCCTTTGCATGAAGGTAAACCCGGTCATGGTTGCGGGCATAATTTATTTGGAACGGCCAGTTTAGGTGCAGCGATCTCAATTAAAGAAATGATTGAGCAAGGGAAAATTAAAGGCACCATTAAATTTTATGGAACCCCTGCAGAGGAAAAATTCTTTGGCAAACTGTGGATGGTGCGCGCAGGATTATTCAACGGTGTCGATGCCGTGATGGATTGGCACCCAGGTGCAGAAACGAAGGCCGCAGTGCAAACCGGTTTAGCATTGGTTGATTTCATTGTTGAATTCAATGGCCAGGCTGCACACGCTTCCGCAGATCCGTGGAATGGAAGAAGTGCTTCGGACGCACTGGAGCTTTATACCTCAGGCATTAACTATTTGCGTGAACACATCAAGCCATCGGTACGCATTCATTATCATATTCAGGATGGTGGACAAGTTGTGAATGTAGTGCCTGATTATTCACGTCTTTGGGTACGCGTACGAGACACCAAACGCGAAGGCATGCAAGAAGTTTATGAAAGGGTAAAGAAGATGGCGGAAGGCGCTGCCATTTTAGCCAACGTAGATTATAAAATCACATTGGTGTCGGGTGTTTATGAAGTGCTGGTGAATCGTACAGGTGGTGATTTCGTTACAAAGAATCTGGGTTTGCTGGGGCCGATGTCATATACGAATGACGAAGTTGACTTCGCAAAGAAAATACAGGAAAGCACTGGCAAGCCACAAGTGGGTTTACATACTGTGGTGGAACCATTGGAAGCAACCGATCCCAATGCAGGCGGTGGCTCTACTGATGTAGGTGATGTAAGTTGGGTAGCGCCAACCATCCGATTGAGTGTGGCTACAGCACCGATTGGAACACCCTGGCACTCCTGGGCCGTTGTTGCTTGTGGTGGCATGTCGATTGGGCACAAGGGCATGTTGCATGCGTCCAAAACACTATCGATGACAATGATTGACCTGTTTGAAGATCCCAAAAAATTGGAAGCTGTAAAAGCAGAATTCAAGCAACGCAAAGGCGATGCCGTTTACAAAGGATTATTACCCGAAGGTCCTCCTCCATTGGACAGGAAATAAATCAGTTCACTTTACAAACAACGAGGCTGTCTCAAAAGTCAATCAGAAAGTGAAATGTCATTCCGGCCCTGCCTTTGCTGAATCCGACAGTAGGCGGAGCAGGCAGGCCTTGAGCCGGAATCTCATTCTACCTTTTCTAATCTTGGATTGCGGGTCAAAGCCCGCAATGACGGTCTGACTTTTGAGACAGCCTCGTTTTTGGTTGTTATTCAATTTCCTCAAGCTGCCTTAACTTCATACTTCAACGCACGAGCTATTAATTGATAGCGATCGGTTGGCAGCTCGGTCTCTGCAATAACGATGAGCATTTCAAATACCGGGGCGGGTGCAAATGCGCGCACTTCTTCCAGCCAATGAATAAGTTCTTTATTGTTTATTCCTCGAATCATCCACTTCGCATATTTCATCATCTTTTGTGGTGGGATACTTTGCACCAGGGTCTGCTCTATGGATTTGATTTCTGAATCTGTGTAGCGATCCCAGAGTGCCGCATTCAATTCAATCTCTTCCTTGTTCATGTGATACAGATTGAAAGCGATAAACTCATTGAATGCATAAAACAAATGCTTGCCTTTCTCCGCTCTCGCGTCAGTGGTAGCAGCTTCTTTGTACGAGGCGATCAGGCTGCTCAATACATCCGCCAGACGATGATCCTCCACATGTTCCTTTTCAAAAAGACTAGCTACTTCAGGATTTGTTTTCTCCAACGGCTCATTGAAATAATGATCTTCTCCATGTGCATGGCTTTCAAACAGAAAAAGTACTTCCTCAATTTGTTCAATTACCGGGGCTGCTGCTTCCACTTGCGACATATCGGTTTGCTGGATTTTCAAGGCGGTGTCATACAGCTGAGCTCGCAGACCTTTGTGAATTTGATTGAAAGAATTGTGACGATTTGTATTCATGGTTTTTCAATTATTTATAGCCCTTACACGAAGTAACCTTGCAAAAAAGCCTACGTTAAACGGAGCATTGTGTACGCTAAAAGGAGTTTATGAAAACGTCAACTACTATTGATTTCGATGAATTTGACCATTATACAACAGATACGCGAGAGATCAACGGCTTTCTTGAAACATCCCGTCAGCATCCTGATTTTGGTTATTGGCAGGAGCGTTCGCTTAATCTAAAATACATCCGCATCTATGAACACCGGGCCCATTTGCTCAGGCCGGTAAACGTGCAATACCAGAAAGCCGGGCTAGGTAATGCTGTGCATCATTGTATTTCTTTGAAAGGTAGTATGGGCGCGCACTTCCTCAATAATAAACTCTCGGCTAACCTGACCGCGCAGCGCTATCATCAACTGTACGTACCTGAAAATGATTACTTGCTTCACTTTGATCCTATCTTCAACAACGTGCATATTGAAATCGATCGTGAACATTATGTCAACCTGTTATGTAATTCAGAACAATGGTCGTGCGACCTGCGCAAAAAATTAGTCGATAAGGAAATATATTACCCTGGAGATTATGCGATAACTGCTGATATGCTTAAGGCCATTCATGAAATTTTTAATAGTCTGTTAAGTGGTTCATTGAAGAGACTCCTCTTGGAAGCAAAAGTGCATGAGCTGGTGGCTTTGCAGCTGAGCAACTTATCGGAAAAGACCGCATCAGAAAAAAGCCCATCCCCCCAGCAGGATTTATTTTATGCTATTCATGATTACCTGGCCGGTAATTTTCTTAAGGAACACTCGCTCAAAGAAATCGCTCGGAATTTCGGGATCAATGAGTTCGTCTTAAAAAAGGGTTTCCGCGAAAATTTTAACACAACCGTGTTCGAATTCTTATTGAGCAAACGATTGGAGCACGCCTACCATCTACTGCTAAACGCTGATCAGACCATTCAGGAAATCAGCTCGATAGTAGGATACAAATACCACAATCATTTTTCAACCGCGTTCAAGAAAAAATTCGGAATCAATCCTTCTTTACTAAAGCGCTGATTTAATACCGAACAGATTTCAATGTGATATCTGCCTTGCCAAAAGCCTTGTCAAATTCTTTCTTCACTAGCGCAGCCTCCTTCTTTTTACCTTGGGCCAGCAGACTTTGATGTAAGCCGTGTAGCGACCATCCATTATTTCTATACTGATTCAAGTCTTCACGAAAGCGCTGCTCGGCAAGTGACGGTTTCTTTGCTTCCAATAAAATTGCTCCCAATACCTGACGCGTAGGGTGATACCAGTCAGGTGGTTCCTGGTATAATAGGTTATCCTCTATGTCCATCGCCTTATTCATGAACTGAATTGCCTGATCATAATTTTTGAGTTTAGTCTGAATCTCGGCTGCCAGAATATTTTGGCCAATGCCCAACACATTTTTGAAACTGTTAAATCCACCGATGGTGCTCTCCATAAACGGATCGGCTACCAAGCTTGAGAGATTTGATAATTCCTGCTGTGCCTCTGTTACTTTATTCTTCCGGATAAGCGCCATACCTCGCGCATAATGCCAAACACTCTTAACATATTTTAGTGAGTCAACAGGCTCGTTGATTTGCAATACCTCATTCCACTTACCAAAACGAACCATATTATACCAGGGCATCGTATACCAATGTTGCAGTGTAACAAAGTCCGGTATGTTCATCATCTCGGCAGGAATACTTTTCTTTAGAGCTTCCGCAGTTACTGCCGACTTACTACTCATACCTGCCATTTGGGCACACGCCAAAAGAAAATGATAATTGTGCGGATAATAAAATAATGGATAAACGCCCTGCACTTTGCATTGTGCAATGTATTCCTCATCCGTTTTTACTGCCCGCTCATTGGATTCAACTCCATCAATATACCGGCCTACACGAATGTAGATGTGTGAAGGCATATGTACGAGGTGACCCGAACCAGGTACCAGGTCGATGAGTTTATCGGCACTTTCAACAGCCTTATCAGGATCAGGAGAAGCCTCAAGGATATGAATATTCAAATGATTCGCACCGGGGTGATTGGGATATTTTGAAATCACCTTGTCAATAATCGCTACAGGTTGCGATGTCCAGGGTTGAGCTTTTCCGTTTTTCCAAAAGTCCCACGGGTGCAAGTCCATCAGCGCTTCCGCGTATAGCGTATTTACTTCTGCATCCTCTGGAAAATTTTTTGTAACTTCTTCCATGGCTATTGCATAGGCTT
Source organism: Cyclobacteriaceae bacterium (assembly GCA_022841475.1). Taxonomy (GTDB): domain Bacteria; phylum Bacteroidota; class Bacteroidia; order Cytophagales; family Cyclobacteriaceae; genus ELB16-189. The sequence continues at coordinate 65,219 of JALHRJ010000017.1, read as the reverse complement.
CATCCAACGATTTTCTATCCTTTAACGCCTCTGCTGTATAACGTCTGCTTAATGCACTGATCAACGCTTGCTCTTTGGGTGATGATTTATCCAGCAATGTCAATGCTTTTTGCAACGCCTTATAAACAGTTTCAGTATCTGCCGGATCCATAGGAAGATTGATGTTAGGCCCTAATGAAAGTGCTTGCCCCCAATAGGCCATTGCACAGGCAGGATCTAACCGGGCTACTTCTTTGAATGATCTATAGGCTTCCAAATGATTAAATCCGTAATACAAATTGAGACCTTGATTAAAAAACAATTGTGCTCGGTCATTGGAAGTCGACACTTTCATTCCATACTTGCCTAAGTTCTCCATGAGCGGAGCCATTTGCCGGGTAGTGTCCATTATTTTAAGAATCGTTCTTGCGCCCGGTGTGCCACATATCGATATGGGCGGAACTACAGATGCATCAATCTGACTTCGAAACGTAAATAAATGGGGAATGCGAAGAGTAGCTACTGAAATGAAAATCAGTAAGACTCCCCCGAAAAGAAGCAATGTTTTTTTCACAACAGAATATTTAAATAAGTCTTAAGAAAGAAAATCACAAGTACTTCTGAAACTTGCCTTGACCGACAACACGGAATAAAATAAACCCAACTACTACTCAGTGTTTATGAAAGTTTAATCGGTAAATCTCTATATCGTTTTCCCGTAACAGCAAAAATTGCGTTTGCCAATGCAGGAGCAACTGGCGGAACAGGAGGCTCGCCTACACCTGTTGGCTTCTCATCATTCTCGACAATATGTACATGTGTTTTAACAAGCGGTGCATCTTCCATGCGTGCAACCAAAAATTTATCGAAGTTAGTTTCCTGACTGCGACCCTCTTTAAAAGTGATGCCGCCCTTTAAAGCTCCGCTGAGCGAGAAAATAAAGCCGCCTTCAAATTGTTGAATAACCGAGTTGCGGTTTACTACTTGTCCACAGTCAATAGCATAATGTGCTTCTGGTATGGTGAGTTTGCCTGAGTCATCGATGGCTACATGAACTACACAGGCTACATAGGTTAGAAAACTTTTATGGGCACAGATTCCCATGCCATGTCCCTTGGGGAGTTCTTTACCCCAACCGGACTTCTCAGCAACCAACTCAATCACATTGCGCAAACGAGCAGTGCTCCATGGAAATTTATCCAGAGGTTCACCATAATTCTCAAAGCCTTCGATGTATTCATTGAATGGAATCATTCTGTCAGGACCCAGCAACTCCAGTAAATTTTTTACAGGATCAACCTTGCGATAGTGCGCGATTTCATCGAGCATACTGCCTACCGCAAAAGCATGCTGAATATTACTTACCGATCTTAGCCAACCGATTCTTGTTTTGGCAGGTGATTCAATGGCTTCGCAGGAAACATTAGGAACGTTGTAAGGAAAGTCAATGACGCCTAACCCAAGTTCGCCTGTACTGGGTGAAATTTCCTTGGTATTGGTGGTGCCACCAATCGGGGGGAAGGCGCTGCGATGATTCCAGCCAGTAACGTTGTTTTGCTTATCAAGAGCAACACGGATCTGTTGTACACTACACGCATGAAAAAAATCGTGCGCCAAATCGTCTTCACGGGTCCAGGTGACTTTAACCGGTGTGCCTTCCAGTTCCTTAGCAATCAACGCGGCTTCCACAGCAAAATCAGGCTTTGATTTTCTTCCGAACGCCCCACCAAGTAAAGTTACGTTGACGGTTACATTCGCGGCATCCAGCTTTAGGTTTGCGGCCACACTATCACGAATCCATTGGGGTGATTGGACTGGTGCCCAAAGCTCCATCTTGCCATCCTTAAATAATGCTGTTGCATTGGGTGGCTCCATCGGTGCATGCGACAAATGTTGTGTGACAAAGGTTGATTCTAAAACTTTAGCTGCCCCGTTGATCGCTTTATCTATGGAGCCATTCGATCTGCGAACATCACCTTTCTTTTTTACTTTCGTTTTGAGTTCATTGATATAAGCATCCGTATCATAAGAACCATTCACGCCATAATCCCATTCTACTTGTAACGCCTTACGAGCACTTAACGCAGCCCATGTTGTATCTGCCACCACCACAATGCCACCTTGCGGCACATCAAATCCTGCGGGAAAGCCTGAAGCGGCCATTTCAAAAATTTTCACCACACCGGATACTTTCTTTGCTTCTGCATCCGAAAAACTCTTCACCTTTCCTCCGGCTGTAGGACACCGTAGTATCACTGCATATTTCATCCCCGGTTTAACGACATCAATTCCGTATACGGCTGTACCTTTTACAATATCCGGTACATCATACAAGTTCATTGGTTTGCCGATGTATTTCCAATCCCCCTTTTTCTTAAGAACTATTTTATCATCTGCGGGAGCAAGCAACTTCGATGCTTCTTCCGTCAAATCACCGAATGCAATTTTCTTTCCACTACTATGAACGACTTCATGATTGAGTGCTTTACATTCACTCACATCAACACCCCATTTTTTGGCAGCTGCTTGTTCGAGCATCATCCTTGCCGAGGCACCAGCCTTCCGCATCGGCTCAAAAAACATTCGCACAGAGAATGAACCATCCGTATTTTGGTTGCCATATTTTGCCTCATCGCCAACAGCTTGCACCAGACTTACTTTTTTCCAGTCAGCCTCCAATTCATCAGCTACAATCATGGGAAGGCCCGTGCGAATACCCGTGCCCATTTCCTGACGATGTGCAACTATAATAACTGATCCATCGGGATTAATAGTTAAATAAACGTTTGGTGCAAAAGAAACATTGGAGGTTTCTGTAGTGGGTGAGCATGCCCATTGAAGACCCAGCACAAGCCCCGTTGTAGTGATTCCGGTAGCTTTCAGAAAAGTGCGTCTGTCAATTTTTTTGATGATGGATTCTTGAATTGTCTCTTGCTTCATGGGTGGAGGGTTTCGCAAATTCAATATAAGAATATTTTTCGTCTATGACGAAGCGTTGTTGACAAGTAGACTGATTAATGTTTCGATGGTAAATCAGAGAGAAACAAAAGAGCTATTGGTTGGCCAGTGTTTGCTTGACAAAGCTTAATTTTTGTTGTGACCGGGTTTCAATTTGCTCCGCCCCTTCTTTAATGTAGATTAATTGGTTGGGATTAATTTTATTAAACTCCTGCTTAAGGTTGCTTCCCGACCATTGAATTTGAATGCGATCAATCACCGTTGCGGTGCCAATACCGATGTGAGCAAGAATGGGCGAAGATCCAAAACTTCCGCCTGAATTGACATCGCGATAAACGTGTCGCACTTTACCATTTTCATTGAATGTTAATTCTATTCTACTTCCAATCCCCATACGATTGGATTGAACACCTTCCAGTTTGATGGCAATCCAGTTGTTTTCGTTTTGGCCTGGGTTTACATACAAACAGTTCTGGTTACTTTCTCCTTTGAAGGATCCGCCTACCTGTAAATAAATATCCTGATCACCATCATAATCGAGATCGGCAAATGCAACACCATGGCCTTTTTGTAAATGCCCTAACCGTGCTGATGCCGTTACATCTGTAAATGAAGCGCCTTGATCATTTAAATAAAATCTATTGGGGATAATCGACTTTGAATCGGGGTTTCCGGTGCCGAGATAAAAGTCCAGGAATCCATCATTATTAATATCGCCAAAATTAGAACCCATTGCATTAGCCACAGAAGCCAGGCCAACCTGCTCAGCTACATTCGTAAAGGTGCCATCTCCATTATTATGATAGAGTTTCATCTTCGATTCATCCCGCAAGGGAAGTCCTAATTTTTCAGCTGCCTCGTAATAGCCCAGTGATTTATCAAATTCAAAGGCGCAGAGAAAAATGTCCAACAAGCCATCATTATCATAATCCCAAAACCAGGTAGGAAATGTTTTACTTACCTGATTGGTAAAACCAGCACGATCGGATACATCTTCAAATTTTACTGTACCATCCACCATTCCTGTATTTCGGAATAAATAACTTTTCCGATTCATCGTAGAAACAAAAATATCCTGCCAGCCATCATTGTCATAGTCTCCTGAAGTAACCGCCTTGGCAAAGTCGATCAAATCTACACCTGCCGCATAAGCTACATTTTTAAACGTACCATCTTTTTGATTGATGTAAAATTGACACGGATGCAATTCGGGTTGATTGCTTTCATTACCGATAAATACATCCAGCCACCCATCGTTGTTAAAATCATTCCAGGTGGCTGTTTGCGAAGGAGCGAATGAGAGCAATCCACTGGACTGAGTTATGTCGGTAAATGTATTGTCCCCATTATTCCGTAACAAAGAATTTGGCTGGCGCCCAAATTTATTCATCCAACCCCCACGTAAAATAAAAATGTCTGGATAACCATCATTATTGTAATCGGTCTGCATCATGTTAAGTCCCCCTGTAAACTCACCTAGTTTTGATTCAACCGACAAATCGGTAAATGAGCCATTGCCATTATTCAACCAAAAATGCATGGGTTCGTCAAGACCCCAGGCTGATGTTACAATATCTAAGTATCCATCCAGGTTAAAATCTTCAATGATAACCCCGCCCGACATGTTCTTCTCAACAATACCCAGCTCGCTGGAAATTTCCTGAAAGGGTTTTATGCCGTTAGAAACCTGATCGGATAAACCTGGAATCAAAAATTCTTTCGGAACAGAATCCGGATAAATACCCAACGTCATGTATGCAATATTCAAAAGCCACCGGGTCTCCAAATCATCGGGTGATATCCGTAACAGAGATTCAAAATGAGCAATGGCATTTTTAGAACCCATGTTATCCAGATGAATTCCCTTTCCTTGAATAGGAAAAATACAAGACTCCGCGGTGCGATTGGTTATGCAATTCATTTGTTCTCCCAATCGTAAATAAGCAACACCCAGATATTGGTTAACCAATTTGATCGCTTCTTTATCGGTTGAATCCATTCGGATAAGAAGATTCTTGTAAATCTCAATAGCCTGCTCGGGCTCACCGGCTTGTAAAAGAAAATAGCCTTTATAATAATTGCTGCTTAAGATTGCGGCTTCTGTTTTAGCTGTTAAAATCAACGAATCGTAATGAAGTACTTTGGCTTCCGGATAAAAAAAGTTTTCGCGCGTTGCATTTCGTTTCTTTAATTCATCCAGATATCGGAGCATCTGTTTGTGCTCCTTCGTTTGGCTACAACCTAAGAAAATCAGAACAAGTATTATAACAGAGAAAAAACGATACGTTCCACTATTCACTTTCATATATTCAAAGATGCAATGCAAAAAAACATTTGTCAATGTGTCGATTCACTATTATGTAATAGGTTTAACTGCTCTTTACTTGAAATCAACTTCAGCGGGTTGCCAGGTTTGGAAATTCCCGTTGATGCCGCGTGCATAGTTAATGATTTCCAACCGACTTGGAACGAATTTGATTAATAGATAATGCGTTTGCCGATTGGGATAAAAAGTCTTCCATGCTTCTTTCCACCGAAAATCTTTTTCATGTTGTTCATTTACTAAAACAGCCTTGCCATAAATTGAAACATATCCGTTATCGTTCTTATCAACATAGTGGAGGAGAACATTGGGGTTACTTTTGATCTGTATTACTTTACGGCTTTGCGGATTAGTCGCTAACCAGATTGTAAAATCAGTTTCGGGTGCAAATGGATCCATGGTTCGGGCGTGCGGTAGCCCATTTTCGTCTACCGTAACAAATGCACAGGTTCCGGCAGCATTGATCATCTCGCGGGCTGCCAATAGAATTTCTTCCCGGCTATGGTCCTTGTTTAATTTCTGGCTTTGAGCGGTACAAAAGGTTGAGACAAAAAACAAAAAGGTTAAAGGCTTCACTGTGATTCTGCAAGTTTCCATTGAAATATAGTAAAATAGTTTGTGGTGAGTTTCGATCTGCATTTTATTAACTTTAGAGTCTTGAACTAACCTCCATGTTATGAAGCGTATCAAGATTATACTCAATAGCCTAAGCCTCTTCGCGTTGTTTTTATTGCCAGGATGTAAAGATGAGCCAGAAACCAGCATCTCCGGCTTTTCCCTCTCAGCCATTACATTGAATGAAGGGAATTCAACGGCAACCCAGATTTTATTTGTTCAGGTTAAAGGCGTCATTGGGTCTGAAACCGTGGTATCGTATCAACTGAAGGAAGTCACTGCCAAATTTGGACAAGATCTAAATGCGCTCTCTGGCAACTTAACATTTATGCCGGGTCAAACCGAAGCTCAATTATCGGTAGAGATTTTGGGCGATCAATTTCTGGAATTAACAGAGAGTTTTGAAATTGTTCTTGCTTTCGAGGGTCAGGAATACATCCTTCCAGTAGAAATAACTGATGACGATTCGATGGAAGCGATTTTAAGTGATGACGAGGGTTTCTATACTCCAGCAGAATATCCTTCTATGCAATTAACGTGGAGTGATGAGTTTGCAGCATCACAATTAAACACCACTCACTGGACTTATGAAATTGGCAATGGTTGTGATGTTGGTATTTGCGGCTGGGGGAATAATGAATTGGAGAAATACACTAATTCACCTGACAATTCACGTCTTGAAAATGGCAAATTATTTATAACCGCCCGCGAGAGTGTTGGCAACTACACATCTGCCCGAATAAAAACACAGGAAAAAGTAAAAATTAAATATGGTCGCATCGATGTGCGCGCAAAACTACCGAAGGGGCAAGGTATCTGGCCCGCTATCTGGATGCTGGGGGATAACATAACTTCCGCAGGATGGCCCGTGTGTGGAGAAATTGATATCATGGAATTAGTCGGGCACCAACCCTCTGTGGCTCATGGCACCGTTCATTACAATAACGCTGGCTATAAATACTCAAGCAGTAGCACGAGTTTGACAGCGGGTGATTTCTCTGATAAGTTCCATGTCTTCAGCATTGTCTGGGATAAGAATAAAATCACGTGGTATGTTGACAATCAGGAATTCAAAATATTTTCAAACACTAATATTGCCGGCTATCCATTTAACAATTCCTTCTTCTTTATTCTTAATGTTGCCGTGGGCGGCAACTGGCCGGGCCCACCGGATGAAACAACTGTTTTCCCTCAAGAAATGGTTGTAGATTATGTAAGGGTGTTTCAATAGTTGAATAAAAAGAGGCGGTGTCAAAAGTCTAGTGTCATCGCGGCCTTTGAGCCGCGATCCAGTTTTTCCCTGGTTAAAATGGGATGCCGGGTCAAGCCCGGCATGACAACGTTGATGATTATTGACTTTTGAGACAGCCTCTTGTATTAAAATTCAAAGTGTAAAACCTTTTCTATTGCGCGATCTCAACAATTTTAGCCAATTGAATTGTGTTGGCAGCAGTTGTTATATCTGCTTCTGTGGTATCATCCATTTTCAGTGTCAACAAGGTGTTGTTCATGGGTATCTGTAATTCATAGTTTGTCTTTCCTGTTTCACTGTTAGCGTGTTTGTTAAGAATTGACTTATACCCTTGCACCCGCACAATTTTTTGATTTTCGTCCCGCATCATACCTCCTATTACAGGCATACTTAAAATGGCATTGAGTGAATTAATCAAGGGAGAATTATTAATGATTTCAATAGATGCTCTCTTGGGATCCGCACCATAATGCCTGTTGACATATAATCCTACATAGCCTCCTGTGCCAGACACATTATCTTCTTTTTGAACCGCCAACAAGGATCCAATATTAGTTGGAAGCAATGTTAAAATCTCTTTGCCAATGGCCATATCTAAATCACGAAGCATTTGCTCCATGGCAAAGCGAGAATCCTGAAGATTGCCTGACGAATAAGTGGATCGTGCAGTGGCAATATTTTTATCAAATTCCTGGGCTGCTACAGAAATAGTTGTAGCTAATCCCACTACTATACATGCTAATTTTTTCATATCTGCTTATGATTTATTGCTCTCCTAATTCCTTTTTGATTCCATCCAGATTAAAAGTCTCCGCTGCCTTCATCATATCGGGTTCGGTAGCAAAGTTCCGGCCTTCAAACACGATGATAGATGATTGTCCAAGCGGCACACTTAGCTTATACCCACTGCCATCACTGTATTCGATGATGGCACGATAGCCTTTTAACTTGGTTTGTTTCCAATTTTGTTGGCCATTGGTTTGTTGTGCATAGCCTCCTGAAGTCAGGTAAGCATTAACTCCCGCCATCCAAACTGAGTTATTGGCAATAATTGCTGTAAACTGTTTGTCGTTTCCATCACTATATTCTCGTTGGATAGTAAGACCTGCCCAACCCCAGCCAGTACTTGTTACGCGATCTTCATCCGCTACTTTATTAAGTGCACTAACCGTTTCAGGCAGGGACCTCAAAATCTTATTTCCGATTTCGAGTTCAACTCCCAGCATAGCCTGCTGAACAGAGTAGCGCGCTTCTCCATAACTGTTCTTTTTATAGGCCACTTCAGCATCTGCCAGATTTTGCTTTACATCAGGCGGTGTAGAAATTAATCCAGCGCCACTGTTATTAGAGGGATTGTTACCACCGGCACCAGCTTGCCCGTTCTGACCACCAGCACCATTGGCCCCTCCTTGTCCGGATTGCCCCCCTGTCTGATCCTTTTTCTTTCCATTAAAAAGTTTGTCAATTTCCTGACCGGCTTTTTGTTCTGCTTTGTTTTCAACTCTGTTTTTAAGCCTGTTCAAAACCTGCGCGTGTGTGCCAGCGGAAATCAGAAATAGTCCTGCACCGAAGGCTAATACATACTTGATTTTCATAAAGAATAATTTGGAACGATAAAATTACAAAATTCAAAATCGTTTTATACGCAAAGTGCACGCCAAAAGATTTCAAAAGGATTGAACAAGCTCAAAATCATTCTTTAACTTGTTGCTGATTCAAATATTTATAATCCTTCCAAATTATGAAGTCCCTTTTTAATCTCTCAGATAAAGTTGCGGTGGTAACAGGTGCCAGCAAAGGTATTGGTGAAGCAATTGCAGAAATCTATGGCGCAGCCGGTGCACGCGTGGTGGTATCAAGTCGAAAACTGGATGCAGTTAATCAGGTTGCTGATTCAATTATTAAAAAGGGTGGTGTGGCTAAAGCGATTGCCTGTCATATGGGCGATGTGGCTGATATTACCCGACTAGTGGAAGAAACAATTGCAACCTATGGCGCAATAGATATTATTGTCAATAATGCCGCAGCCAATCCGGCTTTTGGTCCGGTTATAGAAACAGATGGAAGTGTGTTTGATAAAATTATGAATGTAAATGTAAAGGGCCCCTTTGAATTGGCGAAGAAAGCATATCCCTTCATGAAGCAGAAAAAATCAGGATCCCTCATTAATATTAGTTCTATTGGTGGATTAAGACCCGAACCTGGCCTGGGAATTTATAGCGTGAGCAAAGCCGCTTTAATTTCCCTTACAAAAGTTTTGGCCAAAGAATGGGGCGCGGATAATATTCGTGCGAATGTAATTTGTCCGGGCTTGATTAAGACAAAATTTAGTGAAGCGTTGTGGAGCAATGATAAAATCATGCACACCATGATGAAGATGTTGCCCATCAAGCGTGTAGGTACACCGGAAGAAATTGCTGCACTGGCGTTGTATCTCGCTGCTGACGAATCTGCCTATTGCACAGGTAGCGTGTTTACTGCAGATGGCGGGTTTACAATTTAATGAGAGATTATGCTTGATTTATTTTATTCTGACAAAGTCAAATCACTTCTTCCTCAATACAAATCTTTTCTCGAACAAGAAGTCTATCCAATTGAGTTGCACATTATTTCTCATCCTTTCCGGCAATCACTTCCATTATTAAAATCGCTTCGCTCGAAAGCGAAAGAACAAAAACTATGGGCGCCACATTTGCCAGTAGATGATGGCGGAGTTGGTTTATCTCTTTCCGAATTTGCTCATGTAAGCGAAGTGTTGGGCACTTCTCCCCTCGGGCATTATATTTTTAATTGCAATGCGCCTGATATTGGTAACATGGAGTTGATGCATCAGTTCGCTTCGGCAGACTTGAAAAAAAAATACCTGAAGCCATTGATGAACGGAGACATACGTTCCTGCTTTGCTATGACAGAACCCGAGTTTGCAGGTTCTAATCCTGTGGAAATGGCTACCACAGCTGTCCGTGATGGAGACTATTATATAATCAACGGACATAAATGGTTTACCACTGCTGCGGATGGAGCTTCATTTACTATTGTGATGGCAATCACCGACCCGAAAAACGAAAATCCCTATTTGCGTGCGAGCATGATTGTGGTTCCTCTTGACAATCCAGGTTATAAATTAATTCGCAACATTCCCATCATGGGTGATGTGGGTGAAGATTATTTAAGTCACGGAGAAGTACAGTTTACGAATTGCAAAGTTCCGGTAACGAATCTCATTGGCGAAGAAGGAAAGGGTTTCGCTTTGGCACAAGCACGATTAGGTCCGGGCCGCATTCATCATTGTATGCGCTGGATTGGAATCTGCGAACGCGCCTTTGACATGATGTGCAAGCGTGCTGTTGCGCGACAAATCAAAGAAGGAAAAGTATTGGCTCATCAACAGGCTATTCAATTCTGGATAGCCGAAAGCCGTGCTGAAATTAATGCAGCGCGGTTGCTGGTATTAAATGCCGCTCATAAAATTGATAAAGAGGGAGCCAAGGCAGCCAAAGATGAAATTTCTACTATCAAATTTTATGCGGCAGATGTCTTGATGAAAGTAATTGATCGGGCGATTCAGGTGCATGGTGGGTTGGGCGTTACTGATGATACGCTGCTGTCATTCTGGTATCGACATGAGCGGGCCGCACGAATATATGATGGCCCCGATGAAGTGCATAAATCTTCGCTCGCAAAAAGCATCCTGAAAAAATACATGCAATAGCCAATGCTTGATCAACCCACACATACCCGTGCAGGCGAAGAACTTGACTCTATAAAATTACAGGATTACCTGCGCGACAAAGTACCGGGCTTCGCTCAGGAAATTTCAATCAAACAATTTCCTGGTGGCTATTCTAATCTGACATATTCTATACAAGCCGGTAATCATGAATATGTATTACGCAGACCACCATTTGGTGCCAACATCAAATCAGCTCATGATATGGAACGCGAGTTTACGGTGCTGACCAAATTGCAAGAAGCTGGTTTCTCAAAAGTGCCCGATGCCGTTCATTTATGTTTGGACGAGAGTGTGATGGGCGTAAAGTTTTACCTGATGACACTGGTAAAGGGTGTGATTCTCAGAAACCGACTTCCGAAAGATATTTCAATAAGCGAAAAAACATTCAAATCATTATCAAAGGCTACCATTGATCAATTAGCGCAACTACATCAAATCGATACTCATTCTTCAGGTCTTGATGCACTCGGCAAACCGAATGGCTACGTGCAACGACAAGTAGAAGGCTGGATAAAACGTTACAGCAATTCACAAACAGATGACATCACTTCGATGAATGAAGTAGCAGCATGGATGCAGAAGAATATTCCAGCATCATCACGCACATCATTTATTCACAACGATTTTAAATACGACAACCTTGTATTGAACCCGAATGATCTTACCGATATCATTGCTATTCTTGATTGGGAGATGGCAACCGTTGGCGATCCGCTGATGGATTTGGGAACAACACTCGCCTATTGGGCCGAAGCGAGCGATCCGGATGCTTTGAAACCCTTTAACCTTACCTGGATGCCAGGGAATTTTACGAGGAAGGAAGTAGTTGAATATTATCAACAACAATCAGGAACACTGATTGATAATATTGTTTTCTACTATGCTTTTGGTGCTTTTAAAGTAGGTGTAATTTGTCAGCAGATTTATTACAGATATAAGCAAGGACTAACAAAAGATCCGCGATTCGCTTCGCTGATTTATGTTATCAAAGCGTGTGGAGAAAATGCAAGAAGAGCAATTGAAAGGAATACGATCTAAACTCCGTGTCCTCTGTGGTGAAAGCATATAACCACGGAGAGCACAGAGAAGACACAGAGGTAAATCACAAAAAACACTTAACCATAACCTATGAAGCAATTTCTTTTAACAACTCTGGTGCTCTCTCTTATGCTTTCTTGCCAGGATAGAGAGAAGACTGATTACAGCGGCTGGCAAACCTATGCGGGTTCAAAGGAAGGAAATCGTTATTCATCTAATACCCACATCACACCAGAAAATGTTTCTCAGCTAGAGGTAGCATGGACATTCTCTTCAGGCGATAAAGACCCAGACAACCGATCACAAAACCAATGCAATCCCATCATGGTGGATGGAATTCTCTATGGCACAACTCCACGCCTGAAACTATTTGCGCTCAATGCTGCCACCGGTGAAACGAAATGGATTTTTGATCCTGCTGATATTGATAGTACCGCGAATAATGACAAGTATGCATTTTATAAAGTAAATCGTGGTGTTGTCTATTGGCAGGATGAAAGCGGAGAGGACAAACGTATCTTATACAACACAGGTGGAAAGACCTGGGCAATTGATCTTGCCACCGGAAAGCACATACCCGGTTTTGGTAAAGGTGGCTTCATTGATCTCTCAGAAAATCTGGATCGCGAACCGGGTACGTTCAATCCTTTTGTTTCAGGTACTACACCAGGGGTAATTTACAAAGACTTGCTGATCATGGGCCACCGTGTAGCCGAATCAGCAGATGCGGCTCCTGGACATATCCGAGCGTTTGATGTGCGCACCGGTGAACTCAAATGGATGTTTCATACCATACCACGGCCGGGTTCATTAGGTTATGACACCTGGGAAGATCCGGATGCATGGAAAAAATTTGGTGGTGCCAACAATTGGGCCGGCATGTCACTCGATGAAAAACGAGGAATTGTATATGTTCCTACAGGATCCATCGGTGGCGATTTTTATGGCGGCATTCGCAAAGGACAAAATTTGTTTGGCAACTCACTGATCGCGCTTGACGCAGGAACCGGTATGTATAAATGGCATTATCAGGTTGTGCATCACGACATATGGGACCGCGACTTACCCGCGAATCCTAATCTTGTGACCATCAATAGGAACGGTAAGAAAATTGATGCCGTTGCGCAAATCACCAAAAATGGATATGTGTATGTCTTTGACCGCGCAACGGGTGAGCCGGTTTTTCCGATTGAAGAACGACCCGTTCCGGCATCCGATTTACCCGGAGAAGTAGCGTGGCCCACACAACCAATTCCAACATTACCTGAACCATTTGCCAGACAATCTTTTACAAAAGAAGATGTTTCAGATCTCGACAGTGCTACCCATACGGAAATGCTTGAGCGATTTCTGACAATCAAATATGGAGAACCATTTACTCCTCCTAGTAAAAATGGAGTCTGGATTTTCCCTGGCTTTGATGGTGGAGGTGAGTGGGGCGGTGCCGCGGTTGATCCCGAAACAGCCATCATGTATATAAACAGCAGTGAGTTGCCATGGTCACTTACGATCATTAACGTTCCCGGTAAAGGCGGTGATACATCGTTGAAAGGAATGGGAGAAGCCGTCTATGGAAGATATTGTGTTTCATGCCATGGGGCCGATCGAAAAGGAAACGGAAGTTCGTTTCCATCGGTGCTGAACATGAAAGCAAAATACAATGCACAACAGTTGTGGAGCATTGTTGAAAAAGGAAAGAACATGATGCCCGCCTTTGCTCATATCAAGAGTACTGATAGAGAAGCACTGCTTGCTTTTTTATTGGACCTGGAAGGAAAAGAACCAGGCGCATCGAAGGAGCCGGTATCCACTGCAAGTTCCACAAAAAGTATATTAGATGAAGTGCCCTATGCAACAACTGGCTACAATCGCTTCCTGGATAAGAATGGTTATCCCGGCATTAAACCTCCGTGGGGTACATTGAATGCAGTTGACCTGAACAGTGGAAAATTATTATGGAAGGTGCCGCTTGGTGAGTATGAAGAGTTGACAAAACGAGGCATACCACCCACCGGCACTGAAACCTATGGAGGTCCACTGGTAACAAAAGGTGGTCTTATATTTATCGCGGGGACTAAAGATGAAAAAATCCGTGCCTTTGATAAGACAAGTGGTAAGGTTCTATGGGAAGCAAAACTTCCTGCCGCAGGCTATGCTACGCCTGCAACCTATTCAATTGAAGGTCGACAATATGTAGTGATTGCCTGCGGAGGTGGAAAAATTGGAAGTAAGTCGGGCGACAGCTATATAGCCTTTGCATTGCCTGAGAAAAAATAAATTACCTCTGTGAAAACTCTGTGTTCTCTGTGGTTAATGCTCTCACCACGGAGAACACGGAGAGTCACCGAGGAAAACACAGCATAAAATGGAAATAAAAAACATCACCATCATTGGCACCGGTAACTTGGGTACGCGCATTGGCTTGCAGGCGGCAATCTCAGGCTATCAGGTAATTTTTTACGACATCTCGGATACGGCTATTGAAAAAGCTAAGTCGGTGATTGATAAAATAATTTTTCAACTAATCAAAGCCGGAACTCTTACGGATGATAAGAAGCAAGCCACGCTGTCGCGGATCAATTATTCAACTGATTTAGAAAGCGCTTTGTCAGATTGTGATCTCATCAGCGAAAGCGTAACCGAAGAATTATCGATCAAAGAAGAAGTATGGAAGCAAATCGGTGAAGTGGCTCCTGCGAAAACCATTTTCACGACTAACACTTCATATCTGCTTCCCTCGCAGCTAGCCAACATTTCAGGTCGCCCGGAAAAATTCTGTGCATTTCATTTTCACGATGTGTTTTATGCGCGCGTAGTAGATATCATGCCACATCCAACGACAGATCCTACATTGATTCCGCTTTTGCAGGAATTGGGTAAATCACTGAATCAGGTGCCCGTGATTGTAAAGAAAGAATCACCTGGCTACATTTTTAATTTCATGTTGATGGCTGTCTTGGGTGCGGCCGGAAGATTAAAAACCAAAGACATCGCCAGCATGGAGGATATTGATCGCTCCTGGATGGTGAATTTTCACACGCCCACCGGTCCGTTTGGAATCATTGATAATATCGGTCTTGACACAGCATGGCATGTGGTGAAAGAAAGAGAGGATGCCGCATCGCAAGCTTTCGCGAAGCTGCTGAAGGAATATATAGATCAGGGAAAGCTGGGAGAAAAAACCGGAGAGGGTTTCTATAAATATCCCAAGCCTGCATATCGCGATGTGGGGTTTTTGAAGGGGTGAGAAACTATTACCGAGGGAATTCTTTCTTTAAAATTCCTTTTAATTCGTTACCATTCTTTGATAGATCCTTGGTAATTATTTCCCAAAGTGTTTCATGATCTACTTGAAAGTATGCGTGACTTACAATATTTCGTAGACGGTACATTTTATCCCAAGGAACTTCGGGATACCGTTTTTGAAGATCCATTGGAATTTTTCGGGCCGCTTCACCAATAATCTCAAAGTTTCGGGCCACAGCATCCACCACCAAGAAGTTTTTTTGAAAGGATTCGAAGTCAAGTCCTTCAGTATATTGAATAATCCGTTCAACAGAGGTGATCATGTCAAGCAAATAAAGATCCTCGCGTCTTTGTTGCTTCATACGTATTTTACTTGATCGAGAATGATTTCCTTTAGTTGAGATTTCAGCGCCTTTGCAGAAACTAAATCTATTTTTAGTTGAAGATTTTTCTCCAATAATGATTCCAAATCAAAAAAATCCCAGCCCAGGGGCTTAGTGAATTCAACAATAATATCTAAGTCTGAAGTTTCTGTGGCAGTCCCATCTGCGTATGATCCGAAATAGCCAATACGATTAACAAAGAATTTCTCTTTGAGAATCGGTTTGAGTTCAGTCAGTTTATATTCAATATCTCTTTGCGTAAGCATGGACAAATATAGTGATCTGCAATTTTATATAAAGATGCTAACTCGTCTAATTGCATTTTCTTTTTATCTTGTCAGCCTATGAAAAAACTTTGCCTACTTCCTTTCCTTTTTTTCGCCCTGACATCCACTGCTCAGCGCCTCATCACACCATCCGACATTTATAAAATGCGCTCCATCAGCGATCCGCAGGTTTCGCCAGATGGCAAATGGGTGGCGTATGTGTTATCTGCTCCCGATTCGGTAAAAGATAAATCGGATAGCGACATCTGGATGATCAGCTGGGATGGAAAAGAATCCGTAAAACTTACCGCCAGCAAAGAAGGCGAAAGCAAACCCCGATGGACGCCCGATGGAAAATACCTCACCTTTCTTTCATCACGCTATGAAACCAAGAAATCACAAATCTGGCGTATGGACCGCAGAGGAGGCGAAGCAGAAAAACTAACCGACCTGAAATACAGCATCAGCGATTATGTATGGAGCCCTGATTCCAAAAAGATTGCGTTAGTTATTAAAGATCAGGAGTCGAAAGAGGAAGAAGAAAAAAAAGATAAGAAAGCCAAACCCATCATGATCGATCGTTATCACTTCAAACAAGATGGCGCAGGCTACCTCGAACGCAAGCGCAATCATCTTTATGTGTTTGATGTTGAAACTAAAAAGTTGGATACACTGACCACCGGAGATTTTGATGAGGCCAATCCGATCTGGTCGCCTGATAGCAAGAAGATTGCTTTTGTAAGTAACCGCACAGCCGATCCTGATCGCAACGGCAACAGTGATCTTTGGTCGATGGAAGCAAAGAAAGGATCACCCTTAAAACAATTGACTACTTGGTCTGATGCAGACAACAGCCCGGCATGGAGCCCCGATGGAAAATGGATTGCCTACCTGAAATCACAAACACCCGAGTATGATATTTATGATCAACCACAAATCGCCATTATTCCTGCCGAAGGTGGAGCATCAAAAATTCTAAACGCCAAATTAGATCGCGATGTATCAGCACCACGCTGGTCGGCAGATAGCAAGTCGGTGATGGTGACCGTGGAGGATGATCGCAGAAGTCACGTTACTTCATTTGATTTGGAAGGAAAGATGAAAGCCATCACCAGTGGCGACCGTGTATTCAATTCACTGCAACACGGAGTTGGAGATACCTGGGTAACCTTATCGAGCGACCCAATGACACCGAACGAAATTTATGTGATTGAAAATGGAACCGCACGCAGACTCACACACATTCACGATGAGTTTTTAAAATCGTTGACGCTAGCTACCGTAGAAGCCTTTGATTCAAAAAGCAAAGACGGCACACGTGTTGGCAACTTCCTCTTCTGGCCGGCCGGTAAACCGAAAGATCAAAAGCTTCCGCTGATCTTATGGATTCATGGCGGCCCAACATCGCAGGATGATTTTAGTTTTGATTTAACCCCCCAGATTTTAGCGGCACAAGGTTATGCAGTTGCTACCGTAAATTATCGCGGTAGCAATGGGCGCGGACTTGCCTATAGTAAGGCAATCTCCGGAGATTGGGGAAATAAAGAAGTGATGGACATTATTGGGGCTACCGATCATCTTATCAAGATAGGTAAAGCCGATCCAAATAAGTTGGGCATTGGCGGCTGGAGTTATGGTGGCATTCTTACTGACTATGTTACGGCTACCGATCCACGCTTCAGAGCAGCCGCCAGTGGCGCTGGTAGTGCCATGCAGTTGTCCATGTATGGAACCGATCAATACACCATTCAATATGAAACCGAGTTGGGTGTGCCGTGGAAGAACATGGACAAGTGGATGAAAGTCTCATATCCATTTTTGAATGTTGAGAAAATAAAAGCACCCACACTCTATATGGTAGGCGAAGAAGACTTTAATGTGCCCGCTGCTGGCAGCGAACAGATGTACCAGGCATTGAAAACACTCGGAGTGCCTACGCAGTTTGTTGTTTACCCCGGACAAAACCATGGCCTTGCCGTGCCAAGCTATCAGAAAGATCGGATGACACGCTACCTCGATTGGTTCAACAAGTATATGCATTCGGATAAACTGAATGAGAAGTTGCCACCGAAGAGGTAGAAAACTCATACTGTTATTTCTGTGTAATAATGCCCAAGCGCCTAAGACTTTCAGAACTCATTGGAGAAATAGATGACGTCATTCAAGATCGCTTTGCGGGCGAAACGTTTTGGATCACTGCCGAAATCACTGATGTAAAAAAACAAGCCGACAAACGCTGGTGCTTTTTAAAGTTCATTGAAAAAGAAGGTAGCCTCATCACCGCAGAAATCAAAGGGGTATTCTGGTCAAACGCGTATGACAATGTGGTGCGTTTTGAAAAACTTTCTGGTCAAACCTTTGCCAACGGCCTGGAGATCACGTGCAATGTCAGAGTGCGTTTTCATAAACGCTTCGGCATTGACCTGGAAGTGTTGGAGATCGATCACACCTATGCGCTTGGCAAACTGGAACAGGAGAAACAACAAACACTGGATCGGTTAGTCAATGAAAACGCAAAACACATTCGACTTGTTGATGGGCAATATTTCACCAGCAACAAGTCATTGGTATTGTCAATCGTGTTGCAGCGTATTGCGTTAGTCACCGCACCAGAGTCGGACGGGCAACGGGATTTCAAACAAGAGATCGCAAACAATCCTTATGGTTACGCCTTTTCGGTATCTGAGTTTTTAACGCAGATACAGGGAGATAACTCCAGCAACCTGATCATTCAAAAACTAAAACAGATTGAAACCGAAAAAGAAAGCTTCGATGTGGTAGCTATTGTGCGCGGTGGTGGCTCGCAAATCGATTTCAAACCCTTTGATGATTACGAATTATCAAAATACGTGGCGTCTTTTCCGTTACCGATTTTTACCGGTATCGGTCATGATAGAAACACGAGCATTGTTGATCTGATGGCCCGTCAGCATAAGACACCCACCAAAGTGGCGAGCAGCATCGTAGAGCACAATTTCAACTTTGAAAGTGAAATCATCGAATTAAAAGATCGCCTGCTAGAAACCACTGAACGGATGATCGACAAAGCCAAGGACAATCTGCTTCAAATGAAAAGAACGGTGAAAGCGTATAGCCCGTCCACGATTTTGAATAAAGGATATGCGATTATTACCAGCAACGATCAGATCATCATCGATCCCAAAGACATCAAGCCGAATTCGGAAATAAAAACTATTCTGAAAAACGAATTCATTCACAGCACCGTTACCAAAAAATCAAAAAATGAACTTGACTTATAACCAGGCCTACAACGAGCTCTCAAAACTTGTTGACCAGATCGAAGACGACAAAATTCAACTTGACACCCTTGCCGATAAAGTAAAGCAAGCCAAAGAATTAATTGACTATTGCGAAACAAGCTTGCGATCTATTGATCAGGATGTGGAGGCTGCGTTATCAGATAAAAAACCAACAACTCGAAAGAAGAGTAAATAAAGCGCCTCACAGTAGCATCATCGGATCATCCATCACTCCACTTATGCTGGTCTGTGTCCTCACAGACCAGCATCCTTACAAACCAGCGAGAAAAATTTACAGCATCATCATCGGATCATCCACCACTCTGAAGTTTTCATTAAAGGCATTGATCTTCTTCATGTCGCTATCCGAAATCTGAAAATCAAACACATCAAAATTCTCTTTCAGTCGAATTATGTTCGATGATTTTGGGATCGTAGACACACCCAATTGTAACATCCACCGAAGGATAATTTGTGCCGGTGTTTTTTCGTACTGACTGGCAAGTGAAATAAGTTTAGGATCACTAAATCTCTGCCCACGCACAAGAGGTGTGTAGGCTTGCAATTGAATATTTTTTCGGTTGCATTCATTCAGCAGGTCTTCCAGAAACAGGTATGGACTAAACTCTACCTGATTAACAGCGGGAGTTATCTCGCTATAGGATTCGAGTTCATTCAAAAACGGAAGCAGGTAGTTGGCAACGCCAATGGCGCGCACGCGTTTGTCGGCATACAATTTTTCAAGCGCCTTCCAGGTTTCTTTGCGTGTTTTCTTAATCGGCCAATGAACGAGATACAGATCTACGTAATCGCAATTGAGTTTTCTACTGCTCTCATCAAACGCACGCAACGTGTTATCATAACCCTGATCACCATCAGCTACTTTGGTGGTAAGAAAAATTTCTTTACGTGTAACGGCACTTGTACGAATCGCATTGCCGATTTCCGTTTCATTTTTATACATCGCAGCCGTATCGATCAGTCGGTAGCCAATTTCAAGTGCGTTGCCAACAGCCTCTTCCGCTTCGCGGTTGTACATGTCGTAAACACCTAATCCCAACAAGGGCATGGTGATGCTGTTGTTGAGGGTTGTATAGAGTTGAGTCATACTAATTTTTATTCTTCTTCCCTGGTCTGTGTCCTCACAGACCAGCTAATGGCAAATAAATTTTAATTGCCATGATGCTAAGAGATATCAATCGACAATTAGGTAATGAAAAAAACCGGTCTGTGAGGACACAGACCGAGGGCATAGCTTCGCGGTTGTACATGTAATAAACATCTAAGCCCAGCAAAGGCATGATGATACCGTTGTTGAGGGTTGTATAGAGTTGATTCATTTATTTTTTTTCTGATTGCCAGACTAATTAAAACATCGAATAAAATCCGGATCAGCATTAAACTCTGTTTTGACAAAATCAATAAGCTTATCCCTGTAGATTGCTTCGTGCGAGGTAATCATGGCTTTATAATAGGCATAAAGGGCACTATACAAGAATTTTTTGCTTGCACATTCATCACCGATTTCTATCCAGTATTTTGGATCTTTTGAATTGGAGTTGAGTTTACCTTCAAGCACATGTTCCTGATCGATACTTTTCTGACTTCCTTTCTTTAACAGGATCTGCGCTGACTTAAACTTTGAATTCGGTTCGTTTGACTTGATTTTAACGAGCAAAACCATCTCACCTTGAAGTGTTTCATCAGTTAAATCCAATTCATAATATGTATTCGTGGTTACGTAGGTCGTCAATACTTCGTCAAACATGTTTTCGATATCGATTCGATACTCTTTAATTGTAAGAGTATCAGGGCACCAGAGTAGAGTAACCTTGGAAAACAATATCGGATGTTGGAATGATGTAAGGGTATAGATACCTTCATTCGCGTTGGGCTTTACAGATGGACGCCTATTTTGTAGACGCAAAAGTAGATCAGAAGTTTTGGGTATCATGTTTTCTAAATCGTAGGTGGAATAAGTTCCTTCATCCATTACCTCAACAGCCTTCCCCGAACCATGCACCAGTCCAACATAAGATTCTGATTTAATTTCTAAAGAATCTCCCTCGAACAATGAAGCGCCTACTTTAGCAGGGCTTCCATTAATCCAGACGGTACCTTTGGCAGCCAGAATACGAAATAGGAACTCGCTCTGCCCGTTGCCCGTGAGGGCAGCAAAAAAGAAAAAGCACAAAAAAACGCTAATACGAAGATTCAATGATTCCAAAATTTTGATTGTTTAAGATATAGAGTGATTATAAGTTTTGCAATTTTTTTTGATTGTAATCAAGCTCATAGCCAGACCTAATAGTTTTGTTCTTTTAAGAAATTCGTTCGGTGTTAAAACAAAGGACTCGTAATTGAATGGAAAAAGGCTCGGTCTGTGAGGACACCATAGTCGTTAACTTAAGGATGAGATAGAAATGAGTTGTTAGTGTTAACGCTTTGAAGTGGGAAAACTATATGTCATCCCTAAAGGGATTTGATACTTATTTCGATTGGGTTATTACCAACATGTCGTCCCTAAAGGGACTTTAAATACAAGTTCAAAATATCGAAAACAAGTCCCGTTAGGGACGACATGTTGGTAATAGAAAATGAAAAATTATGCATTTCAAGTCCTGTAGGGACGATATATAAAATACCTGGCCAAAGATGGCAATCATAGCTTACACAATACCAATGCATTTCTTAAGTTAACGACTATGGTGAGGACACAGACCGAGGAATAATTTAAAGAAGACTCACCACTTCTCCAATCCCAACAACTTCTTGCCGAGTGGTGTAAGCTCAGCAGTTTTATATTTGGTTTGTTCCCATTTACGGGGATCGCCCGGGAAAGCATAACCTTCAGGAGCAATGCGATCGCGCCACGAGTTTATTCTCCATTGACGCAAGGTTTCATTGTCTTCTTCCGCAGGCATCATCGAAATGTATTGAGCAATGCGCACTTTATCTTTGGAATTATTTGGGCGTATGCCGTGTGGTTCTGTGCTGTTGAAGATCAGCAGATCTCCGGCTTCCATTTTTACTTTTACTTTTTCAAAGCCGGTTACATCTGGTTTAAAGTAATCGCGGTCGGCTGGCTGTGTTAACTTCCACGTGTCATACGTCCTATACAACTCGGGTATGCATTGAAAGCCGCCCATGTTCTCATCCGTTTGATCGGCTATCGCCAATACCCCCTGTACATTTTGTGGTTTTGTTTCCGGATCATAATCCCAATGGATAAAACCTTTGTATTCATAACCCGGACGGATCGGAAAGTTGAGATTAGCACGATCGATGGTGCACCAAAGTTTTTCGGTTCCCCAGATATCCACAAATGCATCATATACTTTTTGAACAGAACGATTATCCCATAGGTATTGATGATTATAAATTTCCACCATGCCCGTATTGGTGAGTTCCTTCATTTGCATTTCGGCACGCGGTGGTGCATACCAGGTAGAGGGATCGTTCGGATCTTTTTCTTCAAACTCCCAAAGCAGTTTAGCAAGGCGTTCGCAGTTTTCTTTGGGTACTGCATTCTTGATTACGATGTAGCCATTGTGAATCCAGAATTTCCAATCCTCTTCAGAGAGCACACGTAGAGGCTTTCCATTAGAGCGATCATTTAATTTCTGCGTGCTCGATTTGGCAACAGAAGGGTTGCCGGGAATTTCCTTATGCACAGGAGCCATGGTGGGGGCCATTGTGGGAGCCATGGTAGCGGGAGTCTTTTTTTCCATGAGGTATATGTTTTTTGTTAGGTCAAATGTATTTCAGCTTTCAGGTGGAAACTTCTGCTGGAATTGCCATTTTTTGTTCTCCATTGATCTTTTGTCGAAGATAATGATATTTTGGGTACATTCATGGTCAAAAAATCGAAGAATGTCCATGAAGATCAAACTGGAGAAGGTTCAGCCCGATGAGGGAAGTTCATTCCGGATTTTAAAAAATCCGCGACTGAATGAGCTTTTCTATTGGCACTATCATCCGGAGTATGAATTGATTTTTATCGCTGGCGCGAATGGCACGCGGCACATCGGAGATCACATCTCGAAATTTGAGGGAAGTGACCTGGTGTTCATGGGCCCCAACATTCCCCACCTGAATTTTGATTTTGGTATTCGCACCGAGTATGAAAAAATTGTGATCCAGTTGCAGGAAGATTTTTTGCAGGAAGCACTGGCAGATATTCCAGAGCTGTCGGACATCCGAACTTTGTTTGCAAAAGCACGAAGAGCCATCGCCTTTCATGGAGAAACTAAAAGAATCGTTGGTGATAAGTTGAAAGAGTTGATGCATGAAAATCACTTTCGGCAGTGGATCTTATTACTGGAAATTTTTCAGCTGTTGGCAACAAGTTTAGAAAGCGATGTGCTCAACATACCGCCCGTAGAGCATAATTATAATCTCAAGGAGCAAGAGCGCATCAAAAAAATATATCGGTTCGTGGAAGAACATTATCATGAGAAGGTGGATATTCATCAAGTGGTCGACTTATGTAATTTATCGACAGCTGCCTTTTGTCGCTACTTCAAACGCATGACAAACATGACCTTCACGGAATTTTTAAATCAATATCGGGTGAACCAGGCCAAGAAATTATTACTCAAGAATTATAATGTAAGTGAAGCGTGCTTCGAAAGTGGCTTCACCAACTTGTCGTATTTTAATAAGACCTTTAATAAGTATGCCCAGGAAAATCCCATGCATTTTAAAAAACGACATGTACACGCACTGAATTAACCCCACAAGTAAATAACCCCTTCTACCCCCAAACCTACTTTCAGTTATGATTGCAAACCTTAGTACGCTCGATCTCATAATTGTGTTCGCTTATTTTGGCGTGGTCTTTTACATTGCCCGATGGGCCACACTCAGGCGAACACACAGCCATAGTGACACCGCATCAGCTGATTATTTCTTGTCAGGCAAAAGTGAAGGATGGTTTGTCATAGGCGCTGCACTCTTTGCGTCTAATGTTGGCTCAGAAATCATTCTCGGACTTTCCGGCTCTGGTGCCCGAGCCGATATGCCCAATGCACAATTTGAAATTCTTGCTTCGCTGGTGCTGATTATTTTGGGATGGGTATTCGTTCCATTCTATCTGAAAACGGGTGTGTATACCATGCCGCAGTTTTTAGAGATGCGCTATTCACCCGCTGCTCGCACGTATCTTTCTGTAGTTTCCATTCTTGCTTATGTGCTCACGAAAATTTCACTCATCATTTTTTCCGGAGCATTGATCTTCGACATGTTTGGCATTCCGTTCTGGACGGGCGCGATCATCATAGTACTCTCCACCGGATTTTATACTGTCCTGGGAGGATTGACTGCCGTAATTTATACGGATTTAATTCAGACCATTATTTTATTGGCAGGAACCATTGCTGTCACATTTTTTGGATTGCATGAGTTGGGCGGCTGGAATGAAATGACACAGACCCTGGCGGATGCACACGTTCAATCAGGCACACCTCCAGCCGAACGCTTCTTCAACATGTGGCGACCGATTTCCGATTCCGAATATCCGTGGACAGGAATGCTTTTCGGTGCTCCTATTCTTGGCGTTTGGTATTGGTGCACCGATCAGTTTATCGTTCAGAAAGTATTGTCCGCAAAAGACATCAGCCAGGCGCGCAAGGGCACTTTGTTTGCGGGCTTCTTAAAACTTCTCCCGGTGTTTATTTTCTTAATGCCAGGCGTTATTGCCTTTGCGCTCGCTCAAAAAGGACTGCTTGCCTTTTCATTGGATAACCCAGATCAGGCCATGCCCGCGATGATTACGAGTTTACTTCCGGTCGGGCTGAAAGGGTTAGCGATTGCAGCACTGCTTGCTGCGCTCATGAGTTCATTATCTTCTGCCTTCAATTCATCATCAACATTATTCACCATCGATTTTTATAAACGGTATAAGCCCGGGGCTTCAGAAAAGCAATTGGTGTTGGTTGGGCAAATTGCAACCGTAGTGTTAGTCATCGTGAGTTTAAGTTGGATTCCGTTTATGAGAACCCTGATGGGCGGAGGTATGTTTCATTATCTGCAAAGTATTCAAGCCTACATCTCACCACCGATAGCCGCTGTATTTCTATTAGGACTTTTTATCAAGCGCATCAATGCACGCGGTGCTATTGTTTCCTTGTGGGCAGGATTTGTATTGGGCGTTTCACGATTGGTAACAGAGTTTATGGCAAAAGAAGGAATGATTCGGATTGAAGAAGGAAGCTTGCTTCACATGATGTTAGGCATCAACTTCCTGCACTATGCCTTGTTTCTCTTTTTGGTTTGTGGAGTAATATTAATCCTGGTGAGTCTCACCGCACCACAACAATCCGAAGAGCAATTGAAATTAGTTACCTATAAGCATACGCCATCCGTAAAAGGAGAAGGGCACTCCACCGATTTTTGGTTAACGATTATATTGATTGGTTGTGTGATCTTCTTGTGGGTGTTGTTCAGCCCATGGGGATTGGCGTAATGATACATTAGCCACAGATTCACAGATTTTATTGAATCAATGAATCTGTGGTGCTTACTGTAGAGCACACTACGTAGGCCGGGAAATTGAAGGGACGCGACATACTTTTTCATAACTTATGATTACATTGTGTTGCGAGATCTCAGTCAACAGTGTCTTGTCTTTAATTCTTTCGCTATGAGAAAATCATGTTATGCTGTATTGTTTTTTGTTTTCATCATCAGCTGCAAAGAAGAAAAACCCATTGGCTGGATCGATTATGAACGATTAACACATCGCGAAGTAAAAGATTGGTTGTCGTTAGGCGGGGATCACATGATGCAGCATTATTCTCCGCTAAATCAGATCACCAAAGAAAATGTGAAAGATCTTGGCTATGCATGGGAGTATGATGCCAGTACGATCATAGGCAATGTGCCTAGGGGATTGGAAGCAACACCGATTGTGGTAGACGGAATTATGTTCACCTCAGGAGCATGGGGAGCGGTGTATGCCCTCGATGCAAAAACCGGAAAGCAACTGTGGATATACAAACCAGAAGTAGATGCATCGTATGGTCGCAGAGCTTGCTGTGATGTAGTGAATCGTGGTGTTGCCGTATGGGAAGGAAAAGTGTATGTAGGAACGCTGGATGGATATTTAATTTGTTTGAATGCTGAGAATGGTTCCGTGCTCTGGAGTAAAGACACGTTTACCGATCGCACCAAAGCGTATACGATTACGAGCCCGCCCCAAGTGGCTGGCAGCATTGTGATGATTGGAAATTCCGGAGGGGAGTATGGCGTGCGTGGATATATTACGGCTTATGATTTAAAAACCGGTGAAGAGAAGTGGCGCTTCTGGATTGTGCCGGGCGATCCCACCAAAGGTTATGAAAGTGAAGAAATGGAGATGGCCGCTAAAACATGGGATCCCAATTCACAGTGGGAATCGGGTATGGGCGGAACAGCCTGGGGTGAATCCGCTTATGATCCTGAGCTAAACTTGCTTTATGTAGGCACAGGCAATTCAACACCCTATCCGATTTGGTTTCGTAGTCCTGCCGGTGGTGACAATTTATTTCTCTCTTCTATTCTGGCCATCAATCCCGACAACGGAAAATTAGTTTGGCACTATCAAACTACTCCGGCTGAGATTTGGGATTACACCGCTACACAAAACATAGTGTTGGCGGATATTGACATCGATGCAAAACAAAGAAAGGTTTTAATGATGGCACCCAAGAATGGATTTTTTTATGTATTGGATAGAGCAACCGGAGAATTGATCTCCGCAGAAAAATATACCAAAGTCAATTGGGCCAGTCATGTTGATTTGAAAACCGGACGACCTGTGTTAACAGAAAATGGACAATGGTATAAAGATAAACCCAGGCTTGTCGTGCCCTATCTCGGAGGCGGGCATGTATGGCAACCGATGTCATTCAATCCCACCACAGGATTGGTCTATATCCCAGAGCGTGCCGTGCCACAAGTGTTTAAAAGTTTTGATACGTATAATTGGTTGCCTGATGTGGACAATACCAATCTTGATTATGCGAATATGTTCAAATTCAAAAAGAATGTAGCCGATCAGATCAAGAGCGCTGAGGATACATTGAGATCAGAAAGTTTATTGGCATGGAATCCGGTAACCCAAAAAGTAGCTTGGAAATTTACTGAGGGCGGACCGGATGGCGGCATCATGTCTACACCTGACTTAGTTTTTCAGGGAACACGCACCGGATACTTCAATGTGCATGATGCGAGAACCGGTGAGAAATTGAAATCAATATTTACAGCCACAGGCATCATGGCTGGTGCTACAACCTACAGCATCGATGGCGAACAATACGTTGCCGTGATGGCAGGCTATGGCGGAGCAGAGACCAGCGCTTACTTGCCAGATGGGGTTGTCTTTCAATATGAAAACAAAACAAGGATCATCGCATTTAAACTTGGAGGCGGTGAAACTCCTATACCGCCTAAGAAAAAGCCAATTGAAACACCAGCGCCTCCGGATACAAAAATCAAGACCGAGTTACTTGCGAAAGGAGCAACCCTTTATGATTTCTACTGCTTTATCTGTCATGGGGACTTCGGTGACAAACATCTTTCTCAACACCCTGATCTATCGAAGCTGACACCGGCAAAGCATATGGTATTCAATGATATTTTATTGAAAGGAATTCTTTCACAAAACGGCATGGCAAATTTTAGTAATTCACTTAGCGAGGAAGATGTTGAGGCAATACATCACTATTTGTTGAAGAAACAGATTGAAGGATATCAGAAACAGGAAGCCGCAAACAAGTAAGTTTCGGGCTGTGGGGACACAGTCCGAGGATTTATTGTAGAAAATATTTTTTCATCACTACTGCGTAATCAGCAATCGCTAATTCAGGCGCCTCCAGTTCCGGATGCCATAATTTTTCCCACTCAAAACTGTAATACCCTTTGTAACCACCTTTTGATAAGGCATCAATCGCTTCGAAGATGGGAACATCGCCTTGCGCCAGGCGTGTATAGGTGATCGTTTCATTCACCTGCTTTGCATCCTTGATGTGCGTGTGACGAATGTAGTTCTTTAGTTTCTTGTACGCCATAGAAGGCGCCTCTTTAGTTTTGATCCACATGTTGGTAATGTCCCAGACCAACCCTACGTTTTTATGTTCCGAAGCACTCATCACTTGCTGAAGGTCCTCTACATAAATCAAATCACCATGTGTTTCAAGCAGCACAGCCACGTTACTTCCTTTAGCGTGATCGCCTAGCTCCAGTAAGCCCTTCGCGATTAAGTCCATCGTTTGATTTTTTTCCTGATCCTTGGGAAAGTTATTTGGAAAGACGCGGATGTATGGGCATTTGAGTTCTTGTGCGAGATCGATGTATCGCTTTCCTTCATCCATGTTTTTCTTTCGCGTGTCAGCGTCAGCAAAGTGCAAGGTAGATGAAGATCCAAGATTAATAAACTCCAGTCCCTCGTCTCGCACCATGCGTAACGATGCAGCAATGTTTTCTTTACTAAACTCCGGACACGTGGTGAGATCCATTTTTCTTTTCAGTCCGCGTACCTCAATTCCTTTAAACCCATGCTGAGCGGCAAACTCGACAATTTGGGCAAGCGACCAGTCGGGGCAACCCAACGTAGAGAAAGCCAGACGAGGTGTTTTCTTTCTGAAATCAAACGCGGAGACACCAAGCGTTGTGGTGATCAGGGCAGCACTGGTTTGTAAAAAATCCCTGCGAGATCTAGTATGAGTCATGATAACCCAAGTTATTGAAAAGAAGTGCTTGCTACAAGTTGTTTAACAACTGATCTTATTCACCCTGTTTTCGTGGCGTCCGCCTTCGAAAGAGGTGGTTAGAAACTTTTCCAAAATTTTTTCTGCCAGTTCAGGAGATACAAATCGTGCGGGTATACAGACAACATTAGCATTGTTATGTTGGCGGGCGAGTGATGCTATTTCTTCCGTCCAGCAAATAGCCGCCCGAATACCCTGATGTTTATTTGCCGTAATCGCTACACCGTTAGCGCTGCCACAAATCAATACACCTATTTCAAACTCCTTTCTTTCAACGGCATTGGCTACGGGATGTGCGAAGTCTGGATAGTCAACGGAATCTAGACTATGGGTGCCAAAATCTTTTGATTCATGTCCAAGTTTAGAAAGTTGTTTCTTCAACAGCTCCTTATACTCGAATCCGGCATGATCAGCACCGATAGCAATTTTCATAGTTAGTTGGATTGTTGATCTAACAATGCTTCTTCCATTTCACGTTTTGCTTTTCTCTTCAACTCTATCGTTGATATCAAAATACTCATTTCATATAAGAAGTACACCGGCACAGAGATCAGGGAAAGACTCAAAGGATCAGAACTGGGTGTTATGATTGCCCCCAAAATCAAAATAGCGATTACCGCATGCTTGCGATAACTTCTTAACAGCTTAGGGGTAACAATCCCAACTTTGGTTAAAAAGAAAACAACAATGGGTAACTGAAACAAGATTCCGCAACTCACCACCAATATGGTAATGGTAGATACATACGAGGTGATATCAAATTCATTGGATATCTTTGGACTTATGGAATAATTAGCCAGGAAAGCAATCGTCATCGGGCTGAGAATAAAATAGCCAAAAGAAACGCCTAGAAGGAAGAGAGCTGAAATAGAAAACACGGCACCTCTTGAGCTTTGTTTTTCTTTGCTATATAGACCGGGCTTAACAAAACTCCACAGCTCCCAAACCACATAAGGAAAGGCTACCACTAATCCGATTACGAAGGAAGCTTGCAACTGCATGGTAAATTGCCCCATCAGAAAACGGCTTTGAATCTTCATGGGGATTTCCGTAACGCAAAGGCCTGCAGCCCCTGTTAATTCCCCCAACCGGCATAGCCAGCGAAAGGTTATAAAATCAATTTCGCCCGGAGCTAAAACGACATACTTAAAAATCTCTGGTGTATAGATGAAAGCCAATATCATCATAATAAAAATCGCGGCCACGGCCCTTACCACATGCCATCTCAGTGCTTCAAGATGATCAAGAAATGACATTTCTGCTTCTTCACTCATAATTTCAAATCCCTATAAAAAACTTCGCCATTGGGCGAAGTAAAATGGTTTAACTTCTTACAAATACAATGGGAACTTCTTCATGAATGTGTTCACCTTGCGCTTCACAGCCTTTAGGTGTTTAGCATCCTCAGGTTTCTTCAATGCCTCATCAATCAGGTCAACAACTTTAATCACATCCTTTTCCATCAGGCCGCGGGTAGTAACTGCCGGAGTACCAATGCGCATCCCTGAAGTTACCATTGGTGATTGCGTATCGAACGGAACCATATTTTTGTTAATGGTAATGTCCGCCTGAATCAAAGCTTCTTCCGCAATTTTACCAGTCAGGTTCTTGGAGCGAAGATCAATCAACATCAGGTGATTATCCGTACCGCCTGAAATAATTTTATAACCTTTATCAACAAAGGCTTTCGCCATGGTCTTGGCATTTTTAGCCACCTGAACGATGTAGTTTAAATACTCTTCACTGAGCGCTTCCTCAAAAGCAACTGCCTTGGCGGCAATCACATGCTCCAGAGGGCCGCCCTGTGTGCCCGGAAACACTCCGGAATCCAATAGGGACGACATCTTCCGCAATTCGCCTTTCGGAGTTTTTAGTCCAAACGGGTTATCGAAATTTTTTCCCACAAGAATCAAACCGCCACGAGGTCCGCGCAAGGTTTTATGCGTGGTGGTGGTTACGATATGGCAATGTTCCATGGGATCGTTGAGAAGGCCACGGGCTATCAACCCGGCAGGGTGCGAAATATCAGCTAGCAATAAAGCTCCTACACTATCGGCAGCCATCCGCAACTTTTCATAATCCCAATCGCGGCTATAGGCAGAGGCACCGCAGATGATCATCTTTGGTTTTTCACGTTCTGCAATTTCAATAACTTTGTCAAAATCTATTTCGCCTGTTTCTTGTTCTACACCATAAAATGAAGGCTGATACAGTTTACCAGAAAAGTTTACCGGTGAACCATGGGTAAGATGACCACCATGCGAAAGATCAAACCCTAAAATTTTATCTCCGGGTTTCAAACAAGCCAGCATGACCGCAGCATTAGCTTGCGCGCCCGAATGCGGTTGCACGTTAGCCCACTCAGCACCAAACAACTTCTTGATACGGTCTATGGCAAGCTGCTCCACTTCATCCACCACTTCGCAGCCTCCATAATAACGCTTGCCCGGTAGGCCTTCCGCATATTTATTTGTCAAGACAGAACCTTGTGCCTTCATTACCTGAAGCGATACAAAATTCTCAGAAGCTATTAATTCAATGCCATGCTCCTGGCGTTGTTTTTCTTTTTCAATCAGGTCAAAGATTACTTTATCACGCTTCATAGTGGAGGGATTCTAATTCAGGGGCCAAAAATAGAGATTATCATTAAGAAGGACAGGTAATTACTGTAGAAAATTGGAATCAATCTGGTATTAAAAACCGTATAAAACCTAAAACTTACAACTCCATGAAGAAAACCCTTATCCTGTTGACATTAATTATGCTTGCTGGCGAATTAAAGGCTCAAAAACCCTACATAACCGGGGATGGTGAGGTGATACTCGGGTTCGCCAGGATAACTCAAAATGGAATTGAGGAACAATCTATTCCACGGTTTACGATGTTCTTTCATGGTCAATCTCTGGCTCATTTCGACCAAGGCAAGAATTTTGGATTTTTTACCGGACTCTCGCTTCGAAATGTAGGGTTCATTTACGATCAGGATGCCTCCACCCGCAAAAAATACAGAACGTATAACGTAGGCCTGCCCATCGCCATAAAAATTGGTGACATGGATAATTATTATGTGTATGGTGGTTATGAATTTGAAGTGCCTGTCAACTACAAGGAGAAAACCTTTGTCAATGAAAACAAGGAAGACAAGTTCAATGTGTGGTTCAGTAGTCGCACTCCTGCGTTTTACCACGCTCTCTTTGCCGGAGTTCGGTTTCCGCATGGCATCAGTTTAAAGTTCAAATACTACCTGACTCCTTTCTTCAACAAGAACTACACGCAAACCGTCAATGGAGTTTCAACGCAGCCGTTTCAAAATCTGGAAGTAAACACCTTTCACATCTCTTTAACAACCATGATAACGAAAGGCAAAAAGGTAGTTGTGGGCGATTAACTATTGGTAAACTTGCTTGCGCTCAAGCAACGACTTTTGAACCGCAGGGTCAATAACCAACACATTGCTTCTTCTTTTTAAGTCCAACGAATTACCAATTTCGGAGCCCAGAGTTTTCGATGCTTTTATCCTTCCAAAATCGGTGAGCCCGGTAATTTCCTGTAATGCCCGGGTAAGTAAACGCTCGCGCGGATCACCGAGCGGATAGATGATCAGATTATTGTCTTCCACTAAAACCTGCGGATTAAATCCATTATCGTAATCGGATTGTTTTAAGCTGTTAAATGATTTAGTGATAATTGGCTGCATACCCCAAGTATTCTTAGGATCATTCTCTTCATTGAGCGTAATCGAGCCCACATTTTTACCCACTGTTTTATTTCCGATTAGAAAAACATCCATGTATGGAAGCAGGCCATTGATCAGTAACTCACTGGCAGAAGCTGTGCGCGTTCCGGTAAGGATATAAACGCGATTGTTCTGTAACTGACTACCAATGTTCTGAGACTTATTTAAAAACTCTACCGAGAGGAAATCTTCGCCCAATTGAGGGTCATTTTTTATTTCAGCTGTTACCTCGGCATTGTACTCACGAATACTAAATACCTTGGTTGCGTCTACACCTTTGCCAATTAAACTTGCGAGGTTGTTCGTAGCTGTCTCCGCTCCGCCACTATTGAAACGCAAGTCTATAATCAGATCCGTTATTCCTGCGGATTGAAACCCGGCAAAGATCTGATCCATCTCTGTATTGTATTGGGTGTTCCCTTGAGCAGGCCCCGTTGAAAACAGATTATAAGCATAGTACCCAATTTTGCGGTCGTTGTACACGAATACTTTGTTCAGGAAATTTGGATTCTCTGCATACACTACGGTAGTCAAACTTTTTGTTTGCTCTGTTTTAAATAATTGAGTTGCTAAATCAAGTTCACGATAAGCAACGGAATGATTTTCTGTGATGGCGCCTAACAAGGTCTGGTAGTTGGACAGCGTAAGTTGTTCGCTATTAATTCGGGTTATTACATCTCCGCGTTTTAATCCTGATGTTTCAGCAGGTGAACCTGGTTTAACATATACTATCTGGGCAAGTACATTATTGTTATCCGTGCCTTCACGAAAAAGTGCAATCTCATACCCAGCCTCCTTACTTACTCCCTGCAAAGAATTGATGAGGTCTTGAAAATCATCCTGAATCCAGGAGAAGCGATCCTGTGAATTAAGTAATGATTTAAAAAACTCTTCATGCTCCTTACTTTTATCGGGATTTTCCGGCAAGGTACTATTCCAATAGTACCAGAAGTCCATGTTGGTTAAGATCCAATTGTTCACATATACATTGGGATGTTCGGGTTCATCTTTATCACACGAAGGGAGAATCAATAATGTGAATACCAGACAAACCAGTACAACACGACTTAACCTGGATTTTTTCTCTGCAATCATTTTTTAAGTTAATTCGTCAATTACCAAGCCAAATCCACTATACCCACTATCCTGTCCTGTAACGTGTATACAAGTTTTTAATTGCTGGTAATTGCTACAGATCGGAATAAGATGTAGGGCGAAGAAATGTTATTTCGTTCTTCGACACATTCTTTTGATACTCGGGCATAGCAACGAGTTTTTTCCATTGCGGATCCTCCCCAAATGCCTTCCAATGTGCATCCCGGGCTTCCTTATTCTCAAAAGTTGTCATGTACATCAGGTTGGGCATCCGCGGCCCACTTAGCACTTCGCCATAAAACACGGCATTGAACCCAAGCCGTTTAAATAACCCGATTTCATCACCGGCATTGAACATATCTACCTTGTTGCGATAGATTTTTTCTGTGTGGCCTTCATAACTTCGTAACTCATACACCCTTTCGCTCACCAGATTTTTCAAATCAGGAGCTGCTAACTGGGGCATTCCTGAAAAAGATTTTAATACGATTGTCTGGAAACGGAAGTACGGTGGGTTGTCAAACGTGGCATCGATATAGTCTTTACCATCCGTATTGTAAACTTTGTCTTTTGCCAAAGTTTCTTCGAGGTTGACAAATTTATCTAATGAGGTATAGGGAATCAGAACGTATAATCGTTTTCCATACGTGGTATCCGTTTCCAAAGGTTTAAATACTCCTGCCTTTTTTATTCCTGCCCTATGTAGCGCAGGTAAGAGAGCTTTCTCCAGATAGTTCTCGGTTCGGGTTTGCTGATCTAAGGTTTTAAATTGATAGATCCTTAATTCAAAAAACTCCCGGGGGGCAGCCTGAACGCTAATAGCTATCATCATTAACAATGACAGGAAGCTAAGTTTAACTGACTTTTTCATATTTATTTGTTTACCCTCAAAAGTAACAGGAAGCAGTCAATGAGTGTTCATATTACCCGGAACAATTAATTCTCAAACGGAATCTCTATTTTTATAAATAATCATACGCTTTTGGCATTTCAATACATTCTTGAACTTTTTGGCACCTTCTTCTTTGCCGTGTCGGGTGCGTTGGCCATGCAAGACAAAGATCAGGATTGGTTTAGTGCCGGCTTTACAGGATTTATTACCGCTATTGGAGGCGGCAGCTTGCGCGATATATTGCTGGGCAGCTATCCGCTGGTGTGGGTAAAGGACATCAACTTCTTGTATTCAATCCTTGTGGGTGTTGTTGTTGCCATTGTTTTTCATAGAAATATTATCCGATTCAGGAAAACCTTTCTGCTCTTTGATACACTGGGGATTTCCTTCTTTACCATACTGGGTGTAGAGAAAGCAATCGGGTTAGGTGTGCGCCCTGAGATCGCGGCCATTATGGGCATGTTTACCGCGGTGATGGGTGGCGTTATCCGCGACACGCTAACCAACGAATTGCCCGTAATTTTTCGGAAAGAGATTTACGCAACAGCGTGCCTGACGGGTGCCATCATTTACCTGATTTTAGATTTGCAAACACCTCTCGAAAGAAACTATAACCTGGTCATTTCTATCTCAGCTATCATTCTTATCAGGCTTTTTTCTGTAAAGTACAAGCTGTCCTTGCCCGGATTCAGGAAGTAGAAAATCCGTAGTTCCTAACCGCGTTTCGCCAATGGTCACGAATCGCTTGTTCGCTCTTTAGGCTTTGATAATATTGCGAATAATGAAGCGACTTGCTCTTCTTTTTGTCTTTATACTATGCGTTTCAACCATGAGCGCTCAGAAAAAGAATGAAGCTTACCAGCTTGCTATCCGTAAAGCAACGAATGCTATTCGCATCGATGGCATTGTTGACGAAATAGACTGGGAAAAAAGCGCTACGGCCACTGACTTTTTTATGATTACACCTATGGACACCAGTAGTGCCCAGGTAAGAACCGAAGTAAAGATGACCTATGATGATGAAAACCTTTACCTGCTGGCTATCTGTTATCACGCTCTTCCCGGGCCTTACATTGTGGAATCGCTGCGCAGAGATTTTTCATTTGGTAAGAATGACAACTTTCTGCTCTTCATGGACACCTTCGATGACATGACGAATGGGTTTTCCTTTGGCGCTAATGCAGCCGGAGCCCAGTGGGATGGACTTATGTTTGAAGGCGGCAAGGTGGACCTGAACTGGGACAATCAATGGACCTCGGCTGTAAAAAATTATGAAGACAAATGGATTTTTGAAGCCGCGATTCCATTCAAAACGATTAGGTACAAAAATGGCATAACCAAGTGGGGTATAAATTTCAGTCGACTGGATTTAAAGACAACTGAAAAGTCGAGCTGGGCACCGGTGCCGCGACAGTTTCCATCTGCGGCTCTTGCCTTCAGCGGATCGCTCGTATGGGATGCGCCCCCTAAAAATGCGGGGGCAAACGTTTCCGTAATTCCCTATGCATTGGGTGGTGTAACAAAAGAATACGAGAATGAAACGCCAACTTCCCATCGTGGTGAGGTAGGTCTAGATGTAAAAGTAGCTGTTACCTCTTCGCTCAATCTGGACCTTACGGTGAATCCTGATTTTTCGCAAGTAGATGTTGATCGGCAAGTCACTAATCTCGATCGATTTGAATTATTCTTTCCCGAAAGGCGACAGTTTTTTCTTGAGAACGGAGACATGTTTAACAATTTCGGGTACAACACCATTCGGCCGTTCTTTTCAAGACGCATTGGGCTTTCAGCGCCTATTCAATTTGGTGCGCGGCTAAGCGGAAAAATTGATAAGAACTGGCGAATCGCTATGATGGACATGCAAACCGGAGCTGTTGATAAAGATGCGCTGCCTGCACAAAATTTTGCGGTGATGGCACTGCAACGCAAAGTCTTCGCCCGATCAAACATTGGTATACTGGTGATCAATAAAGAATCACTCAACTACAATCCATCTGAAATAACATCCGGGCCTGTTTATTCAGAATATAATCGCAATCTGGGCTTTGAATACAATCTTGCCTCGTCCAATAATCGGTGGACCGGAAAGGCATTATTTCTTAAATCATTTAGCCCGCAAAAGGTAGAGAAGGATTTTACCTATGCCGGAAACTTGCAATATGCCAGTCGTAAACTCATGATCAATGGACAATATGAATACGTGGGCAGTGGCTACACAGCCGAAGTAGGTTATGTGCCTCGCAATAATTATATCCGAACCAACCCACAAGCCTCCTATTTATTTTTCCCGAAAGGAAAAACACTTTTAAGCCATGGCCCAAGAGTTGCTACCAGTATTTTCTTTGATCCCTCCTTTAAGCAAACTGATAGTGAAACATACATGGCGTACCTTCTTAACTTCCGAAATCTTAGTTCACTTACCTTGTGGGTTGCCCACGATTATGTAAAACTGCTTCAGCCCTTTGACCCAACCCGTTCTGGAAAAGAAATGCTCGCTGCCGGAACCGAGCATTCCTGGAATTCCTTTGGTGGTGAGTTCTTTTCAAAACCACAAAGTACTTTCACCTATGCCTTTTCGTGGCGGTCGGGGGGGTATTACGAGGACGGAACAAGACAATTTTTTAGTAGTGATATCGGATATCGTGTGCAGCCCTATGTAAGCTTACTCTTCAGCTCAAGTTATAACGACATTCGGATGCCAGAACCCTGGGGACGAAATACGTTTTGGCTAGTGGGGCCAAGAATAGACATTACGTTCACCAACAAAATTTTCTGGACTACATTTCTCCAGTATAACGAACAACTAAATAACATGAATCTCAACACGCGCTTTCAATGGCGTTACCGGCCAGCGTCTGATTTGTTCATTGTCTACACCGATAATTATCTACCTTCAACCATGTCCGTAAAAAATCATTCGTTGGTAGTCAAGTTTACCTACTGGTGGAATATATAGCCTGGCCAATAGAAAAAAATTTTAATCAATTAAATTTGCTAGCCATACAACTTTTGGGGTTCGACTTAAATGACTTAAGAAAATAATCATGCATCTGTATAAAACTACTGAAGGCCCGCTATGGATTTCGCAAGGCAACGCATATCTTTTACATGAAGAGTGGAATACTCTTATCAACCAAGCTGATCTTAATCAACATCTGAACCACTTATCAGAGAAAGCCAAAAAAATTTCTGAAGCACAATCATTGATAAAAAAGTCTTCTGCCCCCATTGGCAATCAGGAAGTGTGGGCAGCTGGAGTTACCTACTTGCGTAGTCGCGATGCGCGGATGGAGGAATCGAAAGAATCAGGCGCGGCTGATGTGTATCAGAAAGTGTATGAGGCGGACCGCCCGGAATTATTCTTTAAAGCATTACCAGCACGTGTAGCCGGACCCGGTGAACGTGTTTATATTCGATCCGATTCCTCGTGGAATGTTCCAGAACCGGAATTAACACTGTATATAAATTCTTTTGGAGAAATTCAGGCCTATACCATCGGCAACGACATGAGTTCGCGAAGTATTGAAGGGGAAAATCCACTTTACCTGCCACAGGCAAAAATTTACGAAGGCAGTTGTGCTTTAGGTCCATGTTTATTTGTGCCTGCACAACCCATCGCAGCTGAAACAAAGATTTCAATTGTAATTAAGAGAAACAACCAAGATGCTTTCAGTAATTCCATTCAATTGAATCGCATGAAACGAAATTTGCCGGAGCTGGCTAGCTGGCTTTATAAATCATTAAAATTTCCCGTGGGTTGTTTTCTGATGACAGGCACTGGCATTGTGCCGCCCAATGATTTTACGCTACAAGAAAATGATGAAGTAATTATTTCGATTGAGGGAATTGGAGTGTTGTCGAATGTGGTGTCCGTTTTATAACGTAAGTCAGAGCGGTCAGACCGCTTGCACATGGGATCACCAGCTACCGCTGCTGCCACCACCACCAAAACTGCCACCACCTCCGGAGAATCCTCCGCCACCACCCCAACTACTGCTGCTGGATGAGGAACTCCAACTGCCTCCGCGTGAAGAACCACCAGAACCGGAGCTACTCTCTTCAAATTTTTTGGTCATGTTCTTACCCCAGGCGGTTCGTCCAACGAGCCATTTTATAAGTGGAAAAATCAGGATAAAAGAAATGCCCGGTACGTACCAGAGATTGGAAGGAAAAACAAAAGCCGGGAAAATTGAAAAGAAGGGAATCAGAAAAACATACATAAACCAACCCCAACTTCCTTTTATAAATAATCCGAAGAAGGCGAATATGCTAAGGAAAATATAAATACCTAATCCTATTAGCACTCGCGCAGTGATGGATAGCTCCATAATCTCGCTACTATCGTCTGCGGTATATTCGCCCCCGATAGCAGCAATAATTCCGTTGACGGCTGCCGTAACCCCGGTGTCAAAATCTGCCCTGCGAAAATTAGGCGCCATCTCGTTGCGAATGATGCGACTGCTTAATGCATCGGTAAGTACTCCTTCTAATCCCGCACCAACTTCAATCCGCATTTTATGATCATCAACAGCAATCAATAACAATACTCCATTGTCTTTTTCTTTCTGACCGAGTTGCCATTTTTCTGCAACCCGAACTGAATAACTTTCAATAGGGTCCCCATCTAACGAACTGATAATAAGAATCGCGATTTGATTAGAAGTAGAATCCTCATAGACTTCTAACTGTTTTTCTAATGCATCGATAGTTTCTTGCTTCAACACGTGAGCATCA
Organism: Cyclobacteriaceae bacterium; assembly: GCA_022841475.1. GTDB lineage: Bacteria > Bacteroidota > Bacteroidia > Cytophagales > Cyclobacteriaceae > ELB16-189. The sequence continues at coordinate 25,960 of JALHRJ010000017.1, read as the reverse complement.
TCGTGCACCCGTGTGTGCCATAATTCAGGAACAACTTTCTGACTAAACGCAGAAAGAGATATCAATAAAGAGAAAATCAAAAATCTTACTCGCATAGTCAATTCAAAATTCCTTAACGTTCTATACTTACCACGAATCACTCGATCCGCCACCGCCTGAAAAACCACCACCACCAAAATCACCGCCACCACCGCCCCAGCCACCCGAACTGCGGCCAGAGCCACCTAACATGGAACCCAGCATAGCGGCAGTCCAATAGCCACCCATTCCAGATCCGCCACCTTTATTCTTGCGCGACATCAATAAAAGCATGATCACAAAAAATATCACCGTGCCCCAGGGCGACTTTTTCTTTCGCTTTTGTACTGTAGGCGCTTCGTTCACGTATTCACCTGCAATGGTTTTTATAATAGCCATCGTTCCCTCCTGAATGCCGGCATCGTAATTTCCTTGCCGGAAATGCGGAGCGACAGCATTTCGGTTAATGCGACTGGACATTGCATCGGTTAGTACACCTTCCAATCCATAGCCAACTTCAATGCGCATTTGCCGCTCGTCCATGGCAACTAAAAACAGCACCCCATTGTCTTTTCCTGCCTGCCCCAGTTTCCATTCCGCAAAAACACGCACTGCATAGCCTTCAATGTCTTCGCCTTCTAAATTAGGAACAACAAGAACAGCAATTTGATTGGAGGTTGAATCCCGATGCGCCTGAAGAATGGCTTCCAGTTGCGCTTTCGCGGAAGCAGAGAGAATACCCGCTTCATCATGTACCCATTTAGCTTCATGTGCCGGAATACTTCGCTGCGCCATGGCTGGCGTTAGCAAGAGAGAAAAGAAAACAAAAAAAAGTGATTTCATTGGAACACTAAAAAGAGAATGATTCATCCGTCAATACAATTATTCCAATCGCAAATCATCCTTCAATTCATTTACGTCATCAGGTGTAACTACAAATCCTTTCTCAAGAAGAATTTCGCCACAGCGTAAGATAGCTGCCTCAATTCCATCTGTAATTTTTCCCTGCTTTACATGTTCTATAATTTTCCGAACAATCGCATCCCATTCCTTTTGCTCCACCACTTTACTGATGCCTTTATCGGCCATAACAATTACTTCGTGTTCAAAGAAGGAAATGAAAATCATTATTCCTGTTCTTTGCCGGGTATTAAAAACCTCTTCCTCCAGGAAAGCGGTTTGTGCCCGTTTGCGCGTAGCCTGATCCATGTAAGACTGACTCAACATAAGCCTCTTAACGGGGTTGATGAAATGAGATTTCATTGCCCCAATAAATCCACCTAGCATAACCAAAACAAAAATCAACACGGGATCATACACGGCCAGCGAGGGCACATACCGATCGAAAATTACAATCAGAAAAAAAACAGCAGCGGCACCAATCAAGGCGGCCCTGTAATTGGCAATGGTATAATGACTGCTCTTTTCTACAAACACCGGCACAATTTCACCGGATATTTTACTCTCGGCTGTTTTCACTGCATTTTTAATGCGATCAAGTTCAGCCGGACTAAATCTTTCTTGAATTGTCATAATTACAGGAATTATAGTTGGCAAAGATACAAGGAAACCAATTGAATTTTCATCCCTGATATAAGTAAGTTATTATTCGTTTAGTATTTTCGCAAGGTATGATTCCTACGCTTCTTTCGCACAGTTGGAAAAAATTGAGACGCTCGGTTTCTTTTACAAAGGAACTAGCTACAAGTATCTTTCTTTCTTTTTTTGCCTTGATGGTGGTGGGCTATTCGCTGGCCCTGGGCTTTGCTCTTGACAGCATCATTACAAAAGGTCTTAAGCAGGAAGACAGTTTTCAATTCCTGAATAGTTTACTCATCTATTATTTTGGATTTGAGTTCATGATGCGCTACTTCATGCAAAACCTGCCGGTGCTCGATGTGCAACCCTACCTGCACCTACCCATGAAACGCTCGCGCATTGTTCACTATCTATTAATTAAATCCCTGGCGCACGTACTTAATAGTTCTGTCTTTTTGCTTTTTGCACCTTTTGCTTTAACCGTAGTCGCGCAACGATTCGGAGCAGCGGCCGGATGGAGTTGGCTAATCTCATTGTGCCTGATCAGTCTTTGCGTTCACTATATCGTCTTAATTTTTAAGAAAGGCCTGGATGATACATTGCTTGGGTTCCTGGCTTTAGTGGGTACGTTGGGGTTACTGGCTGCTTCTGATTATTATGGCTGGTTCAGTTTATCAGAACTAACGGCACCACTTTTTTTCAGCACGGTGCACAATTCTTATTTACTGATTGGTGTCTCCTTCCTGTTTGGAAGTCTGTATTTTTTAAACTTTCAGTTTTTTCTAAAGAGTATGTATCCGGATGAGCTGGTGGTTCATAAAACTACTACGTGGGGTAAAAATCAGGACTGGACTTTTCTTCAAAGCTTTGGTTCGATTGGCGAATGGATTAACCTCGAAGTAAAACTGATTCTGAGAAACAAACGACCGCGAACTATCCTGTTCCTGAGTGCTTTCTTTCTCCTTTACGGATTGATCTTCTATACACGAGATGCCTTCACCGAAAAAATGCCAGGCTTCCTGCTTTTTGTCGGAATTTTTATCACAGGTATTTTCATGATTAACTACGGTCAGTTTTTATTTAGTTGGCAAGGCAGTCACTTTGACTTTACACTTACTCGACCTATTTCTATTCGTCAGTTTGTTGAATCGAAATACTGGATGCTGAGCGCGGTAACGGTGATTTGCTTTCTTCTCAGTATCCCCTATGTGTACTTTGGCTGGAAGATTATTTTTATTCATGCGGCCATGACACTGTTTAATCTGGGTGTTAACATCTTTGTAATTCTCAACATGGCCATGTGGGAGCCAAAAAAGATTGATTTACAAAAGGGTGCCACCCTTAACTACCAAGGGATTGGTGCAGCACAATGGGTGATGTCTATTCCCATTTTGCTTGGCCCATACCTCTTCTATTTACCCTTTAGTTTTTCGGGTCACCCCGACTTAGGAATATTAGCAGTTGCGGCCGCAGGTTTAATTGGAATTGCGTTGCGTCCTTTTCTCTTGAAACTTACTACCCGTAGACTTCAAGAGCGCAGATATACCATAGCGTCAGGATTCAGAAAAGATTAATTCACCTTATGATATCTATTCAAGCACTTAAGAAATCGTACAAAGGAACTCCTGTTGTTGATGTTGATCAGCTTTACATCGGGCAAAATGAAAGCTTTGGATTGGTAGGGAATAATGGAGCCGGAAAAACAACTTTGTTTCGGATGATTCTCGATCTGATCCGCCCCACTGAAGGCACCGTAGAGATCAACGGCAAAAATGTGCAAGGCAATGACGAGTGGAAACATTATGTAGGTTCTTACCTCGATGAAAACTTTCTGATTTCTTACCTCACGCCCAACGAATATTTTAAATTCGTAGGGAAGTTGCATAACTATTCGGATGCAGATCTAAAAGAATTTCTGGAGAAGTTCGAAGAACTCTTTCATGGTGAGATCACAGGAAAGAACAAATACATTAGCGATCTGTCGAAAGGAAATTTAAAAAAGGTGGGCATTGCAGCTGCCTTTATCGGAAATCCACAACTTGTAATCTTAGACGAACCATTTGAAAACCTGGACCCGACTTCACAGATTCGATTGAAACAATTTTTGGAACGAGAACAAAAGGAGCGATCACTCACCTATTTAATTTCCAGTCACGATTTAAATCATGTTACTGAAATCTGCAAACGCATCGTTATTCTTGAAAAAGGAAAAGTTATTCGGGATCTTAAAGGAAGTGATAACCTTTTAATGGAATTAGAGGAATATTTTAAGGCTTAGAAGAAAAAAGAATCTCTACTTAACTGAATTCCACCATTCCTGCGAGGGAAGTTCACCGCCCAAAATAATTGGTTCTCCAATTCTTGGTGTTGTTACTTTCACTTGCAAAACTTCAGCTTGTTTCTTGGCACGATCAATCGGATCTTTCCATGCATGATTGGCCAACACAAATTTTCCCCAGTGCACCGGCATCAATACGCTAGCTTTTAAGTCAATGCTGGCTTGCACAGTTTCCTCGGGCATCATGTGAATAAGCGGCCATTGCCGATCGTATTGTCCGCACTCCAACAAAGCTATGTCAAAGGGGCCGTGCTTTTCTCCGATGGTTTTAAAAGCCGCGTCATAGCCGGAATCGCCACCAATAAAAATATTATGTGTCTCTGTTTTAAGAACATAAGAAGTCCACAACGATTTATTGCGAATAAATCCACGGCCTGAAAAATGGCGTGCAGGAGTTGCCGTTAATTGCATGCCCGGAAATATTTCTTCTGAATCCCACCAGTCAAACTCTGTAATCCTTGTTTCCTCCACACCCCAATGAACCAAATGCTGTCCAACTCCTAAAGGAGCATAAAATTTTATTGCTTTTGATTTTAGCTGAGAGATACTGTTATAATCCAGGTGATCGTAATGATCGTGCGTGATCATCAAGACATCAATTTCAGGAAAGTCGTCTGCTGAATAAACTCTGGCGCCTTCAAATGATTTTGTTCCCAGGTATTGTACCGGTGATGGCCGATCGCTAAAAACCGGATCCACCAGAATCCGCTTGCCATCCATGACTATCAAATAAGATGAATGTCCAAACCAGATGATCGAAGGCATATCAGAACGCCACGCTTTTAAATTTGTTTTAACGGTTGGGATGGCTGCATGCGGATAGCGTTCAGGTTTGTCTTTAAAAAACTCTCTGAGCATGGAAAAATAGGATACCCCTTCAATCATCATGGGTGTTTCGGCCAGATTTTGAAAACTACCATTCCTGTAGTTAGGTGATTGTTCAATACGTTGCTGGCGTGCGCCCCGGGGAAGTTTTCCAAATGATTTTTGTTGCATAAAAAGAATAAGTATTAAGCCGAATGAGCTTAGTGTGATTAATAGAATTTTACCGATTTTTAAGAACATGCAAGAATAGACGATTATAAAGGGAAATTAGTGTTAACTACCAGAACTATTTTTTTCAACTTTGACAATTGACTTTGTTGCATCAAATAGATTTACAACATTAAAATCATAATACATTGAGAATGTTTTTTATCCTGTTTGCCGGAAGTGCTTTTCTTATTCTCCTTTTGATTGTTGGTTTTTTTTATCGCATTGGCAAGCCGGTAAATATTGACCTTTCAAATTCTCACTATCATCACACCTGGAAAAAGAAAATTATTTATTCACCTATGGGCAACTGGTTTGAACTGGGGTATCATGAAACAGACGCAGATCCCAAAACATTTGTTGTCCTTGCGCGGGAATATGGAAAAGATCATCAATCCGTTTATTGGAAAGGGCAGAAGCAACCCGTTGATTATGCATCCTTCCATATCGATAAAGAAAATATCCCGAAGGACGCACAACATGTATATTTTGATCAGCACTATCAAGATAACCTACAGGTGGTAATAGGGGCCGATCCGCAAACCTATCATCTCTACAAAGAAGGAAGTACCGCTTTCTATCAATTCTGGTGTCAGGATGTTAACGCCTATTATATCGCTGGACAAAAAATAAATGTTGACCGGAAAACATTTGTGAGAATTAACGCAACGATTGCGATTGACACCAATTTCGTTTATGCTGTCCTGTCAAAGAATGACAAGACGGTGGTTTCAGAAAAACTCAGGCGCCCGGCAGGTGAAGCTTTGGCCATTTCACAAGATTATGCCCGCATTGGAAACATGATTCTACTTTCAGATTGGAAAAATGAATTTGCGATAATCAACTTTGATCATATCGATTCTATCCGGTTACTAAATGAACGAACCCTGGTGGTAAATGGCCAATTAATAAGGGATGGTCTTCTGATACCAGGAGCTGACGTAGCAACCTGGCAAGAACTTGGCCGCGATCACTTTACAGATAAAACGAACGTTTACTTTGATGGAAAGCCAATCGAAACAGCCGACCCATCTACTTTTGAGCTAATCTTCGAAGCTTATAGCAAAGATCATCAACACGTATTTTACGAAGATAGAATATTAGCAGGAGCGAACCCTTCCACTTTTGTTTATCAATATAATACGGGGGTGGCAACAGATGGTACACTAAGCTTTAAAGATGGAATTGCTCTTCAATGAAGTATAAGAGAAGGTTGTTTATGAATTGCTTCTCTTAATCCATTTAAAAACCTCCACCCACATTACTCCCGCAAAAGCAGCGGCAAGACATAATCCTATTATATTAATCGGGATTTCTTCGAACTGAAATAATCTTTGCACGGGGTGAAAATAAATCGATAGAAACAGGATGGCCAATGAAATTGAGAGCACGATCGGGATTAAGGTGTTTTTATATTTTAACGTGGTAAAAATCGAATAACGAAATGATCTATTGGCTAACGTAAGAAACAGGTTGCTGAAAATAAGTGTAGAATAAATAACGGTTCTGACAAACTCCTCACTCTGCCCCGCTTTCATAAAATAATAACCCAGTGCAAGACAGGCCAGCGTAATCATCAATCCCTGAACAATGCTCATCGATAACTCCGGCCACGAAAAAAAAGTCGTGCTCATCTTGCGTGGTTGTTTTTGCATGGAGTCTGGTTCAATCGGCTCGCGCTCAAAAATGACCGAACATGTTGGGCCCATAATCAACTCCAGAAAAATAACATGCACAGGCGAAAAGATATCCAGATATTTCCACATCAAAAGCAAGGGCATGGTAACAATCAGGATAATGGGAATGTGAATGGAGATAATGTATTGTATTGCCTTTTTCAGATTCTCATAAATTCTGCGGCCCAACGCTACCGCCTCGGTCATATGAAACAAATCATCATCGGCCAATACCAGCGAAGCCGCGCTCTTAGCTACCTCACTTCCGCGCAAGCCCATGGCAATTCCAATATGCGCAGCCTTCAGGGCTGGTCCGTCATTCACCCCATCGCCTGTCATGGCAACTACCTCACCATTCGCTTTTAACGCTTCAATTACTTTTAGTTTTGCATCAGGAAACATACGCGCAAAAATATTAACTGAGCCAACCTTCGATTGTAGTTCCCGATCATTCATGGCAATGACCTGATCTCCGGTTAGTACCGATGAACTGTTATTTAACTCAATCTGATTGGCAATGGCAATGGCGGTTTCTGAATAATCGCCTGTTATCATTTTCACATTGATGCCGGCTCCGTAAAACTTTTGAAGAATATCCTTCATGTTCTTTTTGGGTGGATCATAGAATCCGATCAATCCCAAAAATTCAAAAACAAACTCTTGTTGAGAAGCAGGAAAATTTTGATCCTTAGAATCAGACCGGCCTACCGCCAGCATTCGAAATCCTCGGGCGGCAAGCTGACTGGTGACCTTTAAAATAGTTGACTTCTGATCAGCCGATAAACTACTTTGGTTTAATACACCTTCTACACCCCCCTTACAAGCAATGATGCGCTCATTTTGCTGATTGTTAAAAATGTGAGTCATGATCGGTGGTTTGCCACCCAACGGATATTCATGAATTAATTTGAAATCAGGTCGTCTATCCTGTGGGGCTGCAGTATCATATGCAGCATGAATGGATTTCTCCATCGGGTCGAAGGGAGCTGTTTCTGAGGACCACATTGCATACTCCAGCACCGTATTAAATTGAACTGGCTCTGATGTATAGTCATAGATTTTATCCTGCGTGAAATCATAGATAGCCGAAAGGCGCATTTCATTTTCGGTGATGGTACCGGTTTTATCTGCGCAGATAACCGTAGCCGCTCCTAACGTTTCTACCGTATGGGGTGACCGAGCGATCACTCTTTTCTTATAAAGATGATAAGCCCCAAGGGCCATAAACGTACTGAAGGCAACTGGAATTTCCTCCGGCAAAACAGACATGGCAAGCGTTAATCCGTGCAGCAAACTGTGTAGTATGTCCTTCGATAAATAATAATTTACTCCCCACACAATCAGAAATGCTACTGCACCGGCAGCTACCATTATTTTCACAAAACTTTTGATCTGTTGTTGCAGTGGCGTTTTAACATCTTCTATTGCCTCGAGAGACTGGCCAATTTTTCCTAACTCGGTTTGCTTACCGATTGCCACTATGCGTGCCGTACAAGAGCCCGTCATAATCATGGTGCCCTGAAAAATCTTTGATCCTTCCGATTCTTTAAAGACAGGCAGTGATTCGCCTGTTAAAATACTTTCGTTGACGGAAAAATCATTCTGTTGCAGAATGATTGCATCGGCTGGCACCAGGTTGCCATCTTCCAGCACAACCAGATCATCCATCACAAGATCTTCGGCCTTAAGCTCAAGTGTGATGCTGTTGCGAATAACTTTTGCCAAAGGCGCAGATAATTTTTTTAACGCCTCTACTGCCGAGCGACTTCGGTTCTCCTGATAAATTGAAATGCCGGAAACAAAACCCAGCGCAATCAACATGATGCATGCCTCGCCTGTTTCGCCCAGTATTAAATAGATTGCAGCCGTGCATACCAGAATGATAAAGAGTGGCTCGGCCGCTATCTCCTTGATGATGGTCAGTAATCGGTGCTTCTTCTCTGTTTGCACAACATTACGGCCATACATTTTACGACTGGCCAACACCTCCTGATCGGTTAAGCCCGACAGCTTTTGCGATTGGTGCATCTCAATATTTCTCAAACATTTCGACTTTCAACTCAAATCTTCTTCCCTTTCCACTTCCCAGACCGCATATAGAAAAATGCCATCGTGAACATACTGAGCCAATATACCCATTCGCTACCCCAACCCCAACTGATCGATAAGTTCCAGTACTCTAACACGAGAAAAACATATATGCAATAAATGACAATCGTAATAAATTCTATCAACAGGTTGACACGCGTGTTTCCAGTGCCCGTTACCGCGTTGAGCCAGATTGTACCCACCGACATCATCAGCAAAGCCACAGACACAATGCGGACAATAGGTACAGCCTCTGCAATAAATTCATCCCCCTGACTATAAAAGGATAAGAAGAATTCTGGCACAAGATTCAAAATCAAAAAAATGAAAAGGGAAATGCCCAGGCTCATTTTTACTACTCTTCTTATCAAAGGCATGACCTCTTCCTGCCGTCCCTGACCAATGATGTTGCTTACCATGGTGTTGGTGGTTGATGCAAAGGCCCAGCAAAAAATCCCAAATAAGCCAAAGATGTTGCGCATGGTATTGGAGATCGCTAACGCGCGTGGACCATGATGTTCAATTAGTATGTAAAAATATTCCCAACTCATGATGCTGATGGCAAACTGCACAATGAGTGGTGCCGACATGGTGAGTATTAATTTGATAATCGAAAAATCTATTTTAGTCTGTTCAAAAAATGCAAATGATTTATGAATGCCTTTGAAATGAATTACGGCATAAATCACAAACAAGCCCGATGCCTCCGCGATAATAGAAGCGTAGGCTGCTCCATTAAAACCAATCGCTGGCAACCCGAAGTGTCCGAAGATCATTCCATAATCCAACACAATATTTACGAGTGCTTCCGCCAGTGTGCCCCACACTAAAAACCGGGTTTGATTGGTGCCCACCAACAAGGCGTTGCGCATCACATACAAATAAAGAAAGGGCAACCCCCAGATCCGGATCAACAAAAATTCAATTACCTGATCGGCAATTAAGGGGTCGTGAATAAACGTACGCAGTACTATGGGAGCGAATAAATAGGTAGCTCCAATTCCCAATGCCGCAATCGCCAATGCTACCCACACACCATTAAAAAATAACCGACCAATTTCTTGGGGAAGGTTTTGTCCGGCCCTGCGGGCAATCAATGCCTGTAAGCCATTGTTAAGTCCGTTGCCGATTACCGCAAATATCAAGTAGTACACACCGGTAATCCCCGCGCTCGCCAATTCCTGCTCACCCAACATTCCCAAAAAAATATTATTGGTAATGAAGTTGAACTGAGGCACCAGCATAGCCAGTGAAATGGGCAATGCCATGAACAAGATTTGTCTGTAGCTGGTGTTTAAACGTAGTTCCATGGGCGGGGCGAAAATAAGTATTAATTTAACCAAACTAAGACTTACAGTTACCAGCACTTGGGTATTAAGAAGGCATGATTAAAAGAGGCGCCTTTTCAGAAAACCGGACCAAAATCTTTTTTGAGAAAAAACGACTTTGGTTGGCCACATTTATTGTAGTGGGCTACTCGCTTAGTCTATACCTCTTCCTTATTTACTGGCGTGAGATGTTGCGATACCAGACAATAGATGAATATGGCGACATGATGATTTTGTCTGATTCCGAAAATTATTTTTACAATTTCTTTTTTGCGGGTTTGGCTATTCTTACAGGTCTATCATACGCAGCAGATTCATTGCTCATGACACAATTTCGATTACGTGGATAAGTCAGGTATTCCATAACAAATGATTTTAGCGGACTTCAATGGTACTCCGTTTATCTTCTTACCAAACTTGGATTATTCTATGGGATTCTTTGTTGGTCGGCTGAGTTGAACAAGGAATTAAACCTATATAAGGAATACTGGTTTTTGTTTCCTCTGATATTAATCGTGCTGTTTTTCAATCAGTGGATTAAAATTAGACTCTACTTGAGAAATAGTCTAAAACACATGATGATAGCTGCATTTGGTATTACAATTTTTACCGGCCTACTGGCAGCAATCCCCTTCTTTGATCATAATTCCTTTAATCACGCAGTGCGTAAGCATACTGTTGGTTATAATTATTCAATTGATTTGCCTCATGCCGAAACCTCAACAGCATTAGAAAGAAGGCTGCTTGCACAAGATCTCTATATTGGGTATCCTAAAACAGGAAAAATCGATTCTACAATAGTTATAGCAAATGATGTAATTAATCCACTAACGAAAGATAATCTGTCGCTATGGATACAGGAATCAAAAAAATATTTGCATGAATTTGAGGCAGATCAATTTACAATCTGCATAAAAGCTGATAAGAACATTAAAATTAACTCAATGATAAGCATAATTGATATTTTGAGGGAGAATAATGTTCGTCACTTATATTTTATGACCTCGAAATGCGAAGGGTTAAGAGTAAATAATTGGCCAACCTTTTTTGAATTTACAAAAGATACGAGTTATTGGCATCCCTCATATGCTGAATTTCTTAAAGAACGAGAGCAGACAAAAATCTTAACCATTAAGATTACCAAGGATCAATTTTTTGTTGCCAATTCACTGATTTCAAAGATTAACTTGCATGGATTTCTAGTGGATTTTGTTAAGGCGAATAGTGGAAATTATTCAATTGATATTGAAAGCGGTGATGAGTCGACTTATCAGAATTTTGTTTTTATTATAGACCAAATACGACTTTCGATTCTTCAACTTAGAAAGAAGTTTGCGCGTGAGCAGTTCTCTAAAGAATATGATTTCGCGAAAACGTATTGGGAAGATCGCGCATTGCATGATACACTATCAAGCATATACCCTCTATATTTTTACTTTGCAAATGAAAAAGAACGCACCTATTTAAAGCAGGCACAGAAGAGATAAATACTTTTTCGAAGGCAGTGCTGAGAACACATAGGTAATCAATCGGATACTGAGTATTTCAAATCAGCTGTAAATTTTATAACTTAAGTTTAATATTGTAAGGAAACTAAAAATGTATGCGCATCCGTAAAGAAATCTCTTCCTGGGATGGTAAACTGTTTATCCGTTCAGCCCTGATTCTATTCCTCATTTTAAACGGATTCATGGTTTTGCTCAATGCATTCAGTGATCAATCATTATTTGGGTCTCAATACAACTGGGTTTTAGGATTGATGCAACCTATCTTGCTCGCCTCTGTTTTTACTTATACCTCCCGAAAGATTTGTTTGTACGTTAACGACTATCAGAATATTGAATCCTTCGAAGACAAGCTCAACAAAAACATTTTGAGTCAGGGAACGAGTGCTGACCAAACTGCCGAAAATACAACGCGCTATGTAGCTACCAGCTGGTTTTATAAGCTGTTCAACTATTGGGGTGGTGTAGAAACCGTTACCGTAACGTGGGGAAATGAAATTGTAATAGAGGGTTCTTCACGAATCATTTCGCAGGTAGAAGATTCACTTACGTGGAATGCTTCTTTTAAGAGTTCCCGTGTTACTACTTAGACATTAAACCTGCATGATAAAGTTGGTGAAATCAGCAGAGCGTTTGACATAATTATTTTCTAATAGGAAAACGATTGTATCCATTAAAAATGTCGACCGTTAAAATCAAATAACTCCCTGTGCCTGCATTGCCTTAGCTACCTTTAGAAATCCAGCAATGTTTGCACCTACCAGATAGTTACCTGGTTTTCCATACACCTTCGCAGCATCCAGGCAGGCTTGATGAATGTCCTTCATAATTACATGCAGTTTCGCATCAACTTCTTCACTTGTCCAACTCGAACCCATGTAGTTTTGAGTCATCTCTAAACCAGAGGTAGCAACCCCACCGGCATTGGAAGCCTTACCGGGTGCATACATCACGCCATTTTCAATCAGAATATTAATCGCATCAATGGTGGTAGGCATGTTAGCGCCCTCCGCCAATAACTTTACACCATTCTTTATCAGATTACGTGCATCCTTTTCATGTACTTCATTTTGTGTCGCGCATGGAAATGCACAATCAGCCTTAATATTCCAAATTGGGTTTTGATTCTGGTTTGCATCCAGCGTTTGATACTCGCACTTAAAAGTGTCTGCATACTCTTTTATCCGGCCTCTGCGATTGTTTTTTAAATCTTTCAAAAATTCTAACTTTTCTTGTGTTATCCCAGCAGCATCATAGATAAATCCATTTGAATCTGAAGCCGTCACAACTTTCCCGCCAAGGTGAATTATTTTTTCTATCGCATACTGCGCCACATTTCCTGAACCTGAAACAAGACACGTTTTTCCTTTGATTGAATCTTTCTTCTCCTGCAACATATGCTCAGCAAAATAAATGAGGCCATAACCGGTGGCTTCGGTGCGGATTAAACTTCCGCCCCAACCAATTCCTTTGCCCGTGAGAACTCCGGTAAACTCATTCTTGATTTTTTTATAAGCTCCAAACAAATAACCAATCTCACGACCGCCCACACCAATATCGCCTGCGGGCACATCTAATCTATGGTTGATATGTCGGGCCAACTCGCCCATAAACGCCTGGCAGAATTTCATCACCTCCGCATCCGACTTTCCTTTGGGATCAAAATCACTGCCGCCTTTGCCACCTCCCATCGGAATACCGGTTAAAGCATTTTTAAAAATTTGTTCAAAAGCTAAAAACTTCAGGACACTGGGATTCACAGAAGGGTGAAAACGTAATCCGCCTTTATACGGACCAATGGCGCTACTCATTTGCACACGGTAGCCGCGGTTCACTTGCACATTGTTCTTATCATCCAACCACGTTACCCGAAATGTAATCATGCGCTCGGGTTCAAGCATGCGTTCAAGCAAACGAAGCTTTACAAATTCAGGATTGCGTTCCAGCACAGGCCAAACCGAAAGAATTACTTCCTCTGCGGCTTGTAAAAATTCTGGCTCATTAGGATTGCGTTGTTTTACGAGCGCGATAATCTCTTGCGATGTCATGGGCTATCGGTTTTGCGACTACAATTTAGAGATCGATTTAATACAATCAAATATTGATCATTTGAACCCGATGTTAACTTTACCATAAATACTCAGTACCTTGAGTGCCTCAAATAATTTCAACTTATCATGAACACAAAGAAAATCGCCATCATTGGCGGAGGTAATTTAGGCGCTGCTATGGCAGAGGGGTTGTTAAAGAGCGGCTTTGCAACTCCCCAGCAAATAACGGTCACCCGAAGAACAGTATCCCGCTTGCAATCATTAAAAGACCAGGGTGTAACCATTACCGATAACAATCAATCAGCTATTGATAATAGTGAAGTGATTATTGTCGCGCTAAAGCCTTACAATGTTAAAGAGGTATTAGAAGGATTGAAAAAATCATTTGATCCGAAAAAGCATATTCTGATCAGTGTTGTCACGGGAATTTTTCTGAAAGACTTAACAGCTATCATTGATCATGGCGTTCCTATGTTTCGAGCTATGCCCAATACGGCCATTGCTATTCAAGAATCGGTGACGTGTCTTTGTCAAACCCGTGCTACCGATTCGCAGATTGGGTACGTAACCGATTTATTCAATCAACTTGGACTAACCATTTCAATTGATGAAAAACTGATGGATGCCGCTACCGTATTAGGGGCTTGCGGTATTGCCTATGCACTACGATTCATTCGGGCCGCCACACAAGGTGGAATTGAGATTGGCTTTGATGCTAAAACAGCTAATCTTATTGCCGCACAAACTGTAAAAGGCGCGGCTGAACTATTACTGAAAGGCAATCGCCATCCGGAAGAAGAGATTGACAAAGTGACAACGCCAAAGGGTTGCACCATCGTTGGGCTCAATGAAATGGAACATCGCGGGTTTAGTTCTTCGTTGATAAGAGGAATTGGAGCTTCGTATAATAAGATTGTTTCTTAACCATGCACAAGTTGTTCTACATAAAGATGTAGAACAACTGCAGAAAAAGTACTTAGCGGAGTAGTATATTGCGGCATGTCTATATTCACAACTCCGGCCCGAATTATTGTAACCTGTAGCAAACGATTAGCGCCCTTTCTCGAACAGGAAGTTGTAGAGCTTGGCTTTAAACCTGTGCGTACTTTTATTACAGGTGTTGAGTTAAGCGGCTCAGTCAATGATTGCATCAAACTGAATCTTAATCTTCGCTGTGCCAGTCAGGTCCTCTATTCGTTAAAAGAATTCACGTGCGATGGACCTGATTCTTTATATGATAATTTGGTTCGTTATCCATGGGAAGCCCTGTTGGAACCCGATGGCTATTTGTCAATAACCAGCAATGCCACGCACTTTACGGTAAACAACGAAATGTTTGTGAACGTAAAAGTGAAAGATGCCATTGCGGACAGAATGCGAAGAGAAACCACGCGAAGACCTGATTCAGGATCGGAACTGAAGGGGGCTGTGTTTCATTTGTATTGGAAAGATGAGCGTGCTGAAATTTTTCTGGATACCTCCGGAGAAACGCTGGCCAAACACGGCTACCGAAAAATTCCCGGCAAGGCTCCCATGTTGGAGTCGCTTGCAGCCGCTACCGTGCTGGCAACCAAGTGGGATCGTAAATCACCTTTCGTCAATCCTATGTGTGGCTCCGCTACGGTGGCGATTGAAGCCGCTTTGATAGCTACTAACCGAAGGCCAGGTTTATTTCGCAAGAATTATTCGTTTATGCATGTAAAAGGTTATGATGCGAATGTGTATGAGTCAGAAAATAAAACGTTACAAGATCAGATTAAGGAAGTTCCTGGTTTGAGGATTCTCGCAAGCGATATCAGCGAAGATGCCATTAACATTTCAAAAATAAATGCGGGCATAGCGGGTGTAGAACAATTAATTGAATTTCAACAATGTGATTTTGAACTAACGGCTATTCCCGCAACACCTGGAGTAATTTATTTCAATCCGGAATATGGCGAACGATTAGGAGAAGTGAGCGCGCTGGAAGAAACCTATGCCCGGCTGGGTGATTTTATGAAAAAGAAATGCCAGGGCTATCTGGGTTACATTTTCACCGGCAATCTTGATCTGGCTAAAAAGATCGGGTTGAAAGCAAGTCGCAGAATTGAATTCTATACAAGTATAATTGATTGTCGTTTGTTGGAGTATGAATTGTATGGTGGAAGCCGAAGAGCGCCTAAACCCGCGGAGAGTCAACAATAAAATTCGAAGATCAATGAGTATTGCCTCATTAAAATTAATTGCCCTTTTTTTCATATTCAGTTCAATAATCTTTGAGTCAGTGAGTCAAAATAAAATTACCACTTACGTAATCGCTCATCGTGGTGCCTGGAAAAACACCAATGCTCCGGAAAATTCCATTGCTGCACTTCAACACGCTATACGCTTGGGTTGTTATGGAAGTGAGTTTGATGTGCACATGAGTGCCGACTCGGTACCATTTGTGTTGCACGACCACTCCATCCAAGGTATTCATATAGAAAAAACCCATGCAGCCGAGCTTATTAAAATAAAACTTGCCAATGGTGAATCTTTGCCAACACTAGAAGAATACCTGCTGGCCGGAAAATCACAAAACAAAACCCGGCTCATTCTCGAAATAAAATCCTCCAGCATCAGCAAAGAACGCTCGCTCGCACTCACCAAAATATGTATTGACATGGTAAACAAAACCGGTGTTGCCGACCTTACCGATTACATTGCTTTTGATTTCGATGTGTGTCTGCAAGTAAAAAAGTTAGCTCCATATGCTCACGTACAATATTTGAATGGCGATAAAACGCCTGAGCAACTGGCTACTTCCGGATTGAATGGATTTGATTATCATTTCAGCGTTCTGAAGCGAAACCAAGCATGGTTGTCCGATGCTCACACGCTTAACCTTACGACTAATACGTGGACGGTAAACGATGAAGAAACCATGCGCTGGCTCGTTGCTCAAAACATTCAAATGATTACCACCAACGAGCCAGAAAAATTAATTGAGCTTCTCACCAAATGATGCTGCATGAAAAGTCTTCTGTCATCGCGGCCTTTGAGCCGCGATCCAGTTTCGAGGTATAAAGGGATGCCGGGTCAGGCCCGGCATGACACCGTTTTATTAATGACTTTTATGACATTGTAATATTTTACTAATACCTTTTTTGAAAATCTGCATCGCTCAGGTTAAATCGCTTCATGGTGGCATCGTAATCTGCGTAGTTAGGTCTTCCTACCAGATCAGCTGGAACAACTACTACCCTGAAAACCTGATTGATAGTCCATTCGTTATCCAACATGGATAAAGGAAACGTTGCATCTAGGAAGAGATTCACATCTACATCCGTAAAATCAAAATTGTATTGCATCTGGCCTTCTTCAAAAAACACCTGCTGGGGTAACAATCGCCAGATGTCTTTATTATTCTTTACATCCCACAACACATACACCAGTGTAACATCCGAAGAGAGCACATCAAATCCATAGGGCTCGAGGTGTGCATAATCGTTTGCTGCTGTAAAGTCGACCTCAATCTCAAATGCCTTCGAAGCAATGATTGATCCGTCCTCACCGGGAATGCCCTCTGGACCCATGGGGCCTTCACATGCCACGCCTACCGCCAAAATCATCAGGAAGAGTAACTTTTTCATATCGAGTAATTTTAATGGAACATTTACCAACGTTGTGCCAACTCTCTCAAAGTATACGGCAGATGCTCCATTAGTTTGGCTTCTGGCATAACTACCACCCGACAAGCGACATCCGAACGCGTATGGTGCTTTCTTCCACTGGTATAATCCCCATTGTTAATGCGATTGAAGCTCTGGATATTGCTTCCATAAAATCTAAATTCATGAACAAACGTATTCTGCTCGTATCGGTGTTAATAATTAGCGCAATGGCTGCCTTCGCTCAATCTGAAAGAGTGCTCACGGCTGAGTCGGCTATAACCTCAACGGCTTCGGTAACCATCAAAGGCAAGGTTGTTCCATATAAAGTAACGGCTGGTACCCAACCTGTTTGGAATGCGGAAGGCAAACCAAGTGCAGCCCTTTTCTATACGTATTACGAACGCACCGATGTAAGTGATAAAAGTCGCAGACCATTAGTGATTTCGTTTAACGGTGGCCCAGGCTCAGCTTCAGTGTGGATGCATGTAGCCTATACCGGTCCTAAAGTTTTAAATATTGATAGCGAAGGTTATCCCGTTCAACCGTACGGAGTAAAAGACAATCCGCATTCTATTCTGGATGTAGCCGACATCGTTTACATCGATCCTGTTAACACAGGCTTCTCGCGCATCCTCGATCCGAAAGCAGAGAAGTCAACTTTCTTTGGTGTGAATGCCGATATCAAATACTTAGGCGATTGGCTGGATAACTTTGTTTCGCGCATAGGGCGGTGGACGTCTGCTAAATACCTGATTGGTGAAAGTTACGGAACAACGCGTGTATCGGGTCTTGCACTTGACCTTCAGAATAATCATTGGATGTATTTGAATGGTGTGATTTTAGTTTCGCCTACAGAAATCGGAATCAAGCGTGATGGTCCTGTGAACGATGCGCTTTCTTTACCGTACTACACGGCCGCAGCCTGGTATCACAAAGCCCTTCCGGCCGACTTGCAACAAAAAGATTTACTCGAGGTACTATCGGAATCTGAAAAGTTTACGATTGATGAATTTATTCCAGCGTTATCCAAAGGTGGATTTATTGATCCTACCAAACGAAAAGAGATTGCGGCCAAAGCTTCGCGCTACTCGGGTATAAAAGAAGAAGTGATTCTGAACCACAACCTGGCCGTGCCCACACAATATTTCTGGAAAGAGCTTTTACGCGATAAGGGTTTTACTGTAGGTCGATTGGATTCACGTTACAAAGGCATTGATAAAATGGCAGCGGGCAGTAGCCCGGATTTTAATTCGGAGCTTACTTCGTGGCTACATTCTTTTACGCCCGCAATCAATTATTACTTGCGTGATGTGCTGAAATACAAAACCGATTTACAATACAATATGTTTGGCCCTGTGCGCCCCTGGGATAACTCGAATGACAACACGGGCGAGAACCTGCGGCTGGCCATGGCTGAAAATCCGTATTTGAATGTGATGATTCAAAGTGGTTATTACGATGGCGCGACCACCTACTTCGATGCAAAGTATTCGATGTGGCAACTTGACCCAAGTGGAAAAATGAAAGATCGTTTACGATTTGAAGGCTATCGCAGCGGGCACATGATGTATTTACGTGCCGAAGATCTGGTTTCTTCCAACGATCACATCCGCGATTTTATTAAGAAGTCAACTCCGGCAGCCGGAGCGCCCGCCAAATACTAAGATCAACATTTAGATAAACTTAAATGCCCGATATAATGTACCGGGCATTTTTATTGAACTCTGTGTAACCCATTCCTCACTCATGCTTCAACGCCTCTGTGGCATTTGTATTAGCGGATCTGATTAAAAGAAATATGATCGAGGCAAATGCAAAAAATGCTACCAATAAAAAGGGTAAGATAAAATCTAGTGAGCCTAACCAAATCCTTACTGGATAGTTTGATAACCAGAAGTTGCTTGCATAATAACTAATCGGAAAGGCAAATACTCCGGCTAGTAGTAATAAGATTGCAAACTCTTTTGAAAGTAATCGGATGATGTTTAGCATCGTGGCGCCCAATGTTTTTCGAATACCAATTTCCTTCGTGCGCTGGTACGTCATAAAGTAGGTAAACCCAAAAAGCCCGAGGCAGGCAATGCTTAAACCGATAGCTGATAAGTAACTAAAGACTTTTTGTAATTGCTGTTCGCGCTGATATTGGCGATTAAAAAATTCATCCAGAAAGAAATAATCAAAAGGCTTTTCTGGAAAAATAGTTAGCCATTGTTGCTGCAAAGAGGTAAGCGTTTCTGATACATTCGTTGAATTAATTTTAATCGTAATGAACTTCAGATACCCTTGCCCCGGTGTATAGAAAGAGGCAAGAATGGGTTCTTGCAATGAGCGTTCGTGAAAATCATTCACTACCCCAATAATTGTGCTGCTGCCCATCAACAAATTTCCTATGGCCTCTTGCGCATTCTTATAACCAAGCATGCTAACGGCTGTTTCATTTAAAATAATCTGTTCAGGATTTTCATCAGCGAAGTTTCTTCCAGCAACTAAGTTTAAGCCATAAGTTTCAATAAAGTCTGCATCCACACGCGTACGTGATGTTGAAATCAATTCCGGATTATCTTCAGATTTTCTCAAACGACCCAACCATTCATTTTCGCGGCCAGGAATAGAAGAAGTAATGGTGGCGTTAACGACATATGCCTGATCTTTAACCTTGCTTTTAAAGAGACTTATCTTGTTTGTAAACGTGCTGTCCATTTCGGCTCCGGGTCCGCCAATCGTTTTAATAACAATATTGTGCTCCAAATCAAAACCCAGTTCCTGATTTTGCATGAAGGAAACCTGTCGTTGAATGGTGAGCGCTGCACTAATAAGTAAAATAGTCGTTAGGAATTGGATAGATAGTAGAGATCTTCTAAGAAACCGGCCATTTAAATTTGAAAGCTTACCACCCTTCATTGCCTGAACTGGATTGATGGCGGCAAGACTCCTTGTGGGATAAAATCCAACGACTATTGAAAAGATTAACAACAATACAAAAACGGCAGAAGTGAAAACAGGATTTAGCAACACAATCATTTCCATTTGCTTTCCTGTTAATGAGTTGAAAACTGGTAAGACGATTAAGGATAACATTACCGCAATAGCAAGCGCAAAAAGATTGATCAGAAAAGATTCTGTAAAAAATAAGATTTGTAGTTGATAACGACTTGAGCCAACAATTTTGCGGATACCAATTTCTTTGGCTCTTCGGATTGCCCGAGCTACCGATAAATTGAGATAATTAATCAACGCGAGAACGAGAATAAATACAGCAACCCATTCAAGTACATCAATGGTTCGTTGGTTTCCATTTGCCTGCATTTCGCCCAAGAGATTCGAATATAAATGAATGCCTTGAAGGGGTTGTAGAAAAAAACTAGCTGTTGCCCGATTGGCATTCTCATTGCTTTCCATTTTTGCAGTCAATACTTTTTGCATGGTGGTTTCTACTTCGGCAAGATTAGTATTGGGTTTCAGTAGCAGGTAGGTATAAAATCCATCCCAGTTCCAGGCGCTTCGGTCTTCATAGACATTCATCCACGAAGCCAAGAAATTAAACTGCATGTGCGAGTTTGCCGGCAAATCCTTGTAAATACCAGTAACAATCCAGTCGCCCATTCCTTCCCAATGGATTGTCTTATTAATAGCTTCAGAATCTCCAAAATATTTTAGCGCAGCAGATTCTGAAAGAATTATTTTAAACTCACCTTTCAGCGCAGTCAGAGGATCGCCTTCAATAAAATCTAAAGAAAAAATGGTTAAGAAGGTTGAGTCCACAGCATAGACCGATGATTCCATAAAGGTTTTCTGTTCATCACCTTCGTCAATCATCATCACTGCCTCAACGTGAGTAGTTATCGGAAACAGGCGCGTGTAGTTTTCAACCTTAGGAATCTCTGCTTTCAGCGTTTCGCCAACGGCTGGAAAAATCTGCGCCTTGGTATATTGCAACTCATTATCGATAAGGCGCGAGTAGCCAACGCGTACAATGTCTTTGGATCGCGGAAAAAATGTATCATAACTTTTTTCGAATGAAACATAATTTAGCATAAGCAGACAAACGGCTATGCCCATAGCTAATCCGGCTACATTAATAAAAGTGAAAACTGAATGCCTACGCATGCTTCGAAAACTAAACTTCAGATAATTTAGAAACATAACTGGGTGTGTTTGATGTGAGGATTTCTTTCTTAAAACTATTCCCGGTCTTAAAAACCGAATTGTGTTCCACAGCAGTTTTCGTTTAGCTTTTCGTTCGCCATACAACTTTGCATCCCGTTCAAATTTTTGAATCAGGTCGCCTTCTATTTCTTCGAGCAACTGTGGTGGGCAGAATGCACGCAATAGGCGTATTGCGAGGTGATTTTCAGTATTTTTTACAACGGTTTTCATTAACTTTGATTTATGAAAACTATCACACTAGAAGTAAAAGACACAACAGCTGAAAAATTAAGTAAGATGTCTGTTGCCGAGAAGAAATCTATTGCAGAAACATTAGACTTACTTGTTGGGAGAAAAAGAAGTCTTGAGGAAATAATGAAAGAGGCCAGTGAACAGGCCCGCAAAAATGGACTGACGCCTGAAATATTAGAGCAGCTACTCAATGAAAAATAAGTGAATATTGTTCTCGATTGCAACGTGCTAATCAGCGCGCTTTTAAATGATGCCTCTTCATCAGGACAAGCATTGCTGAAAGCTAAAAAAGCGGATGTTATATTGATATCAATCTTTACTTTAACGGAACTGCTGAATGTGGTAATGAGATCTAAATTCGATAGATACTTAAGTAAGGAGTTAAGGCTTGAGTTTATTAGAGAATATGAATCTTTAGCAGTGATGGTACAAGTAACACATCGGGTGAATATCTGTCGCGATCCCGATGATAATAAATACCTTGAGCTTGCTCTTTCTGCTAAAGCCGATTGCATTGTCACAGGCGATCCCGACTTGCTGGTCTTAAATCCATTTGAAACCATTCCCATCATCTCACCTAAAGAGTTTTTAGAAAAGTTTAACTAGCCAATTTTTAGTTGTGGCACAAGCTTCCACAAATCAATTCTCACTTCTTTCATTGCCTTAAGCATGGCAAGACCGGCATTGGTAATGGTGTAAATGCGCTTTCTGCGGCCTCCTCGTTCATTCGTTCCGCCACCCATGCTCGACTTTAGAAAACCCTTATCCTCCAGCCGATATAGCGTTACATGTACCGCACTCAGGTTTACATCACGCTTCATGCGAGATTCTATTTCTTCTGCAATGGCCGCTCCATACGCGTCTTCTTTTAATGCGGCTACTAGTGTTAAAATCAGTTCCTCAAATTCACCCAGGTATTCCTTAGCCATATATATTCTTATATTTTGTTAAGTAAATATAGACAAGATTCAAAAACTTCCAAATATGAGGAAGTGCCTGAATGGATAAACAATAGAATTAAGTGAGTTTGTGCTTTAAAAACTCGGCCGTATAACTGCCCTTGGCCTTCTTCACCATCTCTTCTGGAGTGCCGGCAAAAAGAAGATTGCCGCCTTTTTTCTCACCGCCCTCAGGTCCGAGATCAATAACCCAATCGGCACATTTTATTACCTCCATGTTGTGCTCAATCACAATTACGGTGTGCCCCTGATCGACTAACGCATTGATCGCTTTAAGCAGTTTAGAGATGTCGTGAAAGTGTAAGCCCGTGGTGGGCTCATCAAAAATGAAAAGTATGTTGCCGGAGGTGTCTGAATTATTCTTTCCTAAAAAGGAAGCCAGCTTTACACGCTGTGCTTCACCACCCGAAAGTGAGTTCGAAGATTGACCTAGTTTAACATAGCCTAAACCTACTTCGAACAGCGGAAGGATTTTGTCATGCACGGCTTTTTTGTCTTTGAAAAAATCAAGTCCATTTTCAACCGTCATGTCCAGCACATCAAAAATATTTGCGCCTTTATGTTGCACCTCTAATACTTCCTGTTTGAAACGCTTACCATGGCAACTTTCGCATTTCAAAAAGATATCAGCCATAAACTGCATCTCCACTTTTATTTCGCCTTCACCCTGGCAAGTTTCACATCTTCCGCCTTCCACGTTGAATGAGAAATGGGAAGGCTTATAACCACGCTGTTTACTGAGTGGCTGTTCGGAATAAAGATTGCGAATGGCATCATACGCTTTTACATAACTGATGGGGTTAGAGCGTGATGATTTACCAATGGGATTTTGATCCACAAACTCTACTTGCGATATTTTTGTAACATCTCCCTCCAGGCGATCGTACTTACCCGGAGTTTCTGCTACCGATCCGTTCAGGCGGCCCATAGCCGGATATAATATTTTCTTGATGAGCGTAGACTTACCCGAGCCACTCACTCCGGTAACAACCGTAAGCGCACCCAATGGAAATTTAACGGTCAGATTTTTTAGGTTGTTTTCGCGCGCACCTGTTACGGTTACGGAGTCTTTCCATTTTCTGCGAAGAGTAGGTACAGAAATCTTTTCGGTACCATTCAGATAATCCACCGTATGTGAATTTACTTTCCCGCTAAGGTCTTTTTGTGAACCTTGAAAAATCAATTCGCCACCATGCGAGCCGGCATCCGGACCAATATCAATTATCTGATCTGCCGCGCGCATAATCTCTTCTTCGTGCTCAACAACGATTACTGTGTTACCCATGTCGCGCAGCGATTTCAAAACTTCAATCATTTTCGCTGTGTCACGCGGATGTAGTCCAATGCTAGGTTCGTCCATGATATACATGGAGCCCACCAAAGCACTACCTAAAGATGTCGCTAACTTAATTCGTTGAAACTCTCCTCCCGATAAGGTTGATGTAACCCGATTGAGCGTAAGGTATCCTAAGCCAACCTTGGTCATATACTCAAGGCGCGAACGGATCTCTGTTAGAATCCGATCGGAGACTTTTTGTTCGTAAGCAGGAAGTTTAAGCTTTTCAAAGAAGACTAATGTTTCTTCAATGGGCATCAGCACAAGATCCGTAATAGACGCGTTTGCAATCTTAACGTATGCAGCATCCTTTCTTAATTTGGTTCCGCGGCAATCCGGGCACGTGGTTCTTCCGCGATAACGTGAAAGCATTACACGGTATTGAATTTTATAAGTCTTTGATTCCAGGTATTTGAAAAAAGCATGAATTCCATCAAAATATTCATTGCCATTCCATAATAAGTCACGTTCCTTTTGATTGAGTTCTCCGTAGGCACGATGGATCGGAAAATCAAACTTAATTCCATTTTTAATCAATGGCTTTGCCCATTCATTCATCACCTCGCCACGCCAGGGAGCAATGGCACCTTCATAAACAGAAAGACTTTTGTCGGGAATGACGAGATCTTCATCAATGCCTAAAATTTTTCCAAAGCCCTCGCAGGTCTGGCAAGCCCCAAACGGATTATTAAAACTGAAGAGATTAATAGAAGGCTCTGTGAAAGAGATCCCATCCAGCTCAAAGCGATCGGAGAAGTTAACTTTCTTTTCTCCTTCAGCATAAATCAAGCAGTCTCCATGTCCTTCAAAGAAAGCGGTTTGAACTGAGTCTGAGAGTCGAAACGTTAAGTCTTCGTCATTAGCATTTACGGCTGCGCGGTCGATGAGGATTTCCACCTCTTGGGTTTCAAGTTTAACGGAAGTCTTTTTTTTCTTTCCCTCTCCCCGTCCTCGTTCCTCGGACACCCCTCTCCCCTGGGAGAGGGGTTGGGGCGAGGGATTTAACATCTCTTCAATAAACTTCACCTCACCATCTATCAACACTCGTGTAAATCCTTTGCTAAGCAAAAGGTTTAATTCGTCTGCCAACTTACGGCCTTTCATTACCCGCAGCGGACAAGCCACCATAATACGGGTTCCTTCTTTTCGCTTGTTGATAAAATCAACCACATCGGTAACCGTATCGCGCTTTACTTCTTTACCTGTAATAGGGGAAATAGTTTTGCCGATGCGGGCGAAGAGTAACTTCAGGTAATCATAAATCTCTGTAGTGGTTCCTACCGTAGAGCGCGGATTACGCGTATTGACTTTTTGTTCGATCGCGATGGCAGGCGATACCCCACGGATGTAATCTACTTCGGGTTTTTCCATGCGACCCAAAAACTGGCGTGCATAAGAACTTAAACTTTCCACATACATACGCTGGCCTTCAGCAAACAAAGTGTCGAAGGCGAGGGATGATTTGCCGGATCCTGAGAGCCCGGTGATAACTACCAGTTTATTCCTGGGAATGGCTACACTCAGGTTCTTCAAATTATTAACCCGCGCGCGCTTAATAATAATATATTCCCTGGGATCGAGGTCGTCTAAATGAGAATCGTTGAAGATTGAATGCATGCGAAACCGCAAAAGTAAAAAATGAATGAGGCTAGTCCTAGGATGGGTTCAAAGTTCGGGAGTAATCCAAAACCTTTACAACAAAAACGCCATCTGTTAGTTTCAGATGGCGTTCATATAATTTCTTTAGTTGACTACTAGTTATCAAAGTCAGGGTCATAACTGGCTTCCTTGGCGGGACTATCACTATCGTAATCATCGCCACCACTATTGTCAAAATCATCATCCCCGGCTGCGGGAGTGCGCAGGTCATCATCATCTCCCTCAAACTCTTGCTTCTCACTTGATTCTACATCGTAGCCACCATCGCTGTTTTTAGTAGCCGGAACCTTAACGAGGTAAACAGAATCATCGGTTTCCAGTGGAAAAACAAAAATAGGTTCCCGCTTTGCATTGGTGATGCGGGTGATGCTCGCCTCATATCCATTGGGATATTGATCCTT
>JALHRJ010000016.1 GCA_022841475.1 Cyclobacteriaceae bacterium | reverse complement strand
ATCCGATAGCTGGAAATTGGTGAACAGTTTCTCTTCGAATGATTTTCGTCCTTGCATGACCAAAGATAAATTTCATTCTTATATTTATAAAGTAGTTGTGCAACATACACAAAATGTTTATGCAATGGTGCCGTGACGAGTTGGTATAAAGTTTTATCTTCGTTCAACGCTTTGGTTTCGTAGGACAGGACGCGGCTTCGAAAAGGCACCACTGCAGAAACACAAACGTTGTGGGCAAGGCGGTTGGACAGATGAGAGATCTAACAAATATTTGTATATTTAATTAACAAATTGCAAACCATTATGACTCCGTTAACCAAAATTACCTTACTGTTAATAATTAGCTTTATTGTAATTATTTATACAGTTGTAAGGACAAAAAATTCAAATCTTAATTCTGACACGAAGACACTGCTGTACATTTTTGCAGTATTAATGCCAATCATTGGACTTATTCTATTCTTCATTATGAATAGAAAGAATAGTCAAGTCCCAGCACGTTAGACAGATTTTACACGCGGACAACTGTGTACAAATTGGGTACGTTGGACAGTTTCCATCAAAAAATCTAATCAAGAGTCGACAAAGACTCGTACGACAATGTTGATTTGGACTAAGGTCCTTCTATTAACAGTCGGACAAAACCGCCCAGCCCACAACAAAAGCTATAGACAATTACGGAGCGCAAATGTATATGACTGTTTCTAACTAACCTGCGAACCCGCTGCCACCTCCCCGGAAGGATTTAGTAATTTTAAACTCCCATCTTTATCCGAAGCCATTAAAATCATTCCCTGCGATTCAACACCCATTATTTTACGGGGTGCGAGGTTTACTAAAAGGGTTACTTGTTTTCCAATTAGTTCTTCAGGCGTAAAATGTTCTGCAATTCCACTCATTACCGTGCGGGTATCTATGCCGGTGTCCACTTGCAGTTTCAATAGTTTTTTGGATTTATCTACACGCTCGGCCTTCAGAATTATGCCGATGCGGATATCCATTTTGGAAAAATCATCAAACGAAACTTCTGCTTTGGCAGGAGTTACTGGTTGGTTTGCCAATTCCATTGCGTTCTTTGTATCCATCAGTTTTTTTATTTGCGCCTCGATTACAACGTCTTCAATTTTTTCAAACAGCAGCGGAGCATATGTGAGAGGAGCATCTTCTTTTACTAAATTATTACCCCCTGATTGTTGCCATGTTAACTCCCCTACCCCCAACATGTCTTTCAGTTTTCTGGAAGTAAAAGGAAGAAACGGTTCTGCCACCACCGAAAGCGTGGCCGCAATTTGCAGCGATACATTCAAAATAGTCCCTACGCGAGCAAGGTCTGTCTTCGCCAACTTCCACGGTTCGGTTTCGGCCAGGTACTTATTACCCACACGTGCCAGATCCATAAGATTTGCTGTTGCTTCGCGAAAACGAAACGTTTCAATGGAAGCCGCAATCTTTGCCGGAGCAGCTTTCAAGTCGTCCAACGCTTTTTTATCAAGATCAGTCAGTAAGCCTTGTACCGGAACTTTATTATCAAAATACTTCTGCGTAAGCACAACTGCGCGGTTCACAAAATTTCCAAAGATAGCCACCAACTCATTGTTGTTCTTCGCCTGAAAATCTTTCCATGTAAACTCACTGTCTTTTGCTTCCGGCAGATTGGTTAACAATGCATACCGTAACACATCCGGTTTGTCGGGAAAATCCTGCAAGTACTCATGCATTTCAATGGACCACCCGCGACTGGTAGACATCTTATCACCTTCGAGGTTCATGAACTCATTGGCTGGCACGTTGTCGGGCAAAATGTATTCGCCAGTGGCATGCAACATCACCGGAAAAATAATGCAATGAAATACGATGTTATCTTTTCCGATGAAGTGAATCAGTCGGGTATCTTCGGCTTGCCAGTATTTTTTCCAATCGTCTTTTTTGGCTCCGGTAAAATCTCTTCGTGGAGTCGCGAACTTGATGTTACCAGATTGAAGTTCGTCAAACAAAGCCCTCGTGGCTGAGATGTATCCAATCGGTGCATCAAACCACACGTACAAAACTTTTCCATCCGCATCCGGTAGCGGCACTTTAATACCCCAATCAAGATCACGCGTCATGGCACGTGGTTGCAACCCCGCTTCGATCCACGACTTGCACTGACCATACACATTCGGCTTCCAATCATCCTGGTGCGATTTCAAAATCCATTCGCGCAACCAGGGCTCATAGTTTTCGAGTGGTAAGTACCAGTGTTTGGTTAGCTTGAGTACCGGAGTTTTTCCACTGACAGTAGAGCGGGGATTAATCAACTCCCGCGGACTTAACGTAGAGCCACACTTCTCGCATTGATCTCCATAGGCATTTGTATGTGCACACTTAGGACACGTGCCAACTATATACCGATCTGCCAAAAAGAGCTTGGCTTCTTCATCGTAATACTGCTCGGAGGTTTCTTCCGTGAGCAATCCCTTATTATAAATATTGAGAAATATCTCTTGTGAAGTCTGATGATGAATTGGCTCGGTGGTGCGATGATAGATATCAAAGGACATTCCCAATTTCACAAAGCAGTCGCGAATCAACGCATCGTATTTATCAACGATGGCCTGCGAGGAGGTGTTTTCTTTGAGGGCTTGATTGGGGATAGCTGTTCCATGCTCATCACTGCCGCAAACAAAAATCACATCTTTGCCACAAAGGCGCAGATAGCGTACATACACATCGGAAGGAATATAGGCGCCTGCGAGGTGACCAATGTGTTTAGGCCCATTGGCGTAAGGCAAGGCAGCCGTAACTGTATATCGATTAAAGGTCTTACTCATAGAATCTGTTCACAAAAACAGACTGCAAAGATGCGAAATGGAAGGCAATATCAGGAGGTGAGCAGATTGTTTTGTTTGGAGGAAATGCCAATCACGGCTTCATAATCTCCTGCTTTTTCGCGAGCCTGCATTTCCTTTTCGCGTAACGCTTTGTCTTTTTTGCGTAGTTCTTCTTCTTCTCTCCGCTTTTCCAGGATAGGCCGCAGGTCAGCAGGAATAAGGACCATAAAGGTTGTTCCCCGCTCAGAGGTATCCGCCAGTATTATTTCACCCCCCAGGCGGTGTGTTGAGAGTTTGGAAAGGTACAGACCGATGCCTCCGGTTTCCGATCGTTCTGACGCGCGCACAAATAAATGGAAGATCTGATCTTTATCCCGTGGGTTGATACCAATACCATTATCCTCCACCCTGATTCTGATCTTATCGGCATTGCCACGATCTACCTTAATTTTTACGTAGGGTTTTATGCGTTCCGATGTATTGTAAAACTTTATTGAATTATCAATTAAGTTTTCCAGCACGATCCGGATCAGGGCATGATCCGAGATTAATTTTACAGATGGGTCAATCTGATACTCGATCGATAAATTGGATGGCAAACCATTTTTTCTTTCTGATACAAGAATGTTATCGATCATTTCTTTAAAGTCGATAGTCGAGGCCTCCAGATCAGAATGATTAATCTGGTTAACAATGAGCA
The DNA here is from genome assembly GCA_022841475.1 of Cyclobacteriaceae bacterium. GTDB lineage: Bacteria > Bacteroidota > Bacteroidia > Cytophagales > Cyclobacteriaceae > ELB16-189. The sequence goes on along the minus strand of JALHRJ010000016.1, from coordinate 88,870 downwards.
AGCGGGTGAGAATGGAATTCAACTTTTCTGCTGTTAAGTCCAATCTATTTAAATAATCGATAGCGAGGGTGTCCTTTACATCCAGGAGTGCCACATTGCATACTCCTTTTAGTGTAACCAATGGTCCACGGATATCATGCGAGGTGCGATAGATAAAATTATCCAGCTCTTCATTCACCTGAGTTAGTGATTCGTTGGTGAGAAAAAGATCGCGGGTTTTCTGTTGCACCCTGCGATCCAACTCCTCATTGCTTTTGGTAAGTTCTTTGTTCTGATCTTCGATTACGCGTTTGGCTTCACTGAGCGCTGCATTGTGTCGGTGCTGCCGCCTGTTGGCCCAGATTAATACCGTGGCGAGTAAGACCACCAGTATTGAAACCAGAACGATGAATATGTATTGCAGGCGCTGACGAGCTATAAGCTCGTTTTGAAGTTTGATGTTTTCGTCTCTTTCGCGAATTGTCTGCAGATTTACTCTTTCCTCATAGTTAGCTTGAATCTTAGCGAGATTTTTTATTAGCTCACCACTATAAATACTATCTTTCAAATGAATATACTCGTTCTGATAGTAGGATGCTTGCTGAAAATTACTAGTCTCATTATACAACTTTGACAATTCAAGAAACGATGATATTAATATTCCATTATATCCAGAACTTTTCGAAAGTTCTATTGCTCTTTTCATCCAATCAACTGCTGATGGAAAGTCTTTATCAATCATTTTCAATTTTCCTTGATAGTGACTTATCTCGGCTTCAAATCGCCTATCACCCATTTCTTTTGATAAGTCTAATGCGGTATTAAAATGAATTAAGGATTTGGAGTATTCCTCAAATTCAAATGAGGATAGACCCAAAACAAATTCTCCCTGCATCCTTATTTGGCTATCACATTTCTCACCGCAAATTTTGAATGCCTGATTAACAAATTCCTGAGCCCTTTCATGATCACTCATTTTGTTGTAGCATAATCCAATGTTGATTAACAGGATTTCCAAATCAAAACTATCATTTACTTCCTGTTTTGCGTTTAAAGCTCGTGTATAAAAATCAAGAGATTGTTCAAAATTTGACAATTTATAATATACTAGCCCAATATTATTTAAAGCCATACTTATCGCCTTCTTATCACCTTCCCGTTCACGAATTTCCAACGATTGGAAATTATACTCCAATGCTTTATCATAATTAGCAATAAAAGTATACGATACGGCCAACGCATTTAATATAATCTTTTCCTCACTCAAATAAGAGTTTCGTTTAGCAATAGGTAAAATGTATTCTAGTTGAGTAATAGACTCCAAAGTATTATCAACTCGTCTCAATAATTGTCCCCTTATTCTACCTGATCTCGTGATAGCGAGGCTATCACCTAATTCTTGGGCCAATAAATTTGCGTCAGTTGCATACTTGACAGCTTCCTGATTATCCACATCAAATAATTCATAAGCTATACCAAATAGCAGATCATATCTATCCTTACCTACAGCCGACTGTAATCTATTCTTTAGTGAATCAGTTTTTGATGTTTGTGCAAAACTAACTAAGCTGCAAGCTACCAGAAGGACCGTAAAAAAGCTTCGAAGTATTGAGCTATGGTACACTTGCATTTTTATATAAAAACCAGTTAAAATAATAATCACTTAAAGTAACATCTTTGATGCTTAAATATAAACATTCTCTTTAAAAATTAACTGAGTTTATAACCAAAAGACAATTAAATTAACTAACCTAAAATAAAACCCCTATGAGAAAATTTATTCTATTCATTCTATTTGCTTTCACTTTGGCTACTACGTTCACGGCCTGCACTGATGAAGAAGTTAAACCAAAAACTGATCTCAATAATAATCCTGGCGGTGGCGCGAGCGATGGAAAGCAAGGTTAAATTCTTATTGATAATTAGTAACAGTTTCAAACTATCATTATAAAACCCCATTAAACCATGAAAAAGTTTATCATATTCATCCTCTTTGCATTAACATTGGCTACCACGTTTACAGCATGTACTGACGAAGAAATTAAACCAAAAACTGATCTTAATAATAATCCTGGTGGTGGCGCAAGTGATGGAAAACAAGGTTAATCACTTCCAAATATTTTTAAACAAATAACATAAAATTTATAATTATGAAATCAAAAGTAATAGTATCGCTAGTTGTTGTTGCTGTGTTAACTTTATCATTTACTTTCTCAGGAAACAAAAAAGACACGACTAATCAAGGCTCTAATAAAATATCGAAAACAGAAAAGACTGATTCAACTCCAGGAGGTTTTGCTTCAGAAGATTTTTAGTTTCCATTATCTTCAATAGGGCATAATTGGCGCTATTGCTTGTTGCCAAAATCTCTTTGATTGTCCCTGTGACTATATATAAGACATTTTGAAGACACAAAAATAGAATGTAACCAACCATTTATATTCTATTTATGCTTGCATGTTGCGCATGAGTATTCTTTGCATGTAGTCCGCAACAATGCGAGCAAAACATTCTTAATATTCCGATAAGTCGGACTTTTGGTCGATGTGTGAATCGAACAGGCAAGTCAGAAGATGACTGATTTTGTCAAAAATTTGCAAAAATCTACGATTCAGCCACTAAATCTTACACCTGAAAATCAAGGTATTAACGCATTTTATCGGATTATCAATTCGAACGGCATCCGCGCCTGACTACCCTGGTATTCTTTCAGTTTTTTGAGCTGCTCATAGGTCTTATAATGCTCTCCAAGCTCGCGGGTCAACGCCTTGGTTTCAGCATTCTCTTCCATTTCCGAAAGCCACTCCTGGATAAATGATTTTTGCACCGGGTAATAACGAAGCTTATAATCATCCTGTACGCCAGCTTTTGCGGTAGCGATGTTTATCGCATCTTCAAAATTTCCCAACACATCAACAAGACCCCGCTCCTGCGCCTGCGCTCCCGTCCAAACACGGCCCGAAGCAATTTTCTTCAACTCCGTTACTGACATGTCTCTTCCTTCTGCAGCCTTGGTCGTGAAGGATTCATAAATCTCTTCCGTTCGCTTTTGCCAGATTGCTTTTTCGGGTTCTGTCAACGGTCGGGTAACAGTGATTAACTCCCCTACTGTACCGGTTTTTACTTCTTCGAACGTGATGCCGATTTTATTATCCAGAAAACTGCTGAGATCAAACAACACACTGAATACTCCGATAGAACCTGTTATGGTTGTTGGCTGCGCAACAATAGTATCGCAGGCCATCGCCAGGTAATAGCCACCGGATGCTGCATAATCCGACATGGAAGCAATGACAGGTTTTACTTCCGTTGCCAATTTAATTTCGCGCCACATGACATCAGATGCCAGCGCACTACCTCCCGGAGAATTGATACGAATTACAATCGCTTTCACCCGATCATTGGTTCGCGCCTTGCGAATTTCTTCCGCAAACGTATCTGACCCAATCGTACCGGCACTTGCTTTTCCTGGCAGGATATTGCCATCGGCCACGATCACAGCAATTTCATTTTTTGATTTCGAATAGGCAGAGAAACTCTTCTTATACTTTCCATACTTAACAAAATTGATTGGACTATCCTTTTCCAATCCCAACCTGCCGCGCAGATTATTTTGCACCTGATCAAAGTACACCAGCGAATCAATCAGGCCGAGGGCCACAGCAGATTGTGTATTGGTTACGCGCATCTGATCAGCGATTCCGCGGAGTGTTGTAACTTCTATATTTCTGCTTTCCGCCACATCGCTGAGCATCGTTGTATGAATGTTGGTAATCAATTCATTCAGTTGAAGTTTGTTTTCATCGCTCATGCGCTCGAGCATGAAGGGTTCAACCGCGCTTTTAAAATCTCCCACCCTAAATATCTGGGGTTTGATCTCCAGCTTATCAAACAACTTTTTGAAAAAAGAAACTTCAATGGCCAATCCATTAAATTCAATTTCGCCCTCGGGGTTTAACAAAACCTGATCAGCAGCAGAGACAATGTAATAGGCAGCCTCCGTATAAAATTCACTATACGCAACAATCCACTTTCCCGAGCTTTTAAAATCCAACAGGGCCTGCCGGATTTCGCGGGCTACTCCGTAACCTCCCATATACATGCTTAAGTCGAGATAAATGCCTTCAATTTTCGGATCTGACTTGGCATGTTCAATCGTCCGTTTTAATGGCAATAAACCTATCGAGGATACAGCCCCGGGAAGTGGCAATCCTTCAAACGGATCTTCCAGATCGTTTTCGGTGATGGGCACATCCAGTTTAAGATGCAGAACAGATTTATCTTTTATTAGCGTTAGTGCATCGTCATTCGAAAGTCCTGAAATCAGGGCCGTGATGAATAAAACCATGAGGATGATAAGCACCCCGATGGCAACTATCGAACCCAGGCAAGACGCCAGAAATGTTTTGAAGAAATTCATGTTAATGAAAAAATTAGATGCAAAAATACTCAAAGGCCTTTCGGAAAGGAAACCACTGCCCTATCTTTCATTATCCAATGAAACTGTATCCGGTATTCATATTATTAGGCAGCAACCTGGGCAACCGCAAAGCGAATCTTGAAAAAGCAGCTTTGGGGATTGAAAAGCACCTGGGAGTGATTAAAAAAAGATCATCGCTCTACGAAACCAAGCCGTGGGGTAAAAGTGACCAACCCGATTTTATCAATCAGGTCGTGTTGGTAGAATCGAATCTACCCATTGAAAGTGTATTGGATCGTGTTCTGGATATTGAGGAAGACCTGGGTCGCAAGCGAGGCGAAAAATGGGGTGCCCGCCTGATTGATATTGATTTGCTCTACGCAGAAGATCAAATAATCGATTCAGACAAACTTACCCTGCCGCATGCTGGCATCCCTGATAGACGTTTCGTTTTACAACCGCTGGTTGAAATTGCCCCTGACTTTGTCCACCCGGTACTTAAGAAGACCAATCGGCAACTTCTTGAGGGGTGCAGGGATATGTTGTTAGTAAAAAAAATCTAAAGGCTGGCTACCTCCACCTGCGGAGCAATTTTCTTAACCAAACCTTGCAATACTTTCCCTGGTCCACATTCAACAAAAGAAGCGCCCCCATCCTTCACCATACTTTGAACCAACTGGGTCCATCGCACAGGTGCGGTAAGCTGATCGATCAGGTTCTTTTTAATTACAGATATATCTACAGATGGCAATGCGTTTACATTTTGGTATACAGGACAAACCGGTTTTGAGAATTGAGTAGATGCAATTGCTGCGGCCAGTTCTTCACGCGCTGGCTCCATGAGCGGAGAGTGAAACGCACCCCCAACCTGCAGCGGCAAGGCTCGCTTGGCACCGGCTGCCTTCATTTTCTCGCAGGCAATTTCAATTCCTTTCATCGATCCGGAGATTACCAATTGCCCCGGGCAATTGTAATTCGCAGCCACCACAATCTCATCCTTAATAGAAGCGCAAATTTCTTCTACCACGCTATCCTCCAATCCTAAAATTGCCGCCATGGTGGAAGGATTTATTTCGCATGCCCGTTGCATGGCCATGGCTCTTTTAAAAACCAATTTCAATCCATCTTCAAACGACAACGTTTTGTTGGCAACCAATGCGGAGAACTCGCCCAGCGAGTGACCGGCTACCATCTGCGGCTGAACAGCATCTTGCGCAAGGGCGACAATTACGGAATGAATAAAAACAGCAGGTTGCGTAACCTTGGTTTGTTTCAACTCATCGGCCGTGCCGCCAAACATGGTTTCACTTATTTTAAATCCGAGAATTTCATCCGCTTTGTCAAACAAAGTTCTTGCAGTAGCATTGGATGAGTATAGTTCTTTGCCCATGCCGGTAAACTGCGCGCCCTGACCGGGAAATATAAATGCTTTCATCAGTTAATTAATTCAGCTTCGATTTTACAGGATGAAAAGCTAAGAACAAAATTCAGGAAAGAAATTATGCCAGAAAGCGAGTCTTCAATGCGGGCGTTGGAATCATACATGCATCCTTTTTTCCAAACCACCGATAGCGGTTTCGTGCTATCCAGTTATAGACTCCATCGCGAAGAAACGCTGGCACTAGTTTAAAAACATAAAAAACCGGCCATCCTCCTCCAAGGTATTTGGCTATTTCTAAGGCTGCATTACTTTTTTGAAAAAGCTTTCCATCTTTAATCAACAATACGCTGTTCAACTCCGTGAATGGCAACCCAAATTTTTCGAGGTGCGATTTTCCAAATTCAGATTGCAAGGAGGCAAACTTAAATTTAGCTTTGGGATCTCTTTTGATAATAAATAAAACAGAGTTATTGCATAAGTTACAAACGCCATCAAACAGAATTACCGGATCAGTTGCAACCATCCTTTAATCGTTTGCTTTTGCTGGTCAGGATCTACCACATCGAAGGTAACTTCAGCACTGTAATAGTAGACACCGGTAGATAGTTCTTTGCCACTATTATCCTGGCCATTCCAGTCGATAAAAATAGATCGCTCCCCACCGGATTGATAGCTATACACTTCTTTTCCCCAGCGATTGTAAACCGTAAAATCAACATTTAAAACAAATCGTGCACACCGTTTTCTCAAATCAATCAAGTCTTGACCGCACGGAGTGATTCCATCTTCACCTACCTCGCTGGCGATACGATCGCTGTACGCGCTGAATAAATCATTGCACTCATCTCCATTAGGAGTAAATACATTGGGAAGCTCATAGTATGGGCAATTATCGAAGCAGAATTTCTCACTGGCACTCAATGCGCTTTCATTACCGGCCCTATCCACCGAGGTAACTTTATAACAAGCGGCAAAGGATGGCAGGTTGGAATCTACGTAAAACGTGTCCACTACATTAACAAGGAATGTAAAGGTAGTATCATCCGTTCGCCTTGCTTTATATATATTATAACTACGAACATCATCCCGGCATTTTTGATCTGTGGGGCGTTTCCACGTAATTGTATTGCTATAAAGATTTATCCCGCACGATGCGGATTGAATGTATTCTTCGCAATCGCGACCTTCAATAGCAAGCACCGGTGTGCACGGAGGCTCATCATCATTCGGCTGATCGCATATAATCTGCGAGTAGTTGATTAATGGTTCGTTTATTCTAGGATTACCATACGCACCGCGTGTCATTACCCGATAACAATACACTTCGGTTTCTTTCAACAGTGTATTTTGATATTGACCAGAATCGATATAGTTGAATTGAAATTGATTTACATCTACGCTGTCTATCAAAACCAACTGACCTTCCGTGGCATCGGCCGCTCCCCGATAAATCAAATGCCATGGGTAGTCTTGAGTTTGGTTTGCCCAGGGTACATCAGCATTCCAGGATAAAGCAATCCTCAAAAACTGTGGACTGGTTTCCAACCGAACGGTTGAGGCAGTCGGTGAAACATCTATCCGGGTGCCATTGCTGGCAAATGCAGTTACCCGGTAGTTATAAATAATATCGCGGGTGTTCAGACCTGTGTCCACCCAGGTGGTGTCTGGTCGTCTGCCTGGAAATGCAGGTGTCAATCTTATATCACCTGAAAATCCTTCGGCCCGATGTACTTCATAAGAATACGGTGGCGGAAATTGTCCGGGATCAGCATCAAAAGGTGGCCGCCACCTTACCGTTACCTGGCCATTATTATTACTAATACCATTGGTAGCCGTACTGGTAATATCAACAGTTACGTTGGTGATCACGGGTGCATCTGCCAATATAGGTGGCAAGCAAACTTCCTGCGAAACATAACTCTCTCCACCGCCTGGCTGTGGAAAGATTGCCACTAACCGATAACAATATTGAGCACCCACGGCCAAGCCGATGCCATTGTTCGTGTCAACAAATGTGGTTGTATTAATCGGCACCTCTGTAATCAAAGAGTAACCAAGGAAATCTGGCATTCCCGTAACACATTCCGGGGGTGTAAATGTATATTGATCGACCCTACGCCACACCTGCATCGTGATTGCATTCGATTCACACGCATAATCTTCCCAATTTAAAGTTGCTGAGCGCGTACCTAAATCTACCTGAGGCGGTTCCCAAATGGGCGCAGGTCCTACCACCCGTACATTCCAGGTTTTAAACTGGACGAGTGTGGGTCCGTTGCTTGATTTATCACTGATTTTAAAAACAACCTGATAGGGTTGATCTTTAATATGTGCGCAGACCGTATTCCATGTAAACGTAAGCTTGGCATCCTGACCGGGGCCGGTTTTTTGAAGAATAACTGGAAAAGGAGTGTAGGTTGCCGGAGAAGGATTAATACTGAATACCTGTGAAAAAGCTTCTATTCTAACACTGTCAAAGTCTGGATCACTTCCGAATACATCAATTGATATTGACTCGCCTGCTTCTACACAAATATCCGGAGGCACTAACAATTCCGGACGTTGGTTAAGGCAGTCTTCTATAATTATCTGCATATCACGTACTACATATCCTAACTGCACCCAGATGCCATTAATTTCGCGCCACTCAATAATTTTAAAGGCAACGTTGTATTCACCAGGCGCACCGGGTGCATCCCAAACAAGTGTACCTGTTGCAGGGTCAATAAAAAATTTCGGTGTATCATCACCCGCCTCATTGGCAGTTCCATAATTCAAACCAATGGCATCATAAAACTTTTTGTTGTTAGGATCCAGGTACCCTAGTACATCAGCATCGCGTTCTCTTTTGGGAATGGTTAGTTCATAGGAAAGACTATCTCCATCAGGATCGAAGGCACCGGCATTATGAAAAAATGTTGCACCCGTACATCCTTTGTCTATCGGGGGCACCAGTAATTTTGGTGTATTGCTACAACCCAGGAATGGATCAATTCGGATTTCTGTCTGCACAAAAAAACGGGTATCTACAGAATTAGTCATATTGAGAATACCATTATTGCGATTGGCTTCTAGGTAGGTTATCAGATATCTGCCCGGACCCGGATACGTGTGCGTAATTGTATACGATACGGTACCTACTTCGGGGCCCAAATCGGGTCGGACTGTATTATCAATTTGTGGTGTAATATGAGGATCACTGCCATCACCAAAATTCAATTCACCATCTCCAAATTTTATGGGTGATCCTAAATCGGTATACACCGTGATGGTGATTCTAAAGGTAAGATCCGTGCAACTCACCCGCTCCAGTGTAATTTCCCCCGCGCGCAAGTGAGTAGCTAAAACATTTACATGAAAAGCGAGAACCAGCATCGCAGCGCCCAACACTTTCCATACCCACTTCGATCTCTCAATACCCATTCGTGTGAAACTTAGAAATACAACACGTAAAAATAAGATTAGGTTACAAGTAACGACAAATAGTCTGCTCACAAAAGCCTTTTTTCACAGTTTAACGCACAACTCCGCTAAATATTTGGTATCCAGTTAGCAAATCAGGTGCCTCGAACATAAGGTTAAAATTTATTCTAATTTTAACCCATCATGAGCCTATGAGAGTTGTTAAAGAAATACCGTATCCACACTTTAAAATCACCATATTTAACTGGAATAACCGCTATCTGATCAAGTTTGAGTCGGGCACACTCGAACAAACCTTCAAGGTAAGCGAGTTGGATGTTCATTCAGAAAGCGAGGTTCTTGCGCTGCTGGATGAGGACTTTTTGAAACAAGCCATCAACCGGTTTGAGGAAATGGCTGCCAGTCTGGGCAGTGCGCTGCACCGTCAGCAATAATATCATTTTTGTGTTTGATCTTTCACCGACTAACTTTGGCCCCTTGCTTTAAGCATACCTGGCGGATGGAAATACTGGAAGAAAAGAAAAATAAGAACAGGCCGTATGAACCTATATTAGAGGGCATTCCGGATTGGCCCGTTTATCAACTTAGTAAAAACCGTAAAGAATTTATTGAGACTGTTACACGTAAGTCGCTGGAGAGGATAAAACAGTTACGCCCAACCCGGAAGCAACTTATCGATGAAATAGAGGCAACGGCCTATCGGGAGCAAAATCGGATTAAACGCAACCGATGGCGCGTAGACCCCAAAGATGACTCGAAGTTTTGGTCAGGTATAAAAAATGATCTTGTTGAACTAAGTTCAAAAAATCAAGAAGAAACCGGTGCGAAGGAAGATGAAATTCTGGAACGAATAGTCAATCGCTATGCCAACGAAATTGCGGGTAACTTCAAACCAAACTCTTACCGCGTTACCCGCGAAGTAATTAAATTCTTTTTTCAACGCTTACTGAACGGAGCCCGCGTAAAAAAATTCGGGGCCTTCTTCCGCAATCAATACACCTTGCGGGATAAAATTCAGATTGTAGGCAAAGTTGGTATGCTACGCAAACTTGCCAAGCAAGGCACGGTAGTTATGGTGCCTACCCATTTCAGCAACCTGGATTCTATCTTGATCGGGTGGGTTATTCACTCCTGTGGATTACCCGCGTTTATTTATGGAGCCGGTCTCAACCTGTTCAACATAAAAATCTTTGCCTATTTCATGAATAGTTTGGGTGCCTATAAGGTAGACCGAAGAAAGAAAAACCTCCCCTACCTGGAGACACTTAAAATGTATTCCAACATCGCCATTCAAAAAGGCGCACATAGTTTATTTTTTCCGGGCGGCACACGCTCACGTTCGGGTCTAATTGAAAAGCAATTGAAATTAGGACTTCTGAGCACGGCTATTGAAGCCCAACGCAATCTTTATCTTGAAAATCAGCATGAAGAGGTTAGAAAAATTTTCATCGTTCCGGTTACACTGAACTACAATTTTGTTTTAGAAGCGCCTGATCTCATTGAAGATTATCTGCATGTAAAAGGCAAGGACAAATATTTTCCTGAGCAGGATAAGTATGGCAGCTGGCAACTAATACGCTTTCTCTTTAAGTTCTTTACAAAGGGTTCTAACATTTCCGTTTCGATTGGTCCGGGTCTGGATGTGTTGGGCAATTTTGTAAACGAAGACGGCCAGAGTATTGACTCACACGGTCGTATTATTGATACCAAAGATTATTTTATCTCTAATAGTAATATAACTACTGACAAACAGCGGGAAGATGAGTATACAAGGATGCTCAGCAATCGAATTGTAAAAGAATATCATCGCATTAACCGGGTTTTTGCCAGCCATATTGCTGCCTTTGTTGCCTTTGAAATGTGGCAAAAGAAATTCCCGAAACTTGATCTCTTTAGTTTGCTACGCTTACCCGAAGAAGACCTTGAAATTGAGTACGCAGAATTTCGAGAAACTTTTAAGCGGGTTCGAAAAAGGATTTATGAATTAAAAGGTGAGGGGAAAGTTTACCATGCAACCCATCTTAAAGGAAAGGCAGATAAGGTTATTAAACTAGGCATAGAAAACGTGGGTATCTTCCACCTAAACCGACCACTCCTTCTAAACAAAAAAGGTAATATCATCACGAAAGATTTGACTGTGCTCTATTACTACCATAACCGATTGGTTGGCTATGACCTTGAGCAGCATATCTGAAAAACCGATTGGAGTTATTGGTGCAGGTAACTTCGGAACGGTAATCGCCAACATTCTTGCCATTCATAGTAAGGTATTGCTGTATGCCCGGGATGAACGGGTAGTGTCTCAAATTCGTGACAAGCGAGAAAATCGGGGCTATCCGATTCATCAAAATATTGAAGCCACTCACGACCTGGCTCACCTGGCAAGAACCTGCGATATCATTTTTCCCATGGTGCCTTCAGCACACTTCCGCACCATGATGCGGCAGCTGTCACCTTACCTTCACCCCTATCATATTCTCATTCACGGAACAAAAGGATTTGATATTACTCTTCCACCCGGTCAGACAATTGAAGAGATTCCGAAACTTACTCGCAATCAGGTCAAGACCATGAGTGAAGTTATTCAGGAAGAGAGTGTGGTGGTTCGTGTTGGTTGCCTTGCCGGACCTAATCTAGCCAAAGAACTGGCTCAACGACAGCCTGGAGCGACTGTAGTTGCAAGTCATTTTAATGAAGTCATACAAGTTGGCAAACGACTTTTGCGAAACGACAGGTTTCAGGTTTATGAAAACAATGATATTGTTGGGGTTGAGATTGCGGGCGTATTAAAAAATATCATTGCTATTGCTTCGGGTGCATTAAGTGGATTGGGCTATGGTGAAAACGCCAAAGGTTTGTTGATAAGTCGTGGAGCTGTTGAAATGGTCTATCTGGGTCGTGCGCTCGGGGGCGATTTAAAAGCTTTTTTAGGCGTTGCGGGTATTGGCGATCTGGTTACAACCTGCAATAGTCCGATGAGTAGAAACTTTACGGTGGGTTACAGATTGGCTAAGGGAGAAAAACTAAATGATATTCTTGCCGACATGTCGGAAATAGCAGAAGGTATCAATACGGTAAGGATTGCAAAAAAGTGTGCAGACCATTATAAAGTACGTGCACTGATAACGGATCGACTCTATAAAGTACTGTTTGAAGGAATGACCGTTGAAGAGGCGCTGGAGTTTTTAATGCGTTATCCCCTGAATGTGGATATCGATTTCCTTTAGGATTTACTTCCCTACTTCATTCCTAATCTTTTCTGAAAGTGTTTTCATTCGCTCCGGTGCAACCGAAAGCTTTGGCTTTGTAAAGTTAATATCTACCATGGTGTTCATGGGCACGAGGTGAACGTGTGTATGCGGTACTTCCAAACCGATAACGGCTACTCCAATTCTCTTACAAGGTATTGCCTTCTTAATGGCAATCGCTACAGTCTTTGCAAACACCATCATCTCTGCCAGCATGGTATCGTCCAAATCAAAGATATAATCTATTTCCTTTTTGGGAACAATGAGTGTGTGACCCTCTACTAATGGCATGACATCTAAAAATGCTATGAAGCGATCGTCCTCGGCAATTATATAGCCTGGAATTTCCCGGTTGATTATTTTTGTGAAGATGGAAGCCATGACAACTTATTAAACTCCAATATTCAGAATTTCAAATTCAAGTTCACCAGCCGGGGTTTTAATCATGGCCACTTCGCCTTTCTTTTTTCCCAGTAAGCCTTTTCCGATGGGCGACTGTGTGGAAATTTTTCCGGCTTTTAAATCGGCTTCTTCCTCTGACACCAACATATAAGTAACAGAGGCTCCGTTCTTCTTATTCTTGATTGTTACTTTAGATAAGATTGATACGGAGGAAATATCAATTTTTGTTTCATCGAGTAACCGCGCTCCACTTAACAGATCTTCTAGCTGCGCAATTTTGGCTTCCAGATGTCCTTGTGCGTCTTTGGCAGCATCGTATTCAGCATTTTCACTTAGGTCGCCTTTATCACGTGCCTCTGCGATTTGTTTGGCAATATCCGATCGCCCTTTACTTTTTAAAGTTGCTAATTCATTGGTAAGTCTTTCTAAACCTTCCTTGGTGTAGTAAGAAATTTTCTTGCTCATAACTGCTTTTTATACATGTCCACCCTGCTAAACTTTTCTGCTATCCATCATCGACAAAAAAAAGAAACAACGGCTTAGGGGTTATAGCCGTTGTTTAAATATACCACAAAACTAATTTTTTAATTCACTAATTCAAAATCAAGAACCCACCAGTTCAGGAATAGTAGTCTTCACTTGTTCCAGAATCTCATCGTCAAATTTGGCAAGATATAATGTCTTTGCTTTTGTAAGTTGTTCCAATGTAAGACCTTTTGCGCCTCTCAAATCAGCTTTATATAAGCTGGCATTTTCGAAATCGGCACCCATCAAATAGCTACCGGATAAATTGGCTTCCATTAAAAAAGCATTTTTAAAATTAGTTTTAATTAAGAAAGCATTCTCAAACTGTGCTTTAATCAAAAAGGCATCTTTGAAATTAGCGCCACTGGCATACGCACCTTTTAGTATAGCTTGATTCAGGTTAGAATTTTCAAAGTTGGTTTGATTGAGTCGGGTATTTTCAAGGTTAGTTTCGATAAGCGATGAACTCGAAAAATTTGCTGAATTTAAATTTGAACCTTTCAGATTTACGTAGTTCAAGTTGGTGCGGGCAAGGAAACAATTCACGAGATTAATTTCCTGAATCTTATGCCTGTTTAATCGCTTGATGTTACCTACTGTTCTAAACGCTGCTTCATCCGATTCCCATAATCGAAAGTCATCAATTTCATCGCGATAGAACCTGATCCGTTGACGGATTTCTCCGCTTTGATTTAACCAAAATAGGAGGATACCAATAATCGTAATATCGAAAATCATTCCATGAGCCTCGGCAAGGATCTGAGGCCAGAAATTATTAAAATCTGAGATGTAATATTTGATGCTTAAACTGATAACTAATACTGAAACACCCGCTAATACAAGTGACGCTGTAAGAATAGGTCGCTCAATGATAACATTGAACTTTTCATGAATACCCGTTTTAAACTTCTTAAATCTCGACATAAATACTCGCTGAAGACTTCAAAATAGTCATTTTGAAGTAAAAAATACTTTTGGTTATATCATCAAATAAAAACAAAAAAGCAGAATGAATCACCTTTAAATACCTTCTGAATGGAGATTATGCTTACTTCTGTACACAACCCCATTAAATATACCAAACCCTACAACAATATATGAATCGTAAAAAAGTATACCGCTAAGCCTAACAGGTCGTTGGTAGTTGTGATGAAGGGACCCGATGCAAGGGCTGGATTAAAACCCATCCGGTTAAGTATCAACGGAGTAACAGTGCCTATAAAAGAAGCAAACACTACTACAAAGAACAGCGCCAACGATACAACTGTATTAAGTGAATCGTACCCAAATACCAACCATGTTATTCCAAACACTACCACGGATAAGAAAATACCGTTGAGGATAGCTACACTAAAAACCTTTAGCAATCTTTTCCAGAGCCCTTCTTCAACAAAACCCGGGCTTGCCAAACTCTGCACCACCAGGGATGAGGACTGAATACCCACATTGCCACCGGTAGCTTGAATAAGGGGTATGAAAAAAGCGATTGCCGTTATCCTGGCTATTTCCATTTCGAAAAAGCCCATAAAGCGAGCGCTCACCATGCCTCCCAAAATACCTATAAGCAGCCAAGGTAAGCGTGCTCGTGTGTTTCTCCAGACGCTATCATCTTCCTCAACATCCTCGGTGATACCCGACATCAGTTGTCGTTCTTCCTCAGCCTGCTCCGTGATTACATCCACCACATCATCAATGGTAATACGGCCCACCAGATTACCCTGCACGTTTACAACAGGCACTGATTCCAAATCATACTTACTCATAATCTCAGCCACCTCCCGATCTTCCATATAAGTCTCTACGGCCACCACATCCTCATCAAATATGTCTTTTACAATGGTTCGGGGATCGGACAAGATTAGTTTTTGAAGGGATACCCGACCCAACAGTTTATCGGCATCATCAACCACGTAAACAGCATAGAACTTGGTAACATTTTCGGCTTGCTTTCTTATTTCCTCCACACATTGTACCACCGTCCAATGATCCCGCGCCTTAATTAATTCTTTGGCCATCAGACCACCTGCCACGTTCTCATCATAGCGAAGGAGGTCAATCACCTGCGACATTAGGTCAGCATCAAGTCTGGCGATAATTTCTTCGCTGGTCTTGATGGGTAACTCGTTTAGAATATCCGCTACATCATCTGAGTCAAGGAGATTTACAACTTCGGTGATTTCTTCGGTGGTGTAGTTGCTCAAAAAGTTCTTACGGGTGTCTGCATCCAGATCGTTAATAATCCGAGCGCGAACATCCAGGGTAAGTAAGTCGAGAACATATTTTGATTCTTCGCCATTAAACTCATAAAGGAGTGCTGTGATATCAGCCGGATTCACCTCTTGAAGGCTGTCGCGAATAAAATCACCATCGCGTGCATCCAAGGCCTCTTGAAAGCGGTCACGAAATTCCTTATTCAACTCAAATTCAACGTGCTTCACGGGAAATTTCTAATTGCCGGGTTATAAAAATAAATTGATCTACCTCCAATTGCTCAGCACGTTTATCCAATATTGGATGGCTCAAAAACGAGGCAGGCAAATTTAGAACTTTCAATGCGTTGCGCAAGGTCTTGCGTCTGTTTTGAAAAGCTTGTTTCACCACCGCTTTAAAAAGTAGTTCATCACAATCCAACTTCATTCGTTTGTTACGAGTAAGACGGATCACCGCACTCATCACCTTGGGGGGTGGAAAAAAAACTCCAGGCGGAACTTTAAATAGATACTCAATATCATAATACGCTTGCAAGAGTACACTGAGGATTCCATAGGTCTTGCTGCCCGCCTTCTCGGCAATCCGATCAGCCACTTCCTTCTGCAACATACATACCACCTGTTTTACCTGAGACCGGTGATCCAGTACTTTAAAAAAAATTTGTGAAGAAATATTATAGGGGAAATTGCCAATGATATGAATATCGTCTTTAAAAATTTTGCTTAGATCATTCGCAAGGAAGTCGCCTTCCATGATCTGCGTGCTGAGTTCAGGGAAATGCTCTTTCAGATAGGCAATAGATTCCCGGTCAATTTCAATGAGCCGCAAATCCAAATTTGGTTTTAGTATTAAAAATTGAGTAAGCACTCCGGTGCCCGGCCCAATTTCCAGTACCTGCGTGTGCCCAGGCGCGAGAATTAACGAATCAACTATGCGCGAGGCAATATTTTTATCTTTCAAAAAATGCTGACCAAGGTGTTTTTTAGGACGCACCATCTCATTCAGTACGGTAATGGGTATTTACAAATTCTAAATCCAGGCAAACTGCAAAGTATAAAATCAAAACAAGAAAATTCCTTTAAATTGCAGGGAAGACAATTTCAACTATTTGATTCATGACTCAACTTCATACTGTAGATAAACCCCGCATCGGCATTACACTTGGTGATCTTAACGGAATTGGCCCGGAAGTGATTATTAAAGCGCTTGCTGACCACAGGTTGTTAAATTTAATGACACCTGTTGTATACGGCTCTACAAAAGTACTTTCGTTTTATCGCAAGATGATGAACCTGGAAGAATTCAATTATAGTCAGGTGAAAACGAAAGGACAATTTTTTCCAAAAGCCATTAATGTAGTAAACTGCTGGGATGAAGTGATTGAAATCAATCCCGGCCAGCCCTCGCGCCAAACAGCCCGGGCCGCGTTGCTTTGCCTGAAGAAGGCAGTGGAAGAAGTTCGTGAAGGACTCATCGATGGATTTGTAACGGGACCGATTGACAAAAATACCATTCATGGTGAAGAGTTCCCCTTTCAGGGTCATACGGAATACCTGACGCAGGAATTTAATGCCGGTGAAAGTCTGATGCTGATGGTAGGGCATGACCTTAGAGTAGGGTTGGTAACGGAGCACATCCCGGTTAAGGACATTTCATCTTTCATTACCAGAGAAAGAGTGGAACTTAAGATCCGATTAATGGAGTTGACATTAAAAAAAGACTTTCTCATCAGCAAACCCAAAATAGCTGTGCTGGGTCTAAACCCACATGCCGGTGATGAAGGGTTGCTGGGTAAGGAAGAGATTGATGTAATCCGCCCCGTTATTCAGGACTTGAAGACGAAAGGGAAATTGATTTTCGGCCCCTACCCTGCTGATGGTTTTTTTGCTTCCGGGCAGCACTCCAAATACGATGGTATAGTAGCCATGTATCACGATCAGGGACTTGTTGCGTTCAAAACACTTTCCTTTGAGTCGGGCATAAACTACACCGCAGGGTTACCGTTTGTGAGAACCTCCCCCGATCACGGAACGGCCTACAATCTGGCGGGAAAAAATCTAGCGAATGAAGGATCGATGCGTGAAGCCATGTATGTTGCCTGTGATATTATTAAAAATCGCAGTACACAATTGGTAGAAAAGTAGAGAACCTTACATGGTTTTGTAACTTCTCAACTCATTAACCCATTTATACACTCAATTAATGGTAGATTTGGTAAACTGTAGATGATTAATGGATATCGTTACCAAGAAAAAGCTGAACATTTTGATTCAACTCGCTGAAGCCGACAAGCATTTTGCAAAGGCAGAACGGGAGATGATTTTGAAAATAGCACAGGACCGAAAGTTTCCGGAAGAGGAAGTAAACCAGCTTATCCGGAATCCGGAACCCATAGATACCCTGGGAGCACTTTCCAACGACCAGAAATTCAGCTATTTAATAGACTGCATAGACCTTATTTTTGCCGATCAAAAGGTTTTTGAAAGTGAGATCATCTTCACCAAAAGCATTGCCATCAAACTGGGGTTTAAGAAAAATGTTGTGGACTATTTACTTGAAAATATCAACAAAAAACCAGTTGAGGAAATTAAAGCTAGGGTCTTTGCGGAGTATTGGTAGTAAAATGGTTCATTTTGGCCAAAAATTGAAGGAAACGCAAAATTTCACAGTTCCCGGGGCGTAATTCCAATAATTACTGATAAATTTGCCCGCTCATTTTAAAAACCCTTCGGGTTGAAAGAATTTAGTGTCAATATCATCGGGCTGACCAAAAAAGCCCATCTTTTTGATTATCAAATAAAAGATGGATTTTTTGAAAAGTATGGAAAAGAGGTAGTTTCCAGCGGCCTGATAGATGCACACGTAATTCTTGACAAGAAGGAAACGTTCATTGAGGTTGATTTTAAGATTTCCGGCCTGGTACACCTGGAGTGCGACAGGTCTTTAGAGCCCTTTGATTATCCCATTGAAGTGGCTAAAAAGATCCTGTTTAAATACGGTGACGAAGCCCAGGAAGTCAGTGATGAAATTGTGATTATTACCCGCGATCAGGATAGCCTCGATATAGGACAATACATCTACGAATTCATTGCTTTAGCAATTCCAATCAAAAAGCTTCATCCAAAATTTCAGGTGGATGAAGAAAGTGATGACAATGAAGTAAAAATAGTTTACAGCACTTCCGAAGATGAGGAAGTAAGTGAAACCATAGACCCACGGTGGGAAAAATTGAAAAAGTTAAAATAAATAAAGTATAGGTTATGCCAAATCCGAAAAGAAAAACCTCGAAGACCCGTAGAGATAAAAGAAGAACTCATTACAAGGCTACAGCCAAGCAAATGGCGGTTTGCCCTACCACTGGTGAAAATCACTTGCCACACCGCGCTTTCTGGCATGAAGGAAAGCTCTATTATAAAGGCAACGTGGTGATGGAAAAGGAGGTTCTGGCTTAACACGCCATGATCATACCCACTAAGCGAAAGAAGTATTCTTGTCTTGCTTGTCATTTCGACAAACAAACGAGTTGACGTACATACATTTCAGAGCCCGGTTGAAAAATCAATCGGGCATTTGTTTTTTTTAAGCAGATGGCAAAATAAAAATGCCAACCCAACGTATGAATAAAATAAGAGCAGCAATTACCGGTGTTGGAGGATATGTTCCGGATTACATTCTTACTAACAAAGAATTGGAGACGATGGTGGAAACCAATGACGAATGGATCACCTCCCGAACCGGCATTAAAGAGCGAAGAATTTTAAAAGGCGAGAATCAGGGCGTATCTGTGATGGGAATTGCCGCAGTAAAAGAGATGCTGGCAAAAACTAAAATCGACCCTAAAGAAATTGATTTACTAATTTTTGCAACCGTAACACCGGATATGACCTTTCCGGCTACCGCTAACATTGTAGCCTCGGCCGTTGGCGCTACCAATGCATTCAGTTACGATATGGGAGCAGCCTGTTCTGGATTTCTTTATGCTCTGTCAACAGGAGCAGCCTTTATCCAATCGGGTGTGTATAAAAAAGTAGTGGTTGTGGGGGGTGATAAAATGTCTGCCATTGTTGATTATACTGATCGCACCACCTGCATCATTTTTGGTGATGGAGCGGGTTGTGTTTTACTGGAACCTACCACAGAAGATGTTGGTGTTATGGATTGGATGTTGAAGAGTGATGGAAATGGTGAAGCCTATCTGCACATGAAAGCAGGTGGAAGTCGGATGCCTGCATCACACGACAGTGTTGATACACATCAGCATTACGTTTACCAGGAAGGTGCTGCCGTTTATAAGTTTGCCGTTACCAACATGGCTGATATCTCAGCGCAGGTAGCAGAACGAAATAATCTTACCGCCAAAACTATTGACTGGCTGGTGCCCCATCAGGCAAACAAACGTATTATTGATGCAACCGCAAGTCGCATCGGTATTAGTGAAGATAAAGTACTCATGAATATAGAGCGTTATGGAAATACAACGGCTGGCACCATTCCGCTCCTATTGTGGGATTTTGAAAAGAAACTTAAAAAAGGCGACAATCTGTTAATGGCTGCTTTTGGTGGTGGATTTACCTGGGGTGCCGTTTATGTAAAATGGGCCTACGACAGCAAGTAAGAAGCGAATGCCGGATTTATTAAATTGTTATTATTCAATTCATTTGTAAATTAAAGTCTGATTTTTTATGGCAACTATTTCTGACCTGAGCAAGGGTAATTACATTCGATACAACGGTGAAGTTGTGCAAGTTGAAGAATTACAACACCGCACACCCGGTAATCTGCGGGCCTTCTATCAATTAAAAATGAGAAGTGTACGAACAGGAAAAATTGTTGAGAATCGTTTTCGTCCGGGCGACTCGGTAGATCAACTTCGCGTGGAAACCAAAGAATATCAATATTTATATCTGGATGGAGAAAGTTTGGTATGTATGGATAACGACACCTTTGAACAGATTTATCTCGACAAAGTGCTGCTCGGTGATTCTGTAAAATATATTAAAGAAGGCGTTACGCTTCTAATCGCGTTTGAAAATGGAACAACCCCTATCACGGCAGAAGCTCCCGCGCAAGTGGTTGTAAATGTAACGTATACAGAGCCTGGCGTTCAGGGCGACACGGCTACACGCACGTTAAAAGCAGCAACGATTGATACTGGTGCCGAAATAAGAGTGCCCCTGTTTGTCAATACAGGCGACAACATCAAAATAAAAACCGATACCGGTGAATATGTAGAACGCGTTAAATAAATACCATGGCAAAGAAAATTATCGCTTCTAAAGAAAATGGAAAAACATCTGCTACAAGCGGATCCTCTGACTCTAAAACTCAATCTGAAATGAAAACTTCTGAAATCAGAGACCTTATCGACTTCATTGCGCATTCAGGCCTGAATGAAGTTGATATTGAAACAAAAGAATTAAAACTACACGTTAAACGCGAACCGGATCAAAAGGTGATCAAATCATCGACACCGGTGATGAGTGCCCCAATACCTGTTACCACGGCACCCCTGGTACCGATTGCTACCGCTGCGACTGAAAAAATTGAAAAGCCAGTAGCCGCTTCAAAAAATACGGTAGAAATTAAATCGCCCATGATCGGTACATTCTACCGATCTGCGAATCCCGATTCTCCTTCCTTTGTCTCCGTTGGCGACAAAATCACGAAAGGACAAACTGTATGTATCATTGAAGCCATGAAGCTTTTTAATGAAATTGAATCGGAAGTTTCGGGGACCATCATCAAAGCCGTGGTCGAAAATTCATCTCCTGTTGAATATGATCAGCCACTCTTTGTGGTAGAACTGGACTAAGTACGGATCGAATTTTAAGATTCGTAATTCCACATCGAGCCTTTAGAATTACTAATCTTGAATGGTAACTTTTGAACTTTGAATTAAATCTATGTTTAAAAAAATATTAATTGCAAACCGCGGTGAAATCGCATTACGGGTTATTCGCACTTGTAAAGAGATGGATATCAAAACGGTGGCTGTCTATTCAACCGCTGATCGCGAGAGCCTGCATGTACGTTTTGCCGATGAGGCTGTTTGTATTGGCGCTCCGCCCAGCAAAGAATCATATCTCAATATTCCTCGTATAATTTCTGCAGCAGAGATTACGAATGCCGATGCCATTCATCCTGGGTATGGTTTCCTTTCTGAAAATGCCGAGTTCTCTTCGGTATGTCATGAATATGGCATCAAATTTATTGGTCCTACGCCTGACATGATCCGCTCCATGGGCGACAAGGCTACGGCTAAAGCGACCATGATCAAAGCTGGCGTTCCGTGTATTCCCGGCTCCGAAGGTTTACTTGAATCAATAGAACAGGGCTTAAAAATTGCCAAGGAGATTAAATACCCAGTGATTGTGAAAGCAACTGCGGGTGGTGGTGGCAAAGGTATGCGCATCATCAATGATGAATCAGAATTTAAGAAAGCCTGGGACGATGCAAAACGTGAAGCAGCCGCCTCCTTTGGCAATGATGGATTATACCTTGAAAAATTTGTTGAAGAGCCACGTCATATTGAGATTCAAGTGGTAGGCGATCAATACGGAAAAGTATGTCATCTGTCCGAGCGCGATTGTTCGATTCAACGCAGACATCAAAAATTAGTAGAAGAAACGCCTTCACCAGTGGTGAGCCAGGAGTTGCGCGAGCGAATGGGTCAAGCAGCCATCAAAGGCGCTAAGGCAATCAATTACGAAGGAGCAGGCACGATTGAGTTCCTGGTCGACAAGCACGGAGATTTTTATTTCATGGAAATGAATACGCGGATTCAGGTGGAGCACCCGATTACGGAAGAGGTGACCAACTACGATCTGATCAAGGAACAAATTAAAGTTGCAGCCGGGGTTCCCATTTCAGGCACTAACTATTACCCTAACTTATTTGCGATGGAATGCCGGATCAATGCGGAAGATCCGGCAAACGGGTTTAGGCCATCGCCCGGAAAGATCATTAACCTCCACAAGCCGGGTGGTCATGGTGTGCGTGTAGACAGTCATGTGTATGCCGGCTATACAATCCCATCCAACTACGATTCAATGATTGGTAAACTTATTGTTACCGGTCAGTCGCGCGAAGAAGTAATCACGCGCATGAAGCGCGCCTTGAGTGAATTTATCATTGAAGGAGTAAAGACAACGATTCCGTTTCACCTTAAGCTGATGGATAACGCCATCTTCCGCTCAGGAAAATTTACCACCAAGTTTCTTGAAACCTCGTTTGATTTTTCGGACTTGAAGTAATCCTAAGTGAAATAAAAAGAGCGGCCTTTCGAATTGAAAGGCCGCTCTTTTTTGGTGGTCATATTACTTTTTATCGTCACGCTTTGTTTCCTGCGGCAGTCCTTTGCTCTGTTTTTCCTTTGCCTCATCCGCCATCTTTTGCAACTCTTCCGCTGTCTTGCCTTTTAAATAATCCGGAAGTTCCATGCCCGCCATATTAAATACTTCTTGTAAGGGCGGCACCGATTTGTACAGGCCTGAAATAAAATTAGCTGTTGATGTTTTACCATCGCCATTTGCTCCACCGTTGCCACCATCCCACACAGTGAGTTTGTCAATCTTGATATTTTTAATGGCTTCTGTTTGCAAGCGCACCAGTTCCGGCAATTTATCCACTATTAACAGCAATACGGCATCACGGGCATTGTCCCCTGAGGCTTGTACAATCTGTTGTAAACCTTGAGCTTGCTTAGTTAAAATTTCATACATACCGCGGGCTTCCGCCTCCAGCTTGGCATAGATCGCATCGGCTTCGCCCTTTGCACGCTCTCTTAATTTTTCCGCATCCGCTTGCGCTTCGATAATTGCTTTTTGCTTTTGGATTTCAGCAGCCACAACGATGGTAGCATTTTGCGTGGCACGGTCACGTTCGGCACGCGCTTGTTCAGCTTTTTGTTCAGCCAGATAAGCCTCTTCCAGTGCTCTGGCGGCTTGTACCTTCTCAGCAGCCATTGCTTTCTTAAGCGCTTCAGCTTCGCGTTCCCTTCTAGAGGCATCAGAATTGGCAATCGCGATCTTCGATTGGTTCTCACCTGTAACTGCCAATGCATTAGCTTCCGCAGATTTTATACGCGTATCGCGTTCTGCCTCAACCTTACCAATTTGCTCATCGCGCTTTGCTCCTGCTATTAAAACCTCTTTGTCTTTAATTGTTACCGCTACTTGTGTATCGCGGTCACGCACCATTTCTGACACTTTAATATCACGTTCCTTTTCCGCTTCTGTTTTACCGATATCACCCATACGCTCCTGATCAGCTACCCGGATCTTCGCTTCATTGATAGCCTTCGCGGCTGCTTCTTTACCGAGCGCGGCAATGTATCCACTCTCATCTTTTATGTCGGTAATATTAACGTTGATCAGCTTCAAGCCAATCTTCTTCAACTCGACTTCCACATTGTGAGAAACATTCAGTAAAAATTTATCGCGGTTGGTATTGATTTCCTCAATATCCATCATGGCCACCACCAAACGCATTTGCCCAACTATAATATCGTGTGCCAGGGAATGAACATCCTGGCGCTGAAGACCTAATAAACGCTCAGCGGCATTCTCCATCACACCCGATTCTGTTGAAATACCAACCGTAAATTTGGACGGAACATCTACACGGATATTCTGCTTACTCAGTGAATTCGTAAGATTTACTTCAATCGAAATTGGTGTAAGATCCATGAAGGAGTAATCCTGAAATACGGGCCAGATAAAAGCAGCACCGCCATGAATACATTTTGCTGAACCTCCGCCTCCCACCTTACCATACACAACTAAGATTCTATCGGAAGGACAGCGCTTATATCTGCGCAAGACCGAAGTGATCATGATAAATACAAACAGGGTAACAATGGCCAGAATAATTAAAGTAGGCATAGCGGAATAGATTATTTTGAAGAGACTAAAAGGATATTATCGTTAATTATTTGTGTTACACGGGCAAGTTGACCGGTTGGTAAAGGTTCTTCATCATCCGTCATGGCATCCAATGTCCTTAGCGAGCCACCCACTTTAACTTGTATTTTTCCGATACCTGCCCGCTTGGCGCGGATGGTTAAATAAACTTCACCGGACTGACCAATGGCATCATTAATTTTCATGGTACCATCGGCCCCTGTTTTCATCATCAGATAAAATAAGCCCGCCATCAAACCGACCATTAACAGGCCAGCAATTGAAGCGATCAGGAGTGTCAAAGCGGTTGATAATCCTGCCTCCAGACAAGCAATTCCCGTCCATGAAAATATGGTGAAAAAACCAATTAGATTTTTGAGGGTGAGAAACTGAAAGGGAATACCGTGATCAGCGTCAATTTCCGCATCGGGTAAATCATCCGGGGATTCTGCTCCAAAAAATGATAAAATCAATTGCAGAACAAAAAACAGTGTAAAGGGTACGGCAATACCCCAGAATATTTTGAGTATCACACTTAATCCTTCCCACCAGGTACCAAAGGCTTCCATAGACAATTTTTGATAATTTAATTCAGAAATTCATGAATTACAATATCAAAAAGTAACCTCCTAAAAAAAATAAAGCCACGCAATTGGCGTGGCTTTCAACTCATTAGGTGAAATTTAATTATACGTACTGGTTCAGCATTACGGGCATTACGAGCATTAAAATATCTTCACCTTTTTCTTTTTCTGATGGGAATATCACACCCGCTTTGTTGGGTGCCGACATATTTAATTTAATCTGATCAGTGTCCAGGTTCGTTAACATCTCGATCAGAAATTTAGCATTGAAGCCAATCTCAATATCTTCTCCTTCGTGCTCACAAGAAAGTCTTTCGTTCGCCTCATTGGAAAAATCCAAATCTTCGGCTGAAACCTGTAATTCACTACCAGTAATTTTTAATCTTACCTGGTGGGTGGTTTTGTTGGCATAAATAGAAATACGTTTCAACGATCCCAACAAATCGGTACGGCTGATCGTCATCTTAATTGTATTCTGCGATGGAATTACATTTTCATAATCCGGGAAACGTTCATCAATCAACCGGCAAATCATACGAATGTGTCCAAACTTGAAAAACGCATTCGACATGTTGAAGTCAATACTTACATCTGTATTCTCAGTAGGCAAAGTAGCCTTTAATAAATTCAGGGCTTTGCGCGGAATGATGATGGAATTACCATTATCAGATTTGATATCCGATCTGCGGTAACGCACCAGACGGTGACCATCGGTTGCAACGAAAGTCGTATTCTTTTCGCCCAGGTTTACATAAACGCCCGTCATGGCAGGACGAAGTTCATCGCTGCTGGTAGCAAAGATGGTATTGTTAATTGCTCTGGCTAATACTTCAGAAGATATAGAAGCTGAGAAATCATTAGATACGGCTGGTACCTTAGGGAAGTCTGTTGCGTTTTCACCGGCTAATTTGTAACGACCGTTGTCGGAACTGATTTCGATGCTATACGTTGACTCGTCAATTGAAAATGTAACAGGCTGATCAGGTAGATTTTTGAGTGTATCCAGCAGAATCCGGGCAGGCACAGCGATGTTGCCTTTTTCTTTAGATTCCACCGAGATCTCTGTAATCATGGAGGTTTGCAAATCTGAGGCGGTAACAGTCAGACTACTCTTATCAATTTCAAACAGGAAGTTCTCAAGGATCGGAACTACCGGGTTGGTGGTGATTACCCCGTTGATATTAGAAAGTTGCTTAAGCAGGTAGCTTGAATTAACTATAAACTTCATTGCAAATCAGTGGTTTGTGGTTGTATAGGGCGGTAAAGTTATAAAGAAAAACCAATCAGAAAAATGAATGAATGGGTTGGTTTAGTACTCGAAATAGCTCCTTTTTCGCACGATTTGAGCAATTTGCTTTGGATTAAAATACACAGGCAAGTCGGCATTAACCCGGCCAAGAATAACCTGCTCACCTTTTAGTGGTGGAAAAACCTCCAACTGGTATGCCCTGTTGGCAATATCCATTATCGTAATGGAGTAAACCGGAACGGTTTTGAGCAGGCTGTCATACTTACCTGGAATATTAGTAGGGAACTGATCTGCCTGAAGATTAAAGACCGACTCCAAATAATTACTCAATTTGGTAGTGTCTGCCACCGCCACTTCATTTATACCAAAAAGCTGATTGGCAAATGAAACTGTAAAATCCTGATTTGCTTGCTGTGGGAATTGAGCTTGTAAACTTTTAAAGTTCTGCCAGTTGAAATTAAAAATTCTCTTATCGCGCCATTCGGGAACGGTCAATTCAAAAATAGAGGCCACATAAACCCGATACCCTGGTATCGTAATTAAATAGGGAATCTTAGTTTGCGCTAACTGAAAATAAGTTTCGGTTTTGCGTTCATTACCACTTACCCAAAAATCTTTAACGAGTACTTCATCTTCGAAGAGTGTAACACGAATGCCATTATTAACAAGATAATTGCTAACAGAATCCTGAATACCTTCTGCCAGCGGCCGTTTTGGTTCAGCTTGCAGGATCGTAGCAAAAAAAACTTTTACCATCTGCCGGTCTGCTTCGAAAGAATTATTTATGAGCCATTTTGATCCATCAAACCTAAGTTCAATGTTGCTTTGCTTACTATCCATCACAACTTTGTTCACTTGAGTTTGATCCTCTACCCGAAAAAGTTCTTTATCTACATCAACAGCATTTCTACTACTTCCAAAAAAGATAAAAACAACACATAACCCGATAAGTACTACCAGGGAAACTAGCAAACGGATGTTCTTTTTCTCCTGCATCAGAAGCGTGTAAATTTTATTTTTCTCCAATACGATCTTACCAATCCAAACAGAATAAGAATGACAATTGGTACCACCAGGTTTATTACTTGCCAGAACGATCTTTCGTTGCGGATTTTTTCTTTGTCCAGTGGTCGTACCCGAACTTCTTTATTTCTAGCTTTGATCAATCCATTTTCGTCAACGAGATAAGCAACCATGTTCATCAGCAAATCCTGATTGGCGAAGGTATATTGTGTAAACGGGTCCAATCCTAATTGCTGAGGATTGCCATCGCGGGGATTAACATCGTTGCGTGCCAGGTCGCCATCGGCAATAACAATCATTTTTGTCGGCTCGCTTTGATCTCTAAACGCGGTTGTATCAACGCCTTCTGGTGCAAAACGGTTTTTGTAAAGAGATGTAAACTCGCCTTCCAATAAATATCCAATCGGAATTTTACCAGCATCAAAATTGCCTTCCTGCATTTGCTTGCGCAGATCGTTGACACCAACTTTAACGGGTGCCATAACTTTTCTTGAATACTGCGATGAAAACAACAAGGGAGTCTTTGTTACGCCTACCGCTTTTACGGTGTCGATACTACTTACGAACTTCAACAAAGAGGCATCCAGGTTTCTGGTGATGGGATGATTGGCATATTGATTAACCAGCGGAAAGAAAGGCCAGTCCATTTGCATAATCTGAGGCTGATTGCGGTCGCCACCAACTACAATTGGATATTTGCCTGACACACCATCCTGAATAAGATCCTGATTGATACGCACGCCATATTTAAACAACTGATCATCCAGATTAAGATCATACGGAAAAGCAAAATAGTCTTCTTCGGAGGCGCGTTTCATATCCGCATCAAGGCGATCGAGTAAAAAGAGAAGTTTGCCTCCGTGCATCAGGTATTGATCAATTTTATATTTATCCGCTGCGGAAAATTCTCGCGTGGGTTTGGCTGAGATTAATAAATCATAGCCTGTTATGGATGTCTTGTTTGCTAGTGAAACTTTAAAGACATCATATTGATCCAGCAATGCGTTGTTGAAGCTTGCAAACTCAAGACTGTCTAGCTCACCGTGGTCTGTAAGAAGACCAATCCGCTTACGATCTATGTTACTTAACTTGTGAATAGCATTCGCTAATTCAAATTCAATTTCTTCAAGAGATTGATTGATATTTTGTGCGCGACTTCCTTTTAACAGCATTACACCGGTTTCAAAACCTTCATAGGAAACCAGGGCACCCGGAAATACAAATTTCTCCACACGTTGACCATCGCGCGTTTCTATTACATTTTTTGGACTAATACCTTTTGAATTTAACTCAGTAATAAATTCGTTGCGGGCTTTTTCATTGGCCGCCTGTTGTGGATTGGTGAATAGGTATTGAAGCCGGTTGCCTGAATATATTTTAAATTCCTCCAGTGTTTCACGAATGGATTTTTGAAGTCTCCGGAACTCGGGATTCAAATCCTCACCCTCCAAAAAGACTTCTACAAAAACATCATCTTCCAGATTACTTAACAGCTCTTTAGTCTGCGGTTGAATTGTATAACGTTTCTCCTCCGTAAGATCAAGACGAAAAAAATAAAATGAGGCAAGCATATTAATCAATATCACCAACACCAGCCCATTGGCTATCAACAACAGATCACCCGTTTTTTTACTTTTCATCCAATTCACCATTGCCTGCTGCTGATAACCACTTTGGTGGTAAGTAAAACAAATCCAGTTACGCTCAGAAAATAAATCACATCGCGACTATCGACCAAGCCTTTGCTGAGTGCTTCATAATGATACAATATGCCGGCTTGCTTAACGAACAACGCGGCATTTGCACCCAAAGAAGAGAGTGAATCAAATCCAGTATAAATAATAAAACATAGGAACGCAGCTAAAATAAATGACACAACCTGATTGGATGTGAGGGATGAAGCCAGCAACCCAATGGCACAGAACACCATCGCAAGCAACGTAAGCCCCAGATAAGAACCAATCACTCCGGCTGTATCAATATTACCAACCGGGTTACCCAAACGGTAAACCGTGAAGTAGTAAATAATGGTTGGTATCAAGGCAAGAAAAACCAATGCCCAGGCGGCTAAGAATTTTCCCAACACTACATGCCAGTCGCTTAGTGGCTTTGTTAACAACAACTCAAGTGTTCCCATCTTTTTCTCCTCAGCAAAACTTTTCATGGTGATGGCCGGAATCAGAAAGATAAATACATAGGGACCCATCGAGAACAACGTATCAAGATCAGCGAAGCCATAATCTAACACCGATGTTTCGGGAAACACCCACATCATTAACCCGATACCCGTAAGAAAAAATCCGATTACGATATAGGCAATCAGTGAATTCAGGAAGCTGTTAAACTCTTTGGCAAATACCTGGATCATACCGCTTCTTTTGAGGTTAATGATCTGAAAATTTCTTCCAGCGTATTCTCTTGCTGTTTCAATCCAATCAATGAAAGTTTTTTGTCGGCCGCAAAGCGAAATACTTCCGGACGCAAATCAAAACCCTCTTTCGCAGATAGACGATAACATCCTTTTCGCAGTTGGATTACTCCTTCAACTCCGGGCAACATCCGTAAATCATCTTCATTCACTTCTCCTTCAAACTCAACTTCTACATCTACATTTCCTGTCTGCTTTAATAAATTATTCACAGTATCATCTGCCACAATTTCACCCCGGTTGATAACAATTACCCGATCGCAAAGAGCTTGCACTTCCTGCATGATGTGTGTGGAGAAGAGCACGGTTTTATTCTGACTAATATCTTTGATCAGCTTTCGGATTTCTAAAATCTGGTTGGGATCAAGTCCTGTGGTGGGTTCATCCAATATCAATACTTCCGGGTTGTGTATCAGTGCCTGAGCAAGCCCTACGCGTTGGCGGAAACCTTTCGATAAGGCCTCAATCTTTTTATTTTGCTCCAACCTTAATCCACAAAGGGAAATAATCTCAGGAACCCGCACTTTTAACGTGGAGGATGTAATTTCAAAAATCCTCCCAATAAAATGAAGGTACTCATGCACATACATATCCAGATAAAGAGGATTATGTTCAGGCAGGTAGCCTATCATTTTCCGCACGCGAAGCGACTGCAATGTAACATCATGATCATTTACATGAACCGAACCGGATGTTGGAGGCAGGTACCCGGTAGCAATCTTCATAGTGGTAGACTTGCCCGCTCCGTTGGGGCCCAAAAACCCAACTATTTCACCCTTCTCAATTGAAAATGAGATATCATCTACAGCTTTTTGCTGACCATAGACTTTGGTGAGATGGGAAACGTATAACGACATTTTTAGCGCTGCAAAAGTAATTTTAAAAGTTGATAGTGCATAAGGTAGGAAGGTTAGTGAAGAAAATTGAGGGGCAAACTTACCTTCCGTTACATTGGCCTATTAATTGTTCTTGGAAAGACCTTTGAATTTTAGAAATTTGTCAAACATTAATCTTGAACGAAAAATGAGGTTGTTGATTGTTTTATTACTTGGTTTTTCTTCGCTTCAGGTTGTTGGCCAAACTGGTTATGCCATTGACTTCAAAATAAAGGGCTGGAATGATACAACAGTTTTTTTGGGGCATTACTATGGCGAACAAACCTATTTAAAAGATACCGCGCGCTCCACAGTAGCGGGGGCTTTCAAGTTTGATAATGCACAAAGCTTGCCTCAGGGCGTGTATTTTCTTGTGCTCGGTAAATCAAAGATTTTTGATTTTGTAGTGGGCTCCAATCAGAAATTTACCATCGAAGGGAATTCAGAAGATTTTATAAAAACCGTTACAGTAAAAGGAGACGAAGACAATCGACTCTTCTTTGAGAATATGCGTTTCAATATGGAGCGCGGTAAGGAAGCTGAGCCTTTTATAAAAATACTCAAGGACAGTTCGCTAGCCGAAGATCAAAAGAAATCTGCCCGGGAATCTTTTACGAAAATCAATGAACAGGTTGTTAAGTATCAAAATGAATTGGTTGAAAAAAATCCAACAAGCTTAACGGCCCGCTTACTGAAGGCAACCCAACCCATAGAAGCACCAGCACCACCTAAAAAAGCTGATGGCACGATCGACTCAACATTTCAGTTGCTATATTACCGCGAACACTTCTTTGACAAGTTTGATCTTGCCGATGATGCACTGCTTCGTTTGCCAAGGCCTATCTATCAGGAGAAAATCAAAGAGTATCTGAATAAACTTTATGCACCGGTGCCCGACACCATTATGTTGGCCATTGATAAGATGGTAGCTAAAGCAAGGAAGAATCCCGAAACATATAAATACTTAGTATGGAACTGTGTGTTTATGTATCAGAATCCGGAGATTATGGGTCTGGACGAAGTGTATGTGCGATTGTATGATAAATACTTCGCTTCTGGGGAGATGAACTTTTGGGTGAGTGACAAAATAAAGCAAAACCTAAAGGACTATGCCGAAAAGTTACGCCCAAGCCTTGTCGGTAAAATAGGAGCCAACCTGATCATGCAAGATCAAAACCTGCAACCCCGCTCCATATATGACATCAAAAACAAATACACCATATTATGGATTTTTGATCCAGACTGTGGTCATTGCCGTGAGGAAACGCCTAAGTTGGTTGAGTTCTACAATAAGAGTCGAACGAAGTTTGATTTAGAGGTGTATGCTGTATCCTCAGATACCTCCATTCAAAAAATGAAAGACTTCATAAAAGAAATGAAAACAACCTGGATATCGGTAAACGGTCCTCGCTCCTACATTCCTCAGCACTACTCCAAGCTTTATCACTCTGATACTACCCCATCACTTTATATACTTGATAATAAACATAAAATCATCGGTAAAAAGTTACCCGTAAAGCAGTTGGAGGATTTTTTCATCAAACACGAGAAATTCATTCAAGCGAAAAAGGCAGCTCCCGGGAAAGGAACCTGACAAATTCCTGAACCATAATCCCAACTCACGACAGTTTTTTGAGGGTTTGATTAAAAAAATAGTCAGGCCATGCAACTATTTACTCAAAACGAAGTATCTAATAGAGTAAAATCAAAACCATGGCACTTTTAGATACACTGTTCGGCAAAAAAAAGAAGGAATTCAGGGCTAGTTGCCAGATCACGAAAGAGCCCATCGAAAAAGGATACGGTTATCTATTGACTACCGCACAGATTGTTACCTCCAAAAGATATTGGGATATGATCATGACTGAGCCTGAAACCATGTCCTATACCCTTTCTCATTTCAAAAATCAAACGAGCGGTACACAGATGCGATCGATGATCTTTGAAAAATATGCTACTGTAGCCAAGCCCTGGATCATCTCTGATTCCATTATCAACTACTTTGAAGTAGATAAAACTGAAGCTCGCGAAAATGCAAAGAAATGGTGGGAAACTGAAGGTACCTACTCGCCTTCTAACATCGGGCCGGCATCGCAAATTTTGGAGGAGCCTCTTTATAAGCGTTCCAAAGAATATGCTATTCTGGAAGCAGGAAGAGATAAGGTAAGATTATCCTAATTTTTTCTCTCGATCGTATACTGAACAAGGTCTTCCAGCGAGGTCTTGTATTCGGAAGCAGGAAAAGTATTAAGCACTTGTAATGCTTCTGCATGATAGCCCCGCATCTTCTGATTGGCGTACTCAATACCACCTGAATTTTTTACAAATTCAATCACGTAATTAACCTTCTTTGAGTTTTCACTGTCATTTTTAACGATGCCGATGATCTTTCGCTTCTCCAGCCACGAGGCTTTGGAAAGTGAATGGATAAGTGGCAAGGTCATCTTCTTCTCTTTAATATCAATACCCAAAGGTTTTCCGATTTCATCCTCACCATAATCAAATAAGTCATCCTTAATTTGAAAGGCCATGCCAACCAGCTCACCAAACGTTTTCATGTTTTTAACTACTTCTGGCGAAGCGCCTACCGAACTGGCCCCTACCGCGCAACACGAAGCAATCAGCGAGGCAGTTTTTTGTCGGATGATCTCATAGTAGATTTCTTCGGTTATATCCAGGTGCCGGGCTTTCTCCATTTGCATCAATTCCCCCTCGCTCATTTCTTTCACGGCATCGGTACAGATTGATAGAAGATCATAGTCTTTATGCTCAAGGGCGAGAAACAATCCTCGCGTCAGCAGGAAGTCGCCTACCAACACTGCGATTTTGTTTTTCCACAAGGCATTTACAGAGAAAAAACCTCTGCGGTAATTTGAATTATCCACCACGTCATCATGCACCAGGCTTGCCGTATGAACCAACTCTATTAAGGAGGCACCCCGATAAGTTGACTCATTGATCTGACCACAGGCACCGGCACTCAAAAAGATAAACATGGGCCGCATCTGTTTGCCTTTGCGTTTCACAATGTAGCTCATGATCTTATCCAGCAGGAGAACCTTGGTTTTCATGGAAGCCCTGAACTTTTGCTCAAAGTCGGCCATCTCCCTGGCCACTGGGGCCTTTATAATTTCCAGATTTTTGGTCATGAGATGCAATAATAAGCAATCACCGGAATAGTAAACATCAAATAGTAAGGGATAGTTACGTTTTCAAAAAATGGGTTGGTTGCCTGCAACTGCTAACTAATTACTAATTTCGGGGTCATGAACTTTGTTGACGAGAAGTGGGAACAAGTGGCCTTTGCCCTAATTGTGCTGGCCTTCGCTTTTTTGGTTTCCCGGTTGCTTCGGTTCCTGATCGGTCGTTTTATCAGGGGTGCAGCTAAAAAATTAAAGGTAGATCCTACCCGTTATAACTTTTTTAAAAATGCCGTTGACTTTCTGATATATCTGATCGCGGCCATTATTATTTTCCGGTCCATTCCTTACTTTAGGTCAGTAGGCACCACGTTGCTTACGGGTGCAGGGGTTCTGGCAGCCATTGTTGGTTTTGCTTCACAGTCAGCCTTTTCAAATATTATCAGCGGTTTCTTTCTTGTAATCTTTAAACCTTTTAGTGTTGGCGATCGGGTAAAAATCGGTCAGTTATACACGGGTGATGTAGAGGACATAACCTTACGCCACACCATCATTAAGGATTTTGAGAACAGACGCATCGTGATTCCAAATAGTGTTATTAGTAATGAAACAATTATTAATTCAACGCTGACCGATGAAAAAACCTGTGTATTTGTGGAGGTACCAGTACCGTTTGGGGTTGACCTTGATCGGGCTATGAAGATTATTCAGGAGGAAGGACTAAATCATCCTAATTATATCGATAACCGATCACCTGAAGAACTTACCAAGGGGGAGCCGCCTGTGATGGTTCGTGTTGTAAACTACGCAGACTTCGGGATTCAATTGCGCGGTTATGTGTGGGCTTCGAACCCTGGCAATGCCTTTGACCTGAAATGTGATGTTCTAAAATCCATCAACGAACGATTTCAAAAAGAAAATATTGAGTTTGGTTATCCAGGCCGGGTACTCATCAACCGATAAACACCCTAATCAATGAAACAAACCAAGTCTAAAAGAAAAGCGGTTCTCAAACAGTTGAATGAACATTTAACTGAGCATGAACATACCGCTGCCAGTGATAATAAAGTCATCCTCGAATTAATTTCATACGATGAGCATTCATATGATTTTAAAGACAACCTAGGTATTGATGAACTTTTAGAACAATGTAACCTTACCCGTATAAACTGGATCAATGTCGATGGATTATCAGATGGAGATTTGATCAAAAAAATCAGTAAAAAATTTGATCTGCATTATCTGCTTCTGGAAGACATTCACAATACCGATCACCAACCCAAAGCCGATGAATATGAAAATCACCTGTTCTTTACCTTAAAGATGCTGTACCGCATTGATGGGCAAAACAACATCGATTACGAACATATCAGTTTTGTTTTAGGCAAAAATTATGTTTTGTCATTTCAGGAAAAAGAAGGTGATATTTTTGATAGTCTTCGCAACCGAATCAAGCAAGAGACCAATATTATCAGAAAAAGAGGTGCGGATTATCTCTTGTATCGGCTAATCGATAGCATTGTGGATAGTTACTATTCGGTTCTCGAAAACATAGGCCGGCAGGTTGAAGAAATTGAAGATAGTATTTCGAATAATCCTACGGTAGAAGATTTTCAACGCATTCAGAAATTGCGCAAGGAATTTATTTACCTACGGAAAGTTGTTTACCCGTTGCGTGAAGCGTTAAATAAGGTTGTGAAAAATGAAGATGAATTTATCGAGGAGAGAAGCATCAAATACTATTCCGATGTATATGATCACGTGATCCATCTGATTGACTCGCTGGATACCTACAAAGATCTTACTTCCACCCTCATGGATTTATACATGAATACCATCAATTATAAGATGAATGAAGTCATGAAACTGCTGACAATTATTACAGTCATCTTCATTCCGCTCACCTTTATTGCCGGGGTTTACGGCATGAACTTCCGCAATATGCCCGAACTAGAATGGACTAATGGTTATTTTGGCGTGCTTGCCATTATGGGTGTGATTTTCTTTGTTATGATTATCTACTTTAAGCACAAAAAGTGGTTTTGAATGTATAGCATTAGGTTACTGTGATTAGTTTTACTTCAACAGTTTCAGGTAAGGTTTGATTTATCTTTTGAATTTTGATCTTATAGCTGAATAATTCAAACTCATCCCCTTCTTTTAACATGGGTCGTTCATAAGTAAGCAAGCCAGCAAGCGTTTCGTATTCTTCAGCTTCCGGAAAGGGGACTTCCAGTAATTTGTTGATGTCGTGTAAGGAAGATTGGGCAGCAATCTGAAATGTTACTTTGTCGATAGGTACAACAATCTGCTGCTCATGGTCGTGTTCATCCTGAATTTCTCCTACCAGTTCTTCCAGAATATCTTCCAGCGTAACCAAGCCAATAATTCCGCCAAACTCACTTACCACAAATGCCATCTGTGCTTTGGTACGTTGAAAATCCCGAAGCAATACATCGATAGGCTTTGTTTCCGGTATAAAATGCACCGCCCGCATGATGTCCTTCAGGCTTTTATTATTGTTTAGAATGTATACCGATACAATGTCTTTGGAATGAACAACACCTATCACTTCATCTTTTGATTGCTCATAAATCGGATACCTCGAATAGCCCTCTTTCAAGACAATGTTCATGGCTTCCGCTATAGAAGTATCGGCTTTGATCATGCTCATTTTAACCCGGGGCACCATTACCTGCCGGGCCACGCGGTTATCAAAGTCAAACACATTTTGAATCAACTCACGTTCGCTCGACTCTATGGCACCTCCCTCTTCACTTTCGGCTATTATTAGTTTTAATTCTTCTTCAGAATGAATCTCCATTTCACTCATAGGCTTAATGCCAAATAATTTTAGGATCAGATTCGCAAACCCATTCAGTAACCAGATGAAAGGGCGGAAAATGAAATAAAATACACGCAAGGCAATAGAAATACGTAGCGTTGTACTGGCCGGGTAGCGTATGGCGATTGACTTGGGGGCTAACTCACCAAAAACAATATGCATAATTGTCAGGATAAGGAACGCCACAGGTATTGCAATGCTGTGGGCGGTAGCCTCACTCATTTGCAGCCCCATTGAATGCATGGCATTCAGCACAATCTTTGAAACTACATCCTCTCCCACCCATCCAAGGCCCAAACTTGCCAAAGTAATCCCCAGTTGGGTGGCAGCCAGAAAACCATCAAGATTATTTACGATGATTTTGGCAGCATCTTTTGATAAAGTGCCCTTTTCGAGTGCAATTTGAGAAGAACGAACCTTAACAATCGCAAATTCAGCTGCAACAAAAAAGCCATTTAAAAGGACAAGGGAGATTGTTACTAAGATATCTAAGGTCATGGGTTGAACAAACCGCTAATTTAAGAAGAAACCCCGTTTTAAGTACGTTAATTTTTTACATGTACCTTTTCGGCCAAAAATGAAAAAAGAGTTTACCTTTCGGGTACCCTAAACCACTCTTGCATGTTATTGGCCATCACTTTATTGCTCGTAGGCTTCGTAGTTCTCATAAAAGGTGCTGATTTTCTTGTCAGTGGTTCTTCATCGATAGCCAAAAAATTTAATATCTCCAATATTGCCATTGGCCTCACCGTAGTAGCTTTTGGAACCTCTACACCTGAACTTCTCGTTAGCGTTACCTCTTCCTTAAAAGGTTATGATTCGGCAGCTTTTGGAAATGTTATTGGTAGTAATAATTTTAATTTACTGTTCATTCTGGGTGTAGCCGGGCTTATTTATCCACTCGTTGTTCTTCGCAATACAGTACGCTATGAGGTGCCTTTATCCTTATTAGCGGCCTTGGTACTTTATGTGTTAGTTAACGATACACTGATATGGGGAAGTGAAACCAATGTTTTAAGCAGGCTTGATAGTTTTATCCTGCTTGTCTTTTTTGGTTTGTTCATGATGTACATCTATCGCACAATGAGTTCCTCTTCCGATCTTGATTCAGACAGTGATTCCATTAAAATCTATTCAACCCCTGTGGCTGTTGGGTTAATGGTTTTAGGCATCATGATGTTGGTAGGCGGAGGAACATTAGTGGTTGATAACGCTATTGCCATCGCACAACATTACGGGCTAAGTGATAAATTAATTGGCCTTACCATACTCGCGGCTGGTACCTCGCTGCCCGAACTTGCAACATCCGCAGTAGCCGCTTACAAAAAGAATACGGATATAGCCATTGGAAATGTGATCGGGTCTAACATCTTTAACATCTTTTTTATTTTAAGCATTACCGGACTAATCCGTCCGTTGCCGTTTGATGTAGCCCTCGATTTTGATTTGTATGTGTTGGGTGCGTCCACGATTGTGCTCATGATATTTATGTTTACATTGAATACACGCAAACTTGATCGGTGGGAAGCTTTTCTGTTGTTGTCGGGTTACATCGTGTATACAATTTACCTTGTGGGGATGGAATAAATGTCATCACGCGCGCTTGCCCGAACTGCATTAATCCTCTTTAGCCTATTAATCCTTGCCGGATCCTCCATACCTGGCCATCAACTTCCGAAAGGATTTGAATTAACGCCCGACAAGCTTATTCACTGTGTTGAGTATTTGATTTTAGGACTTTTGATTTTCCGATGGCTTGATCTTGAATTCACAATCCAACATGCCTACGTCCTTTTTACTATCACGTTATTGATTGGTTCAACTTTTGGCGCATTGGATGAAAATTACCAACGATTAACGCCAGGCCGAACACCGGATGTTTGGGATTGGGTTTTGGATACCATTGGGGTATTGATCGCAGCGATTATTGGTTCAATCTATTGGCGAAAATGACCCAACAAAAAAGCCCTGACATGCAGGGCTTTTTTATAATTGTTACAAAACTTTAGTTTACCTTCTTCTCCAATTCTGTAATCTTAGCTTGTGCCTCTTCCTTTCCTAAAGAAAGTGATTTCTTATAGAGCTCAACGGCTTCCATAAGGGTTTCCTTTTTCTTTTTTGGCGCCAACTTTGTTCTGTTCGCTGCTTCTTCTACAGCTTGTGCGCGGGCAAAATAGGAATCTGCTTCACTTACCTTGCTGGAAATCATAAGTTCCTGAATCTTTGCCTCAATGAGCGCCAACTCTTGCTGCTTGGCAAGTATCTGCGACTCCTTGTCATTCAACTCAGCCTCTTGTAACCCAACTGTAGTAATCAGGTTTTGATTTTCATTGCGTAGTTGATCCACATGTTCATTTAATGCTGCAATTTCTTTATTGCGTTCTTCCAGATCAGCTTTCAGTTTTTTGATTGTTGCAGAGAGTGCATTTGTATTGCCTTTTGACTTCTTCAAAGACTTCTCAAGATCTTCAATTTTGTTTTGTGTGTCCTTCACGTAATTATTGATGTCTTTCATTCGCGAAGTGTAATCATCATAGGTAGTGCCTTCCACCATGTTTACACGAAGGAGTTGACGGTTTGCATCAATTGAGTCCATCAATACCCCAACCTCCTGCAGGGTTGTAGCAAATTGTTGACTGGTTTGCAGCTCACTTTTTAGAGAGTCAACTTGCGATTTGAGTTTTTCAGCCTCTCCGCCACAACTTACCATGACGGCACCGATTGAACATACGAATAAAAGTTTCTTAAGCATAACGGTTGTTAGTTTAGTAAGGTAAAATTACAGTCTTTACTTTGGTTCATGATGGAAGAACAAAAAAAATATTCAAACACCACGAAATCCTTCGACAACCTGTAAATTGCACCCTTTTTAGAGCCATATTTCTCTTTTAAATGCCCAAATTGATAACCACGCGAACGCGTATTGCTGACCTGGGCAAACCCCGCATCATTGTAATTGGCGGTGGGTTTGGAGGTCTGGAAGTAGTTAAAGGTCTTGAGGGCATTAAAGCTCAGGTGGTGCTTTTTGATAAGTTCAATCACCATACCTTCCAACCTTTGCTTTACCAGGTTGCTACTTCGGGTTTAGAAACCAATTCGATTGTGGCTCCCTTTCGGAAATTATTTGGAAGTCAGTCGGACTTCTATTTCCGACTAGGCGAAGTGAAGAAAATCAAACCTGAAGAAAATTATATTGAAACTTCCATTGGCGGGGTAAAGTATGATTATCTGGTGATTGCAACCGGAGCGGTTACTAACTTTTATGGAATGACAGAAGTAGAAAAACATTCTTCTTCCATGAAAAACATCGTTGATGCTACCAAGCTCAGAAATAAGATCATCCGGCAATTGGAATATGCTTTACTCACCGAAGACCATGAGGTAATGAATAGCCTGATGGATTTTGTGATTGTGGGGGGTGGACCGACTGGTGTAGAACTATCAGGGGCACTCACAGAATTAAAAAAGAACGTATTTCCTAAAGACTACAA
Source organism: Cyclobacteriaceae bacterium (assembly GCA_022841475.1). Taxonomy (GTDB): domain Bacteria; phylum Bacteroidota; class Bacteroidia; order Cytophagales; family Cyclobacteriaceae; genus ELB16-189. Next base: position 48,746 of record JALHRJ010000016.1, on the reverse strand, counting down.
AGAATTGGACATGCGTAATATGGATATCCATTTGATCGAAGCTTCGCCACGATTGTTAAATGGGATGTCTGATATAGCCGGACAAAAGGCGTTAGAGTTCTTAACCGAGATGGGTGTAAAGGTGCACTTGAATGCAGCTGTAAAATCCTACGATGGGTATGAAGTTGTTCTTAGCACCGGAGAAAAACTTGTTTCGCGTTCGTTGATTTGGGCGGCCGGGGTAAAAGGAAATCCCATTGAAGGAATGAACCCTGAACTGATAGGCAGAGGAAACAGGTTGATGGTGGACGAGTTTAATCGTGTAAAAGGCTACGAGAATATTTTTGCTATTGGGGATGTAGCGCTTATGGAGGGCGATGTAAAAGCACCGAAGGGTCACCCGATGATGGCACCCCCTGCACAGCAACAAGGTCGATTGGTAGCTAAAAACATCAAAAATCTGATGTTGAAAAAAACCTTAAAACCTTTTCGTTATTTTGACAAGGGATCGATGGCAACAGTGGGCAGGCATAAAGCCGTTGTTGATATGAAAGGCATTCGCTTCCAGGGATTTTTTGCCTGGTATGTGTGGATGTTCGTTCACCTGATGTCGATCGTTGGTTTTCGTAACAAAGTATTTACCTTTTTCAGCTGGATGTGGAATTATTTTTCTTATGATCGCAGCAATCGTTTGATCATCGGGCGCAATGAGGAGAAAATAAATCAGGAAGAATTAAGTAAGCACACTAACTGATGGATTCAGGAAAAGATCCAAAACTCAGTAAAGCATCTGCTGCCGGAATATTGGTAGCCATGGGAATTATTTATGGTGATATTGGAACATCACCTATATACACCCTTCGTTTTATTGTGGGTACTCATGTAATTACCGAAGACCTTATTTTCGGTGGTCTATCCTGCGTATTTTGGACTCTCACTTTAATTACTACTATCAAATACGTTTATCTCGCACTCAATGCCGATAACAAAGGGGAAGGTGGAATTTTTGCACTCTATGCTTTAGTAAGAAGATACAAAGCACGTTGGGTCATTTTTCCGGCCATCATTGGCTGTTGTACCCTTATTGCCGATGGGTTTATTACGCCTGCTATCAGTGTTACTTCCGCCATTGAAGGATTGCGATCGCTGAATCCTGATATTACTGAACAAACTATCATTACCATTGTAATCGCCATTCTGCTGGCCTTGTTTATCTTCCAACAATTTGGAAGCAGTGTGGTAGGCAAAACCTTTGGACCGGTTATGCTCGTCTGGTTCTTGTTTATCGGTTCCATTGGCATGTGGCACCTCGTTGGAAATATGTCGGTGCTCAAAGCAATAAACCCGGTTTATGCCTATGATCTGTTAGTAAAATATCCGGGCGGGTTCTGGATTTTAGGTGCTGTGTTTTTGTGTACCACCGGGGCAGAGGCAATGTATTCCGATCTGGGACATTGTGGAAAATCGAATATCCGCGCTGGCTGGTGGTTTGTAAAATTCTGCTTGTTATTAAGCTATTTTGGTCAAGGCGCCTGGTTGCTGGAACATCAGGGAACAACACTGGATGGTGCCATTCCTTTTTTTGAAATCATGCCACAGGCGTTACTCTTCGTTGGGGTAATTATCGCCACGTTCGCCACCATCATTGCCAGCCAGGCATTAATCTCAGGCACGTTTACGTTGGTCAACGAAGCCATGAAACTTAAGCTTTGGCCGGCTACCCGAGTTCGTTATCCGAGTCAGTTAAAAGGTCAGATATATATTCCAGCCATTAACTGGATTTTAATGTTTGGTTGTATCCTGGTGGTGCTCTACTTCAAAGAATCCGATGCCATGCAGTCTGCATATGGGTTGGCGATCACCTTTGATATGCTGATGACAACCTCCTTGTTGGTGTATTATTTTACTACGTCAAAAAAATCTACCATTCGATCCTCCGTACTTGCACTGCTGTTCTTTTCTATTGAAGGAGCTTTTCTGGTCTCAAACCTGAGTAAGTTTACCCATGGCGGTTGGTTCTCTTTTTCGATTGCGTTTATATTTTTCCTGATGATGTATGTTTTATTACGCGCCAGGATTCTAAGGGACAGGCATACAGAGTTTGTCGATTTAAAACACTACGTGCCATTAATTCAAGATCTGCAAGCAGATAGCTCGGTGCCGAAAGAGGCTACTAACCTTGTGTATATGGCGGTTGCCAATAGTAAGCGTTACATCGACTCGAATATTATTTATTCTATTTTCAAGAAACGACCTAAGAGAGCCGATGTGTATTGGTTTGTGCATGTAGATACCGTAGATAGTCCGTACACGTCAAAATATTCCGTAGACACAATCATTCCAAAAAAATGCTTTTTCATACGGATAAAACTCGGCTTTAAATCCGACCATCGTGTAAACTTACTTTTCAATAAAATCCTGCACGATATGGCCGACTCTGCAGAAATTGATTTGACAAGTCACTATGATGCTCTCCAGAAACACAGCATGCCTGCTGATTTTAAATTTGTTATCCTGCATTCACTAGCTTCTGTTGACAGTGAAATTTCAACATTCGACAACCTGATTATTCAAGGGTACCGACTCATTAAGAAAATTAGTCTTTCTACGGAAGCCATGTATGGACTCGAACTAGCCAATGTGGAAGTAGAACGAGTGCCTATTATGGTGGGGCCACCTGCCAAGGTGCGCATCAAACGCGAAAAAGAAGAAAGTGAACGCGAAAAAGAGTCTCGCTATCACGGCCATTAGATGGTCGGTTGCGGACAGTGTCGTTCGTAAATGAGCCACTAAAAAAATTAAAAGCCCCTTAATCTTACCAAATGGCTGGTTTTCATACTGGCACCTTATTGGAATATCCGATAGCCTAACGCTATCGAAATGCTTCATAACTATTTCAAAATTGCTATCCGCAGTCTTTTTAAAAACTCGGTTTATTCGTTTATCAATATTACAGGCCTTTCCATCGGTATCGCAAGTTCTGTTCTGATTTTATTATGGGTAGCGGATGAATATTCTTATGATCGGTTCCATAAGAATTACAATTCCATTTATAAGCTATACCAAAGTCAGCAGTGGGCGCAGGGCATTGGAACTGGAAATGCTATGCCCTACCCCATGAAGGAAACAATCAAAGACAAGTCGAGCAAGATAAAGGAAGTGGTGATGACTAATTGGGGCGAAGGTAATATGCTTCAGGTAGGTGACAAGCGACTCACCAAAATGGGGCTAAGTGCAAGCGAAGATTTTTTCAAAGTCTTCACTTTCGAGATGGTAAAGGGAGATCCTAACACAGCCTTATCCGACCCGTCCTCCATCGTCATTACAGAATCGACCGCTAAAACTTTTTTTGATGATCTCGATCCCATCAATCAATTAATAAAAATTGATAACGGGCAGGACTTGAAAGTCACCGGTGTTGTAAAGGATCTGCCCCGTCAATCATTTTTCGAATTTGAATATGTCGTGCCCTTCGCCTATTATGAAGCCACCCAAAGCTGGGTGCGTTATGCCAAAGACAATTGGAATAACAATTCCTTTCAAATGTATGTGCAACTGCAGCCCGATGCCACAGAAGAGGAAGTGAACAACAGCATTCAAAACATTATCAAAGACAACAATCCGAAAGCACCTACGGCAAAACTCTTTCTCCATCCCATGAGTAAGTGGAGGCTCTATTCCAATTTTGAAAACGGTGTTAACACAGGCGGCATGATTGAATATGTTCGATTATTTACAGCCATTGCCATTTTTGTATTAGTAATCGCCTGCATCAACTTTATGAACCTGGCCACGGCCCGAAGTGAAAGCCGGGCACGGGAAGTAGGAATCCGGAAAAGTGTAGGTTCCAGACGAAAGGAATTAATCTTTCAGTTTCTTGGAGAATCAGTTATGGTAACATTCCTTTCCTCGGTGCTGGCTATTGTAGTCGTGGAACTTGTATTGCCTTCTTATAATCTATTGGTAAATAAAAATATTTCAATTGATTACTCCAATCCATGGCTATGGTCTATTGCTATTGGGTGGGTGTTCGTGATCGGAATTTTTGCAGGGAGTTATCCTGCCTTTTATCTTTCCTCATTTCAACCTGTGAAAGTTTTGAAAGGAAAAATTAATGTTGGAAAAGGTGCCACAACGCCACGCAAAGTATTGGTAACACTTCAGTTTGGCTTCTCTATTTTTCTGATTATTGGCACCATTGTTATCTATCAACAAATCATGCATGTGAAAAGCCGTGATATGGGATATGATCGCGAAAACTTAATGCAAATCTGGACTAATGGAGAGTTAGAAACGAATTTCCAGACAATCCGCGAAGAATTGGTAAGAACAGGAGTTGTTAAATCAGTTTGTAAAAGCAATAGCCCTATTACATCCATCTTTTCAAACAATGAGGTGAAATGGGAAGGGATGCCTGATCAACGAGTATCCTTCTCAACCATTGCCACCGAGTACGATTACACAGAAACGATGGGTATCAAAATGATTGAGGGTCGGGATTTTTCCAGAGATTTTAAAAGTGATTCCATGGCTGTAGTAGTCAATGAAGCGGCCGTAGAAATGATGGCCATGGAAAATCCAATTGGTCAACATCTTAAAATGAATGATCGAGACCTGGAAATAATCGGTGTAATGCCCAATGTTGTAATGGCTTCTCCATATCAACCAGTTGAACCCATGACATTAATTTTTGACCCGGATTGGAGTAGCACTATAACTTTACGGCTGAACATAAGTCAAGACTTGAGTGAATCTATTAATACGATAGAAAGTGTTTTTAAAAAGCTAAACCCAACCTATCCATTCGAGTTTCGTTTTGCGGATGCTGACTTTGAAAGAAAATTTTCGACCATCAATTTAATCAGTCGTCTCGCTACCATATTTGCTTCATTGGCGATTATCATTACGTGTCTTGGTCTCTTTGGTCTTGCTGCATTTACTGCTGAGCAGCGTACAAAAGAGGTTGGCATCCGCAAAGTAATGGGAGCCTCCGTTTCAAGTTTGGTGATTCTGATCTCAAAAGATTTTTCTCGACTTGTCATTGTAGGTTTTCTTTTCTCGGGCCCGATAGCCTGGTGGTTTCTTAGCAATTTTCTTGAGCGTTATGAATACAGAACCACCGTGATGTGGTGGGTGCTACCCCTGGCGGGTGCTGGAGCGCTGATACTTGCCTTAATCATTGTAAGCACACAGGCCTTGCGAGCGGCTACCGCCAATCCTTCACAAAGTTTGAGAAGTGAATAAATAGTAAATATTCTGTCTTACATAAATGGAGTAAATTAATTAGCACTAAAAATATCAGATCATGATTCGCAATTACCTTACCACAGCTTTCCGCATCCTGATGCGGCAAAAGTCCTATTCAGCGATAAATATTTTAGGACTTACGCTTGGTATAACCAGTACGCTATTGCTGATGCTCTATATCACCGATGAGCTCAGTTATGATAAATTCCATCCGGATGCCAACAGAACTTATCGGGCTACTTTCAAAGCCAAACTGCAGGATAGAGAAATCGCCACAGTGTTTACGGGGATACCCATGGCTGAAACTTTACTAAAGGATGTTCCTGCTGTTGAATCCACTTTGCGGATTGCAAAATGGAACACCATTCCAGTACGCTACGAAGACAAAACCTTTACCGAAAGAAATTTCTTATTGAGTGATTCCAATTTCTTCGAATTCTATGCCTACAAACTTCTGGTAGGAAATCCGAAAACAGTGCTAGACGGACCCAACAAAATCGTCATTACAGAATCAACTGCCCGAAAATATTTTGGCTACAATGGGCCGGGTGACCTATCCCCTATCGGCAAGACATTCGCTATTGGTAGTCAGGGGGAAACAAAAGCTGAGGTTACGGGAATTGCCGCTGATGTGCCGCACAATACGCATCTTAAGTTTGATTTTTTACTTTCCCTAACAACTTCAGAATTGTTGGATTATCCCATGTGGCTGAATAGTGCTGTGGTCACATACTTTAAAATCCATCCAGCAGGTAAAATTGAAAGTGTTAATGACAAGTATAATTATTTTGTAGAAACGTATGTAGCGAAAGAAATTCAGCAATTTCTTAAAATGGACTTGCAACAGTTTACTAATTCCGGAAGCATGGTTGGTTTTGAAAGTCAGCGTCTTCTTGATATTCACTTACGTTCTCAATTCTCTGATGAGTTGGAACCCAATGGTAATCTTGAATACCTGTATTTGATTGGCACCATTGCAGGCATGATTATTCTACTGGCCTGCATCAACTTTATGAATTTAAGCACCGCTCGTGCCGCAAACCGCGCCAAAGAAGTAGGTATACGAAAAACTATTGGCGCCTTACGGAACCGCCTGGTCGGTCAATTCATGGTTGAATCTTATCTGTATACAATTGTGGCTGTTGTATTAGGCCTCGTGCTGGTGTCACTGGCGCTGGATCCATTCAATATAATAACCACTAAGAACATCACGTTTAGCAGTATTTTCAATCCAACCTTTATCATTGGCCTGGTTGTATTCACATTGGTGATTGGCCTGATAGCAGGAAGTTATCCTGCCTTTTACCTTACCGCGTTCAAGCCAGCCGAAGTATTAAAAGGAAAAGTACGTGCCTGCATGAAAAGTTCGGGGGTAAGAAATGGACTGGTGGTGTTTCAGTTTTTTATCTCCATCTCACTTATCATTGCAACCCTGATCGTGTTTCAACAATTGAAATACATTCAAAAACAAAATCTTGGATTTAACAAAGACAATATACTTTGTATGATGCACACGATGAATCTTACAAAGAACAGTGCTGCTTTTAAAAATGAATTACTTCAATATCCAGAGATTATTGCAGCTACCTATTCCAACCGCATGCCCCCTTACATTGATTGGAATTCTACGTTTCGAATTGTAGAATCCGGGGAAGAACATTTGCTAACAATTTATACCGTTGACTATGATCTGATCAAAACAATGGGCTATGAAGTAGTGGCAGGTCGTTTCTTTTCGCGCGACTTTCCTGCCGACTCCAGTCGAATTTTAATAAACGAAACCGCTATGCGACAATTTGGTTGGGATTCTTTTGAGGGAAAGAAAATTATGTCCCGATTTAATACCATGGAAGAAAGAGAGGTAGAAGTAATTGGGGTGTTGAAAGATTTCAATTTTGAGACATTAAAAAGCACGATCCGCCCTATGATCATCTTCTTAGGCGGTGAACCAAACTTTGAGATGGGAGTTAGATTTGCCTCAGGTGATGTACAAAAAAATCTGGCCATTGTTGAAAGTGCCTGGAAAAAATATGCGCCTGATGCACCATTTGAATACAGTTTTCTGGATGCGAATTTCGATGCAACCTTCCGATCCGAACAACGCATGGGTCAACTTTTTATAATCTTCACAGGCCTGGCGATTCTTATTGCCTGTTTAGGGCTCTTAGGTCTCGCAGCTTTTAGTGCAGAACAGCGAACCAAAGAAATTGGTATTAGAAAAGTGATGGGTGCCACTGTTCCTAATCTTATCTTTTTAATGACAAAAGATTTTTCAAGGTTGGTCATTGTTTCTTTCATTATTGCTGCGCCAGCTGCCTGGTGGGCCCTGGACAAATTTCTTCAGCGTTATCCGTACCATATTGATTTTCCCTGGTGGGTTTTACTGGTGGCTGGGACTCTTGCTTTATTGTTTGCAATCTTAATTGTAAGCACCCAGGCTTTGCGAGCTGCCACGGCCAATCCCTCACAGAGTTTGAGAAGTGAATAAAGTAACTTCCAATAAAGCACATTTTGATTCAATAATATTAACTAACTAAATGCTCAGAAATTATTTTCTTATCGGCTTGCGAAATCTACTTCGCTCACCGTTGTTTTCCTCCATCAATATTATTGGATTGGTGCTTGGTATTACCTGTAGCACCATCATATTGGTGTACGCATGGCGCGAAGTAACCCGAGATCATTATCATTCGAAAGCAGAAAATCTATATCGAATCACGCTGCAACAAAAAGATAAAAATGAAATTGGAGCCGTTACCCCCGGGCCTTTGGCACCCGAATTAAAAACCACATTTCCGGAAATAGTCAATACCGCACGGTTAGGAAAGTGGAGTGGTGTACTTAAAACAACCCAAGCTCTATTTTCTGAAAACAACATCTACTTTGCTGACAACTCACTACTAAAACTATTTGATTTTCCACTGATAAGTGGTGATACCAGGACAGTTCTTACGCAACCTAATCACCTGTTGCTAAGCGAAAGCATGGCGCATAAATATTTTGGCAAAGACTGGCAAACCCGGTCGGATATTATGGGAACCACCTTTCGATTGAACAATGAAACTGATTTTGTTGCCGTAGGCGTGTTCAAAGATCAGCCCGCACAGTCCTCACTGCATTTCGACTTCCTGCTTTCTTTTGAGCATTTGGTACCAGATCGTTGGAGTTACAATTGGAGCAGCTTTAACTTTAATACGTTTGTAGAGTTAGTACCCGGCCATTCTATAGATGACTTCAATACAAAAATTAAGGATGTATTGATAAAGCGTGATCCGCAAGCTAGCTTTAGCGTTTCAACGCAGTCCATTAAAGATATGTACCTGCATCCGCTGGCCTATGACTATTGGACCCAGCAAGGTAATATTACTTATATCAGGATTTTCACTGGGATAGGGATTGGCATTTTATTGATTGCCTGTTTCAACTTTATCAATCTGGCCACTGCACAGTCGGGCAAGCGATCAAAAGAAGTGGGCATCCGGAAAACTATTGGAGCAACACGCCAGCAAATTTTCGTGCAGTTTCTAGGCGAGTCCATTGCAGTTGTCGTTATAGCTGCCCTTATCTCGCGGGGTCTCATAGATCTCATGCTTCCCTACTTTAGCAGTCTTATCGGCACGGAGATCAGTCTTTCACCTATTAACTATTTGTTCTCATTTGCATTGCTTGCTTTTACCTTGCTCATAGGTTTTTTGGCAAGTATCTATCCAGCAGCACGCATGTCAGTTATGAACCCTGTAAAATCACTTAAAGGACTGATGACCGGACGAAGCGGTAAGTCTCTACGTGAAACGTTAGTGGTTGCGCAATTTTGCTTATCGTTTTTACTCATGGTAGGTGCCGTGGTGATCTATCGTCAGGTAGAATATGTACAAGGCAAAGAATTAGGGTTCGACAAAGAACAAGTAATGTTCATAAGCCTTAACGGCCCACTTAAAGAGAAAAGTGAAACCTTCAGGGAAGAACTATTGAAGCAAGTGGAAGTAGAACAAGCCGCAGCCACTACTTCAATTTTTGTGAACAACGAAAATTACAGCAACATAGAATGGGAAGGCCAACTACCCGGCCAACAAATTACTATTACACAAATGAATGCCAACCCACATGTCATTCCGCTGATGGACATGAAAATGGTTTATGGCCGCAACTTTTCACAAGACGTAAAATCAGATACCGTAGCTTACATTATTAACGAAACTGCTTCGCGGCAAATGGGTTTTCAGCACGGTGAAGCACTGGGCAAGCGCGTTGTTTTTTGGGGCTTACCTGGTTCCATTATTGGCATAGTAAAAGATTTCAACTTTCGCCCACTTTCAATGGGTATTGAACCGTTTATTATGAGGCATCGACCCAAGGAGTTTTATTTTAACATGATGGTTAAAGTAAAGGCTAATCAGGTGGCTGCACTTGTCGATAAATTACCTGCCCTTTATGGGAAGTTCGATACGGAAAACCCACTGAACTTTGGCTTTGTTGACGAACGCATAAATCTGCAATATCAAAATGAACAGCGGGCGTTATCCATTGTGCTTCACTTTTGTGTACTGTCTATCATCATTACTTGTTTAGGTTTATTTGGTCTTGCCACGTTTGTGGCCGAACAGCGTACTAAAGAAATAGGGATCCGTAAAGTGCTTGGCGGATCGGTACAAAATATTACTCTTTTGCTTTCAAAAGATTTTGTACGCCCTATGCTGATCGCTATTGCAATCGGTACACCTATCGGTTGGTATTTGCTTAGCCAATGGTTACACAACTATACCTACCGAACTGAATTAACCTGGTGGATTTTTGCAGGCACTGCCATGCTGAGTATTTTGATTTCCTGGCTAACGGTTAGCACGCAGGCGATAAAAGCTGCCCTTCGCAATCCCGTGGAAAGTTTACGGAGCGAATAGGGGTATTTTGTTGGAGTGTTGTCTTACTACCAAAACAAAGAAACCATGAAAAAAATAGCCCAATACCTGATTTTTGCTGTCCTCGTGACGAGTGGTAGCTCAAGCTTTGCACAGGAGTTTGAAAAGAAATTAAGTTCATTTAGCCGGATTACCGTGTCGCCCAAGATCAATCTGATTTTACAAAAAGGAGATCAGGAATCTATTCGTGTTATTTATTCAAACATTAATCCTGGTAAGATTAACATAGAAGTGGAGGGTAACAAATTGAACCTCTACCTGGATCAGGCCCGCATCGTTGACAAACGCGAGCGCACAAACGATGACTATAATTCAAAAACAAGCATCTATCGCGATGTTGAAATAACTGCCTATGTTACTTACACACAACTTAAATCGCTGGAAGTACGCGGTGAACAGGAAGTCGCCAGTCGCGGGCTGCTGGAAAACGAAAACTTTAAACTTAAAGTTTATGGACAGTCCGAGATAACCTTTGATTCGTTGCAAACTCAAAAGTTCAAAGCTGTGGTATATGGTGAGAATCGAATTAACATCAACGGTGGAAAGGCTGCCCACCAACGTTATCGTCTTTATGGAGAGAATAAGGTAGATACACGGGCACTAGCCAGCACCACTGTCTCAAGTAACATCTACGGAGAAGGACGCCTGACTGTAACTGCAAGCGATGAAGTACGAATCAATGCCTTTGGCGAACCCGAGGTAAATGTTGGAGGCACCTCATATATTAATAAAGGAATTATTATCGGCAAGGCAGATATCCGAACGATGAATTAGCATTCAACACTATGCAAAAAAGGACTATCTCAAAAGTCAATTAAAATTGGAAATATCATTCCCCTGCCTGCTCCACCAAATAGCGGAGCAGGCATAGGCAGGCTTTGAGCCGGAATCTCATTCTACATCTCAAATCTGGCAGGCCTAAGGCTTGATGATGACCGGATTTCTTTTTCTTGTTAAGGCTTTGTGTGTCTCCCTTTGCTAAAATAATTCTGAAAATTTTTAATTATTAGGGTTATCTTAACGCCTGCATTCGAATTCAGAAGTAATAACAAAACCTAGCTACCTCGTATGAAGACCTTCAAAGCAGCAGCCTTATTTTTTTTATGGATGATGTATCTCCAACCTCAGGCATCCATAGCACAAGATAATTTTGACGACCTAATGAAAGGAAGTTTACGAGATGCTAACATTTTGGCCGAAGGATATGCTGGCCCGGCCATGCGTGCCTTGGGGGCCGGTTTAAACCATGGCTGGTACAATACGGCAAAAACCCATAAGACTCTTGGTTTTGATTTGACATTTACCGGCACGCTTATGTACCTCCCCAGTTCGGACCAATTATACAAGGTTGATAATAATACGCTGACCGATGTTAAACTTATCTCTTATGATGGACAAACGATAAGCCCTACCGGCTCAGGAAACGTGCCTACTATTTTTGGACCGTCTAAATCACCCACCTATGAATATGTTGATACTGGCGATACCTTTTTGGGTCCAGAAGGACAGAGTCTAAAAGATGCTATCAAAATTGCTGATGCTTTTCCGGTACCTATGTATCAACTGGGTATTGGTCTTCCAAAAAGCTTCGAGTTGAAAGTTCGGTTTGCACCGACTGTGAAAATGCAGGATTTCCAATTCAATTTATTTGGGATTGGCATCATACATGATGTTAAACAATATATTCCAGGCATTAAAGTGATCCCTTTTGATCTATCCATGTTTGTGGGATATACCAAAATGAAAGCTGAATTAGGTATTGACGCCAGCGCGGGTAGCAATCAAAAAGGTGTGATCGAGTTTAGTTCCACGACCATCCAGGCGCTCGCTTCTAAAAAGATTTCTGTACTTACTTTCTATGGTGGATTAGGCTATGATTTCGGTTCTTCCAACCTGGCCATGAAAGGAACCTACGATCTGGATGATGATGGAACACCAGAGGCTACTGACCCGGTGAATCTTGACTTTTCTACCTCAGGTTTCAGGGCAACCGGTGGCATGCGCCTTAAGTTGGCTGTGTTTACATTTCATGGCGATTATACATTAGGACAGTATAATGCATTAAATGTAGGATTTGGAATTAATGTGCGTTGAGCGTGAACAGTACTAATAAAAAAACTCCGAAAAATTTCGGAGCTTTTTTTCTGAATTTTTCAAAAAATCTTTCATCTCATCATGGTTCGCCCTCAGCATGTTATCAATATTTTTTACAAGAGAAACACCATTCCTCATACAAATGCAGTCATCTACAATAGGATACCCTTTGCATCCACAGTAAGCTTTTTCATTTCAAAAACATGATACTGCCAGGGCTTCATATCCAGATAGAGCCCACCCTCGTGCAGATCATCGCCATCACGATCGTAAGAGGCTTCACTCAATAAGTCCTGGAGTGTCCAGATTGACCCGCTGAGATCGGTGAAAGGCAGTTGCAGGTAGCACTGTGATGAATGAGGTTTATAGTTTACTACCACAACCAACTTTTCACCTTCGTGGCCACGCCAGCCAAATGCAATGAATGAATCATAGGAACCATTACCTTCCCAGGCAGGGGCGCACCAAAGAAGTTTCCACACACCACTCCGAAGCAGGGTTACTTTTAATACATTAAGCAGCGATGCGTAAAAAGTTTGCAACTCCGCATTGAGCGGCTCGTGCGGTGCGCGTATCAGATGCGGTGAAATTCTTTTCGTCCTGCCTTCCAATTGTCCTTGATGAAAGAATCGCATGCCCGGTGATAAATAGGTAATCACTGCTGCGGACTTATGTTGATCCGTTCCAAAAGTTACGGCCGCCCGTGGTTCATCATGGTTTTCGATGAAACGGGCCAGCTTATTCTGGTAATCCATTGCGGCATGAAAATGTCCTCGAATAAACGGAACGTGGCCTTCCCGCAAGCGATCATATAATCGTTTATCATAGGCGTAATCAAAGCCTAGTTGCTGAAGTGTCCATTCCATATCCCAATACACTTCAGCCAGAAAACAAAATTGAGGATGCTTATCACGAACAGCCTTGATGGATTCAGGCCAGAATGATTTTGCTTTGCGACCCCATGTCCTTTCAAATACATCGGGTAGCATGAGCATGGCCATATCACATCGCAAGCCATCACAGTGGCCAGAGATGCGCACGAGTTCTTTCATCATGGCATTTACCGTTGCCGGATTGCTGTAATCCAATTGTACAGTATCGGCCCAGCCGGAAAAGTATGGGTCTCGGCCATACGCGAGGATCAACTCTCCTTTACTACTTTTTACTCGGGTGTAATTCTGTGGGGTTTGTGCAAGGTTGACTTCGGTTCCGGAAACAAAATATTCCGGATGCGAAGTAATCCACGGATGATCGGGGCCCATGTGATTTGGAACAAAATCGAGCATCAACTTAAGTCCCCGGCTTTTCAATTTTTCGCGAAGCCGCTTCAACGCAGCATCCCCCCCCAGGTTAGGATTAACCTGGTAATCAGCAATAGCAAAACCTGAACCGCCAATATCCTTGTCACTAAGGTCCGGCAATGTCTGTTCAAACTCATGTCTCCATTCTGGACTTTCAGCCGAAATTTTGCGTGCCTTTTCACCCGTAGTCCATACGCTTAAAAACCAAATCCAATCAATACCCAGGTTGGCCAGATGGTCCAGCTCACTATCTGGAATATCATCAAGGGTAGCGGGTCGGCCAAGATTCTGTGAAAGTTCGGTGAGCCATACCCGTGTATTGATTTGATATAAGGAGGGATATTTTATTTGATTCATTCTATTTCTCGCGTGTCTTGTTGTTAAAGTTAAAGATAGCAACGAAGTTACTTAGGAAATTTGAAATCTGTAATCTGACCTTGATACAACATCTAGGTTGAGACAGTTAAACATTTCTTGAGTTAGGCTTAAACATAACAATCGGTTGCATTTATTATTCTTAAAGAAGAGTGACTAATATTTACGCAATACCATGATAATTGTCATTAATTAAAAAAAATTACTTCACCACATTTGAGTTGACTTATAATGACTGGCCGTTGTGTATCTTTAAAAATGAATAATTTAAAAGAGCGCTAGCCGTTGTTGCAACCAAGATCACGAGCCCTATGACAAACGCCATTTATCTGACCACCACCGAACCGTACTCGGGCAAGTCCATCATTGCCCTGGGTCTGGTTAACCTGCTTGCCGGCAAAACCGAAAAGATCGCCTACTTTAAACCTGTTATCAGCCGGGAAGGAAATGAAAAGGACAATCATCTGGAGATGATGGCTAGTCAATTCAACTTAAGTGCCCCGTATAAAGATATGTTTGTGTTTACCCGCAACGAAGTGGTGAAACAGATCAATGCCGGTAATGAAGCTTATATCATCGACACCATTATCGATCGGTTCAAACAGTTGCAGGAACGGTATGATTTTGTAGTGGTAGAAGGAACAGATTTTATGGGCGGCAGCACCAATGTAGAGTTTGATGGTAACATTTCTGTAGCCAAAAACCTGGGCATACCTGCGGCCGTAATTGTTAAAGGCGAAGGCAAGTCTGTGCAGGAGATTGTAGACACTGCTGTGTCTACTGCAAAAGGTTTTACCGATGAAGGCGTGCAAATACTGACCGTGATCGCTAATAAGATAAATGGTGACAGAGAAGAAGAAATACGTACTCAATTAATAAAAGCACTGCCGGGTAGTATCATTGTAACTTCCATTCCAAGTCATAAAGACCTCGGCAATCCAACCATGAAAGAAATTCATGAATCAGTGGGTGGTAAGGTTCTCTTTGGTGAACAATTATTATCCAATCAGGTAGATACCTCGATTGTAGGCGCCATGCAATTGCATAACTGCCTGACTCGATTAAGTAAGAACACGCTGATTGTTACTCCGGGTGACCGCGGTGATATTATAATTGGAGCATTGCAAGCTAACATCTCTAAAAACTATCAGAAAATTGCCGGCATGGTACTGACAGGGGGCCTTGTTCCCGAACCTACGATTCTAAAATTGATTGAAGGCCTGGATACCGTATTTCCTATTGTTGCCGTTGAAAGCGGAACTTTCAAAACAGTAAACCGGGTGGCCACTACCCAATCAAGAATTACCCCCGGCAATAAAGATAAGATTGCCCTTGCAATTAGTTTGTTTGATAAACATGTAGATGTGAAAGCCCTGGAGAAAAAAATTATCTCCTTCCGAACAACCAGCATTACACCTCGCATGTTTCAATATCAGATCGTGAAACGGGCCAAGGAACATAAGAAACATATCGTTCTGCCGGAAGGCGATGACGACCGCATCCTGATGGCAGCAGATGCATTGGTAAAACAAAATGTTGTTGACCTAACCATTCTGGGTAATAAAGAAACTGTTGTTGCTGCCTTCAAAAGATTGAATCTTTCCATAGACCTCGAGAAAGTGAAGATTATTAATCCCGCTACTTCGGATCGTTACCCGGAATATGTTGAAACACTCGTGGAATTACGTAAAAGTAAAAATCTTACAAGGGAAATGGCGCGCGACCTGATGCTGGATGTATCCTACTTTGGCACCATGATGGTGTATAAAGGCGAAGCGGATGGCATGGTGTCGGGTGCCTCTCACACTACACAACATACAATTCGCCCAGCACTGCAATTTGTAAAAACCAAACCCGGTATCAACACGGTGTCGTCTGTTTTCTTTATGTGTCTGCCGAATCGTGTTTCTGTTTTTGGTGACTGTGCTGTCAACCCTAACCCAACCTCAGAACAACTGGCAGACATTGCAATTTCATCAGCAGAGACCAGTAAGATGTTTGGCATAGAACCAAAAATTGCCATGCTTTCCTATTCATCAGGTTCTTCTGGAGAGGGCGAAGATGTGGATAAGGTGCGAAAGGCTACTGACATTGTTCGACAAAGAAGGCCTGATTTGAAAGTGGAAGGCCCGATACAATACGATGCTGCTGTGGATCCCACGGTGGGTAAAAAGAAAATGCCGAAATCAGAAGTGGCTGGTCAGGCAAGTGTGTTGATCTTCCCAGATTTAAATACCGGAAACAATACCTACAAAGCCGTGCAACGCGAAACAGGCGCCCTGGCCATCGGCCCCATGTTACAAGGATTGAATAAACCTGTCAATGATCTAAGTCGTGGATGTACCGTAGATGATGTTTTTAACACGGTGGTAATTACAGCGATTCAGGCACAACAATAATTTTGCTCCTATGAATGTTTTTGTTATAAATTCAGGAAGTAGTTCGATCAAATATCAACTCATACGAATGCCAGAATCAGTCGTGGTTTGTTCCGGACTCATTGATCGTATCGGACAGGAAGGATCGTCTATTCATCACAAAGCATTTATCCGCGACAACGAGCAAGTACGAAAAGAAAGTTTGCCAATAAAAGATCATGCCGCAGGATTAACCGAAGTATCGCGGTTATTAACCGATGCAAAGATTGGTGTTATCAGAGATCCAAAAGAAATTGATATTGTGGGACATCGCGTAGTGCATGGAGGTGAAAGTTTTTCCAAAACTATGATAATAACACATGAGGTGATGGAAAAAATTAAGAAGCTGTTTCCGTTGGCACCACTGCACAATCCACCAAACTATTTAGGTATTGAAGTAGCATCCACCATTTTTGCTTCTGCTAAACAAGTGGGTGTTTTTGATACAGCCTTTCATCAAACGATGCCTCCTGTTGCTTATCGAATCGCTATACCAAAAGAATTTTACGAAGAACATGGAATCCGTGCCTATGGATTTCATGGCACCAGTCACAAATATGTTTCAGAAAAAACGATAGAGTATCTACAAAAAAAAGATTCCAAAATTATTACTATCCACCTTGGCAACGGCTGCAGCATGAGTGCCGTGCGCAATGGCGTTTGTATCGATACCAGCATGGGCCTCGGGCCTATGAATGGTTTGATTATGGGAACAAGAACCGGTGATATTGATCAATCCATCATCTTTCATTTAGTGAACCAATTGGGATATTCCCTTAATGATGTGAATACGATCCTAAATAAAAAAAGTGGCATGTTGGGTCTTACCGGCTTCAGTGATATGCGGGATGTAAAAGCAGAATATCACAAGGGAAATAAAGAGGCCATCCTTGCCTATGAAATGTACGCCTATCATATTAAAAAATACATTGGCTCATTTACTGCTATACTTAATGGATTAGACGCCATCGTTTATACAGCCGGGGTGGGTGAAAATGATTCGTTAACCCGGAGTCTTGCTTCAAAAAACCTCGAGTACCTGGGTATACATCTGGATGAGGAGAAAAATCAGCAAGGTGGAAAAGGTATCTATGAGATCAATTCTCAGGATTCACCCGTAAAGATTTTGGTAGTGCCCACTAACGAAGAGTTGGAGATTGCACGGCAGTGTTATGCCTTGTTGATTTGAATAACTGATCAGAATAAGAATTAGAAAAATTTTTATTTCTTACCGCTTTTACCAATCCTCTTTTGATTGAATCAATGCAGCCAGCGACTTAGGTGCCACCTCGCAGTAAGCGGTTTGAAGGGCATCCAGACAAAGATTCTTGTTTACTTTGCTCAACTCAAAAAACGTCCAGCCTGCTTTACCCCATTTGTTCGGCACCGGATAAACAATAGTCTTATCTTTTGTACTAAACACGGATTGGTCCACCTCGGACAATTTCATACACACTCTTTTATTAGCAACATCGAGCGTAGCAAAAATTTTCTTCCGTACCCGAAACGAAATCTTTTCAAAATGCGGAGAAACTTCTGCCTCCGGGAAGGCTATCGCTAGTTTTTGAAAAGACGCTATCGTGATCACAAATTCTGTTTCTTAAGTTCTTGTACGGCATAATCAGCAGCGCGTGCGGTCAAAGCCATGTAAGTGATGGATGGATTTTGACACGCAGTGGAAGTCATGCTGGCGCCATCCGTTACAAATACATTCTTCACGGCATGCAACTGATTCCATCCATTAAGCATAGAAGTTTTCGGGTCGCGACCCATCCTGCAGGTACCCATTTCGTGAATGGCCAACCCCGGTGCCTGATGGTTATCATAGGCGTTTACATTTTTAAATCCTGCAGCCTCCATCATTTCAGCGGCAGCATTTACCGCATCTTTCGTCATGGCATCTTCATTGTCGCGCCATTTGCAATCAATATTTAACAAGGGTATACCCCATTGATCTTTCTTCTCCTTGTCAAGTGTTACACGATTATCAGGATGGGGTAGCATCTCCCCCATGGCTGTCATACCAAAACTCCAGGGCCCTGGAGTAGTTAACTCATTTTTTAATTCAGCCCCAATGGATTCTTCGTTCATACCTCGACCCCAACCTTCACGGGAAGCACCGCAGGCATACGCATAGCCACGCACAAAATCCTTTTGCTTGTCTTTGCCCACATTACGAAAGCGCGCTAAGTAAGTGCCCGCGGGTCTACGTCCATAATAATACATATCCTCAAAACCATCTACCAATGCGGTTGCACGACCACGATAATTATGATCCATCAAATGGCGACCCAACGTATCGCTATCGTTACCAAAACCATTCGGAAAGCGATCGGAAGTTGAGTTTAATAAAACCAAGGTGGTGTTTAGCGTTGCTGCATTCAGAAATACAATCTTCGAATAAAATTCAACCATCTCCTTGGTGTTGGTATCAATCACACGCACACCGGAAGCTTTTCCTTTTTGTTCATCGTATATAATAGAGTGAACCACTGAGAAGGGGCGGATTGTTAAATTGCCCGTAGCCAACGCGGCAGGAATTGTGGATGAGTTACTGCTGAAGTAACCACCAAACGGGCAGCCTGTCTGACATTGATTGCGATACTGACAATTGTTGCGACCGATTTTCTTATGGACATCCTGTGCTTGCGAAAGATTGGCCGTGCGACTAATAATATAATATCGATCGGGGTGCGATTTTTTTAATTGACTCATAAAGTGTTGCTCCACACAATTCATCTCCATGGGTGGAAGAAATTCGCCATCCGGTAATTGGGGTATCCCCTCTTTACTTCCGCTTACACCTACAAACTTTTCCACATAACTATACCAGGGGTCAATGTCTTTATAACGAATCGGCCAATCGACACCGATACCATCTTTTGCGTTGGCTTCAAAGTCGAGATCGCTCCAGCGCTGCACCCAGCGTGCCCATAGCAGCGACTTGCCGCCTACCTGGTAGCCGCGCACCCAATCGAAAGGTTTTTCCTGTTGGTAGGGATGATCCGTATCCTTAATAAAAAAATGTCCCGAATATTCATTGAATGCATATTCTACTTTGCGTTGAATGGGACTTTCATCATAAGCTGATAGGGTAAGTCGATTGCGATGCGGCAACTCCCAGGGATTTTTGCTGGTGGTTGGATAATCTTTAATATGCTCTACGTTGCGACCTCTGTCGAGCAATAACACCTTAAGCCCTTTTTCACAAAGCTCTTTGGCGGCCCATCCCCCACTGATTCCAGATCCCACAACGATGGCATCGTAAGTCATTTTCTCTTTTGCATCTCCTTGTAAGTACATAGTGTTGAATTATGAACCCAATTTACAAAGAGAGAGATAGGTATCAAGCGATTGGCCATCCGCTTATCAAGATTTCTGCATCCGATTTAAATCCACCCATTCACCACCCAAAAAACTTTTTTGAAGCTTAAGCAGCCTGCATGCCTTACTTCCTGAAAATAACCATAAATTAATAACCTTAAAGACTAATCCTGTACTATGTCCATTAAAGTGGCAATCCGGCACCAAACGTTTTATACCTACGATCGGCCCGTTAATTTATCACCGCATACTTTTAGACTTCGGCCTGCACCGCATTGTCGCACACCCATACTTTCTTACTCTTTAAAAATTAAGCCCGAAGGTCATTTTATCAACTGGCAACAAGATCCATTTGGAAATATGCTGGCACGGGTGGTTTTTCCTGAGAAGACAACCAAACTTCATTTTGAGGTAGAGGTAATTGCCGACATGGTGATCATCAATCCCTTCGACTTCTTTGTTGAAAAATATGCAGATAATTTTCCGTTTGCTTACGACAATCAACTTAAGAAGGAACTTGCGCCTTACTTTGAGATCAGCGAAAATGGACCGCTGCTTCAGCAATGGATAAAGTCAATTGATGTTAGTAAGAAAGAGATTATTCCATTTTTGGTTGGATTAAATCAGGACCTATGGAAACGTACACAATATACGGTTCGGCTTGAGCCCGGTATTCAGACGTGTGAACAAACACTTGACTTGCGCTCCGGATCTTGTCGTGACTCTGCGTGGCTGCTCGTACAAATTCTGAGACATCTGGGTTTGGCTGCACGGTTTGCATCGGGTTATCTTATTCAATTGAAAGCAGATGTAAAAGCACTCGATGGACCTTCTGGTACCGAGCATGACTTTACAGATTTACATGCCTGGGCCGAAGTATTTATTCCCGGAGCTGGATGGGTGGGTCTTGATCCTACTTCAGGACTATTTGCCGGTGAAGGTCACATTCCATTATGCTGCACACCCGATCCGGTAAGTGCAGCACCCGTTAGCGGGATGACAGATGTTTGTCAGGTGACCTTTGATTTTAAAAATGAAGTTCATCGCATTCATGAAGATCCACGCGTTACCAAACCCTATACCGAAGAACAATGGGCAACTATTGTCGCACTCGGTAATAAAGTAGATGAAGACCTATTGGCAGGTGATGTGCGTATGACCATGGGTGGTGAACCTACGTTTGTCTCCGTGGATGACATGGAGGGAAAAGAATGGAACACGGCAGCGGATGGTCCGCTCAAAAGAAAACTGGGTGGGCAACTGATCAAGCGTTTAAAAAATGCGTTTAGCAAAGGTGCGTTCATTCACAAAGGTCAGGGAAAATGGTATCCGGGTGAACCGTTGCCGCGCTGGCAGTACGCTGCCATCTGGCGCAACGATGGATTGCCCATCTGGAAAAATGAATCGTTGCTTGATCTGGATGATGAACCATCTAATTATACTATTGACGATGCCAACCGCTTGGCAAAAGAGCTGACTAAATTTTTGAATCTTCCTGAAGAACACATTCATCCAGCCATGGAGGATGCGTTTTACTTTTTGTGGGAAGAAAACAAAGTGCCCGTGAACATCGATCCCTACAAATCAAATTTGAATGATCCGCTTGAGCGACAAAAATTAAGTCAACTGCTTACAAAAGGATTGGGCACTCCGGCTGGTTATGTCATTCCCATGGAATGGAATCATTGGAACAACCGTTGGATTTCCAGTACCTGGCAATTCAGAAATAATTATCTCGTGCTGCTTCCTGGAGATTCCGCCATCGGTTTGCGGCTGCCATTAAAATCATTGGCCTACATCAGCGATTTGAAAATGCAAAAGCCCGTGGAGCGTAGTCCTTTTGCAGAACTTACCGCCCTGGAAAACTTTAAAGACAAGATTAACAACCGGTACGATCAACCTATTTCATCGGAAGAATTGCCGCGTGAGTTTTTTCAAGACGCCTATCCCGAAGAAGAAGAGGATGAAGATTCATCCAAACCAAAAAAGAAGAAAGAGCCCGAAGTAAAAACCGAAACTACCTTTGATACATTCATTGTTAAAACTGCTTTGTGCATCGAACCGCGCGATGGCAAGCTCTACTTGTTCATGCCGCCACTGCAATACCTCGAGCATTATATCGACTTGCTTACTTCCATCGAAGCGGCTACAGAAAAATTAAATCTGAAAGTAGTCATTGAAGGCTACGAGCCACCGTTCGATTATCGCGTTACTAAACTTTCGGTATCACCCGACCCCGGTGTGCTGGAGGTAAATATTCATCCTGCTAAAAGTTGGAAACAATTAGTAACAAACTACGATGTTCTTTTTGAGCAAGCACGACTGAGCCGACTCGGCAGTGAAAAGTTCATGCTCGATGGAAAACATACGGGCACGGGTGGGGGTAATCATATTACGATCGGAGGAAGCACTCCCGCTGACAGTCCGCTGTTGAGGCGACCCGACCTGCTGCGAAGTCTGATTACGTACTGGCAACATCATCCGGGCTTATCGTATTTGTTTTCATCTCAGTTTGTAGGGCCTACTAGCCAGGCACCCCGGGTGGATGAAGGTCGCCAGGAAATATTATATGAACTTGAAATTGCTTTTAGTCAAATCCCGGAAGGTAAAGAAGTTCCCTTCTGGTTGGTGGATCGGTTGTTCAGAAATCTTTTGATTGATATTACCGGTAATACCCATCGCGCTGAATTCTGCATTGATAAATTATATTCACCCGATAGTTCAACCGGACGCTTGGGAATACTGGAACTCCGCGGGTTTGATATGCCACCCAGCAAAGAGATGTGCATTGTACAACTATTATTGATCCGATGCATCGTGGCTATGTTGTGGAAGAAACCCTATAAACAAAAACTGATCCGGTGGGGCACAGCTTTATATGATAAATATCTGATCCATCATTATGTGCAGCAGGATCTGGAAGAAGTAATGAAAGACTTGCAGGAAGCGGGCTATCCTTTTCAAACTGCGTGGCTGGAAACTTTCTTTGAATTTCGTTTTCCGTTGCACGGAAAAATTATGGTGCAAGATATGGAACTGCTGTTACGACAAGGCATTGAACCCTGGCATGTATTAGGTGAAGAAACTGCCAGCGGTGGCACTGCCCGCTTTGTTGATTCATCGGTCGAGCGCATTGAAGTGAAAGTAAAAAACTTCAATAACGATCGGTACATGGTGGTCTGCAACGGAGCACCTGTGCCGTTGAAAGAAACGGGGATCAAAGGTGAATATGTTGCCGGAGTTCGCTATCGGGCCTGGAGTCCGCCATCGGCATTGCATCCAACTTTGGGCACCGATGTTCCATTAGTGTTTGATATTGTGGACAAATGGAATCATCGTGCAATCGGAGGCTGCACCTATCATGTGGCTCACCCCGGTGGAAGAAACTATGATACCTTCCCCGTTAATTCCTATGAAGCCGAAGGTCGCAGAATCAGCCGCTTCTGGAATCAGGGTCATACGCAAGGAACTTTCAGTCCATCGCCAAACTTTACAGGGATTGCACGATATTTGGAAAAAAGTATGGTTCCCAGAAATTTCGATCCACCACAAATTAAGATTAGTCCGGAGTATCCAACTACTTTAGACTTACGACAATTTTGATGCAACCCATGAATCAACCACAAAACTCATTGTTGGATTCTTTCACGCAAGGTTACTTTACCAACCAAACCTTTCTTGACGAATGCTTTAACTCGAACGAGGGGCCCAAAGAAAGCTGGAAGAGACTTCTTACTAATATTGAGAACCTTGGACCCACAGAGTTTAAAAACCGACAACAGGAACTACTCAAGTTGTTGGAAGAGAATGGTGTTACCTATAATGTGTATGGCGATAGCAACGGGCTTAACCGGCCGTGGCTGTTAGATGCGGTACCTATGATCATTCCGGCAGCGGAGTGGCGGGGCGTAGAGCGCGGTATGAAGCAACGTGCCTTTGTGCTCAACAAATTATTGGAAGATCTTTATGGAGACCGGGTGCTGCTCAAAAAAGGAATCATTCCACCTGAACTCATTTATTCGCATCCCGGGTTTCTGCGTGCCTGTGATAAAATCAGGTTACCGGGTGACTATCAACTTCCTTTATACTCAGCAGATGTGTCTCGTGGTCCGGATGGAAAAGTGTGGGTGATAAAAGATCGTGCCCAAGCACCTTCGGGTATGGGTTACGCCCTTGAAAACAGAAGTGCCTTAAGCAGAGTTTTACCAGAACTATTTCAACAACATCAGGTTGCCAAACTAGGTGGCTTTTTCAATAGTTTGATGCAGTGTCTGATTCAACTCTCGCCACAAGGCAAAACGCATCCGCGCATTGTGCTGCTTACTCCGGGCCCTCGTAACGAAACGTACTTTGAACATGCCTTTCTGGCATCTTATCTCGGCATCACGCTGGTGCAAGGCGATGACTTAATTATGCGCGATCGCTTTGTCTGGATAAAAACCGTAGAGGGACTTGAAAAAGTGGATGTCATTTTGCGCAGGGTCGATGATACGTTCTGCGATCCGCTCGAGCTCCGTGAAGATTCTCACCTGGGCATTCCCGGATTGTTGCAGGCGGTTCGAAAAGGAAATGTTTCCGTAGCTAACCCGCTTGGCAGCAGCATTCTTGAAAATACCGGATTGATGGCCTTCCTCCATGGAGCGTTTCGTTATTTTCTGAATGAAGATCCACTCATACCCATGATCGCTACGTGGTGGTGCGGACAGAAAAAAGAAATGGATCATGTGATTGCCAACATTGATACGCTCGTGATAAAGGATATTGTGCGCATGGGCAACTTTAAAACTGTGATGGGCAGTCAACTGACACGCGCGCAAAAGGATGAACTAATACAAAAGATAAAATTTGAACCGACCCGCTTTGTAGGTCAGGAAGAAGTTCACTTTTCAACTTCACCTGTCTATACAAAAGAAAAGCTTGAACCGCGTTACTCTGTGCTTCGTTCCTATCTGGTAGCAGGAAAAGATGGCTATGAAATGATGCGGGGCGGATTAACCCGCTGCTCACCAGAGAAGGGTAGCTTTCTGGTATCGAATCAGGATGGCGGTATTTCAAAAGATACGTGGGTTGAGTCACCAACAAAGTCTGGAACTTCTGCTATTATCCGTCAGGCAGCCGACATGAAAAGAAAAGCTGTGTTGCCGAGTCGCACTGCTGAAAATTTATTTTGGGTAGGTCGTTATACACAACGGGTTATACGCACTTCGCGCTTTATCAGAAACGTATTGAGAAACATAACTCAAAAGGGTTACCTGCGGAATGCGAATGAATCGGAATCTATCAAAGTGCTACTTCAAACCACTACACATCTTACCGATACATATCCAGGCTTTGTTGACGATGGCGAAGAAGAATTGAAAAATCCATTGGTAGAAATTCATCAACTTATATGCAACGCAGATAAGGCGGGCAGCATACTATTTAACTTAAATAATTTATTGAAGTCGATGTATGCTGCGCGTGACCGCTGGACCGTAGATAGCTGGCGGATTATTGATGATATTGAAAATGTAAAACGAAGAATCGCGGCCGTTGAGCCGGGCAGCATCCGTCATGCTGTTTCTTTATTGGATGTGTTGATGGGCGGGCTGCTTTCGTTCTCGGAAATGACACGCCAGAGCATGTACCGGAGTGATGGCCGTATCATGTTTCGTTTGGGTCAACTGATTGAAGAAATTCAGATGGAATTAATACAGTTTCGCTCGATACTTTCGTATCGGTTTGATGAAAGTACTGAATTTCAATTACTGGAAGCGTTGCTTTTAAGTAACCAGAATTTATCTACCTATCGTTCGGTGTATCGCACTTCTCTGGATGTGGCCCCTACCCTGGATCTTTTGTTTTTGAATAATCTAAATCCTACGTCTATTGTTTCGCAACTTGAAGGTATACTCACCCATACGCGAACACTGGCCCAACGAAATGGCGACTCCAGTGAGAATGAAATTTCGTTGGTGGCGTTTGAATGTTATAGTCAGGTACGCCTGATGAATATCGAAAAGTTGAAGGAAACAGACGGTGACACCAACCACAGAAAAAATCTGGATGAATTTTGTGAGACACTGCAAAAACAAATGGGTGTTATCTCCATGAAACTAAATGCAACTTACTTCAGCCATTCTACCTATCAGACACAGGGAAGTAAAGAAGGATTTCAATTTGAAGTATAATGCGGTATAAAATCAGACATAGTACCGAATATAAATACCAGGAAGTGGTGACCACGGGCCATAACCGATTATGTTTAGTACCGCTTAACCTGCCCGAGCAAATCCTGATTTCATCGGAAATAAAAGTATCACCTACCCCCGATGAACAATCCTATCTCACGGATTTTTTCGGCAACAGAATATTATTTATTTCTATTTACAAAGAACATGATGAACTGACCATTCAATCAGAAAGTGTGCTGGACATTCAACCGCGAGTTAATGCCGAACGAGCACCTCAATCACTCTTATTATGGCAAGATGCAAGGACACAAATCTCCTCGCAAAGTGATTTCTACACTGACGTTATTCAATACACATTACCCTCCCTTCACATTCCCTATAGCGAAGAGATCCGAAATTTCACTCAAGACTGCTTTCCAGAAAATGGTACGTTGTGGAACGGATGTCAAATGCTGATGAAGAAGATTTTTAGCTATGTGGAATTCAAACCCGGCTTTACTACTGTAAATACTCCTGTTGAATCTGTACTTAAATTACGTAAAGGTGTGTGTCAGGATTTAGCACATCTTATGATTGCTTGTCTACGCAACATTGGATTGCCAGCCCGGTATGTAAGTGGTTATCTCGAAACGATGCCACCTCCGGGAAAAGAAAAGCTTGTTGGTTCAGATGCTTCCCATGCCTGGGTGTCAATCTATTTTCCTGATGTTGGTTGGGTTGAGTTTGACCCCACCAACTGTCTTCTACCCACCCATCAACACATCACTGTTGCCTATGGCCGCGATTATTACGATGTAGCTCCGATTAAAGGAATTGTCTTCAGCTCTGGAAATCAGACGCTTGAGGTGAAGGTGGATGTGGAGCGGATCAAATCCTGAATTCGAGTCTTATAGTTTGTTGATCTGTTTTTCCTCAAGAATTTTTATTTCGCCTTCTCCTGCACTTACAGCCCTGCCTCGCAAAAAGTGATTGTACACGATGCCTTTCTTAAAATCCAACACCTGGGCAACGCCAATTCCATTATGCTCACCCCATGTAATAAATAATTTTGAATCATCTACCGAAGCGATCACATAGGTTTCGTTTTCAAGTGTTCCCTTCTCATCTCCAGCCATGGCCTCCCAATGCATGGTTGAATCGGAGTCGATTGTTACATGATAAACACTTTCTCCGTAGCGATACTCGATAGTTTTTCCAATCAGATCTTTAGGCTTGATTACAATACTACCCGTTGATTCAATGGGTTTCTGCTGGCAAGATGACAAAAGAACTATCAGGGCAAATAAAACTAGTTGTCTCATAATTAATTTTGGTTTTGTAAAAATGCAAGCAAGTCGGCCATATCCTGCGTGGTCATGTTTGCTTCCAGACCTTCCATCATCAAGGATGTGCCCAGGGAATTAAACGATTTGATATCTTTTTTACTGACGGTAGCGGTAGCACCACCCATCTTTTTGATGGTAATAAATTCATCTGTTTCGTTATCCACAATTCCCATGTGTACATCGCCTGAATTTGTTACCAACCGGTGGTTTATATATTTTGTATCCACTGCGGCATTGGGATCGAGTATCTCGTACATGATTGCTTCTTTACTTTTTCTGTTGATCTCCGTTAGTACGGGTCCTACATTCTGTCCCATAGTTCCATACATGTGGCAAAGCCCACACGATGATTCAAATACTTTTGCTCCTCTGATCGTTGACCCGGACAATGTCAAAGCCTCTTTCATAGAATTAATTGCCTCCTGCCGCGTAGTTACCCCAGCATCAGAGAAAAGCTTCTCCGCTCTGCGCTTTGTGTTCTCATTATCAGTCCACTATAACAATTGCCGCCTTCGTTCAAGATCAAAATTCATCTCACCAATATTAATGGTTCCATTCTCCAAACCTGTTAACAAAGCATCGTGATAAATTTCTTTGTATAACAATAAATCACTGCACCACCGCCTGATTACGGGGCCTAACGTTGTCCAACGACTCACCAGTTTTGACCCAATAGTCAGATCATTGTAATCTGCCAATTGCCGTAAAGCTGCTTCCTGAATGTTAAGCGGTTGAGTGTTATCAAGACATTGAAATAAAATCTCTGACTTCTCGTGGTATGGAAGCAGGGCTACCAACGACATTTGCTTGAACCGAATGCTGTCCGGCAGCGTTTGGTCAGCTAACTTCTTCAATGCCTCTTTGCTATAGGCAAGAAATTCAGGCGATGGGGGTAATGAAAGTTTGTGGCGAAGCGAAGCCAGCGAAGCTATCATGCCCAGGTCACCACTCTTTTCTAATTGCCTGATCGAAGCCAATGCTGAAGGGTGTGAGATGTTTGAAGGTATACCCAATGCCATCTGATCAATTATAGATTGTTTCCTTTCGAACGTAAGTGTAGAAGTAACCAACGAACCAAGCACCGTAGTGATATCGTTGCGATTCAATCCGGAAATACCAGCCAGGGATTCAAGGAGTGTTATGTTTTCCACTTCATCTGTAAATAATTTTGCAAACAACTCCCCAGGCGCGTGACGGGCTGCCAGTGTGATGGCAGCAACATTCCAATCATCCATAGGCATTTTTGTTGAAACTGCCAGGGCATTGAAAAGTTCACTGGTATAGTGTTCTGATTTTTCTTTACTCATTGTGCTGATCGACAAGATTGCCTGCATCCGCACACGTTGATCCGCATCCTTTGTTAAGCTTAGTACCTTTTGCAAAACTGTATCTTCTGTACCGAGCTGTTGCTCTGAAATTATTAAAACATTTTCTCTGATTCCCGGTGCAGGGTCGTTCAACAACTGCAAAAGGTGCTCAGTTGTGAATTTCTTCTTCCCATGCAAAATCCACATGGCATGTAATCTGGCCAGGTGCGATTCAGCAGTTAAAACTTGCTTTAAGTTTTCCGTTTCACTTTCGGTTAAAGCCTTTTCCATTAACAAACGATGAGCTGTTTTGCGCACCCATTGATTAGGATTACTTAAGCTTGAGATAAGGCCCGCCATTGTTTTGAATTCATCTTTCTCAAAATTGAATTTGTTAGTGCCCTCCCTTTGAATTTTATAAATCCTTCCTTTGTCCTTGCCGGCATGCAAATCCAAGGTCTTTTCAATCTCATCCGGAATCCACTCCGGATGTTCGATCACCTGGCGATACATATCGATAACATGAATGGATCCATCAGGGCCAACCGTCATATTCACAGGCCGAAAGGATCGATCTGTGCTTGCTAGAAAATCACGTTTGTCAAGAACCCGGCTTGCTGTAAACGAAGCGCCCTTTGCTTTTATCTTATCCACATGGATCAGGTTCAACACAACGTCCGCAACCCACACTGTATTTTTATACTCCTCACCGTATGCGCCACCACCATAATACGTAACACCGCAGGAGCCTGAAAAATAACCAGACTGCTCCGGATGATTCACGCGTGATTCCTGTTCACCAATGGGATAAATTCTTGCCAGTCCATTCTCTTCATGGTCAGAAATTATTGACAACGAATGATTCTTCAACAGGCGAACATTCTTCTGGTATCGATCCGGAAAAACAAGATGTGAAATATGTTCAAGGTTATGGGTTTCATATAGATGTCCCCATTCGTCCATACCCAGACCAAAACCGCCCGAAGATTCACCAATGCGTTCCATTACCCGGGTCTCCAGGTTAAATCTGAAATCCTGTCCGCGCAAGTCCATCACCGAAGTAGAATCTCTCCACCAATAGGGCTCACCTGAATTGCCACCGTTTACGGCATAAATCCAATTGTCAATTCCGTAAGTGAGTCCATTATAATTATGCTGGAGATTACCTGTTGAAAAACCACCCATCAACGTATCAACAACATCCACTTTGTAATCATCATCTGTATCAATAACATGCAATAAATAAGGGGGCGCTGCTACTAACATACCTTTTTTGTAGGGCATAATAGAGGTAGCTAATTGTAGATTTTCGGCATAGACACTTTGCCCATCATAAATACCATCCTGATTTTCATCCTTTAGCAAAAGAATTCGGCTTTGTTGGTCCTCAAACGGATAGCCAGGCATTTCGAGCACGAAGGCATTTCCATTTTCGTCAAACTCAAGATCGACCGGATCTTTGATTAACGGTTCGTTAGCAACCAATTTGAGTGTAAAACCAGGCTCAATCTGAAAACCCGCTGGTGTTGCTTCCTTTTCCTGCGAACAAGAGATAATACAACAGGAAACAAAAGTTAAACCTATAAAAAAACAAATTTTAGTATTCATGCATGAAGGCTCATTGGAATTGGATAACAAAATAATAAAACTATGGCTGAAATTAAAGTCAACTGTGATACACCCGGGACGCCACTATTTTATCGTTTTTGATTTCCAACACCTCACCCACACGCAAAGCCTCTTCACCCTGCACATGCCGCTGATACTCCATAAACACCCGATCATTATTTGCCGTGAGTGATATCACTTCATACCGCAGCGAAGGCAAGCGATCAAACGCATCGCGCCACCAGGTGCGGAGCGCTTCTTTTCCTTTGATCAATCCTTTTGTTTCGGGATGCCGAATTTTCAACTTGGGGCTGTAATGCTCTGCATCGTCATCATACAACTGAAGAAGTTGATCAAGGTTGTGCGCATTGAAGGCCTCAAACCAGGCAAGCGCGATAGCACGGTTAGTAGGGTTCATAGTCAAATTTACTATTCCATCTGATTAATCCGTATCAAAAAATCCTCAGAATTCTATACCTTTCAAATTATAATCCCACCCAATGAAATACCTGCTACCCCTTCTCATCATCACACTGATAAGTTGTAATGAAAAGAAAACAGAAATAGCCGTTAGCACGAACTCTGTTCAGCACTATTCCATTCCCCAATTTGCCGACTCTACAACCTTCAGCAACATGGAAAAGGCATTTCCCGTGATTGAAAAACTCTATCACGACTACGCAGAGAAAAATCACTATCCTGCCCTCAGCTTCGGTGTGATTGCGGGAGGACAACTAGTGTATACTGGCAATGTGGGCACGGCCAATGTTTCTACCAATACACCTGCCACAACAAAAAGTCTATTCCGCATTGCATCCATGAGCAAAAGTTTCACGGCCATGGCCATTTTGAAACTCAGAGATGAAGAAAAATTGAGTTTAACAGATCTGGTTTCGAAATACATTCCTGAAATGAATCAGGCAGGTGCTCTGACCAAAGATGCACCTGCTATTACCATTCAAGATCTGCTCACTATGTCGGCCGGATTTCCGGAAGACAACCCGTGGGGCGATCGCCAACTCGATGACACGGATGAAGAATTATTGAAACAGATCAGCGAAGGAATTTCATTCTCCAATGTGCCGGGGGTTACATTCGAATATAGCAACCTTGGCTATGCTTTGCTCGGAAAAATCATCACCAACATTTCGGGCACACCCTATCAAAAATATATTACAGATAATATTATGAAACCTATTGGTATGAATCATTCCAAATGGGAATATGATGAAGTGCCCAAAGAACAACTCGCGTTGGGTTATCAATGGATCGATAACGCATGGACAGAAATTCCACTCCTACATGATGGTTCGTATGGCGCCATGGGCGGACTGATTTGTTCCATCGAAGATTTTAGTAAATATGTAGCACTTCATCTTGCTGCATGGCCTGCGCGTAATGAAGTAGAGAGCGGACCTATTCGCAGAAGTTCGATCCGTGAGATGCATCAACCGTGGCGCTTTACTGATTTGTTTGCTGATGCAAAAACCAGAAGCGGAGAAGTTTGTCCGGTGGCCATCGCGTATGGCTATGGCTTAGGGTGGCGAAAAGATTGTAAGGGTAATGTCCGCATTTCACACAGTGGTGGATTGCCCGGCTTTGGCAGTGAGTGGCGCATCTACCCCGATTATGGAATCGGTGTGGTTTCATTCAGCAATCATACTTATGGTGCACCGGGTTTTCCCAACGCGGTGGCACTCGATACATTAATTGCGTTAGCCGGATTGAAACCACGGGTTCTTTTGCCTTCTGAAATCTTAAGTCAGCGCAAAGAAGAGATTGTAAAACTATTGCCGGAATGGAAAGAAGAGCAAACAAACATCTTTGCTGAGAATTTCTTTCCGGATGAAACGCTGGAAAGAAGAAGAGAAACAACCAGAAAAATATTCGAAGAAGCGGGTGCCATTAAAAATGTAAAAGAGTTGGAACCCGAAAATCAACTCCGGGGAAGTTTTGTTTTAGAGGGTGAGAAAAAGAACATATTCATTTTCTTCACACTCACACCCGAGAAGGAAGCGTTGATTCAGCAATTGGATATCGAATTAAAAGGTAAATAACTCTGTGCAACCTCCGTGTCCTCCGTGGTAATTCTATTTTTTAACCACAGAGAGTACAGAGAATGCACAGAGGTCATCTCACAAACGAAGGCCAGATTCTTTATATTTACCATCCACAATAATTAGACAGACATGGTGAACCGTTATGCCGGAGAGATTCACATCAATCCGATCCGTACTCTACGAGGTGATGATTTCAACAATGATGGTCACATCAAAGACATTGAAGCCACACTGAAAGAAGCGATTGAGCTTAATCATAATATAAGCGACCGGTTACAAAAACTCAAAGCCTGGCTTGATCATGGAAAAGCAACCGCAGGCATTCGATTTCGTTTTGCTGATGGTGGCTACATCAGTGTTACTGGCTTATCCGATACACAGCTACAACAACTTGCCTCCAAAGGCCTCCTTGAATTATTTGATTATGCTACAGAAAAAGACTGGGTAAAAAAATATGGTTCGCAGTTTGGATTGATCTGGGAAGGTGGCCGGGCTGTGGAAATTTAATCTGACCCTATTTTAGGTATTCAAAAATATTATATTTAAAGGTGGTACTACAATTCTTAAAATAGCGAAAATTGAACAAGTATGTGGAACACCAATTCATTATGGTTTGAAATCGCAATAGTAAGTATCCTGATTTTACTTGGACATATTTTTTTAGGACACTTTGAAGAGCGAAGCCCTGCATGGCGGAAATTATTAAAATATCTGGCCACTCTAGCAATTATAATTTCACTCTCCGTATTTCTCGGGCGAACAATTGCATTTACAATTTTGGGGTTAACTTTTATCCCAGTCATTTATATTCATGCCGTGATGCTTCCGAAAAAAGGGATAAATGGATGGACGGGTGAACCTAAATCAAAATATTATGAATATCGAGGTTGGGACAAAAACATATTCGATGACAAAGCAGATAAAGTGCAAGGCGCAACTAACACACGTAATTAAAATTTATGCACACCGGGAGTCATTATAAAATCAAAGAATTTCTCCAGTGGACAAGGCGTGATATTTATATCCTGGTGTTGTTGGCCACTATTCCAACCTGTCTGTTTCAGATTTTCGATTTAACATGGATTGCTATTCCGTGGGTTCCGGTGGCGTTGGTCGGTACCGCAGCCGCCTTTATTGTAGGATTTAAAAACACTCAAACCTATAACCGGCTTTGGGAAGCCCGACAAATTTGGGGCGGCATTGTCAATACCAGTCGCACCTGGGGCATAATGAGTCTGGATTTTGTAAACACTGACAAATCAGAAAAAGAAAAACTCATTTACCGTCATTGTGCGTGGTTAACTGCGTTACGATTTCAATTACGCAAACCTCAATCCTGGGAAAACGCCAATAAACCGTATAACATTGAATACCGAAACTATTTCAACGTGCCCGAATGGGATGGTAACCTGGAAGAGGAATTGAAAAAGTATCTATCTGAAGAAGATTGCAATTATATACTGAGTAAAAAAAACAGGGCTACCCAACTCATTACCTTACAATCCAAACATCTCAAGGAATTAAGAGCCCATGGTCAAATTGAACATTATGAATACGTGGAGATGGAAAGACGTTTGGCAGAATTATACGATCATCAGGGCAAATGCGAACGGATCAAAAACTTTCCATATCCAAGACAATTTGCCAGCATTAACCTGTTTTTCACCTGGCTCTTTGTATTGATGCTTCCTTTTGGGATGCTCAATGAGTTTCAAAAATTAGGAGGCAATTTTGTTTGGCTTACCATTCCCTTTTCGGTGATCGTGGCGTGGGTGTTTACCTCCATGGAGAAAGTTGGTGAAGCCACAGAAAATCCATTTGAGGGGGGAGCCAATGATATCCCTATGGCGGCACTCAGCCGAACCATTGAAATAGATTTAAGGGATATGCTGGAAGAAAATAATCTACCCGAACCTTTAAAACCTATCAACAATATTTTAATGTAAAAAAAGGGTCTTAGACTCGCTACTAAATATCACTGCGAAAAATAAATTATTATCTCTTGTCCGGTATCGGGTCCTCTGCTCGTCATAGAGGAAATATTAACCAATTTAAATTTAAAATCGTATGGAAAAATTCATGCTCATTTTTCACGGTGGCAGCGATATCGCACCCGAAATGAAAAACCCGGAAGCTATGCAAAAACACATGGAAAAGTGGTTTGCGTGGGTGGAGAAACTGAGGAAAGAAGGTCGCTACGAAGGTGGCGAAGCGCTTGAACCCAGTGGAAAATTTGTAAGTGGCCCGAAACGGGTTGTTACTGACGGACCCTTTGCCGAAAGTAAAGAACTGGTAGGTGGCTATTTTATTGTCAGTGCAAAAGATATTGACGAAGCCGTAGCGCTCACCGCAGATTATCCTGACTTTATCTTCAATGGAAAAGTGCAGGTAAGGCCGGTTCAAAAACTGGATATATAAAATCCCCTTTGGCACAGTCTACAGAAAATGTACACCAGCTGGTGGGCCATCTTTTTCGCCACGAGGCGGGCAAGATGGCTGCTGTGCTTACGCGACTGTTAGGCACCGAACATATCGATAAAGCTGAAGACATTGTGCAAGATACTTTGCTCAAGGCAATAGAAGTCTGGCGCTTTCGCGGAGTGCCTGATAACCCCTCAGCCTGGTTGTACAAAGTGGCGCACAACAAAGCCATCGACTGGGTGCGCGCCAATCAGCGGGCAACAAAAATTTTATCTACGCAAGTCGATACGATAAATTCTGTGTTGCATGTATCATCGCCCAGCGAAGATGTATTTCGTGCCGATGAAATTCAGGATAGTGTATTACGCATGATGTTTGCCTGCTGTCATCCCACGATCCCCATCGAATCTCAAATTGCATTAACCTTAAAAACATTGGGTGGATTAAGTGTTGCTGAAATTGCCAATGCCTTTCTTACCTCCGAAGAAACCATTGCCAAACGTATTTACCGGGCAAAAGAAAAAATAAAGCAGGAGAACATTAAACTCGATCCCCCGGGGCTCTTTGATCTGCCTTACAGGCTGGACAGCGTGCTGCATATTTTGTATTTACTTTTCAACGAGGGGTATCATTCCATTCATAGCAACACCCTCATTCGCGAAGATCTTTGCGCGGAGGCCATGCGCCTCACCTATCTGCTGGCACAACACCAGGCTACCTCGCTACCGAAGGTACATGCGCTTATTGCACTCATGTGTTTGCAGTCATCCCGTTTTGATGCCCGCATGGGTGCTCTGGGTGAAACCATCCTACTCGAAGATCAGGATCGAAGCAAATGGAATCAGCCACTGATTCGGCAAGGATTAAATTTTCTGGAGAAAGCTTCCGTTGGAAATTCGCTCAGTGAATATCATGTGGAAGCAGCTATTGCTTCAGTTCATGCATTGGCTAATCATTTTGAAGAAACCCGTTGGGATAAACTACTGGAACTTTATGAAACGCTGCTGGAATTAAAACCCGGCCCCATGGTACTACTCAACAAAGCCATTACGGTGGGGTATGCACACTCCTTTGAAGCTGGAATTAAAGAGCTGCTTTTGATTATCGATCTTCAAGATCACCCACTTTATTTAACTGCCCTTGGCAATTTTTATTTTCTTCAGGGTAATATGGTGGCTGCCAATACATGGTTAGAGAAAGCCTTGCTAAAAACAACTTCGCCACAAGAAGCAAAATTAATTAAAAGAAAGCTCCAGAGGATTATCAGAACACAAAAGAAAATCTCAGTTAAAAAATAGAAGCTGGAATAAACTTTTCGATGTCCTGAAAGCGGATACCTTCCCAAAGAGAAACAGAAATACTATTTGAAATAAAGTAGGTAGGATTAAGGTACGTATCTAGTCCTTCAGGTAAAGAGAGTTTTTAATATCTAAAGATCCCTTGTTAAACAAGCTAGTCAAACTTTTAACGATAAGGTTTTTTTTAGAGTCGCAATAAAACCTATTCAATAACAATATTATATGTATCCAGTAAACCGGTCACGCCCTGTAATGAAAATTTAGCCTTACCGACCCGGTTCAAAGTTGGATTTATTGAATAGTTGTATGCCGTGCGTAGATCTGCCCCTTCTAAAATCGTATTTTCAAATGTTGCCCGGCTCAAATCACAATTATCAAATTTTGCCAGGGTTAAATCCGTTTCCATAAACTCTACCTCGTGTAGTTTACAATCCAGAAACGTTATGGCTTTCAATTTCAACTTATAAAAAGAAGAGAAATTTAGGATACAACTTTCGAATGAGAACGATAACAAGAGCTTTTTGCACTCATCAAAACGCAATCCCAAAAGCTTACAATTCTTAAATTTCACGTTATTAAACGATGTGTTCATCAGTTTAGCCATACTGAGATCACAACCTTCTAATTCACATTCTGAAAAACCAAAGCCATTTAAATCCAGTCCGGAAAAATTACAATTTCGAAAAGTGCATCGTTCGTATTCACCCTTATCAAGACCAGTTTCTGTAAAATTAATACCACTGAAGTGTTTGTCTTCGGTATACAGCTTACTCATGAGAAATATTTTGTTATTCCGATAAATATAACAAGTTGGCCCTACGCTGCAAACATTACGATATAGAGCAATGAAAAACTTGGAACTCATATTTTAAAAGCCTTCGCTCTGGTTGTTTAAAATATTTTTGCTATAATTGACTACCTAACTATTCTTATGACAAGAGATCAATACCTTGAATTCTGCAAGCGTTGTACCCATCGCGAATTTGAACCTCAACATGGAATCATTTGCAGCCTTACCAAGAAAGTTGCCGCCTTCGAAGGCACTTGCAGCGATTTCAATCTTGATGAAACTGTCAAATCAGAGCCCTCGGCTCACGAAGCAACTCCAGTGCCGGCCTATGAAATCGTTGGCAATCTATCCACTGATGTAAAAGAAAGGCTTCGTACTCAGCAAGATTGGGTGTATGCCGCTGTTGGGGGACTCTCAGCAGCTATCGTGGGTGGTTTAATTTGGGCGTTGATTACTGTTTCAACCAACTATCAGATAGGTTACATGGCTATTGGGGTTGGACTTTTAGTCGGCTTTTCAGTGCGCTATTTTGGTGCCGGCATAGATTACATTTTTGGATTCATCGGTGGATTCTTTGCTCTTGTGGGTTGTGGCTTGGGTAATTTACTTAGTCAGGTAGTCTTTATTGCCGATGCTCAATCCATGGGCTACTTTGATGTACTAACGCTGCTTAACATTCCAATAATCATTTCCATTTTTGAAGAGACATTTTCCGGAATGGATGTTGTCTTTTATGGTATCGCTGCATACGAAGGTTATAAATTCGCATTCCGCAGTTTGACTGATGACCTTTTACAGTCTGTTTCCTCTGGAAAGCTAGAGCCTCTACCCTATGCTAATCTTCGATTGCCTATAGTGATTGTTTTATTTGTAGGTATATCCACAGGATTCTATTTTGTTCATAAAGGTTCGGTCGGTACTAAAACATTCAACTATGCGTCAGGCGTTAAAATGTCGGAAGGCACGATGGAATATGGTATCGAACAAGGAGGTTGGAATTATTGGTGGGAGAATGGCAATCAACAGCAAACTGGATATTTTAAGAACGGACAACAAGACAGTATCTGGCAATTTTACAATGAGGATGGAATACTTTATCGTAAAGGATCGTTTCGCGAAAGCTTACAACAAGGTGAATGGGCGGATTATTATCCTAACGGACAAATTAGCGGGATTGGAAACTTTGAAATGGGCAGGCAAAGCGGACTGTGGAAATTCTATTATGAAGATGGCACATTAAGTCAGCAAGGCTCCTATAAACTGGATCAACCTGATGGTGAATGGGAAGCCTATTTTCCAAACAAACAACTAAGTTCAAAAGGCACGTTCTCGAAGCGGGAACCTGTAGGCTTATGGTTAACCTGGAATGAGAACGGTACCAAAAGCCAGGAAATGGAATACAAAGAAAACAATCAGGTTCGGATAATTAATCTTTGGGACCTGAATGGAAAACAACTTGTAAAAGATGGCAACGGAATATTCTCTTCCTTCTATCCTACCGGAAAAATACTTGAAACGGGTCGAGTGGTTAGTGGCGAGCGTGTCGGGACGTGGAAACGATTTAACCTAAATGGTCGGCTGCTGGAAGAAGGAGAATACAAAAAAGGTCTCTACTCCATTAACAACACATGGAATCTTGACGGTGAACCCATGGTAGTAAAAGGCGAAGGTCTTTTTGAAAATTATCATGAAGATGGATCGGTACAGGAGACAGGTAAAATATCCGGAGGTTTGCGAACCGGGACATGGGAAGTACTATCCGTAGTTAGCGCGACTACGCTGGTAAAATCCAATTATACACAAGGTAAATTGAATGGATTACAAGAGTCCTATTTTGAAAGTGGAGAGTTAAGTTCCGAAGGGAATATGAAAGATGATAAACGTGATGGTGAATGGAAGTGGTACTATCAGGATGGAACCCTGGAAACCAACGCCACCTATTTAGTTGGAATAAAACAAGGTGCACAACCCTTCTATGACGCATCAGGAAATCTGACTCGTACAGAATACTACAATAATGGTGAATTGATTGAAGTGAAAACCGGAAACTAAGTTGAAAGGTTGTCTATTTTGATTCGGACTAAATACATAGCATTAGCTACCAATGCAAAATTAAAATTTTAGCAGAACTAAGTCACATGCCGTCTATTGAGACGATTGTGATAGGGGTAAAGTTTGAAGGCGGTATTCGGTTGCTGATTAACATAACGATCGCGATCAATCTCACTATAAGCAAATTCTCCATTGCCTTTATTGCTTCGGTCAATAGCAGGCTGGCTATCTCCTTGCAAAACAGCTAACGTAATAATCATCACAATGAACAGAATATTTCCAACAGTTTTCATCTTCTGAATGTTTTGTTAAACATAAAAACTTTGCACCATGAGTGTAATTGCAACCCCTGTGCCAAAGTCGAAAACGAAAGATTATAAAATAGACAGAGTGGAAAAATTCAGACGGGTAACCTCAATTTTACCCATAATTTCCATGAAATTAAACTCATCAAATTTTCAGTTGCCGGATAGCACCTTATTTTAAAATTACTTTCTTTCCGGTGCGTGCGCTTTGTAATGCTGCATCCAGAATCTCCATTACGATAAGATTATTTTCCAATGACGACAAATCATAAGCGGGCAGACTAATCTTCTTTTGTACCACAGCAGCCAACAAGGCAAACGGATCATCATATGGATTTTGGAGTTCACTCAGTGCTTCGGTTCGCTCTTCGGTTTCACCTTTTAAGCGTATGCGCAGTTTTGTACGGTTGTCACTGAAAACATAACCAGTAGCTCCATATACTTCCATATCTTTTCTACTGAATGGCCAGTTCCACGAAGCCTGAATGATTCCTTGCATGCCAGGATACTCGACAACAATGGTTGCTTCATCATCCACGTTAGGGTAAACATCCGGCTTCAATTGTTGTAGCACCGCAACCACAGATGTAGGTCGTTGCCCATTGGTTAACCACGTAATCAGATTGGCTCCATAACAACCAAAATCAATCACGGCTCCGCCCCCGTTAAGTTCGGGATCCGTAAGCCATTCCAGAAATTCTGAATTGACACCAATTTCCTTAGGTCCCTCATGGCCATCATGCACTACCACTTTTCTTAGTTTACCCAATTGATTTTGTTCAACCATTTCATGGGCCTTGTGGTTGGTGGCATACCAGGTAGTTTCATAGTTGGTAAGCAACTGAATGTTGTGTTTTTTAGCCAGTGCTTGCATCTGCCGGGCATGATCCAAACTTACTGCCAATGGCTTTTCGACCA
Source organism: Cyclobacteriaceae bacterium (assembly GCA_022841475.1). Taxonomy (GTDB): domain Bacteria; phylum Bacteroidota; class Bacteroidia; order Cytophagales; family Cyclobacteriaceae; genus ELB16-189. Next base: position 8,836 of record JALHRJ010000016.1, on the reverse strand, counting down.
TGACATGAATCCCCCGTGGTGCGCAAGCCTTCACTACCGCGAGATGTTCATAGATAGAACCAAAAGCTGTTACCGCTTCGGGTTTAGTTTTCTCAATCATCTCTTCCAACGAATCAAACAATAATGACATGGGCAATCCATGTTGTTCCAGAAATCGCTTCGCCAATGCCTTGTTTGGTTCGGCAATGCCCACAATCTGAATATCCCCATGATCAGGCCGACCTAAAATCCAATGTACATGTGTATGAGTTAATCCTGCAACACCAACGCGTAACGGTGCAGCATGACTATCTGCTATCCACACTAAAAGAATGCATGCTACAATATTTTTCATGAGAATAAATTTACAGTGTCAACACTATGTGGTATTTGTTAAGAGCGATCAATAGCAAGTTCGTTAAAAGTAAGCACAATCAAAATTGGTTGAAACTCATTCAAACTCATGGTACAACAGAATTTCCTTTTTTCTGAAAGGATGACTACCTTCCTTCTCGATGCCTCTCACAGATCCGTACCGCATTAATAACGAAGCCATTCAGGAGCCACCTTCATCCATGTTAGGTGGGTTAAAATTTCTGGGGCCCGGGTTTATACTTTCCGCATCGATTGTTGGTTCGGGCGAGTTAATTGCCACCACCGTGCTTGGTGCGAAGGCGGGTTATGCCGCACTCTGGATTATCATTATAAGTTGCCTTGCGAAAGTTGCCGTGCAATTGGAGTTTGGCCGCCATGCTATTCTTACCGGAGAAACTTCGGTGCAGGCCTTCAACAAACTTCCTGGGCCGCGATTAAAAAAAGCCACCTGGGCAGTCTGGATTTTATTGGTCTTACAATTTCTTAAGGTGGTTCAGATTGGTGGTATTGTGGGCGGGGCTGCTGTGGTATTGAACTTGTTATTCCCTGATGTGTCTGCTTATGTTTGGGCCTTTACCATCGCGATAATTGCTGCGCTACTAATTTTTAATGGCAAGTATGGATTGGTGGAAAAAGTTTCGATGTTCATGATCACAATGTTTACGCTATTTACAATTACCTCGTTGGTATCTTTGCAGTTTACAGAATTTGGATTTTCGATTCACGAGGTAATTGATGGTTTTCGGTTTACCTTATCCGGAGAAGAAATTGCTATTGCCATTGGAGCATTCGGGATCACCGGAGTGGCCAGCGATGAAATCATTGCCTATAATTATTGGTGCCTGGAAAAAGGATATGCCCGCTATGCCGGTGTACCGGATGGTTCAGCAGCGTGGAAAAAACGTGCCCACGGTTGGATCAATGTGATGTATCTGGATGCGATAGTTGCTATGATTGTGTATACGTTGGTGACTACCATCTTTTATTTATTGGGTGCCGCCATTTTGCATGGTCGTGAGAGTATACCAAACGGTAATGCCGTAATCGAAACCTTGGCGATGATCTATACACAATCCCTGGGTGCGGGTGTAAGAACGATTTACCTCGTGGGTGCTTTCTTTGTTTTGTTTTCAAGTGTGTATGCAACGCTTGCCTATTGGACCCGCGTGTTTACGGATCTGTTCGGTCAGTTGGGATGGTTTGATTTTTCTAATCTTAAAAAAAGAAAAAACCTGGTATCGAAGTTGGCATTTCTCTTTCCCTTGATCTGGGCCTGTCTTTATTGTTACATTGAGTTGCCAGTACTGATGGTGCTATCCGGAGGAATCATTGGTTCGGTGATGTTGCTACTGGTTGTGTATGCAGGATGGCATTTTAAATACGGTCGCATCCAAACGCTGCCGTCTGGTAAGTTCTATAATCTCATTTTCTGGATCAGTGTTGTTTCGATTGCATGGGTCGCTGTTTATGGGTTGGTACAGACATTTGGTTAAGAAAATAAGTTCTTGACTAACCCCTTTTACTTCACTTTCACATAAATATGCCGAATGTTCTTATTGCCTGATTCACGCTCATCGATATCAAACTTTCCGGTATTCTTTATCAAGGGCAACAATTTGGTAAATCCGTAATTTCGGGGATCGAAGTCCGCTTTCTTTTTCAGGATAAAACTTCCCAGCTCGCCTAAAAAAGTCCAGCCACTTTCGTCAGCCAGATCGCCTACGCTCTCTGTCAACAATTTGATTAAGGTATGGTCTACTTTATTTAAAGGACTGGCTTTTGGTTTCACCTTCACCTGCTTCTCTTCCTCAGTAGGTTGTGGTTGAGTTTTTGCCCGTAATATTTCCAGATAAATAAATTTATCACATGCGGTAATAAAAGGGATCGGTGTCTTCTTCTCCCCAATGCCAATTACTTTCATACCGGTTTCGCGGAGGCGTGTGGCCAGTCGGGTGAAATCGCTGTCGGAGGAAACAATGCAAAAGCCATCTACCTTTTCAGAATATAAAATGTCCATGGCATCAATGATCAACGCGCTATCGCTGGAGTTTTTACCCGTGGTGTAGCTGTATTGCTGAATCGGTGTAATAGCATTTTCCAATAACACGTTCTTCCAGCCCGACACCGTGGGTTTAGTCCAGTCGGCATAAATCCTCTTAATAGTTGGGGTGCCATTCTTGGAGATTTCCTCCAACATTTCCTTAATATGGGAATACGGAACATTATCCGCATCAATTAGCACAGCCAGGCGTAAGTCATTCATGTTTTCAGGGATTAAACCTGTGCGAAGTGTAATGACGAAGATAACATAAATTGTTGTTGGTAACGAGCACAAACATCTAAATGCCTATTGTTCCAGATGATTTCGGGAGTCGGGCTATAATCTCTTGCATCAATTGAGTCGGATTGTTGGTCCCAATTCTGATCATATCACTAATATTTTGAAATTTGAGTTCGACTGCATCTACACCCTGAATATTATACAGCATGCCACCGGGAATAAACCGAAAGCCCAAGCCATAATACCAGGGATTTTTAACAGCTTTTACAGATTTAATTTTTTCAACTTGGATTCTTTTTCGAATAAGTCCAACTCCAAATGAAATTACTATCCAATGGGAGTTAACGATGGTCTTCATTCCATAAAACAACAAGTAGATCACTAAGAATACTGAATTGACGATCATAAATCCAGTACTTGTTATGGGCCTGTCCCCAATCGAATTAATATGCAGGTAGGCAATCAAAATGTGAATGGGAACTACTATTGCTAGTAACAACCAGCCAACTTGAAATTCTCTGTAGGGTTGCATAGTTCAATTGTAACTTGACTTTATAATTTGGTCTTACTTTAAAACTCCCACCTCTTCACGTATCAATCTCACAAAGAGGGTATTTGGATAATCAAATTTCCGGTTCCTTTGGCAAAGGTAATATTCAAATATACACTTCTTTCCCGCTTAGACATTGAATCTAAATAGGTAAATTTTTCAATTCCTATTGTCTCGGTCAATTCGCTATACAGGTTGTTTATTTTATATTCTTCTATTTCAATTACCATAGTTAACGAAGTGTCAGAAAATAATTTAAACTCCACCATATCGCCATACTTTGCAACCACTGATTTTATTGTATTGATAGATGCGTGTCTGTCATCGTTGCTGTACCATTTCCAAAATATATTGTTCACGAGTTCAATACTGACTTTTTTGTTACGGTCCTTAAATATTATAATTAACCAAATCGTTAACAGTTTTTATCTCAACAAACACCAATCCAACTATCACTATGATCTCCGCAATAAAGTATGTGATCCCTCCTACAGTAAGATTTGGATAATGAAAGATGATAAGGCCAAGGGTTAGGCAGCAATAAAGCAGATTTGCAATGATGATTACCCGTAGAAAAAGCTTCCAGTTCTTTTTCAGGAAGAAATAACACGAAAGTGAATAAACGCAAAAAGCAAGAGCCAGAATTGACAGTAATGTTAATGTTGTCAAAGGCATGCCAACAAACTCATTAAATGGCCGCAGCACTCCATATAATACACTTGCTGTGAGAAATGCACCTAAGCCATCCACCAAAAAAATATTTTTAGAGTCTAATCTCAATAAAATAAAATTTACTGTCCGCGTTTCTTTGCCTCAAGTGCCATATGCAAACGCACCTCAGCCTCGCGTCTGGGCATTTCAGCTTGTTGTCTTGCACCTAAAGCAATTTCCATTTGCTGTTTTGCCTCTCGCTGTACATCATTGGCAAATTTGCAATTGCTCTCTGTCTTTCTACTTCAACTTTTTGTTAATAACCAAAAGTCAAGAAGGTTATAGATACCAAGCTAAGAAATCCGATGAGCAAGTTCCTTTTCATAGTCAGAGATTTCTATAAGGCTTCTCCATGAGTTCGTGTTAATTCATGGCTGGCAAGTATTGTCAACATATGTTTCCTGATCATGGTATACTTCTTCAACGAGATCTTCATATTCGTTTTCCTGCGTCAGGATGCAAAGTCTGGATTTACTCATCTTTCTTAGGCTAGGTTGCTTTTGGCATGTTAATCGGAAGCAAGCCTGATCATAGCTAACTCCATAGGTTGAAGGTACTGAAATAACAAGTTTTGAACAAGCCTTGCCAGCCTTCAAAAACTTATGGAAAATAACTTCTTCAATAGTACAAATTTATTAGCTTTAATAAATGAGCCTGAACAAATGTTTCTACACCTGAACAAATCTTTGATATGAACAAAATCGTTTTGCCATTTCTACTTTTTATTACACTATCTGCGCAAGCACAAGTAAAGTACGAGGCCAACTGGAGTTCCATTGATAGTCGGCCGGTGCCAACCTGGTTTGAAGACGCTAAGTTTGGCATCTTTATTCATTGGGGATTATTCTCGGTGCCAGCCTGGGCACCTACAAAGGCAAGTGTATATGAAAAATATGCTGAATGGTATTGGTGGCGGTCGCTGGATCCAAAAGCAGAAACCTTTCCGCTATTTAGCGAATATCACCAACGCATGTATGGCAAGGATTTCAAGTACCAGGACTTCGTAAAAGATTTTAAAGCAGAACTATATGATCCGACAGCGTGGGCCAATATGTTTGAAAATTCAGGGGCGAAGTATGTAGTGCTCACGTCTAAACACCACGAAGGATTTACCTTATGGCCGAGCGCACAATCATGGAACTGGAATGCAGTAGATGTTGGTCCGCATCGTGATTTAGCCGGAGACCTGATAAAGGCGGTGCGCACCAAGGGGTTGCGCATGGGTTATTACTATTCCTTATACGAATGGTTCAATCCACTCTATCGATCGGATGTCAATAAATATGTTGATGAGCATATGATGCCGCAACTGAAGGATCTTGTGAATCGCTACCAACCAGATGTAGTGTGGACAGATGGTGAGTGGGACCACCCCAGTGAAACCTGGAAGAGCACTGAATTTTTAGCATGGCTTTACAATGATTCTCCGGTTAAAGATTTTGTGGTAGTAAACGATCGTTGGGGAAAAGAGACCCGCAGCAAGCATGGCGGTATTTATACAACTGAATATGATTTGGTGCATGACCAATCTTCTGTAGGACAAAAGATCAATCACCCATGGGAAGAGTGCCGGGGCATTGGTGGTTCGTTCGGCTATAACCGTAACGAAAACTTATCCGATTATTCTTCTTCACAAGAGTTAATAAACATTCTCATCGATAAGGTGGCGCGTGGTGGAAACTTATTGCTCAACATCGGCCCTACGGCAGATGGCCGCATTCCCGTGATCATGCAACAACGCCTGAAAGATATGGGTGATTGGTTGCGCGTGAACGGTGAAGCGATTTATGGAACCCGTGCCTGGGAGAAGGCACCCTTAGTTTCCGCGCAAACAAAAATATTCTATACCCGGAAGGGGAGGGATCTCTATGTCATCTGTACACAATTTCCAGACAAGGAGTTTGTGGTAAAAGAAATTGCCAGGGCTGCGAAAGTTACCATGCTCGGTAACTCGCAAAAAGTATCGTTCACTGCTTCAGGCGGATCGATCAAAATTAAACCTCCTGCAATAACTCCGGCCACTATACCTTGTCAATACGCGTGGGTGTTTAAGATTGAGGGAGTTTTGTGATTGAGTTTTTTTATCCGATTAAAGTAGGACTGCATTATTATAGAGCGTAAAGTCTTTTTTGATTTTTGAAAGCGTATTTTTTTTCTTTATTTCAGAAAAGATTATAACTCAACCCTATTTCTTCCATGGCCACCACCGCTAAACGAAACTCAATTATCTTCTGGATTTCCACCGGTCTTTTTACGGCATTTATGCTGATGTCAACCATCCCTAATATTTTATCTACAGAGGAATGGCTTGAAATTTTTAGACAGTTGGGCTATCCAGCTTACATGTTACCTTTTTTGGGTGTAGCCAAACTGCTAGGATTAATTGCTATAGTAGTTCCTGGATTTCCGCGACTGAAAGAATGGGCTTATGCCGGATTGTTTTTTGATTTGGCAGGAGCGGTGTACTCCAGCTTGGCAGTTGGTGGATTTGATCCGTTGATGCTGGTGATGATTATACCATTCGGCTTAGGCGCATTATCCTATATATTTTACCATAAGAAGTTAAAAGAAGTGAATGGTAATTGAGTTTATCATTGGTTAAATGCAGACAATCGACAAGGTTCGTGTCTTCACGAACCTTAATGTTAATCTTGGAATTATCCATATATAAGTGGGCTGATCGGTCAGTTTATTTTCGCCCACTCACTCCACGGAATTACAAAAGGTAAAACCAAGACCCAAACTAAGAAAAATGTCGCCATTCCTGAGGGATAAGTTTGATTGTTTTTTATTGCAGGTATTGCGACTATAAAAAGCCAGCAACCTTTGTAAATGAGTTGAAGTAATAAAACAGGCGAAAATATCAACGGTCGCCAGAGTCCTAACATGGATACCACTGCAATCGCTAACCATAAACAACCAACGAGTCTAATGATATCCGATGTTGGATATCAATTTTGGAAAATTATGACAGCGGAGAACTTTGGAAAGAACAATGAAGTAATTCCTATATAACCTGCCACAATGATATTAGCGGTGTAAACTAATTTGATTGCTGTCATTTTATTGCTTTAACCATTCGTCATCGCTATTGGTCTATTCTTAACAAACCAAAACACTCACCGCGACCAAATTGTTTGAGCAGGATTGTTGCTCATAGATCTAAGAGTAGGATTGGTCTTGGAGGCGCGGATTGTCACTGATCGGAAACATCTGTAACATATACTAATACTTCTACAACCCTTGAGCAGAAGAATGTCATCAACTTGTTGGAGCATTAAACCTATTAACCCCAACTCTATGGCAGCACCTTCTGCACCCAAAAAAATTACCTGGATCATCGGCCTTGTTGCTGGTATCCTCGGCATCATCGGACATTTTGCTCAAATTCAGGTACTGACAGAGTATAATTACGAATTGTTGCTAATTGGTTTTGCAGTACTTGCCATCGGTACTACGTTTAGGGAATTGTAGCGAAAGTTTTATTTCCTGGATATTGAGATGCAGTGCTTGTCACCAACCAAATTTACTGCGGTGCGGTGATAATACCGACCGTGAGCAAAACAAAAACAATATCCATTGTTTGATGTCATTCTTCTGGTAAGTGTACTCTTAATTGTGTTGCATTTCGTAGTGAAGGGCAATTACGCCACAAGCAAATATTTTAGTTTCTATAAGGTTCAGGTTAGTCGTTTCGGTTACACCTTTAAATAACGGAATGCCCTCTCCTAGCAACACGGGATTTACAAATAACCAAAACTCATCAATCAGACCTTCGCTTAGTAATGAATGAGAGGCAGTAGGACTTCCAAAAATTAAAATATTTTTCCCCGCTTGACTTTTTATTGCATTGATGTTGTCAGCAAGCTGGTCGCTAACAACTTTAGTATTGGTAAGTCCTTTTTCACTGATGGTCCTGGATAAAACAACTTTTGAAACTTTGGCATACCAGGCAGCATGTTCTTTTTCGTGTTTTGATGCGTTTGGTTGTTGCCCGGCATGGGGCCAATAATTCTGCATCATTTCATAAGTTACCCGGCCATACAGTGCAGTGTCTGCCTTTGGAGTCATCGTATCAACAAAGTCAAATAATTCATCGTCAAATTTTATCCAGTTCATTTCTCCTTTAAGGCCTGCCACAAAACCATCCAGCGAAGTGTGCATAAAGAATATTAGTTTTCTCATTCTGGTATTTATTAATATGTTTAGCCCGTTTGAATGTCCTTTCGTTTTCTACTATTGATTTCTTCAATTGGTCGGAGTTCTCAGCAACCAATTTAATACGGTGTTGTGATAACAACGACTGCGAGCAGAAAAATGAGTTTGTCGATTAGTAATGGTTAATCGCTATTTTTTAAACTTCCCAAACACAGGCTGCCCTGGCATTACACCGGTTACCGTTTTTCCATTCATTAACACAAAGGTTCCGTTCACCATCACATACTCAATACCTGCTGAAAACTCCAGGCCTTTTTCAAAGGTTGCCTTGTCAATGATGGTGTTTGGATTAAAGATAGTGATGTCCGCATCAGCACCCACTTGTATCCTTCCTTTAAAGCGCATCATGGGCGCTATGTTTTCCAACCGTTTTGCGGGAAGCAGCGTCATTTTTTCAATGGCTGTATTCAAGTCAATTACTTTTTCTTCTCTTACATATTTGCCGAGTACTCTTGAAAACGTTCCGGCAGTGCGTGGATGAGCAAGTTTGCTATAGGGCATTCCATCAGATCCGATGATCACTCCGGGTGCCGCAATGCCTGTTTTAATCCATTCCGGTTTCATCATGTGCATGATCACTATTCCACCTGACTTGCGATAGGCCTCAAAGGTTTCCTTCGTAAGCCGCTCACCAGTCTCAACCCATTGCAGGTCCTCATAGTTTATGCCCAGTCTCTGTTGCCAGCCTTCGTTGAACATGGCGCTTTGAAGCCTTGTTGAGG
>JALHRJ010000015.1 GCA_022841475.1 Cyclobacteriaceae bacterium | reverse complement strand
TCAAGAATGGCACCTACGGAATTTGTTCTGTTACCGGTAAGTTGATTCCTAAAGAACGCCTGATCGCTGTGCCGCATACGACACAATCGATCGAAGCGAAAATGATGAAACAAGATTAATCTCACCCGCCCCTCTCTCACTAAGAGGGGCGACTTTAACACCCGGCTCATCGCTGATTCATTACTTTCATCAACATAAGGCGACCCGATTTAAAATTTAAAAAATGGATTTCTTACAAAACCACATCGAAGCATTAATTTTTTGTTCACCTACTCCGGCCAAGGCGGATGACATTAAAGCATGCTTATCTGAAATGTTTAATGCCGATGTGCCTCAGGAAGATATCACTGGAGCATTACAACGAATTGAAGAAAAATTTCAAGGCGATGAATATTCCTTTCAATTGTTTAAGACTGCAGGGGGTTATCAGTTTTTAACCAAGCCTGCTTATCAAACCAGCATTGGTATTATGCTGAAACAACAATCGAAAAAAAGACTTTCCACCTCGGCCATGGAAACGCTTTCTATCATTGCCTACAAACAGCCGATCTCTAAAACAGAAGTAGAAAACATTCGGGGGGTGAATTGTGATTATGCCATTCAGAAACTGCTCGACAAAGGATTGATTGAAATTCTGGGCAAAGCTGAAACGATTGGCAGACCGTTACTCTATGGCACCAGTGCAAAATTCATGGAGTACTTTGGCATTAACGACATCACGGAACTACCAACGCCCAAGGATTTTACAAGCGAAGTAAATACCATTGGCGAAACTCCAGAAAATCAATAATTGATAAATCGGTTCCTAGGTCCATTTGCCCTAAGGAATTTTCTTTCATAAATATATCCGACCTTTAGCAAAAGACTGATTGTCCTTTCGAGCAATTAGCTTATTAAAACAACATTATGGCACGTCCAAGAAAATCATCATCCGGTAAAACTTCATTCGGCAAACGTTCAGAAGCAGAAAAATCATTTCGTGATAAAAAGAAAAGATCGGGCCGGGGTGATGATCCGCGCGGCAGTTTCCCTCCGCGGGGAGATTCAGAAAGTCGTCCGCGTACTTCACGCTTTGGCGGAACCGGAAGCAAACCTTCTTTTGGCAAGCGCGATGAGGATTCAAGCGAGCGACCAAAACGCTTCTCAAAACCCTTTGAAAAAAGAGACGGGAGTGCCACTGGACCTTTTAGAAAAAGATCCTCCGATTCTTTCCAATCCCGCACAGACGGCCCTTCACGATTTGCTAAAAAACCATTTCAAAAAAGAGATGATAGCGGAAGCGAAAGACCTTACAAGAAAAGAGAGTCAGGCCCATTTGAACCACGTTCAGACAAATCTTCCGGCTTTGGTAAAAAGCCTTTTACTAAACGCGAAGGCAGTGGTGACGAAAAACCTTTTCGAAGAAGTAGTTCCTTTGGATCGCGCCCTGGCGGTGCACCACGATTTGAGAAGAAGTCATTCGATCGCAAAGATGAAAGTGGAGAACGGCCATTTAAGAAAAGAGAATCAAGTTCTTTTGATTCGCGCAGCGAACGACCAGAAAGAACCTCAGGATTTAAGAAGCCCTTTGTAAAACGGGAAGATAGTGGAGATGAGAAGCCATTTAAAAAAAGAGAATCACCTTCGTTTGACGCGCGACAAGAAAAACCGCGTTTTGAAAAGAAGCCTTTTGCACGAAAAGATGACGAAGTAAAACCATTCCGCAAAAGAGAATCGGATGAACCGAATTCGGGAGAAGATAAATCCTTCACCAAAGGCAGCAACTATGGACTCCCCTACAAACGAAAGCCTTTTGATAAGGCTCGCGATATAAAATCAACGAAGCGAGCCAAAGCCGAAGAAAAACCAAAGAGTGATTCTGATCTGATTCGTTTAAATAAATTTATTGCGAACAGTGGTGTTGGAAGTCGCAGGGAAGCCGATGAACTCATAAAGATGGGATTGGTTACTGTTAATGGCGAAACCATCACCGAGATGGGTCATAAAGTTAAGATCACTGATGAGGTACGTTATGAAGGCAAAAAACTTAAAGCAGAAAAACCTGTTTACGTTTTGCTAAACAAACCCAAAGGATTTATTACTACTACGGATGATCCGCAAGAGCGCAATACCGTAATGAACTTAGTAGCCGGTGCGGGCAAAGAAAGGATTTATCCGGTAGGGAGATTAGATAGAAATACAACGGGGTTGCTTTTACTCACCAATGATGGCGACCTGGCGGATAAACTTACACATCCTTCTTACAACGTTAAGAAGATTTATAAAGTAGAGTTGGATAAGCCGCTCACAAAAAACGATTTCACAAAAATACAGGAAGGCGTACGATTAGAGGAAGGCAAAGCACTCGTAGATGATCTTGCTATTATCGGTGACGACAACAAAGTAGTAGGTATTGAGTTACACATTGGCTGGAATAGAATTGTGCGCAGAATTTTTGAATCGCTCGGGTACGAAGTAATGAAACTAGATCGCGTGGTTTATGCCGGGCTTGACAAAAAAGATCTGGGTCGTGGCGAGTGGCGTTTCCTGAAGCCGGAAGAGGTTGTAACGTTGAAGCATTTTAAATAGATTTTCTATTATTCTTTCTATAAAGCGACAGATCAGATTGAAATGATCTGTCGCTTTGTTTTTTACTCACTCTTTAAATTTTCAACTGGCTTCACGAACGTTGCGCGTATGGTTTGTGACCCTACCGTCAGCACTCCGAAAAAAATCAGTACCAGCACCCCCGTAATCATTACCGTCCAATCCATGGTTACATGATAGGCAATCATTTCCAACCAAAGGTTATTAATGAAATAAGCAGCCGGTAAGCCAATTGCCACAGCAATGCCAAGCATGGCCAGGAAACCTTTTGAGAGTAATAAAATCAAAGCACTACTGCTCGATCCCAACACTTTCCGGATCGAGATTTCTTTAATGCGAGTCTCTGTAGCATACGTGGCCATACCTAATAAACCCAAGCACGAAATCATGATGGCGAGAAAAGCCACCACACCTACTACTTTCACAATATCACCAAAGAAGATGTTGTAGATCGTTTCGATTTCTTCCTTCATGGATTTATAGTCAACCTTCATAGCGGGGTTTACTGATGCCCAAGCCGTTTCGATGGTTTTGGAAGTCTGGGAAAAGGTGCCTGTATACTCCACTTGTAGAATACTGAGTTCGGAGGGGTTGTATCGCAAGATCATTGGTTCAAGCTTTTGCATCAGTAATTGATGATTGTAATTTTTCAACACACCAATAATTTGCACTTTGGCGGAATCAGCATCCATAATTAACTCCTGGCCTAGAGCTTCAATTGCGTTGTCGAATTGAAAAGTGGTGAGTGCCTCCTCGTTTACAATGATGAAGTTCTTATTGGATTCACCGGCTGCAGCTTCGAAATTTCTTCCGGCCAGTAAAGTCAGTTTCATATTGCTGATATAATCTTCATCCACAGCGTAGTAGGAAACATTCATCCAGCTTTTTTCTTCTAAATTCTTTTTAAAACCCATACCATACGTGGATCCTGCGGCAGGCACATGTGATGAAGCCGACACACTTAAGACATTGGCGTGTTTGAGCAATTCCGTTTTGAGCAGTTCCGGTTTAGTGCCATTGAGTCTTATCATCATTTGATTCTCTGATTGAAATCCAAGATCAGCCTTGATGAAATAACGCAACTGATTAAACACTACAAGCACGCTTAGGATGAATATCAGCGAAAGCGTAAATTGAGATACGAGCAATGCCTTCCGGAAGCCCATGCGGGAGAAAAGTTTAACATTACCGATGTTCTTGAGCACCTTCACGGGTTGGAAACCTGAGAGTACAATCGCTGGAAAAAGTCCGGCCAAAATGCCTACCACTAACGCAAACACGGCAAAGGCAGCATACACATACAGGTTAGCTTCCAAATCCCACTTCATCACCCGGGCAAAATTCAGTTGCAGCATAACGGGTTTCAACAAAAGGACCATGGCTACAGCAATCACCAGAGCGAGGAAAGCCGTGATGATCGCCTCCGACAAAAACTGGGTAAAGATTTGCCAACGCATAGCGCCTGTGGCTTTGCGGATGCCTATTTCTTTAGCGCGAGTGAGCGAGCGGGCGATAGATAGATTCGTAAAGTTGAAGCACGAGGTAAGCATCACCAGCGCTGCGAGCCCCGCGAAAAAATAAATAAATATCCAGGGCAGAAAGGGTCCGATAGGGTTATTACGCATCGGACCGGGCGTGATATTCATCATCGGCTGCAGCTGAAACTTCGCCTTGTTCACATCTGGATTCGTGTTGGGGGCGATGTGCTTTTTATAAATCTTGTCGAAGTAAGGTAAGATGTCAGATTCCGTCTTGCCATCCTCCAACATAATGTAAGTCCATGTTTGCCAGTAGTTGTGCCAGTTCTCCGAGTCTTTTCCCAAAATACCACTAGCCTCCAGGCTCTTCACCGTAGCCATGCTGGCGAGTGCCTCAAACACGATATGCGATTTCTTGTTGGTTTCTTTGAGCACACCGGTCACATTGTAAACTCCCTTATCGCCTACTTTAACAGTTAGACCAACTGGGTTTTCTTCCTTGAATAATTTTCGTGCGGCCTTGTGCGTAAGTACTACACTATAAGGTTCTTTCAATGCGGTGAGTGGATCGCCATACTCCATTTCGTATTGAAACACCTCAAAGAATTCCGGATCGGCAAAATAACCGCTCAACGGGATGTTGACATTCTGATCAAACTCAATCCAGGGATTACCAAAGCCACGCTTAATTCGAACAACTTTTGCAATGCCCGTATAATTATTCCGCAACTCCTCACCGAGTGGGTGAGCGGAGGTGGCCGTTATGTTATTACTAAACGTTCCATCACCATGAATCAACTGGCTGTTGATCCGGTAGATACGATCGCGGTTGGTATTAAATCGATCATACGTCATCTGGTCAGCCACCAGCATCATGATGGCCATGCAGATGGTCATACTCACAGCCAATCCGAAAATATTGATGAATGAAAAGAAACGGTGGCGAAGCAAGCTTCGAAAGGCGGTTTTAATGTAATTTCTGAACATAGCTATGTTATTAATATTCCTATTGTGGGGAAGTATAAGTTGGTCAAGAGTTTGAGTTCTAATAAAGTGGTTACTTGTTCAGCGACCATTTATAGGTGTAGGTAGCTGCATTTTTTTTGAGGCGATAATGCAACTCGTCTTCCGTTAAAAGAAGTAATAGATATTTTACTTCCTCATCGCCTGTCTTCATTATGAGCGTTCTGTTGTTTTCTATCCGCCAGCCACCACTCGTCATTTTTTGTATCGGGTCGGATGATTTCCACGTGCCATCGTTAAAAAACTGAAGTTCTGTTTGGTCCGCCAATGAGGTATGCATTCCCACTCCCGACATTTCATCCGATTTTATTATCCAGATTTTATTTACCAATAGCTTGCTTTTATTGGTTTGCGATAAAGCAACGTTAGCCAGCATGATACAAACGAATAAAAATACTATCTTCTTCATACACCTTAGTTTGCGTTTTTCCTGAGTATAAAATAATAAATAAGAAACCCGAGCGATACGGAAACAGCAAACAATCCATACGGAAGCGGAGAATCCGGAGAAGTCGGTATAAATTCCATAAGCACCAGCGAAAGACCGGCAAAGAAAATAATCAACCCCCACTTTAGGGATGAAAACTTACCATCGGCAGTGTGTTGTTTAAAAATGGCTTGTGTGTCATCATTCACAAATCCTTTGTCGATCATTTTCTTTTTAAGAATATAATCCGTCATCACTTTGGTAAAGAAAAAAATAGACGCACCAAAACTTCCAATGATGGCTATCGGCATTAATACTTCGTTGTTTGTCATATTGATCGAGTTATTTTATGGATTTGGAGCGTAAGACACAGGCTCCATGCATAATGTTGCAGAGATTTTTAAAATAGATACTGACGGCTGGCTTCTGGATTATTGAGGGCACAATCTTGCAACTGGCATCCAGCCACATTTTTAACTAAATTCATGCAACATCCGTTGAACCCTTCGTGTCTAACCCCAAAATGATCGATGACAAGGCGCTGGTCTCACAGGTTTTAAGCGGAGATAGGCAGGCCTTTCGTTTGCTAATCAAGCAAAACGAAAGACTGGTAGGGCATATGATCGCCAGGCTGATCGATCGGCATGAAGACCGCGAGGAATTATGCCAGGATGTTTTTTTGAAAGTTTATGAAAAGCTGGGAGAGTTTACTTTTCAGTCTAAGTTGAGCACCTGGATTGCAACCATTGCTTACCGGCACGGAATTAACCATCTGCGGAAGCGAAAGATTGTGATCAGTGATTTGCCCGAAGATGAAAGCAAAATTGAACGCTTTATCGCGATTGACGATGCTTCGGAAACATTAGCGAATCAGCAATTGGACGATATGGTTCTACAATTGATTGACAAATTACCTCCACAGTATAAAGCGATTCTCACGTTGTATCATGTGCAGGAAATGAGTTATCCGGAGATCGTTGAAATAACCGGCCTGCCGGAAGGAACCGTTAAAAATTATTTATTCCGGGCCCGAAAAGTATTGAAAGAAAAAGTAAAGCAGTATCTTGGCAAAGAGGAAGTTTTATGAAACACGAAGAAGAGTTACAAGATCAGATTGAACAAGGCTTAAGAAATCATGATTCGGATGATGCGCATGCTTACCATCGTGTTTTTAATTACTTAAAGAAAGAACCCGACTTTCACGTATCGCTTCCCTTTGCCGATAGGATTATTGCACTCATTGAAAAAAAGGAAGAACGAAAAGATTTCTGGTGGATTGCAGCTGGCATTTTTCTTACTGTTATAGCCCTGATTGTAGCCTTAGCCATAACAGAAGTTAATTGGACTACCGGTGTGTTCACATTTATATCTGAATACTACGGTTTGGTATTGTTTGGTATTGCCTTCATTCTGTTGTTGCAATGGATCGATAAAAAGGTGATTAGAAAACAATTGAATTTGCGATAGACTACATTCATCCGGCATTTTCCACAAAATATATCGGGGCTGCTTAAAAGTAATCCTGTCATCGCGGGCATTGACCCGCGATCTCAGATTTGCAGGAACAGAAAATTAATGGAATCGATCCTTCCTTTTTGCCATCCATAAAAATTCAGTAACCTTTTATACCTTGAAGCGGTAACTAAGGACTGCTTAACTACAACCCCCATGAATAAATTCTATCCCCCAATTTGCGCCATGCTCTTGTTATGGAGCATCCAAACCTTTGCTCAGGAACCCAAGAAAGAAGAGAAGGCTGACACTGTAAAAAAAGACACCAAAAAGAAAAAGGACTTACCACTGGAAGTTGGCAGACGCGTGCCTATAAAAACCAATGAAGGCACCTGGATGAGCCTGGATGTAAGTCCCGATGGTAAAACCATTGCCTTCGATTTTCTTGGCGACATTTTTACCATGCCAATTACCGGAGGCAAACCGGTTCAATTCACATCTGGAATGTCTTTCGACTCGCATCCAAAATTCAGTCCCGATGGCACCAAGCTATTATTTGTTTCCGATCGCAATGGCGGAGAGAATATCTGGTGGTTTACCCTCGATAAAAAAGATTCCTTACAGGTAACGAAGGGAAATGTTGAACACTATCAATCGGCTGAGTGGACCCCCGATGGCAATTATATTATCGGATCGCGTGGTACGCGGAATTTAAAATTATGGATGTTTCATAAAGAAGGTGGCTCAGGTGCCCAATTAATCAGCAAGCCTGATAACCTGAAGACAGTTGAGCCCGCTTTTGGTCCTGATGGTCGTTATCTCTGGTATTCACAACGCAATGCAGCCTGGAATTACAATGCACAGCTTCCGCAATATCAATTAGCTATTTACGACCGTGAAACTGGTGAGACCGAAACTGAAACAGCTCGCTATGGTTCTGCCTTTACGCCTACGCTTTCGCCCGATGGAAAATGGCTGGTGTATGGCTCACGACATAACGATCAAACTGGTTTAATCATTCGTGATTTAAATTCGGGAGACGAAAAATGGCTGGCGTATCCTGTGCAGCGTGATGAACAAGAATCCATTGCGCCTATGGGCGTGTTGCCTGCTATGTCATTTACTCCGGATAGCAAAAATGTTATTGCTTCCTACGGTGGAAAGTTTTATAGCATTCCGGTAGCCGGTGGAACAGCGGTTAATATTCCTTTTGAAATAGATACAGAATTATTATTAGGCCCGCTCGTAGATTTTAAATATCCGATCAAAGATGATAAGGATATGATCGTCACGCAGATTCGCGATGGGGTAGTATCGCCCGATGGTAAACAACTTGCCTTTACTGCGTTGAACAGACTATACACGATAGATCTGCCATCCGGCACACCAAAAAGAATAACTACCAATAATTTTACGGAAGCACAACCTGCGTGGAATGCCGATGGATCTCAACTGGCTTGGGTAACGTGGGAAAACAATGGCGGTCATCTTTATAAAATCAATTTCAAATTAAAAGGTGCGAAGCCTGTTAAACTGACATCAAGCGCTTCTTTTTACAGCGAACCGGCCTGGTCGGGTAATAAGATTGTGTTTATGCGAGGTACGGCTCATAACTTTAAAGAGAGTGATGGTCCTTATGCCTTCGCGAGTCAGGAAGATATTGCCTGGATCAGTGGTGATGGCGGTGCAGTAAATTTTATAGCGAAGTCAAAAGGGCGGGGTAATCCACATTTTACAAAAACTGGCGATCGTATTTATTTATATGGTGGCCAAAAAGGATTGGTATCTATTCGATGGGACGGCACGGATGAAAAATCGCACCTGAAAGTAACAGGTATTATGACCTATGGTACCATAGCTGACGAAAACCATTGCATGTTGGTGGAGTCTGCAACAGAACCTCAACGCGAACCTTCGAATGCGGCTGTTATACTGATTGCTCCGGAAGGCGATCAGGCACTCGCTAAAATTAACAATGATGTCTATGTTGTTACTATTCCAAAAATTGGTGGTGAGGTTCCCAAGATTTCGGTGGCTGATCCTGCAAACTCCGCATTCCCCGCGCGTAAGCTCACCAAAATCGGAGGCGAATTTCCAAGCTGGAGCAGTAATGGCAAAAACGTTTACTATTCGTTAGGCAATGCATTCTTTACTTATAACATCGATGATGCAAAAGCAAAGGAAGAAGAATTAAAGAAGAAGAAAGCACTTGAAGAAAAAGCTAAAGATGAAAAGGCAAAGGAAGAGAAAAAAGAAGACGACAAGAAAGAAGATGATAAGAAGGATGCCGCTAAAGATGATAAGAAAAAGGATGAAGGTTACAAGCCAGCAGAACTCAAGGTTAAGGTTACAGTTAAGAAAGACATTCCATCAGGAAAAATTCTTTTGCAAAACGCCCGCATTATTTCCATGAAAGGCGATGAGGTAATTGAACGTGGTGATGTGTTGATTGAGAACGCACGCATCAAGCAAGTAGGTGCAGCAGGTTCTATTTCAGTTGATGGTTCTGTTAAAAAAATGGACTTGAGTGGAAAGACAATTATTCCGGGTTTTGTAGATACGCATGCACACATGTGGCCGGCCTGGGGCATCCACAAATCGCAGGTGTGGGTGTATGCTGCGAACCTTGCGTATGGCGTAACTACAACACGTGATCCGCAAACGGCTACAACCGATGTATTAACCTATAGCGACATGGTTGAGACCGGAGAGATCGTTGGTCCGCGCGTTTATTCTACCGGGCCGGGAGTTGGTTTTTGGATGTATAATCTGAAAGATGCGGATCAGGCGAAAGATGTGTTGAAACAATATTCAGAATATTATAACACCAAAACGATCAAGATGTATCTCACCGGCAATCGTCAACATCGCCAATGGATTATACAAGCAGCGAAAGAACAACAACTGATGCCAACAACTGAAGGCGGTTTGGATTTCAAACTTAACCTGACCAACCTGATTGATGGTTATCCGGGTCATGAACATGCTTTCCCGATCTATCCGTTGTATAAAGATTTTACTACCGCAGTAGCACAATCGAAAATGACCTACACACCTACGTTACTGGTGGCGTATGGCGGACCATGGGCTGAGAATTTTTATTATGCAACAGAAAATGTTAACGGTGATCCCAAACTGAATCACTTCACTGCCAAATCCGAACTAGACTCCAAATCGCGCAGAAGGCCAGGATGGTTTATGAAAGAGGAACACGTATTTGAAGATCATGCGCGTTTTGTAAACGACCTGGTGAAAGCGGGCGGTAATGCTGGAGTGGGATCGCACGGTCAGTTACAAGGGCTGGGTTATCATTGGGAATTGTGGAGCATTGCTTCGGGTGGCATGAGCACACACAATGCATTGAAGGTTGCCACGATACAAGGTGCTACAGCTATTGGATTGGATGGGGATGTAGGAAGTATCGAAGCCGGCAAGCTGGCCGATCTGATCATCTTAGATCAAAACCCATTGACCAACATTCGCAATACTAACACAGTTAATAAGGTAATGAAAAATGGCCGCCTCTATGATGGCAACACGTTGGATGAAGTTTATCCAACTGTCAGAAAGGCGCCTTCGTTTGAAAAAGATCAGGTGAGTCCGCAAGCCGGATTGCCCGGAGTTAAATAATTACAGATATCACTTATTAGAAAGCCTCTTAACAGGGGCTTTCTTATTTTATTCGATACCCTATTCGTAACCCTAAGGCTGGTCCTACTGTAACCCGTTTGCGTTCATTAGGTATTGAAAACCAACTCACATTATCAAACTCATTAAATCCAGTGGGAATGTCGGGTTTCTTATAGTTCACAAAACGTAACGTTAATCCATAATTAATATCAAAGACAATCCGTCTTCGTTCACGCATAATTCCATACTTTAGCGAGAACCCCGATTCGCGGTACCTTACTTTATAAAAATATTGCTTTGAGTAGAAAATCATGCATTCGATATCAAAGCACTCTGTTTTTGTCTCGCGTCTATCAAAATTTATAATATGCTGATAAGGTTCTGCTGAAAAATAATGCAACAATGCTCTGGAATTATCCTCTAAATAATAGCGAACCTCAGTTTTTAACTTTACTCCACGCTTATCAATAAATTGCACATCGGAATTATCAAGGTTTAACATATAACCGATATCGCCCTGAAGAGAAAAGCGAGGATGCCACTGCAATTCATACGCAAATTGAAGTGTTGGATAAAAATTTAAAACATGGAAAGGACTCCATTTGATAATATGATGAACCTCCTGCTTGAGAGAATCAAGTTTAACTTGACTAAAGCCATCATAAAAGGTCAACCAAAAAATAAAAAATAATCTATAACTCCGCACGCTGTACAGGAATGGAGCTTATTAATTGAATTTCGTTTGTGGCACAATTGAAGTGATATTGAAAGATGCCATCTTCCCCAGTCATTATGAAGGATCCATCTTTAACAATTACATCATAGGCATGTTGATTACTGATCTCATTTACAAGAGTAACTTGATCATCACCTACATTTAGCATTTTTAATCCTGCTGTTCCTTCACATACAAACAGGCAATCTCCATAAATACCAAGTCCGCCCGGGGATGTCATAGGATATTGAGTTAGGAGAGTTGGATTAGTCGGGTTAGTTATATCTATAATTTCAAGTGTATTGGTCCCCTCATTGCATACGTTACCGGATCTTAGCGTAACATAAGCGCGGTTACCCTGCACAACAACAGGATCGCACGATACGATGTGTGAGTACCTGAAAATAAACTGTGGATCAACTGGATTGGAAAGGGAATAAATGTACATGGCATCCCGTGCGCCCAAATAAAGATACCCGCCTTTTGCCTGTATCGTTTCAAGTCCAAAACCAATGGTAATTTTATTAACCTGACTAAAATTATTCGCGCTAATATCAAAAATACTGATCTCAAACCCGGAAACTATGTACAGTAATGAATCATTAATTGCAAAGCGGGTAAGCGATCCACCTGTACCCTGACTGGTTGTATTTACATCACTTTCGGTGCAGGAAAGAAGAAAGAGCAAAAATATTCCAATTCTAAAACGCATAGCAAGCGGGGTTATGAAGCGATTGTTTTTTCCAACCAATAACAAATCCCATCTCCGGTTGGATACATTCAAAATAATTTTGGGATGGAGGTGGAACACCTAATAACCAATTACTAATTGGCAAACGGCCTACTTGTTCTACTGCAGAAAAGTTATCTGATTTTAGCGCAGCCAGACTTCCCATGTGGTCAGCATACAGTATGTTATTGCGAATGGCCATATCTGTATTGCCAATCACTTCAATAAATCCAATCGGGTTTGGTTGCGCAGGATTTGAATTATCGAAAATATGAATTCCCTGATTCAATTCATTTATAAGCAAAAAATGGTTGTACGTATAAATTTTACCTGGATTTTTAACTGGTCTGGATCCCAGAAGTTTAATTTCTGCAGAAGCTTTACTGCCATAAACAGGTACGTAGCCCTCTACCACTTTATTCTCAAGTGGCTCACCTGGAATACAGCTTGCAAGTAAAAAAATGAGTAAAATGACTCGGTAATTCATAAATAAGAATTAGACACATGAAATGTAAACCTAAAAATTTTGCAAAGCAATATGCTTGATCTAACTAACATTTATTGATTTTAAAGCCCATGCAAAAGCAAATAACCTTTAAGCAGCTACCTTGTTTTATCATACTATGACCATTACATTAATTTTTCCAATTCAACTCTTCAAAATCAATGAGTCAACTACCAAGGGTGGGCGTGTAGTCCTGATCGAAGATTCGTTATTTTTTAATCAATATAAATTTCATAAGCAAAAACTTGTTTTACACAGGGCTTCCATGAAGGCATATCAATCTTACCTTGAGAAACAAGGGATTGATGTAACGTATGTTGAGGCTAAGAATTCGGCTCTAAAAAAAGTCTTTGCCATGTTAAAAAAGGATGGAGTAACCGCCATTCATTATACAGACACAACCGATTATTTGCTGGAGCGCAGAATTACCCGGTATACAAAGATCAATGGCTTAGAAATTAAAAAATATTCTACACCCAATTTTCTGACGACTCAGGAAGAACTGACTACACTCTTTGCCAAAGAGAAAAAATACCTGATGGCCAATTTTTATATCAAGCAGCGCAAGCGATTAGATATCTTAGTTGAGGACGGAGAACCTGTAGGCGGGCAATGGAGTTTTGATGCTGACAATCGCAAAAAAGCGCCCAAAGGATTGAGACTTCCTGAAGTTTATACCCCTTCTAAAAATAAATTTGTTGAAGAAGCAGTGCAGTACGTTGAGAAGAATTTCACCAGGAACTATGGAGATATAAATGCTTTTAGTTATCCCACCACCTATGCGGAGGCCGAAAAAGTGTTGGAGGATTTTTTACTTCATCGCATGAAAGACTTTGGTGCCTACGAAGATGCCATCCTGAAAAATGAAACTGTTCTTTTTCATTCTGTACTTACCCCTGCCCTAAATATTGGATTACTAACGCCACAACAAATACTCGACAAAACTTTTGAGCTTCATAAGAAATTAAAATTCCCGCTTAACAGTCTTGAGGGGTTTGTACGTCAGATTATAGGCTGGCGCGAATTTATCCGGGCTGTCTATGTCCGCGAAGGCGTAAAACAGCGAACCACAAATTACTGGCGTTTTACACGCAAAATTCCGGCATCTTTTTATGATGGCACAACGGGTATTGAACCCATTGATCAAACCATAAAAAAAGTTCTTCAATCTGGCTATTGCCATCACATTGAGCGATTGATGGTGTTGGGAAATTTTATGCACTTGTGTGAATTCGATCCTGACGAAGTTCATCAATGGTTTATGGAATTATTTATCGATGCTTATGATTGGGTGATGGTGCCCAACATCTATGGCATGACTCAATATGCCGATGGCGGCCTGATGACTACCAAGCCCTTTGTTTCCGGTAGCAATTACATTTTGAAAATGAGTGACTACACAAAAGGTCCCTGGTGTGAAGTGTGGGATGGTCTGTATTGGCGTTATATTGATAATCATAAGGAACTCTTCCTGAAAAATCCGCGCATGAGTATGATTGCCAACCTGGCTAAGAAGATGCCCCCGGAAAAATTAAAAGCCCATCGCAAGGCCGCTGAAAAATTTCTCAACTCCTCGATTAGGATCCGGTAATCCGGTCGTAGCCTCCAGCCGCCCACTCTTCTTTCCATTCAAATAATTTTACTTAAGCCACCTAAGTTTTACTTAACTTGGACGGTCGTGAAAAGGTCGCTGTGCATATTGTTTCTGGGGATACTACTCATACAGGTATCGGGTTGTTATGTCTATTTTATAGCGCGCCTTACCGCTATTCGCATAGAAATGCGGGAGCAACTAAACCATCTTCCAGATGACCAGCTAACCCTGCTCACCCTAACTACCGAAGAATATCAAAAAGCAAAAGTTGACGATCATGAAGTAAGGTTGAACGGAAAGATGTATGACATTGCACGTCTGATTATTCAGAAAGACAAAGTACTTGTCTATGCAATTCACGATGAAGCGGAAGATAATTTGCTTTCGTTTCTGGATGAAATTGTTAAGCGATCTACCAACGACAAAAAGCCGGTGCCGTCTCAATTGGTGCAATTACTGACGTTGATTTTTCTTCCAACCGAAAATCAACTTCCTGTCAATAGTTCGGTCGCACTCATTCATGCAACAAAATACACACAATCCTATCTCGCCTTTGCCCGGCTGATTGACTCACCACCACCACGAAGCTGATTTCATCCTGCTCAATCGATCTTTGGCTCACTATACTGACATTTCTGTTGTCAGGCTATGTGCTGATTGATTAATCTATTACATCTCATTTTAAAAGATGAAATCTTTCTATACTATATTTCTATTGTATCTATTTTGCTTTCCTCTCTTTGCACAAGAAGTGAAAGACACAACCAAGACCTCCATCCTGGAGGAGGTTGTTGTTTCGGCCAATCGGTGGGAACAAAACGTGCGGGAAATTTCCAGTCGGGTAACCAAGATTTCTCCGGAATTGATTCAATTACAAAATCCACAAACCAGTGCTGATATGCTGGCGCTTTCTGGCCAGGTATTCATTCAAAAAAGTCAGTTGGGCGGTGGCAGCCCCATGATCCGCGGCTTTGCTACCAACCGGATTCTATTGGTCGTAGATGGTGTGCGTATGAACAATGCTATTTTTCGAAGCGGAAATCTGCAAAACGTAATTTCCTTCGATGCCAATGCGGTTGAAGAGACCGAAGTAATTTTTGGTCCGGGTTCAGTAATGTATGGCAGTGATGCCATTGGTGGAGTAATGGACTTCCATACGTTGCGACCTGCATTTTCATCCAGTGATAAAACTACATTAAGCGGAAACGCCTTCGGTCGTTATTCATCAGCCAATACAGAAAAAACCGGTCATGTTGATTTCAACATTGCTTTAAAAAAATGGGCCTTTACTACCAGCATTACTTATGCTGATTATGATGATTTAAAAATGGGATCGCATGGGCCTGAAGAATATACCCGGCCCGATTATCAGGTGCGCGATGAAAACGGCAACGACATCGCAGTTACCAATCCCAATCACAATGTGCAGGTAGCAACGGGTTTTGACCAACTTAACCTGATGCAAAAAATCCGCTTTAAGCCAAATGCACATTTAGATTTTGATTATGGTTTTCATTTTTCTGAAACTTCCAATGTGCCACGTTATGACCGATTGATTCTTAAAAATAGTTCTTACGTATTTACCAGTGCCGAATGGTATTACGGACCGCAAATATGGATGATGCATGCGTTAACCATGAGCTATATAAAAAGCACAAAACTTTTTGATCAACTGAAATTGACTGCCGGATATCAGGATTATTCTGAAAGCCGGCATAACCGCAACTTTACCGGCATTGATCGCAATCGCATGACCGAACGCTTTGAAAATGTTAAAGCGTTATCGCTAAACGTTGACCTCGACAAACAATTGAGTACGAAGTCTACCCTATTCTATGGAGCGGAATATGTCAACAATCAGATTGGCTCAACAGCTCAACGCAGAGATATTGTTACGGGAGCACTCTATCCCGTTTCCACGCGCTATCCGGATGGCTCTGAATGGCAATCCACAGCCGTGTATGCCAGTCTGCGACATAAACTCAATGATCAATGGCTTATCAATGCAAGTACCCGATACAATTATGTGTACACGCAGGCTGCTTACGATTTAACATTTTTTGATTTCCCGTTTTCTGAAGCTACGTTGAAAAATGATGCTCTTAACTGGAGTGCAGGTGTAGTGTTTAACCCAACGTCATCGTGGAAACTTTATTCCAATCTATCGACCGGGTTTCGTGCCCCCAACGTGGATGACATCGGTAAAGTATTCGACTCGCAACCTGGTTTTGCGGTGGTTCCCAATCCCGAATTGAAACCAGAATATGCTTACAATGCAGAGATTGGTTTTGCAGGAAAATTAAATAACTCAATTACGTTGGATGCCTCCGCGTTTTATACAAAACTTACCAACGCCATCGTGCGTGGTCCGTACACGTTTAATGGTCAGGATAGCATCGACTACGATGGAACGTTAAGCCAGGTGCTCGCCTTACAAAACATCAGTGACGTAACCGTGTGGGGTATTCAGGCTTCACTTGCCATCGATTTAACTTCAGATCTAAAATTTTCTACCCTGATCAATTATCAAAAGGGAAAAGAGAAGTCACCGGAAGATGGCAACTACTACTCGCCCACCCATGTGGCACCACTCTTTGGTTCCACGCAACTGACATTTAAAAAGCCAAGGTATCAACTCGTATTATACACAAATTACAACGGCACAATTGGCTATGATGATTTAGCACTGAGCGAGCGTGCGGATTCTCATTTATATGCCAAAGATGAAAACGGAAACCCGTATGCACCATCGTGGACAACCTTCAACTTAAAGGGGTCGTACAAGTTCACTGATTATTTATCATTGGATGCTGGTCTTGAAAATATTTTTGATAAACGTTACAGGTCATATTCTTCCGGGACTAGTGCTCCGGGACGAAATTTTATTGGAACAGTAAGAATTAAATTTTAACAACCAGAGCTGATTGAAACTAGAACATATGATCATACAAAACTTAGTTCATCGTCTTCGTCAATTCCGATCCATTCACAAATGGATAGGCATCAGTGTCGCCTTATTTATGCTAGTTACCAGTATTACTGGTGTGATGCTGGGCTGGAAGAAAAATGTAGAGTTATTACAACCTGCAACATTAAAAGGCGGCACATTGGATGTTACAAAGTGGGTAAGTTTTGAAAGAATTTCTCAGTCTGCATTGAAAGCTATTGATTCGGTTACGAACGAAGAAAATTCCATCGATCGTCTGGATGTGCGTTTTGATAAAGGAATCATCAAAGTATTATTTACAAATGGTTATTGGGAAGCGCAGGTGGATGCTGCTACCGGCAAGACTTTGTCTGTAGCCCAACGCCATGCCGATTGGATTGAGCATATTCACGATGGTTCTATCATTAACGAGTTCTTCAAACTTATTTATACCAATTACATTGGGTTCGGCCTGCTGTTTTTATCCATCACAGGATTTTGGTTGTGGTATGGACCGAAGAGGATCCGGAAAGCAAAGCAGGGTTCTTAAGATATTTTAACTCTCGCTCTTCTTACCCCGAAATTGTTTTGGCTTCTGATTGTTGTCTGCCAGTTCAACTATCTCCTCAATTCTTTTTTGTCTTGTTTCTTGTCTTTTGGCCAGCACTAGCCATTGTAAAATATTCCGCTTATCCGATCTGCTTAAACTCAAAAAGTAATTTTTTGCATTGGTTCGTTTTTGAAATTGATTTTCAAGATCAGCGGGAATGACAAGGGCCTCCGCGTCATCTAGAATTGTCCACGAGCCGTTTTCTTTAGCCGTTTCTATAATATCGTAACCGGCCTGTGTCATCAAACCGGCCTCAATAAGTCGCTGAATCTTTTCCTTATTTATTCTTGACCAAACACTTTTTGCTTTTCTTTTGCTAAAAAACTGCATGAAGGCATCTTCGGTCATGGGTTTTGTTTTACTATCTATCCAGCCAAAACACAACGCTTCGTCTACGGCTTCGCTGTAAGTGACTGTTGGAATAGCTGACTTTTTCTTATAATAAATAAGCCAAACCGATTGCTTTTTAATATGATTTTTTTGCAACCATTCTCTCCATTCCTGTCGACTCTTTGGATAAAATGTTTCTACCTTGTTTTGCATTTAACATGCTCAGGTTTAATGTCATCGTAGTCTAACCGAATTGCAGGCGTTTACTGGGTCTCACTTAAACTCATCAGAAAATCCAGCAAGGCCTCACGCTTTTGGTCAGTCATGCCCGAAAGTAAATTTGCGAACATGAGCGATTTTGTTTCGTCCACCATTTTTTCTATTTCGCTCTTCTTTACATTGATTACCTGATTGCCAACAACCATAAACTCCAACTGTTCTTTTTCAGAATTAATAACCCGACCCAATAATATCGATCCATCTTTTTTAGTGATACGCACACCACCCATAGTAGGCTTTATTTGTTTGGATGGATATTCTATCGCTTCGAGAATTTCTGCCCTTGAAAAATTTTTAGCAAGGTCCTTCAGGTTCGGCCCTAATAATTCCGTCTTGCCATCTACCTGATGGCAACCCAAACATCCGGTATCAGCGAATAATTGTTTTCCCATTTCAACTGAATTTTGAGAGAACATGATGCCCTCTTTGGGTCGGGTATAATTTCCTTTAGCCAAACTGGTTGAGTCATAAATAAGCTTGTAGAATCCACCCTGCTCTTTAAAAATTGCATTATACCAATAGTCAGCTTGGCCATGATGAGCCAGGTATAGATTGCCATCTTTACCAAAAGCGAGATCAGATATTTTTGGAGCATCGGCAATCGTGTATTCCACAAACTGATAGGTACTATCAGGTTGACGGGTTAATACAACCCTGCCCACAGCACCGCGAGTCCAGCGTTCTCCGGGGCCATAATAAGAAACAAAGAGATCACCGCCCGTGCCACCAAAGGCATTGTTCACTTTATTAAACTCAATGGATGATGGTGCGACTTCTGATATCAAACTGAAATCCGGTTTTTTCACCTTACCCGAATCGGCAGGATACTTTTTCTTATTATGTCCATAGAACGAATACAATTCCAAACGATTCAATTCCTCGGTTGGATTTCCACCGCCTTCATTGTCAATAAAAAATAAATCATCATGCGAGTTAAAGGCCATACCCGATACGGATCGAATCCCACTCGCCACTTTTTCAGATTTCTTTCCATCGGGGGAGATTCGAATGATGCTGCCGCGAAGTCCATCCGGATCTGGTGCAGCCCCTGCATTCCATGAATCGGTGGTGAGCGCAACATAAAGCCAACCATCCGGTCCGAATTGCAAGCCGCTGGTCCACTCATAGGGATGTTCACTGTGGGGTATTTTATCGTAGAACATCCAACTCGTATCTGCCTTGCCATCATGATTGAAATCCAGGAAGGCCCTGATCTGCTGAGCCGTTCCTATATAAATTGTATCACCCCGATACGTAAAGCCAGCGGGTGAGCGCAGTCCAAGTTCATTCACATTACAGTATAATGCGGTACTGTCTTCCAACCCATCTCCATTAGAATCATGCAGCGTGTATACTTCACCCGTCTGATTCATGGCATACATCAACTCGTTAGGGCCTAAAGCAATTTGAATGGGATTACCCAGCTTTACTCCTTTACTGATAGGAAGTTTGACGGTTATATAAGGACCATATACTTTAACGGTGGTGTCATGATACTTTTGATAGGTACTTGTAGATTGATCTGGCTTGCATTTCCAAAACGTAACAGCTACGATTAAAGTAAGTATAAAAAGATAAATGTTACGAGGTAAAATCATAGTATTATTCGATTAGAAATACAATGCTAATGTGCGTGCATAAACATACACGGTTCAGGAACAAAAGCCAAGAGCTCTGAGTAAGCTAAATCTTTTTTTGTCCCGAACTGCTGCATGCTACCGAGCCATGAAAATAAATTAATAAACTAAAATTGCAAGGCATCGCTAAAGGATTGCTGTAGCAAATAGATATTGTTAGCAGCAGTGTTTTTTACAATCAGCTTATTTAACACGCAAAATACATTCTTATCAATACTTTACTTCCACTTCTCCACCTAATCCAGCCGATTTCATTTTTTAATGTCTTGACTTTAATCCACTCTCTATTGACTTCAATCGATTCTCCGTTCCATATTTTATAGTCTTTCTGGTCTGCGTGTTTAATAATCTTTCCATTCGGAGTTTCTCTTAATGGATTTGTTGACCTATCAAAGTCACAACCAAGAGAAGTCCAGTCATTTACAAAATCACTAGTTTCTTGTTTTTTGAAGTCCTTGTTGTTTTTATTTATTGATACTAACTCTTTTTCATTGATTCTAACTTTATAATGAGTACCGGTCGAGTCAACGCACTCAAATGCAAGTCGAAAATAGTCTGAATTGTCCAAGAATAACCAGGGCTTAAAAGGGTTCTTATTATCAAATTGTCGGTATGATTGTCCTTTAAACGTTGTAGTCATTCCTAATGAATCAATGAATTCTATTCGAACAATTTCTTTATTGCCTGTTGACCTAATAATTATTGGATTTTTATAATAGTCGAAGTTGTTGGAAAGGATGATGAAACACAGTCCTGAAATATCGTTCTCGGTCACGAATGGATATTCACTGTCTTTGTTTAAAAAGTCAAGTTGCGTCCAATCCTTTCGATTTTGTCCAAATGCCGAAATGGTCAAAAATAGTGTCCCGAGTAGTATGACTAATCTCATTTTAAAAACATTGGTGCTAACCATTTGTATATCGGACACAGAGTGTCCTATATACCCTTATTCTCAACCTAAAATACCAATCTTTTTCAAGACCAGAAAATAATACTAAAGCGGCAAAGGAAATGTAGCGTATTGATTTCGTACCTTCCTTAAAAGATTTATCCTTTGGAATCGAAGTTTTATACACCGCACGTATTGTTGCAGGAATTTGTCAACTGCATCATGGTAATCCATGCCGAGGTGGATGTGCATGCTGGTCCTGTTATTTGTCCGTACCCGCCTACCCCTCAGAACTCATTATTTTTTTACATCAACGATCGCATCCGCGTGCAAAAGTATGGCGATGCTGATTTTACCGTGCAGCCACGAAGTGTGGTCGTGGGGCCGCAGGTTACCCGGGTTTTGTTGGATATCAACAAAAGTCATAAGGCTGTGCGGGTAGGTTTTCATCCGGGTGGTTTACATCGTTTGCTGGGCATCGCCATGTCAGAAATGATTGACGAAAGTTATGATGCAGACGATGTGTTTGGAAGCGAGATGCACTCCTTGAATAATCAACTGCAGGAGGCCGCAACCTTTGACGCCATAAAAGATGTGATTGAAAAATTTCTGCTTCAAAAACAGAAAGTACTGAAACGTATACTGCCATTTGATAGGGCTATGATGGAGCTGTTGCGGCTCAACGGAAATGTACCCATCGAACGCATGGCCTCCCTGGCCTGCTTAAGCCTGCGCCAGTTTGAACGGGTGAGCAAAGAACGCATTGGCCTGCCACCAAAATTATTTGCCCGGCTCGTTCGCTTTTCCAAAGCGTATCGACTGCGCGAAAATTTTCCTCAGCTCAGCTGGACAGCCATCGCTCATGACTGTGGCTATTTTGATCAAATGCATTTCATCCGCGACTTCAAACAGTTTGGTGGTGTAACCCCGGGCATCATTGAAAAAGAATTGGAGAGTACTCCCGTGCGTTTGCAGGCAGGATTGCGCTTATAGTTGTCGTATTTATACTAGTACCCTCCGTTAGAAGCTTCGAGATTTGTTTAAAAATTTTAGAAGCCATGAAAAAGATCTTCCCTTCTCTTGTAATCGCTTTATCGCTGTTTCATTCTGCAACGGGTCAATCATTTGATACGCTCGTGGAATTAAAAAATCATGCTGCTAAGGTTTATTGCAGCCCGGGAAATGAACCACGGGCCAACACCATTGCCACTCGGGTTGACAACGCGAGCATGTATTATCAACAATTATTGGGTTTCAAACCCGATGTAATTTTATTGGTGCTTACCGCTGCCGACTGGAGCACTTACACTTCGTTTCCGGTGTATGGAATGCCGCATTACAATGATGATAAAACTTTGATTGTCGCTGCCGAAGACAATCCATTCTGGAAAAGTTTTTTACCCCCGCTGGAGCAATTGCCACCCGATTTTAGAGAACAGATTCAAACTGTGTACAAAAACGAAAAGAGTCAGGTTAGTATGCAAGCTTTTTTTGATTTGCTTGCTCTTCATGAACTGGGACACGCCTTTCAATTTCAGGGCGGACTGAACATGCAACGAAAATGGATGAGTGAGTTGTACACGAATATTCTTCTACACGCCTACTTAGCCGAAAATGAACCTGAATCATTACCTGCACTAACTCTTTTCCCACGCATGGTGATAGCCGGTGGAACGAAAGAATTTACTTACACGAGTCTGCAGGATCTTGAAGCGCGCTACAATGAAATTGGTCAGCAGCATCCAAAAAATTATGGCTGGTACCAATCACGTTGGCATGCTGCTGCGGGCAGTATCTATGATGCCGGAGGCAAAAAAGTTGGCCGCCAACTTTGGGATGGCTTTAAACGCGAAAAGAAAATGTTAACGGATGAACAATTGATTGCTTTTCTATTGACGATAACCGATAAAAGTGTTGCCGATATGATGACGAACTGGGACCGCGAAACAATAAAATAATATGAGGTCTTACAGTTTCAATGCGCCTTCAGCCAGTTCTTACCAATGCCTACTTCCACTTCCATGGGCACTTCCAGAATTACGGCCGACTTCATTAGCTCTATCACTTTGGGTTTCACAATGTCCTGCTCGTCTTGATGAAGATCAAACACCAATTCATCATGCACCTGCATGGTCATCTTGGTTTTGAGTTTCTCACGCTCCAGCCATTTTTGAATTAGGATCATAGCAATTTTGATAATGTCGGCAGCGCTACCCTGAATGGGTGCGTTGATGGCATTGCGTTCGGCAAAACCACGTGTGGTAATGTTGCGTGAATTGATATCGCGCAGGTAGCGCCTGCGACCTAAAATGGTTTCTACATATTCTTTCTCACGCGCAAAGTTGATGGAGTCGTCCATGTAACGCTTGATGGCCGAGAACTCTTTGAAGTATGCATCGATAATCTCTCCGCCTTCCGTGCGCGAGATGCCCAGGTTTTGTGAAAGACCAAAGGCCGTGCTGCCGTACAAAATTCCAAAGTTTACCTCTTTGGCTTTGCGTCTCATGTCCGGGGTTACTTTTTCCAACGCAACCTTAAATACTTTCGCTGCCGTAGTCGCGTGAATATCGCGCTTGTTGCGAAACGCTTCGATCATGGTTTCATCTTTGGCAAACGAGGCTGCTATGCGCAATTCAATCTGCGAATAATCGGCAGACATGAAAAGATAATCTTTACTGCGGGGAACAAACGCACCGCGGATCTGTCTTCCTTTCTCCGTGCGTATAGGAATGTTCTGAAGATTGGGATTATTGGAACTCAATCTACCGGTTGCTGCTACAGCTTGTCTGTAATCCGTATGAATCCGATGATCAAACTTGCTCACCATTTTCGGCAACGCATCTACGTAGGTAGAGCGAAGTTTTTCATATTCCCGGAAGTCAAGAATCTTTTTTACAATCTCATGTTCATCCGCCAGTTTAATTAACACTTCTTCGCCCGTAGCATACTGACCAGTCTTGGTTTTCTTGGCCTTGTCCAGCAGTTTCATCCGGTCGAATAATATTTCACCGAGTTGCTTGGGGGATGCAATATTGAATTCCGTTCCGGCAATTTCAAAAATCTCTTTCTGCACTTTGTGACTGTCCGTTCTCAGCGCATCGCTCATCCACTTCAGCGTTTCTTCATCAATGCTTACGCCTTCAAATTCCATCTGCGCAAGTACTGTTACCAGCGGCATTTCAACATCGTGCAGCAGGCGCCATTGGCCTTTGTGC
Organism: Cyclobacteriaceae bacterium; assembly: GCA_022841475.1. GTDB lineage: Bacteria > Bacteroidota > Bacteroidia > Cytophagales > Cyclobacteriaceae > ELB16-189. Next base: position 68,756 of record JALHRJ010000015.1, on the reverse strand, counting down.
TCTAATTCTTTTTGAAGTACTTGTTTTAACTGAAGGGCGTGATCCACCCGCTCACAATAATGTTCGACTTTTGAAGTGGAGTCGGAAGTTAATTGATAGTCGAGGTATTGGGCGCATAAAATTCCGAGATCATGCGAGGCTTCGGGTTCAATAAGGTAATGCGCCAGCATGGTATCAAACAATGTTCCCCGCACATGGATGTCTAGTTTGCGCAGCGCCAGGATAAAGGTTTTGATATTGTGACCTGCTTTTTTGATGCCCTCCTGTTCGAATACTTCCCTGAATCCGGCAATTGTTTTTTCGCTGGTGAGCGGAACGAAGAACGCTTCGTTCGGACGATAAGAGATAACCAGGGCCGTAGCGTCATAGTCAAAATTGTCGGCATCGCTTATCAATACCTCAAACGAAAATTCCTTTTGTTCTTTTAGGTTTTGAATCAGATGTTGAATCTCTTCGGGGTTTTCAAGCTGCTGATAAGAAACACTACTTGAGTTCAATGATTTTTTCTCTGCAATATTTTCTGCTACTGGTTCATTCAAGCCAAACATGGAAAGCTGCGAAGGCTTTTGCGTGAAAGGCGTTGATGTGGCTGGAGCAGGTGCGCCTGTTAACAAACCAAAGATGCGGGGCGCCATGGTTTTAAATTCCAACTCATCCAGAATGGGTTTTAACTTATCCGGATCGGGTCCGGTATAAACTAAATCCTCTTCATCCCACGGCACCGCTACATCTATGACAATCGTAGCGAGTTTCTTAGAAAGGATAGCCTGCTCACCAAATTGTTCTACGCGTTCCTTTTGTTTCCCTTTTAATTCACTGGCATGCGCAACAACTCCTTCAACGGTTTTGTATTGCTTTAATAATTCAGCCGCTGTTTTTGGTCCAATGCCCGGGATGCCGGGAATGTTATCCGAAGCATCGCCCTGCAAGCCCAGCATATCAATCACCTGCGATACATTTTCAATATCCCATTTTTCGCAAACTTCTTTCGGGCCGAGAATGTCCACACTATTGCCCATGTAGGCGGGCTTATACAATTTTACTTTATCGCTTACCAATTGTCCGAAGTCTTTGTCGGGTGTCATCATGTACACATCAAAGCCTTCTTTCTCTGCACGTTTGGCTATGGTGCCGATAATGTCATCGGCTTCAAAGCCATCTAATTCCAGAATAGGAATATTAAAACCACGTATGATTTCTTTTACGATCGGAATACCACTTCGGATATCTTCGGGCGACTCCTGCCGGGTAGCTTTGTATTCTTTAAAAATCTCATCCCGAAAGGTGGGCGCAGCGGTATCAAACGCTACCGCAATATGGGTAGGCTTTTGCTTTTGAATTACCTCTAATAAGGTATTGGTGAAACCAAACGGGACGGAGGTGTTGTGACCTTTGGAGTTGATGCGGGGATTTTTGGTGAATGCGAAGTGTGCGCGGTAAATAAGTGCATATGCATCCAGCAGGAATAATTTCTTTTCAGCCATGGGGCGAAGGTAGAAAGAAGAGCAAGTTTATCCTTCCACAAGTTCCAATTTCTTCCCTCACTCAGTCTTGACCAGACTATACCGAATTCCCGAAGCGGTTTTATCGGTAAGATGTAAAACACGACCTCCGCGTACAGCTTCATACTGTGCCCAAAAAACATCGGTCTTGCCTTCAAACCGTTTGGTTGCCGAAATGTCCCAGTCTGTTACTGTAAAGGAGCCGTTATACTTCTGATCAAAAAAAGTTGTACTACCTACCATGCCGTAGGCTCCTTTGTGATTGCTGAAGTAGGTGCCGTCATTTTTAAAAATAAACTTATGCGCAGCCGAAGCAGAGTTCATTCCGGCATAAGCTCCTGTTAAGTTATTATACATGTTTATATAGGAACCTGAACTCGTTTCCCAGGTGCCGAGTAAATCGGCCTTTGTTACAGCAAACTTATTATAGCCTATTAACGCAGCGATTTTTTCCTGGGTGGGGAACTCCCTTTGAAATTCCTGTTTAGACGGTGAGAGAATTTCGATGCAACGCGAAATGCCACTTTCGGTAATCACCCTGAATCCGGCATAATATTTCTTGCCCGTAGACTTTTCTACCACATCAGCCTCATAAAAGTGAATGCAGAAATAGCAGTAGAGCTCGTTTTCAAATTTTTTAATATTGCTAATGGTATAGCGCGGTTGCAACAGTTGGTCAAACAGGTTGCCTTCCACATCTCCTGAGTTACGTAACTCATCTGTGATTTCAATCGCATAGTGCAGTAAAACTGATACGTTTCCTTTTGTTACCCTAACATAATCCGCAAAAGGCTGAGCCACCCAACCATCATCGAAGTTAGTCGTTGATTTTGAAATACCTTGCGTACCGGCCTTACCCATTTCATTTGCGGAAAAGACAGCGGGCACGTTAGTCTGGTTACTTACTATTCCATTTTGCTGATTCGTATCACCTTTGATATTAGCCGTGTAGTCTTCTGGTTTTAATAGTTGAACGGACTCCATAAAGCGTTGAACATCCTGCAGGTACTCCTCACTATTCATGTTAGCCGTGATCGAAACTACTTTGCCATATCCTGAAATAGAGGTAAGTGAAAAGAACGCATCCTTACCTTGCCAACTATATTTTCCTGCCGAGGAGGTTGCTGTCCAGCCGTCATCGGTAATTGTTTCAGGAGCAGAAGCAGAAATTCCTTGAAACTCTTTCTCTGCAATATTTTTCCATTCACTCTTAAAATCTGTGCGTGGGTCTCCGCTGCTAATTATACTTTTATAAATTGACAAACGGCACCAACTGCCTGTCTTGTTATTGGTAATTAAATACGAAGCGGCAAAATCTACAGACTCTCTTTTCCAACCTGCCGGTGGATTGAAAGTAGCGAGGTCGAAAGTTTCACTTTGCTGGCCGAAGAGTAGCATTGGAATGAGTAACAAAATCAAAGGCACCGTCTTTTTCATAATGTTTGATTTTAAATGATTTTACTTTCCAGAGCCGTGCGCACGAGGGCGGCCGTATTTTTTGCTTGTAGTTTCGAAATCAGATTTTTGCGATGCGAGTCTACCGTGCTGGCACTCACAAAAAGTTTATCGGCAATTTCCTGATTGGTAAGACCTTCGGCAATTAATTTTAATACTTCAATTTCCCTGCGGGTTAGCATCGGTTGATTGTGCTCATGGATGCTCTCACGAATTGAATCTTTGCCTAACCAATACTCTTTGCCAGCGAGTACTGCCTGAATGGCTTTATCAATTTCAGTCAGCGAAGAATTCTTTAAAAGGTACCCTTTCGCTCCGGCATCTTTCATGTTTTGAAGGTAGGTGAGCTGATCAAAGTTGGTAAGGGCAATAACTTTTAATGCCGGCACTCGCTTCAGTAATTCTTTACATACATCTATGCCGCTTTGATCGGGCAGGTTAATGTCTAATAATATAACGTGTGCCGAATTTTTCACAAAGTAGCCCAGGCAGGAGGCGGCATTCATCGCATGACCAGCCACTTCTACATCCGGCAATTGAAGCAGCATGCTACGAATGCCTTCAATTACCATGGGGTGATCATCCACTATAAATACGCGGGTCATGAAATTGGAATGGTTATATGCACGGATGTTCCTTTACCTGCAGTAGATTGAACATCCAATTTTCCTTTCAGATATTCTATGCGAGATTGGATGTTGGCCCAGCCTGCACCTGTAGCTTTTTTAATACTGGCCTTATCAAAGCCAACACCATCATCTTCTACAGTGATGCTGATTTCATCATTCTGCCGCGCCAACTGCACCAACACCTGGGTTGCCTTTGCGTGTTTGGCCGCGTTATTTAATAGTTCTTGTACAATCCTATAGATAAATATTTCTGTATTGGACGAAAATCGAGTCTCCATTCCAATAGACTGAAAATCAATTTTGAAAAGTTGCGACTCACTTAAGCTGGCGCAATAACTTTTCAGCGCTTCGGAGAGGCCAAACTTCACCAGCACCTCGGGCATCATGTTGTGAGCTACGCGTCTTAGTTCGGAGATGGAATGATCCAGCATGTCGAGGGAACGCTCAAAAACAAGGGCACTGTCGGCATCTAAGATTACATTTGATTTCATATTGGTAAGAGAAAATTTAACACCTGATAATAAACCGCCCAATCCATCGTGAAGGTCTTTTGCTAACCGGCCGCGCTCTTCATCCTGGCCTTTGATCACAGCTTCGCTCGCCATCAATTGTTTTTCTTTTTCCAGTTCGGCAATCCTACTTTGATTTAGGGAATTATCTCTTTCAAGAATTTTTTTCTTTTGTTGATAGGCTCTTCTTGCCAATAAGGCAATGATAAATACCGAAACGAGTGATCCCACCAAAATAAAATTCAATAACCGGTTTTGGCGGATGGAAAGATCTTTGATTTCTGCTTCCTGCTTTAGATCATTAATTTGTTGTTCCTTCTTTTCGGATTCATACTTTGCTTCCAATTCCTGAATATTTCGTGCAATTGATTCATTTAAGAGAACATTGCGTACGGAGTCGCTTTTAAAAGAATAGAAAATATTTTGCTTGAACTCCTTTTTTAGAATTGATATCTCAGCCAATAGCGAATACGCTTGGCCTATATCTTCTGTAAAATCATACTTGCTGGCCTGTTCTAACGATTGCCTGGCAAATCCTTCTGCTTTATCAGCATCTCCCGTGTTAAAATAATGCATGCCCAATCCCCGCAAGGCAATCGCCAACGATTCGCGATCATCCAATTTTTTAGCAAGCGCCAGCGCTTCCTCACAAAATGCCTTGGTGGCATCGAACCTTCCAGCTCGGTTGTAGGCATCATTAAGGTTTAACGCAATAATAAGAATGGAATAATCATTATTACTTTGTATCGCGAGGCCTCTTGCTTCGTTCAATAAGGCAATTGATTTATCCCATTGCCCCATAGTACTATAAACGGTCGACAGATTTATTAAAGAACCTGTGATTGAAAAGATATTATTTTCCTCCCGGGCAAAAGCAAGTGCCCGCTCCCCGTATTCACGGGCCTTCTTATATTGCCCAGTCTCCCTATAAACAACTGCTAGATTGCGGTGGATAGTACTCTGTTTATTTCGATCACCAAGCTTTTCATAAATGTCAATGGTTTGTAAAAAGTATTCTATCGCCTTTTCATAGTCTTTTAAACTCATGTATGAAGCGCCCGTGTTACCTAAACAAGCACCCAATCGTTCTGGATCACCTAACGCTTGTGCAATCTCCACCGATTTGAGATTTAAGACCAGCGATGTATCGTATCTTCCCTTTAAGTTATAGACATAGGTAGCATTCGTGTAATAGCTGATGATACCATGGGTGTAATTAAGTTGTTCGCTGAGTTTAAGGGCTTGTTCATAAAGTAGCAAGGCCGAATCCGGATTATTGGTTTCGTACTGCTGCCCTAATTGTATAAAGAGTTTTACCCGGTTCGAATCTGGCTTTGATGATGCAAATACTTGCCATAGACTGTCACGATTCAGATAATCCTGCGCTACCATCGCTCGGCTAGCGAATAAAAAGCCACAAATAGATAATAATAAAATAACACGCATAGTCTATCATTCCTTTACAAATCTAACCGATCCCTTCACTTCCTTACTTTTTTAAGCGCAGTCTTTTTCAAAATCCCCTTTTTCGGGGAGGGATGGAATTTTATAATCTGGCAATTTTATTAATTGAAAAATTATCCATTTTAATGCTACCGAGCCGCACCTTTTTTACTGTCATCGCCTTTACGATAGTGGCACTCGCTGTCAAAGCGCAACCTTGCACAAAGGAAGATTTGCTGAAGCAACCAGGGTATTGGACACCTGGCATAGGAGGATCCACATCTGGAATCTCTGCAACGGATCTGGCACGACAAAAATCAATTGTAAACAACATTATCCAACCCATTCAAAAAAACTACACCCCAAAAGGGATGGATATAATTTTTGGCGGTGCCTATATGAACCAGTCCAGGCTACCAGAACATATTAAGGCAGGGAATTATTATTATGCTTACTTCTACTTTATTGAGCATGATTGTCCTTATAATAAAGAGAAGATGAAGTCAAAGCACTTTGGCGGACATCTGACCGTGTATGCCAATGACTTTGGGCTTACGTTTGGTCATACCTTCTTTATGCCCGAGCAACCCTACGAAGAAAATCTGTATGCCGATGGGTTTATATTGTTAGACCAGCCACCAATCAAAACCGACAAAGGCTGGTATTGGAAAGAGGGTCAAGGAACATACACCACCCTTGATTATCGCTATGTGATTTCTAGAGATGACAAGACTCCCTTTGTTCACATCACCAAGAAAGAATATGCCAACATGGTAAAAGCATTTTGTCAGAAAAAAATTAAAGCGGCAGACATTGAATACACCAGGTTTTTAAAATCCATTGAAGAGAGTTATGTTCAACTGAAGAAGTTCAATGAAGCGGATGCTAATACGGTGAGAGAACAAGGCAAACTACAGGCAGAGCGAACAAAGGAAAATGCAGTAGCGTATTATTCCCGATTTATTCCTTTGGTGGATGACTTTCTTAAAACAGCTGGTGAACTCATACTCAATGAACCTGCCATTCTTGATCACGTGAAGGGAATTAATGGGTTCTATGGCTTTGTAGATGCTAATCATCAATACGCCAAGTGGGCGGTAAAACCCAACCCCGCCTATTTCGATGCCACCTTGCCAAAGTCAACACCTCAATTTTTTACCGTTAATTTTAATATTTACGAAACGGATGGCGTAAACATTCATCGTGCAGCCATGGAAGACCTTTTGAAAATAATTGATTTCAACGTGCTAAGGTCACTGGTCGGAAAATGAAAACCCCCGCAATAAAATTTTTAATATTCCTTCTGCTCATACTTACTGTGCAAGCAAGTTACAGCCAGCAAAGAGAGACTTACGACATAATCTCTTATGCAATACCAAAAGGTTGGAAAAAAGAAACCACTAACTCTGGAGTCACATTTACTATCACCAATAACCGAACTGGCGATTGGTGTATGATTACCGTGTACAAAAGTATGAGCAGCAGCGGCAATCTGGCCACTGACTTCGATCATGAATGGAATGAGTTAGTTACTAAAGCTTATCCGAATACAGTAAAGCCAACACCAGAGTTGGTGACGCAGGACGGCTGGTCCGTGCAATCAGGCTTCGGAAATTTTACATGGCAAAATCAGCAGTCTGTAATTCTGTTAAATGTGATCTCCGGCTATGGACGAGTGACCAGCGTTACCGTAACCACCAACACCAAAGCCTATCAAACCGAAGCCGAACAATTTCTCGATTCGATTGAAATGCAAAAACGGGAAGACGATAACACAACGCCATCGGAACCAATTAAATCCCAACCTCTGGTATCAAACACTGTTGGCGGTACAGGCATTACCAAATCCACCACCACCTTCAGTGATGGTTGGGTGGCGCAGGCGATGGACAACTATGTGCTAGTGACAAAAGAAAACACGAAGTTTTTTATTTACTATGGTATTCCTAATACGTTGCCTTTAGAATCTGATGAGTCTACAATAACCAAAGCAAATTGGGAAAGATTTATTATGCCAAGGTATGGATATGCATTATCTAATCTTAAGATTAATCCTGATGTTGGTTCTTTTGGTGGGTCGTTCAACTATTATGCAGAAGGGCTAGCCACAGAACGCAGCACTGGCAAACAAGTATTCATTGGCTTTCGCACCATTATTGAAGGTGGCGTACACTTTTGTGTAGCAGCAGTATCTCCCGACAAAGAGGAATATCAAAAGCATTTTCCTAACCTGAACATGCTCAATGATATACGAAATAGTAACCGGTTTGCTGTAACCAAGGAAGATGTGATTGGCGACTGGAGCAGTTCAAGTGGCTCTGCGTTGCAATATTACAATGTGTACACCGGGCAAAATGCCGGGATGCAGTTTTCACAAGGCGGTCAGGAATTTTTCTTTAGGGATAATGGTGAATACAATGCCAACATTTCCGGAGCCTTTGGTAATATGGGTGGCTCGCAAGTTGTGTTTGATAATAAGTATCAAGGCAATTATACCGTAACCGATTGGGAAATTGTTTTAACGAAATACGAACCCTTTACGTGCTACTTCGAGGCGGTGAAGGGTGGGAGAATATTACATGTTGCAAAAAAAAATGCACCTGGTGTGCGCTATGCCTTGGTTAAAGTCAAATAGAGAATAGATAAGACAAACTTTAGAATCAACTACCCAATGAAAACATCCAAACGATTAGTTTCAGCTTTCATCTTGCCCGCCTTGCTACTGGCTGGCTGTGGCGGTTCCTCAAAAGAAAATTCAGAATCAGTAAAATTTAACGATATGGAAATCAAACACAATGAAATTATAGCAGAAGACGGCACTAAAGGTTTTAAAAGTGATTTTGATAACACCAATCTGCAAACTATTTATGAAGGTCTCAATTTTGACAAAGCCTACCTGGAAGATGGCGAGGATAAAAAAATTGATGGCGAAGAGGTTCCGCTCAACTCACAATTCTCGATCGTGATTGAGGGAATTAAAAACTATACCTTAAAAGATGGTAAGGCATTTCCTACTCTATCCATTATGGTAACGGGCGACAAAGGCCCTGTAGTAAATGAAGCAAATGTGCTAGCATCATACACCGATGGACTAGAGCTCAGCGAGGCAGCTACACTGAGAGCAACCGTTAAGGTTAACGACCTAATGGAAATCGGGAAGCAATATATTTGTGCCATCCAACTTTCAGATAATAACAACAAAGATGCATACGTACAAAGTACTTGGCTGTTTACCGTGAAGTAACTGACTGATAAAAATACAGGTAAAATATTTCGTACTTTCAATTCAAAATTCCTCACGATGCAACGTTTTACCGTATTCGTATTTTTACTATTTCTTACTGAACTTGGTTTTAGCCAATCCAAAGTTACTCCGGCATCGCGATCAGAATTGTCGGGCATTGAACTGCCAACGGGATCAAAACAAGACAAACGTATTCTGGCAACAGCCTCAGCAAAAACATTGTTGGACATGATCGCCAAGGATAATCAAATTACCTTGGAGGAAAACGTAGAGGTTTTTACATTGATTGGTGTAGTGGGGGCGGGCACGGTCGATCAAACAAAACTAGCCGCGCAAAAAGCGGGTTGGCAACTTACCTCTCTGGCAGGGCAAACCAAGTATTGGCTGCTCAAAAAAAACTCCACCACATTATTAATGTATCTCGAGTCTACTAAAAGGGATACACAACTTTATCTATCTGTTGTGAAGTCGGTGGATGCCCAACCTGCAATTGCCGTTCCTCCGGCTTTAACAGATACTACATCCCCAGCTCAAAATAATCAGCAACCCAATTCGGTTCCCGAAATCACTACTCAACAGGAAACTATTGAGCAAAAAGTTGTAACGAATCCTACACCAGCACCCACTTCTGGATTTACTTTCACAACTATTAACTTTGATGATGGTTGGGTAAGTACCGTTCATGAAGATTGGGTAGAAGTAACAAAAAGTAATGTGAAGGTTTTGATTCATTATCCAAACTCAACCACTAACGAATACATTCCCAACTCGGACGAAGAAAAAAGAATTGCCTGGAATACCCTGGTGGCGCCACGCTATAGCAACCTGCAAAATTATTTTATTGCCCGGAATGCAATTTCTTACTTTCAGGGATTTTTCATTTCGGGCACACTTACCGACAACCATACAGGGCAAACATTTTACGTGGTACTTTTCAAACGCGATCGAAGTCCTTGGATGGAATTTATCGCACCTAATATTACTACGTTCGGGCAAGTTACCGGTTTTAATGTAGCTGTCCTTAATGGTGATGTAAGCAATAGTGAATATGATCCATTACAAAAATTTGAAGGTTATAATAAATTTGCTGTTGCTGCTTCCGATTTAACGGGCACCTGGACAAACAACTTTAGCGGCTTTACTCAATATGTAAATGCTTATACGGGTGCAAATGCCGGCATGAATACACATTCCTCCGCTCAGACATTTGAATTTTTGAGCAACGGAACCTACAACTGGTCCATCGGTGTGGCCAGCGGGTTTGTGGGCAACATCAAATTTTCAAGCGCCAAGTCATCCGGTAAATTTACAAATCCCAACAACTGGCAAATTCATTTTTCAGAAATGGAGGGAAAACCAAAACTATACAATGCCTATTTCTCGTGCGTAAAAGGAGCGCGAATTTTATGGCTGCAGGATACGGGCTATGGCGGCTATTCGAGTTATGGCAGGCAGCAATAGTCTTTGCAGGACTTTCTTCTTACGTAAATTAAAAAGTTGCCCAGTCAGCCTATTTTCAAAATCCCCTTTTTCAGGGATGCTATTTCATTATTAGGTAGCTTTATTTACTCATTAACCAAACCCCATGTCCATGAAGAAGATTTTGAATAATTTCGTTTCGGCAATTTTAGTTTGCTGTCTGCTATTTCTCACCAGCTGTGGAGGATCCTCCGATAAAAATGGTGGCTTTAGTTTTAGCGCATCCACGGGTGTCAAAATGGATTTGAGCACCGGTACAAAAACAAGTTATTCCGGTTTTAGTGTAGAAGAAATTTACATTGTGGATGCTGAAGATAAAACGCTAAGCAGTAACGAAATTCCCTTAGATACAAAATTCTCAATTGTCTATCAGGGCATAGAAAATTATACACTGAAAGATGGCAAGGCATTCCCGGGTCTTTCAATGCAGGTTACAGATGCGGCCGGAAACTTTATTCTGAATGAAGCTGATTTATTTGGTAATTCAACTGAAGGATATTCAGCTGAAGACGCATCCGTTTTGCGGGGGAGTGTTACTGTCGGCACCCCAATGAATTCTGGAGAATCCTATCATTGCAAAATCAGAGTGTTCGACAAAAACAGCGATGCAGAAATTGTTTCCGAATTGGATTTTACGGTAAAATAATTTACCGATTATAATAGTCCAGCATCACGGGCTGATTTCAATAACAGCTGAACACTGTTCGCATTAAACTTCCGCAACAAATTTTTGCGATGCGTTTCAACCGTAAGCGGACTGAGAAAAAGTCTTTCGGCTATCTGTGGACCTTTTAAACCATCGGACAAAAGTTGAAGTATTTCCTTTTCTCTTCGGGTAAGGAGAACTTCTGCTTCCTTGGCAGTTTTTCCGTGCTGAAATTGTTCCAATACTTTATCGTTTGCGGCCGAACTTAAATAGACTCGCCCTTTCAACACTGTTTGAATAGCTTCCAACAGGTCAGCACGTTCCATGTTCTTTAACAAATAACCATTTCCACCCCGTTGCAACAATCCGGTAATAATACCGGCTTCATTGGTAGAGGTGAGTCCAATGATCTTTACTGTTTTATATTTCACTCGGATTTTTTCGCACAGTTGTAATCCATCCATGTCGGGCAGGCTGATATCCAACAAAATAATATCCGGCTCTTCGTTGGCAAGGAATGCAAGAGCCTCCGCAGCAGTTTTGCTGGAACCTGCTAGTTGAAGGGACGCCTCATCCTTCAACATGGTTTGAATTCCATCCCGAACCAACGGATGATCGTCAACGAGTAATATTTTAGTCACGACAGAAATAAATTATTCTACTTAGCTATTCGCTTGTATTGGTTTGTCCTTCATCGATTAAGAAATCCATCATAATGGTGGTGCCTACATTTTTTTGTGAGTCAATGCTCATTTTGCCATTGAGATAATTAACCCGACTTTGAATGGCGGCAATACCAAGATGATTTTTGTTATTGGCTTCCTGCGTTTGAAAGCCACGTCCATTATCCTCTACGACTACACTGAGTCGCTCATTTTCTCTAATGAATTGGATGATCGCTTCCGTGGCCTGAGCATGCTTGATAATGTTATTTAACAACTCCTGAATAATCCGGAATAGCATAATTTCTGTTGTGGCATTCAGGCGTCTGTTCATGCCATGAACTTCCAGCGATACGTTTAATAATTTTCCGGCACTGATGTTATCGCATAAATCTTTTACGGCATTTACCAAGCCGAGTTTCATCAGTACCTCGGGCATCATGTTGTGAGCAATTCGCCTTACTTCCACCGAAGCAGAGTCTACAATGGCATAACTCTTTTGAAACAGATCATTTTCTTTTAAGGCCGGAGTATCATGTTGCAATGTGCTGAAATACATTTTTACAGTTGAGAAAAGTCCCCCCAAACCATCGTGTAAATCTTTTGCAATTCGGGTACGCTCGGTCTCTTGCCCGTTTATCATACTTTGCAATGAAACCACCTGTTGTTGTCGTTCCAAAAATTTTATTTGCTCCTGTTGCAGAGCTCCATCACGTTCAGCCAGTAATTGCTTTTGCCTGCTGTTTCTGTAAAACAAACCAATGATAATTAATGATGCAGACGCAACCACACCACCCAGGATTAGCAGTCGGTTGCGCTTTACTACTTCCAGTTCGTTTTGTGTATTGGTAATGATGAGTGCGGCTATCTCACGTTCGTTTTTTTGATTTTGATATTTTGATTCCAGCGAAAGCGTAGCATTCTGTGTCTCCTGATTGGTGGCACTATCGGCATAAATTTTATAGAGTTCGGCATATGTCAATGCATTTTTGTAGTCGCCTTGAAGGGAAGCAAGCCTTTTTAAAATTTCATAGGTACTGGCCGTTACTTTATAGTGATTCAACCGTTTGCCAATTGTGTTGGCTTCAATCGCATACTTTTCTGCTTCTTCATAATTTCTGGTTTTGAAATTGAGACTGGCCAGGTTGCCTCCCACTTCAGCTTTTAAATACTCATTGCCCGTGCTATTACAAAGCTGATACGCTCTTGCATATGCTTTTTTTGCGTTGTTCGCATCACTCAGTTGATCATAATAGTATCCTTCGTTGTTTGCAACCATTGCTGAGATAACTACATTGTTAACTTTTTTATTTAATGCAATGGCTGAATCGAGGTAAAATTTTCCGGTTTTTAGTTCTTTGAGTTTGACATACGCATCAAAAATGTCCAGGTATAATAAAATCCGATACCGATCTTCATTCGGGTAGTTTTTAATAAGCAAGGCCTTTTTCTCATACTCAATTCCTTTCTCAAGTTGCTTTTCTGCGATCAGATTATGACCAATGTTGCTATACGCCTGTGGCAGCCATTGTTTTATGGCCGGGTTTCCGGACTGATCTATTCGTTCTACTGATTTCAGTAAATATTCAACAGCACTCACATAGTTTGATCGCTTATTGCTGAGCAGGGCCAACGCATTATAGATGTTTATTTCCGCTACCGTATCTTTTGTAATAGGGATTAGCGCCAGGGCATCTTTCAAATAATATTCTGCGCTATCATATTCCGAAAGGTTGGTGTAGATCAATCCCAGATTATAATTTACCCGGGCCTGGCTTTTTGTGTTTTTCAGCTTTTTAGAAATCGGTAACGTTTTCTTTGCATACTTCAATACCGAATCATACTGACCTCGTTCAAAATAAAATCGCTGCAGGGTAGTAAGGGCATTTACTGAATTACTATCCGGTTTAGCCTTATTAGCAATGTTTAATAAACTATCTATATAACCCTTGGTATTTTGAGCATACCCAATTTGTATAATAAACACACAAAGAAGAAAAGCCAATAGTGCAAGGCGCATAGCTTACTGAAGTTGCTCCAAGTTACATCATTGCAAGAATTGGGCTTCTACCTGCTTTCAGGTATTTTTTTTTCCAATGAATTCACGGAATTCAGGTATTGAGAGCCGGAAAGGTAACGGCTACATTTATTCAGTAATTCATTCACCAAACCTATTTGATTATGAAACGGGTAATTCTTCTATTGTTCGTGATTGCTACTGGCATAAGTTCATTTGCTACGGTGCGCACCGTAAGCAACACACCGGCAACGCTCGGTCAGTTCAGCACTATTCAGGCTGCTATTGATGCCAGTGCCGACAGCGACACGGTATATGTTTATGGTAGCCCAAATGTCTACGCGGGGTTTAATATTGTAGATAAAAGAATAACTGTTATTGGCCCAGGCTGGGCTCCTGATAAAAACCTGCCATTGCAGGCGCTCGTGAATGGCGCTGCTTTGAGAAATTCCCCTGCTGGTGGAAGCCCTGATGGTTCTGAATTACACGGGCTTGTTTTTACGGGAGGAGTTAATCTTTCACAAAACGCAGTGAGTGGTGATTTTGGTGTTAACAATGTACGAATTATCCGATGTCAATTTAATACGAATACTGAGATACCACTTGGAGCCAGCGGGTTTTTGATTGAGGGTTGTCTCTTTTATAGCTACCTTAATTTTAATGGTGCTGCCACCTACCAAAATTTTCTTTTTCAGAATAATCTATTCTGGCACAACTTTTTCTCAGTTGGGTTTCAGATTAATGCGCTTACCAATAGTGTAAACATTCGATTCGATCACAATCTATTTACGAGTCCTAACAATAGCGGAGGTGGTGTAGCCGCGATCTTTGCAACCAATTGCCGATTTCTTACATTCACCAACAATATTTTCAACCAGGCCAATGCAGGCAGTAATCTTAGCTTTAGCACATTTACGAATAACATTACTAACAACATCACGTTAAACTCATCCAATGCAACTGCTAATGCAACTCCATGGGCTGTTAATAGCAATGTAGATGGTGGCGGCAATGTAGCCAACACCAGTCCGGGCATGGTTGATCAAACTGCTGTAAATGCCGGCTCTTCCAATGCGCTTCTAAATTTCACAATCGCCAGTGGCCCAGCCAACAACTCCGGTAGTGATGGTAAAGACATGGGATTACTCTTTGATGCCACCGGCAGTTTAAACTGGACCAACAGTCGCAACAGTCGCTTGCCGCGCATCTTCAGCATGAACATTACTACGCCAACGGTAACTCCGGGTGGTAACCTGAGTGTGACGGTGGATGCCAGGAAGAGCAATTAAATGTTAACTAAAACTTCAATCTTAATCAATGGAAAAAGTCTATGGTCGACTGTCCACGGTCGACTGGGGACTTGGATTTATTTTACTTTTCTTTCGACAATCTCAACGGTCTCCTTTTCTCAAAATTTACTAAAAGCAGAATATTTTTTCAATACCGATCCAGGAATTGGCAACGCTACTCCAATTACGCTAGCTGCAAATAGCGGAACCCTTACATTCAACACCAGTATTCCCACGAGTTCGTTATCACAAGGTTTTCATCAATTAGCTATTCGCGTTAAAGAGACCGGTGGTAGGTGGAGTAATTTTGAAAGTCGTGGGTTTTATATTACCGCAACAACCAGTGATGCTGTTAATATTACGGCTGCCGAATATTTCTTTGATACCGATCCGGGCATAGGAAACGGAACTCCTATTCCGGTAACACCCGGTGCGACTACAAATTTTACAGTCAGCGTTCCTACCTCAAGTCTTGCAGCAGGTTTTCACTTTTTAGCGATCCGCACAAAAGGTGCAGATGGCAAGTGGGGCTTGTTTGAAGGTCGTGGATTTTATATCACCTCTTCAACCACTGATGTTCCCAATCTTGTTGCTGCCGAATATTTCTTTGATACCGATCCGGGCGTTGGAAACGGTACGGCTATTCCTATTACACCAGGCGCTTCTGCAAATTTTATCGCCAGCATGCCAACGGGCAGTCTTACTCCCGGGTTTCATTTTGTCGCTATTCGTACAAAAGCTGCCAATGGAAAGTGGGGGATCTTTGAAAGTCGTGGATTTTATATCACAGGTTCAACAACCGATGTGCCTAACATTACCAACGCAGAATATTTTTTTGATACAGATCCCGGACCTGGCAATGCAACTTCAATTTCAATAACACCGGGTGCGATCTCAAACTTTACCGTGAGTCTTCCAACAACCGGGCTATCACATGGGTTTCATTTTCTTGCTATCCGCACCCAACGAACCGATGGCACGTGGGGAATTTTTGAAAGCCGTGGATTTTATGTTTCCGGATCTGCTTCAAACACGAGTGACATTGTTGCGGCTGAGTATTTTATTGATGGCATAGATCCTGGTGAAGGAAATGGCGAACCGTTAACCGTTAATACACCCGGACCCACCATAGATCAGGTTTTTGATTTTGCACTGAGTGGTGTTCCCTCAGGAGCAAGAACGCTGAGTGTTCGGGTAAAAGATGCATCCGGTGTCTGGAGTCAGATCTCCACACAACCTTTTAATGTTTTAGCCTGCACCCCACCTTCATTACCCACCGCTAACGGAGCCAGTCGTTGTAACAGTGGTGCAGTAACACTTAACGCAACCGATGGTGCCACGGGCACACAAGTATATCGCTGGTATACCGATGCCAGTAGCACAACGATATTATTTGAAGGCCCTGCTTTCACGACTCCATCGATAACCGCTACCACTGATTTTTTTGTAAGTGTATTTGATCCGGCCACGTTATGCGAAAGCAATCGGGTTGCAGTAACTGCGACAATAATCAGCACCACACCACCACCATTAAATATTACCAATGCAACCATCTGCGCGGGAAATTCCATTAAGATCAGTGCGCCAACTGGATTTACAACTTACCAGTGGTCGAATGGAGAAACTACCCGCGAGATAATAGTTACCGCATCCGGTGATTACACTGTTGTGGCAGGCGATGGAACCTGTGAAAGTCAACCTTCCTTACCAGCCTCCATTATTGTTTCAGCAAGACCTGCCAAACCCATTGTTAGTTCAACGGGCTCAACCAGTTTGTGCGATGGATCATCCGTGACCCTTTCGGCACCTGCCGGGTTTACGTATGTGTGGTCCGATGGCCGAACTTTACAAGACATTGTTGTTAGTGCCTCCGGAAATTATTCCGTTGTTGTTACTGATGGAAGTGGTTGCTCCAGCGAATCTTCCGAGGGCATTACCGTAACAGCTAACACAACACCTGCCAAACCAATCATTGATGTTTTTGGAAGCCCAGCCTTGTGTGGTACAAACACCGTAGGCTTGCTCGCACCTTCTGGTTTTTCTATTTACCAATGGTCAGGTGGTCAAACTACACAAGGTGTCACGGCATCAACAGCAGGATCATTCTCGGTGATTGTTGGGAATGCCAGCAATTGTCTTTCAATCGCGTCCGATGCAATAACAGTTACATCAACGGGGCAACCCTGTACTACAACGGGCGGAACCAATGCTCCGCCTGTGATTACCGCACAAACTCTTTCGGTACAAATTGAAGGGCAGCTTGAAGAAGATCTTACTCAGTTTATAAGCGATCCGGACAACAATGTAGACTTCTCCTCACTGCGTGTAATTAATAATGAAACCTCCAAAGGCATCGCTGCCTCCATTGATGCTTCTTATAACCTGATTATTGATTACGAAGGAAACGCTTTTACCGGAAAGGATCGGGTAACGATTGAAGTCTGTGACCTTGCAGGAGTTTGCGCACAACAGGTTTTCGATATTGATGTGGCCGGGGGTGTGGAAGTCTTTAATGGAATTACACCCGATGGTGATGGGCTCAATGACTTCCTGTTCATTAAATACATTGATGTGATTGAAGGCGCATTAAACAATAAAGTGACCATACTGAACCGGTGGGGCGATGTGGTCTTTGAAATAAATAACTACGACAACCTCTCAAATATTTTCGCAGGCCAAACCAATTCCGGCAAAGACCTTCCTTCCGGAACCTATTTCTATAAACTAGAATTTCAGGGCGCCTCTAGTACGATTACAGGCTTTATCACCTTAAAACGCTGACCATGAAAAAACAACTCGTCTTCAGTGTATTCTTCCTTTTTTGTGTGGGTGTCATGGCGCAGCAAGACCCGCTTTACTCGCAATACATCATCAATCCATTGCTGATCAATCCGGCTTATTCGGGCATGACTACTGACTTAAATGCTTCGGTCATGTATCGAAAGCAATGGGCGGGCTTTGAAGGCAGTCCGGTAACCATGAATGCCAACGCGCATATTTCACTTTCCAATAATCGGATGGGAGCAGGCCTGATCATTCTTCAAGATCAGATCGGGGTAGATAAAACAACGGAAGTTACGGCTACCTATGGGTATCATCTTCCACTTAACAATGACATTACACTTTCGTTTGGATTACAGGGCGGGATGATTAACTACTACAGCGATTACTCCGACATAAAATTTAATCCGGCCGATAGTAAGTTTACGAATCAAAGTGAATGGCGACCCAACATCGGCACGGGACTCATCGTGCGGAGCGAAAAATTTATGATTGGTCTTTCCGTGCCTAAACTTTTGAAAGCCAATAATACCATAGATCAGAATAGTACCAGTCTTTATAATCAACATGCTTATGCACTGGCTGCGTATGTTTTTCAACTCTCGTATCGCATCAAACTTAAGCCTTGGGCATTGGCACGCACGGTGAAAGGAGCGCCTGCATCGTTTGATTACGGAACTTCAATTAAAATAGATGATAGCTATTCGCTGGGTCTCTTTACCCGCAATTTCAAAACCTACGGCTTCTTAGCGCAAATCAACCTGGGTGATCACGTTCGCTTTGCTTATGTATTCGAACTCCCAACAAGAGAGTCGATCGGTACACAGTTTACTACCCATGAATTAACCTTAGGGGTAAGACTTAGTGTGCTCAATTTTCATGATCTCGATGCAATCCGGAATTTTTAGTTAGACCAGGAATTTGCAGGGTACATTTAAACGGTTTCTGATCAGGCGGTCATCTTTTTGCTTTTATTTTCATCATTTTCTCGCTATCTAGGCATTCTAAATCGTTTGCACTATGGAAACCAGCACGCCCCTCCAGCAATTTTTGAAATGGGAAAAAGAAACTCCCAACAGCATTATGCTACGCCAGCCCTTTTCAGGGGAATGGCGTAACTGGACATATCAACAAGCCGGTGAAGAAACAAGAAAAATTGCTGCAGGATTAAAGAGTCTAAACCTGCCTGCCCGGAGTAACATAGCGCTCCTTTCAAAAAATTGTGCCCAATGGATCATGGCCGATCTGGCTATCATGATGGCAGGTCATATTTCAGTACCGCTCTATGCAACCCTTACGGCACCATCCATAAAACAAATCCTGGAACATAGCGAAGCACGGGCAATCTTTATTGGAAAACTGGATAAGTATGCCGAACAAAAGGATGGTATTCCTGCAAGTGTTCAAAAAATCGGCATGGAGCTTTACGGTATTCAGGAGTCGCTCTCGATAGAAAAAATGATAGCCACTGAAAAGGCACTCACTGACATTGCAACCTGGGATCGGGATGAAGTACTGACTATCATGTACACTTCGGGCACCACCGGAAAACCAAAAGGCGTAATGCACTCGGCTGGAAATTTTGATGCGATCGTGCAGACCGGAATTATTGATTTAGAACTTCCTATGCACCCGAGATTGTTTTCCTATTTGCCCATCAGTCATATTGCTGAACGGGCTGGAATTGAAATGATCGGAATCTATCGGGGCGCCACTTTCTCATTTGCCGAGTCGTTGGATTCCTTCCCTAAAAATCTGGCAGAAACTCAACCCAATTTATTTTTTGCGGTGCCACGCATCTGGGCAAAGTTCCGCGAGAAAATCTCTGAGAAACTTCCACCAAAAAAATTAAACACGCTCTTATCCATTCCCATCATCAATAATATCATCCGCAAGAGCATAAAGAAAAAACTTGGGTTGGCCGAAG
Source organism: Cyclobacteriaceae bacterium (assembly GCA_022841475.1). Taxonomy (GTDB): domain Bacteria; phylum Bacteroidota; class Bacteroidia; order Cytophagales; family Cyclobacteriaceae; genus ELB16-189. Next base: position 49,173 of record JALHRJ010000015.1, on the reverse strand, counting down.
CCACCCATATCTATTCAGGTGCGGCTCCCATCTCTGTTGACTTACTGGAGTGGTTCGATAAAATCGGAGTGACCATTTTTCAAGCCATTGGTATGACCGAAGATTGTATCTATTCTCATTTCAATCGCAGAACAGCAAACCGATTTGGCACCGTGGGCAAAGCGCTTACCGGAGTGACTGTAAAAATTGCTGACGATGGTGAGTTTCGTTTAAAGTCTGGCGGAGTAATGAAAGGATACTATAAAGAACCTGAACTTACCGCGGCCACCTTTGATGAAGAAGGATATCTGAAAACAGGAGACAAAGCAGAATATGATAAAGATGGATATCTAACGATAGTAGGTCGGGTTAAAGATCAATTCAAAACCGATAAGGGTAAATATGTTTCTCCGGCACCCATTGAAATGCTGTTGCTTGCCAACCAGAATATTGAACAGGCTTGCGTAGTGGGTATGGGTATTCCTCAACCCATTGCATTAGTTGTGTTATCTGCTTCGGGCAAAGCCCAATCAAAAGATGAACTTATTGCGAGTTTAACGGCATCGCTGCAAGAAGTAAATCCCGCTCTTGAATCCTATGAAAAACTAGAGAAGGTAGTGGTTATGCAAGGTGACTGGACGGTGGAAAACGGTTTGATTACGCCCACGTTAAAAGTTAAGCGTAACGAAGTTGAAAAGATTCATTTGCCTAAATATCCTACCTGGTACCATACTCAACAAGGCGTAGTGATTTGGGAGTGACATAAGTCATTTTTCCCGGTGATCTTGCTCATAGTCTAATGATTGCAGGTGTATACCTTTAAATAAAAAAGGATCCTCATACGCTACTATCCCGTAAGGGAATTTTGAATGAGAGTTTCCTTGGTGCAATTAAATTTCAAGACTATGAAAAAGAAAGAACCCGTAAGCACCATAATGACTAAGAATATCCACGTGGTGAAAATCGAAGATAAACTGGCCGATGTGCATGAAACAATCCGGAAGTATGGAGTTCGCCACGTGCCGGTAGTTCAAAAAAAACAATTAGTTGGAATTATTAGTAAGACTGATTTAAACCGTTTAACGTTTAGCGGTCTCTTTGCCGGAGAAGGCGAAGCGGATGAAGCAATTCTGGATATGCTTACCATTAGCCAGGTGATGTCGAACAAACCACGCGTTGTGCGATCGGACGATAGTATCCGAAAAGTGGCTGAGATATTAGCGGTAGAAGAATTTCATGCATTACCCGTAGTGGATCCGGAAGATGAAACGAAACTGGTGGGCATAGTTACTACCACCGATGTGATGCGCTATATGCTGGAGCAATATTAATAGGAGATATAAAAAGGCACCTGACAATATATCAGATGCCTCTTTAAAATGATTCTGGTCACTTTAGCGTAATGCCTATCGCTTATACTGGCCAAACCAGTAATACAAATATTGTTGTGTCCGTAAATAATTCGATGGCTTGGACGAAGTGCCATGAAATTCTTCATTGAACCTGATCATCACCGTGGGCACCTTCAGCATTTTCAACGCCTGATAATATTCTTCTGTTTGCGAAATTGGGGTGCGTAAATCATTCACGCCACACATCAGCATGGTTGGTGTTTTCACATTCCCCACATACATCAGCGAGGAACGCTTCAAATGTTCGGTTGGATCTTCCCACGGATATTTCGCAAAATTTCTGTACCAGCTTGACCCATCGGTTGTTCCCACAAACGATATCCAGTTGATGACCGGATAATTTACGGATGCAGCAGCAAACCGATCGGTTTGTCCTACAATCCATGACGTAAGTACTCCACCACCACTTCCACCATACACGAATAAATTTTTCTCATCGATATACCCACGTCTAATCACTTCATCCACGCCCTTCATCAGGTCATCGTAATCCTTATCAGGATAAGCATTTTTAATCGCATTGGCGAAGGCGCTTCCATAGCCTGTCGATCCGCGTGGATTGGTGTACAACACCACGTAACCCTCAGCGGCATGATGCTGCCAGGTGAAATTGAAGGCAAGGTTATACATGGCATGCGGCCCACCGTGTATCACCAGTATGAGCGGATACTTTTTCTTAGGATCAAAATCCGGTGGCTTAACAATCCATCCCTGTATTTTAAAATCATCTACCGAGGTGTACCAGATCTCCTCCACTTCACCCAACTGAACAGTACTGAGCACATCTTCATTTACATTCGTAAGGCGTGTTGGCTTGGGATTCGCAACCGTGAAGCTCATCACATCACCGGGGTTTTTGGAATCCGACCACACTCCAACCGCTAGGCCAGTAGTGTTCATGCTACTCATGGTGAGCATCTGTTTGCCTTGTGTAACCTGCTTCAGGTTTCCTTTCAGTGGGGCAAAGTATACGTTGCCGCTTCCTTCGTTCTGAGCGTTGAAATAAATTCCTGAATTGTCTGCTGCCCAGGTCAATCCACCGGGACTGCGGTCGAGTGAAGCCGTCAGTGAACGATGCCCGGTGCCGTCAATATTCATCACATACAATTGCGCATCGCGGTAGGTATCATCAGTCCAGTCGTACCCGGTATAGGCCACCAACTTTCCATCCGGAGAAACAACAGGCGCATTATCAGGTCCTTTGCGGGTGGTGAGTTGCCGCACAAGACTTGTACTGATATTTACGGCATAAATTTCCGATTCGCGGTATGCATACTCGGCTTCTGGAATGCGCAAACTGCTGAACACGATTTCTTTTCCATCACGTGTCCACGAGATCCCCGATGTACCATGATCCCAATTGCCTTGTGTTACCTGGCGCGGGGTTCCGCCACCGGCAGGCAAAACAAAAATGTGTACGTATCCTTCTTCAACAAAACCAACACGGTCTCTGCGGTATTGTACACTGCTTACAAATTTTGGTTCGGTTGTCCACTTCGCCCCTTCAGGCTTGCCCGGAATTTTTACAGGCCAGGGATCTTTTGCCGGCACCATCATAGTGAACGCGATGTGTTGCCCATCGGGCGACCAGGTAATGTTGGACGGTGACTTTTCCAGGCGGGTGAGCTGCGTGCTCCCTTCCGTTCCCTTGTACTTTAGAAATAGCTGTGTGCCTTTCGGCTCGCCTTGTGCGGTATATACAATCCTGCTTCCGTCAGGAGACCAGCGGGGAGAACCACCTTTGGTCAGAAACCGATTTTTTGATCCGTTGGCGCTCATGATCCATAAATCTGTTTCGCGTGAATCGTTCATCTTGTCGATCCACGTGCGCGCATAAACGATTTCCGATCCGTCAGGCGAGAGTTGCGGATCGGCTACGGTTTCCATGTCGAGGGATTGCTCGAGCCGGAGTTTGTTCAAGGTCTGGGCTTCTGCCTGCAGGCTGATCACGAAACACCAGAGCGTCAGTAAAAGTATTTTTCTCATATGGATTTTGGTTATCGGATAAATCTATGATAAACCCTCCGGATTTCTTCGCACTATGTTTTGAGTGGTCAGCCAATAAAACAAAAGCCCGGCAATTCAAATTACCGGGCTTTGGTATAGGTGTGTGAGCGGTTACTTCAACCGTGCCTTAAAAAATTCAAGTGTGTTCTTATAAGCATCCGCAGTAAACTCAGGATTGAACTTTGGATTGCTGGGATTTGCAAAAGCGTGATCAGCTTCGTACGACTTGGTAGTAAGTTTCTTTCCGGCCGCTTTCATGTTGGCCTCAAACTTATCGGTTACATCCTTATTGATCCACTGATCTTGCGTAGGCCAGATGTTTAATACATCGGTGTTAAGATTTTTCAAACGCGCTACATCAGTTTCGGGCATGCCGTAATAAATTACACAGGCTGCCGCTTGCTTGCCGGCTGTTAAAGAAGCCTGCATCGACTGACCACCACCAAAACACCAGCCAATGGTTCCGATCTTTGCATTCTTACCAGCAAAATCAATCGCACCTTTTACAATGGCATTGCCACGGTCTTGCTTGAATTCGCCCATGTATTTGCCGGCATCTTCGCGGGTAGTTGCCAACTTACCATCATACATATCAATGGCCAACACGTTTACATTGCCCAGGTCATTGAATAGTTTTTCTGATTCGCGTTTGATGTGATCATTTAAGCCCCACCATTCCTGGAATACAAAAATCCAGTTGTTGGTTTTTTTGGAGGCCATCAAAACATAGCCAATACCATCCTTACCATCAGCTGTTTTGAATGTAATCATCTTACCCACTTCACTTTGATGAACATAAGGTAATGGGTCCGGGTGCGACATGTTAAAATTGTCGTCCTGCACAAAAAGTGCAAACTTCTCTGTGGCACTTGTATGGCATATCGTGATGCCATCTTCCAGCGTTAGTTGCTGCGCCATCGCTGAATAACTTGTGATGACAAACAGCAGTAATAATTTGATTGATTTCATAGTTTGTGTTTTTGTTGATTGATGTTAGTCTTTAAGTTGTCCGGATAGCACACGGTCGTACGTAATAAAATCGGTATTTATAGGCTCATAGCCTTTTTGTCTGAGTAACATGGCTACCTGGCCACGGTGATAAGACCCATGATTAACAAGGTGAATCATGATTTGTTGAACGTTATTTTCAAAATAATCGCCCACATAATTTTTATACTTCAGGATGCGATCGAAATTTTCATTTTCACGAATGAAACTCATCCATTGTTCATCCGCTTCATCAACCATTCGTTTTAATCCGGGCACATCATACGTACCCCACAATTCGTATTTGCTCTTGGGTAAATCTTTAATCCGGTTAAGCCAAATGAAATTGGCGCTCACCAGGTGGCCCATCACCGAAATTATTTTTTCATCGGTTACCGCCTGTCGCTCCAAACTGCCGATTACCCTGCGGTTGGCCCAGGCATTGTAGCTATACCATTTTAAAAAGAAATCCTTCATGTGTAGTTTCGCTCATTAATTTTTTACTATGAAACAGCGTTCAAGTTACAAGGTTTATTTCATTGTTGTTTTATGCCTGTGCTCAGGATTTGCAAATGCTCAAAAAAAATCACCCACGGTTGATATAGAACCCTATTATGATCTCAATTTCACACAAGCCGAGCGCGACTCGCTGCAACGTGGATTAGAAGATAATCAAAAAGCCTATAAAGCAATTCATGAATTCAAGCTGTCGAATAGCACTGCTATGTCATTGGTTTTCGATCCGATACCTACGGGCATGCAGCTTGATGTAAATCAAAAAACCATCGACTGGGGGTTGCCTAAAACGGTAACCATGCCGGTGAATAAAGAAGAACTCGCCTTCTTCCCGGTCTATAAACTCGCAGTCCTGATCAAGAATAAAAAAATAACTTCTACCGAGCTTACTCAACTTTATCTGAAGCGAATAAAAAAATATGCGGATACACTCCAGTGTGCGATTACGTTGCTGGAAGAAACGGCTCTTGCGCAGGCAAAAAAAGCAGATGAAGAAATCGCGAAGGGAAAATACCGCGGCCCGTTGCATGGAATTCCTTACGGGATAAAAGATTTGTTATCGGTAGAGGGCACTGAAACTACATGGGGTGCGGCTCCTTTTAAGGGACAAGTGATTAGCGAAACAGCTACCGTAGTAAAAAAATTGGAAGCAGCCGGAGCGGTGCTCGTGATAAAACTTACGTTGGGTGCGTTAGCTATGGGCGACATCTGGTTTGGCGGGGTAACAAAAAATCCATGGAACCTGAAAGAGGGCTCGAGTGGATCAAGTGCAGGTTCTGCTTCGGCAACAGTTGCCGGTCTTGTTGCTTTCGCGCTTGGTACAGAAACACTCGGCTCAATTGTTTCGCCCAGCACCCGTTGTGGCGCGACTGGTTTACGTCCTACGTTTGGAAGAGTGAGTCGGCATGGTGCGATGGCATTGAGCTGGAGTATGGATAAGATTGGTCCGATAACTCGCTCTGCTCTGGATGGTGCAATTGTATTGAATGCTATTCGTGGTGAAGATGGATTGGACAATCATGTGCGGAATGCGGCCTTTAATTATTCGGCAACAAAAGACATTAAAAAGTTAAAGGTTGGCTATCTCAAAACACTTTTCGATGCTAACTATCCAACCAAAGCAAATGATCAAAAAGTGTTAGACGTTATTAAATCTTTAGGTGTTGAATTAATTCCTGTTGAGTTGCCTTCAGGCATTCCGGTCAATGCGGTGCGTATCATGCTTACCGCAGAAGCAGCCGCTGCATTTGATGAACTTACCCGATCTAATCGAGACAGTCTGATGACTGACCAGCGAAGATTTGCCTGGCCGAATACATTTCGCACGGCACGGTTTATTCCGGCAGTAGAATACATCAATGCTTCGCGCATTCGTCAGCAACTGATTCAGGAATATTATGCAAAGACAAAAGACTACGATGTGATTATCGCGCCAAGTTTTGGTGGCACACAATTGCTCACGACCAACCTTACCGGACATCCGTGTGTGGTAGTGCCCAATGGATTTAATGATAAAGGTAGTCCTACCAGTATTTCATTTCTTGGAAAACTATATGGCGAAGCGGCTATCGTTTCTCTTGTGCATGCCTTTCAACAAGCAAGTGAGTGGGAAGATTTGGTGCCGCCAGGGTTTAAGCCGGGATGAGATTGAGTAATTAAAAATCAAGTTGCCACAGGGTGCCAGCACAGTATACAAGTTTATTGTTATGGTAATGTGCAAATTGGAAAGGTGCACTGGTACTATATAAACTTTGTCTTTTTATCCAACGGTCTTTATTAGGATCATATTCATACGGTCGATTGCCGTAACCGTTAATAGTGGCAATCACATATCCACTTTGTGAAGAGGCCGTGGCCCCCTCGTTTAACATTTCTTCTGGTAAAGGTGATTTGACCGACCATGAAGAACTAGCGGGGTCAAACTCCCATACATCTGAATATCGAGATCGGGATTCTTCTACTCCCACCAGATAAGCTTTATTATTGACCACAAAAGACGTTGCCCTTGAAACCGATTTGGTAAAAGGGACTGGGATTGAAGACCAATTTCCAGTAGTAGGGTTAAAACTCCAGATATCTATATGATGCACAACATTGTTTGAGGCATCAGAGAACCCCAGACCCACATACGCGTGGTCATTGATTACAAAAGAAATTGCATTTCTCCTTCCGGGAAATGGTGAATCGAGCTGTTTTGTCCAGGTATTATTTGTGGGGTCATAAATCCAAAGGTCATTAGGAAAGATACTCTTTCTACCTACGAATGGTGGGTCATAATAAGCCTCACCAAAACCATAGTAAACTTTATTCTGATAAGAAAATGCAGTTCCAAAATAGCGGTACTCGCCTGGAAAGTCAGCCTTGCGAGTCCATACGTTGGTGTTGATATTATATTCGTACATTGTCTTTCCCCCTATAACATACACCAGGTTATTTATTTGTGTTGACTTATAACCCCAACCGCTAAGCCCCGGATAATTCCTTTCAAGTGGAACCTGGTTACTAATGTTATTCCATGAGTTTAGTATTGTGAAGTTTTGCGGAAAGACATGTTTTTTTTGAAGCGGCCCGAAGAGAGGTGAATAGGAATATAATTCCAAATTAACATCTCTGCCTACGTAATCCGGTACGTAACACTCCAGCTCCGTTGTGGAGAGAATGTACGTCTGGCTATAGTTTTCGTACTGTTGATAAGGGATTATTGATCCAAAAAATAATGATAGAGAGTTTTCATCAGCGAAGTATTCTCCGGTTGCAATTAAAAGATCACCCACACGCCCATTCGACTTTGAGAGTGAATTGATTCGAGGACCTCGAATTGAAAATTTTTGAAGAGCCGTTGTTTTTTTTCCTGCTACTTCAACAGTAAGGTCAAAGTCACCAATAAGGGGCGAGATGGGCGAAACAAACTTAATTTCAGTTTCGGTCGATGAAATAATATTTGCAGTCTGGTCACCAATTGTTACAAAGTTGCGTGCGGGATTATTGCTGAAGTAATTCCCTTTGATTGTTATCTCAGAACCATCAGTACCTTTTTCAGGAGAAATTTCAGTTATCTCCGGAGCATTGCTCCCTTGGCTGATAAATGACTCAACATTTCCGTAGACGATTAAGTTCTCAGTTTGTATAAATCCTCTTACATAATAAACCTGGTCCTTTGCGAGATCATAATTAATCACTTTTGAAAAAGTTCCGAGTTTGAAGTTGTCAGAAAATGTGATGAAAGATGAGTTTATTGTTGGCTTGGTTTCTTCTCCCCACACAAATCCATATTTAATAACTTTCTGATCAGTTCCTAAACTTTCAATGCTACCCCTAAACTCTGCACCTTCAGAACTAATATTTACTACTTCATAGGTAATTGCAATTGGAAACGGTTGAGGATACTCTCGTTCATAACAGCCGAACAAGATTGAAAGAATTAATAGTAAGAATAATCGAAACTGCATCTGTTACAGGTTAAATCCCAAACCAAAATAGAGACCAGAAAATCCCAAACTCATAGCGTCAAAATCCGCTTTAAAGGACCGTAGATACTTCATATCAAGATGAATATTTTTTCTCCCCTTCATTGGAATCTCTAACCCTATTCCGGTATGATATCCTAACATTAGATTACTTGCGGGGCTTAACTCCTTTTTATAAATCTCAATATCAGAACCTGTTCTTATAGTCTGAATAATTCCATTTGGTGAATTAACTTGTAAGTAGGAAACCAAGGCTCCGGCTTTTAGAAAAGGGCTCATCTTAGCCCTATTAAATATCCACTTAATACCTACTGGAGCGGTCAAACCGATCACATCAATTGCCAGATAGTCAGTTAGGTTTTGGCTGCTATTGTAGAAGTCTGTTTTTGCAGATATCCAATTCAATTCAGCAAATACATTCAATGATTGTGGATCATAAAGCGGAAAGTCTGCAAAAAATCCCAAGGAAAAAAAGTCACTGTTACCAGTAATTTCTGATAGGCCTTGTCCACTTGTATTAAATGTAAAGTTATAATAACCAACATATACTCCGGCCTTTCTGAATGGTAAAAAGCTGGAATTATATTTACGCTTATTGCATAAATCAATAAAATTTGCCAACGCTAATTTTGAATAAGTTAATCTGCTAAGTGATTGGTCATCGATACCTAATAATCGTGACAAACGTGGCTTGAAATTTCCTCTATTTAATTGAATTAAAGAATCATTTCTTTTGAGAAAAAATGACCTCCTATCAAGATAAAGGCTACTTTCTCCATGAACTACCCTTGCATAGAAATTTTGCTCTCCATTGATAAATAATGATTCAAAAGAATTGCCACCGAATCCATACTCAATAATGTCTTTAGGGGTATAGGTTATTAACTGATCCAGCTTTGTTTTTTGAAACCGTATTTTATTCTTGCCAATTTGGAACACCCTGCCTTGTGAATATACAGAATCGGTTGCTATATAATCATTACGATGCCTTTGAGCATTACTCACTTGAATCGAATGTGCCGCTATAATAATTAATAGAATTAGTCGCAATTGACATTCAAATGATATCGAAAATTTCATGCAGTGGAACAACTGTTCTTAAAAGTTAGTCCGAAGATAACTTTTAAAAATATAATAATCCTAAAAATAGGTTTAGTGAGAAAGATAGTCTGCTGACGTTACGTGCTTTTAAAGTAAAAGAAAATATACTTAACTTAAGTAGGTATTAATTTTCTTAGGGGGGCTTGTCAATTTGGCGAAAGCATTTTATTTTTAAACTCCTGCACCTTCAAATAAGTCGCACTTCGCCACAACCACTCTACGGGTCCGTATCTAAAACGAGCAAGCCACCATTTACTGAAATAGATCTGACCCATAAAAATCAGGATCCCAATTGTCACCGATGCAAGCAGTCCAATTTCACCTAGCAAGCCGAAGCCAATACCGAAAAATAGCAACACCCCAAAAAGAGTTTGCATCAGGTAGGTTGTTAACCCCATACGCCCCACAGCATAAAAGTGCATTAATCTATGATGCCACTTCTCTTTGTTAAACAACATGGCGATGCCAGTTACATAGACCACCGCCATGCAAAGATTAAAGATATCGATCACTAAACCGCCTACTGTCCATTGCACAAGTTGGGGCAATTTGATTTTTGCAAGTTCTGCGCCACCAAAGAACACAGCCGCAAAAAGTATCAATCCTAAAATTATCCACAGTGAACGCTTCATAAATTTCTTGAACTGCAGCAGGTTCTCCTGCCATTTTTCAAACACCCGCTTTCGGCCCGCATATAATCCCAAAAGAAACAATCCCATGGTTATATAAATGCGGCCCGAAACAACCTGAAACCGGTACTTAAATTCAAACTCGTTCAGGTTTGCCTTCAGTACTTCCGCGTAACTTCCTGCTTTCACGGTAGCAAAGTATTTTTCATTGTCTTCATTGTTGCCGCCAAACAGCTTTTCAATTTCAATTTCAGGCTGTGTTACGGACTGGACTCCGCGCACAATTACAGAAGGCAAGTTAATGGTGAGAACAAGCGCGAGAATTAATAACCACTTATCCGGAAGTTTATAACAAATCAAAAGCCCCACACCCAACATCGCATAGATTGTAAGAATGTCGCCCCGATAGTGCAGATGATGGACAAAGCCAATGACACCGAGAATAAGCAGCCGCCAGAAAAACCGACCGAAAAATTTTATGTTGGAGTCACTCTTGTTTAACTGAATAAAAAAACTGAGTCCAAAAAGAAAGGAGAAGATCATGAAGAATTTGCCCGAAATAAAAAAGCCAATAAGACCTTGCATGATTTGATCACCCAGAAACTTGATTTCGAAATTCATATGGCTCTGCGGGTGCATGCCAGCGTAATATTGCTCGGAAAAATGGACCATGATAATTCCCAGCAAGGTGAAGCCGCGTAGAACATCAATGATTTGGATGCGCGATTGAATGGGTGATTGCATAGTTGATAAACTTTTAGACACCCTCACCCCCTTCCCCTCTCCCCTGGGAGAGGGGTGTCCGAAGAATGAGGACGGGGTGAGGGTTACTTTGAAACCCTTTCCAGTCCTTCTTTAGCCTCCTTCAACGTGTCATCCGATTTTATGGCTAACTCATATAGCTTTTTTGCTTCAGATTTTTTCCCGCGCTTTTCCATTATCTGTGCCAGTCGCATGTTGGCCCCTGCGTGACTAGGTTCATTTTGCTTGGGCGTATAAGTAAGATATTTTCTCAGACATTCCTCACCGCGATCTAAACGCTGACCCGACAATGCACTTGTTTTTCCAATCTGATAGATAGCCAACATATCCTCGGGATTTTTCTTAACCCCTTCTTCAAAAAGATTGAATGCTTTATCATACTGCTTTTGCAGCATGTAAAAATTCGCCAGGCCAGATACATAGGCAGGGTCAGCTTTTGTCATGGCAATAAATTCTTTTTCTGCCTCAACCATTCTTTTCTCTTTAAAATAAATATTGCCCAACTGCCGGTGGCCCTCGGCTGGTTTGAGCTTCACAATTTGATTCGCTATTTCAATGGCTTTGTCTACACTGCCACCTGCAATGGCGGGGGCCTGCAGATAATATTGCACAAGCGATTCGCGCGGATCGATGCCGGTTGGATCTAAGGCCACTGCTTTCTCCCAGGCGCTTTTCATTTTAGGTGCCAGCATACCTTGCTTCAGAAAATTGGCATCACCCGCAATTGTGCCGAGTGTGTTTCCATACCAGGTATAATATTCGGCTACTTTATCATTGGCCTCTATCGCAGCTTCAAAATACTCTTCCGCATCATCATAGTTTTTCTCTTCAAACGCAATGCGCCCTAGCCAGTATTGCGCGTCTGCATATTCCTTATTGGTGTCTTTTACAGTGAGCAAGAGTTTCTTTGCCTCGGCCCCCTTTTGGTTTTGAAACAAATTTTTGGCCCGCTCCACCGGTTGGGCAGAGATCGAAAAACTGATAAAAAGTAAAACTATGATCAGGCGCATGACTTCTAAGTTTAAGTTAAGATAACGTTTATACGCAAAGGTTGCATCCGGAGATGCCATAAGTAAATGTAGGTTTACCCAACTGTTAAAACATTACGATCAATTGTATTAGAATAAGCCTTTTGGGAGCATCCAATCACTATTCATAATTTAATAACGACACTCTTCTAAAATCCTTTTAGTTTCGCAAAACGATTTTTTTATGAAGCGCACCATTATACTATCCTGCCTGATGGCCCTGGTATTTACAGCTTGCAAAAACGCAGAAGAAAAGCCGACTTCTAAATTAACAGAGCCGGTGGCAGGTTTGTTTGAGTCTTCGCTGGCTCCTTTCTATCACGGAGTAGCTTCGGGCGATCCGTTAGCCGATCGGGTAATTTTGTGGACACGCGTTACCCCTGAAGATTCGGTTGCGTATGTACCTGTTTTATACCAGATCTCCGATTCAAAAGAATTCCTTACGATCATCAAAGCAGATTCTGCCCAGGCACTTGCCGAAAAAGATTATACGGTGAAAGTAGATGTTGATGGACTTCAACCAGGCACTACCTATTATTATCGCTTTATGGCATTGGGCAAAACTTCTATGATAGGTCGAACAAAAACAACACCCACTGCCAGCCGCGATAGTTTGAAATTTGCTGTAGTAAGTTGCAGCAACTGGGAATGGGGATTTTTTAACGCCTATGATAAAATTGCAGACCGGGAGGACATTGATGCCGTGCTTCACCTCGGTGATTATATTTACGAATACGGTCGCGGCAAATATGGCGATACTACCATCCGAAAAAATCTACCGCCACATGAAATTATAACACTAAGCGACTATCGCATCCGTCATTCACAATACCGATTGGATAAAGGCTTGCGCAGCATGAGCGCTCAACATCCCGTGATTGCCATCTGGGATGATCATGAAGTCGCGAACAATGTCTACACGGCTGGTGCACAAAATCATCAACCTGATGAAGGGGATTTTGAAAAAAGAAAAGCAGCTGCGGTTAAAGCCTACTACGAATGGCTTCCCATCCGCGAAGGCACCAAACACTATCGTTCATTCTCGTATGGTGCCCTGGCAGATGTGATTATGCTGGACGAAAGATTGGAAGGAAGAACGCGACCCGTGGATAGTCTTACTTCAACCGATTATCATGCCGATCGCACCATGTTGGGAAGCGAACAATTGAATTGGATGGAGAATACACTTAAGAATTCTACCGCTACCTGGAAAGTTTTGGGCAACCAGGTAATGTTTGCAGACATCGAATTGAGTGTGGTCTATCCAAACATGCCACGCAACCTCGACTCGTGGGATGGCTACCCGGCTGAAAAGAAAAAGCTGAAAGAATATATTCTCGAAAACAAATTAAAGGACCTGATCTTCCTGACGGGCGATACACACGCAAGCTGGGCCATTGAAGTTGCCACGGAAGTTAAGAAGACCTACAATCCAAAAACTTCAGCGGGTGCATTTGCCATTGAATTAGGAACCACCAGTATTTCTTCGGCCAACGATAATGAATATCACGACACTGATACCGTGAAAATGATGGAGGGCGCACTGCTCAGCAATAATCCACACATCAAATACCTGAACGCCCGCGATCATGGTTATTTGTTATTAACGCTCTATCCCGACAAGGCCAAAGGCGAATGGTATTACATGGAAACTTTGCGCCAACCAGAAACCACCGAGTACCTCGGAAAGAAAGTGGAAGTGGGCAAGGGGAGTGTAAAGCTGAAATAGAAGAGAAGGTCTCTTAAAACGGTTTCGGACATTGAAATAGTGGCCGAGATGTAGTAAATTGGTTACATCGATTATATATCGGATACTCCGTGTCTGATATATAATCGTTGGGCGCACCTGTTGGAAAGAGTAGACTAAAAAGAAAATGGATAAAATAAAGGGACTCTTATTTGGAATCTTATACGGCCTAGTTGCAAGAGGAATATTTGCTCTAGAAGTAAGTGAGAAAGCAATATTTCAGACCTATGGACTAATGACACTTTCATTCTTATTTATTGTTCCATTTGTCATCGGACTCATTGTAGCTTATAACTACGACCACTTAATAAGCTCAAGGAAAGTTCTAAAAATATCAATGCCTGTTCTATCAATAATTGGACTAATTGGACTATCTGTATTCTTCGGGCAAGAAGGAATCATTTGCGCTCTTATGGCAGTTCCGATTTTTGCAGTAATGGCATTACTCGGTGGACTGATTGGGGTAAGAATTTTTGAGCGGAATAAAAACAAGTTGACTATTTCGCTACTAGTTCTTTTGCCATTTGTGATTGCTCCAATTGAAAATTCTCTTGGTTTGACTGATAAAATATTTACTGAGACAACAAGCATAGAAATTTCTTCAACTGACCATGAGGTTTGGAAGAACATAACGAGAGTTCAAGAAATTTCAAAAGAAGAGAACAACCTGACCGTTTTTCAAATAATGGGCTTTCCCAGACCACTTAAAGCAGAACTCGACACAATTGCTGTTGGTGGTATAAGAAAAGCAATTTTTGACCGTGGACTTTTTTTTACTGAGACAGTAACTGAAGTAGCGGATAAAAGAATTTTAGCATTTGACATTAAGGCTGACCCGAGCTCAATACCACCGACAGCTTTAGATAAACACGTACTTGTCGGGGGACAATATTTTGACGTTTTGGAAGGCAGATATGAGATTGAAAAACTAAGTGATTCTAAAGTTCGACTTCATTTAACATCAAAGTTTAGATTGTCGACAGGTTTCAATTTTTATAGCGGACTATGGAGTCAGTTGATAATGTCGGACATTCAAAAGAACATACTGACAATAATTAAGGAACGAAGTGAGCGAGTTTAAACACCAGCGCCAAACAAAATGTTTCTGCAATGATGCCGTGAAGAGTTGGTTTTAAGTTTTATCTTCGTTCAACGTTTTCGTTTCGTGAGACAGGACGCAGCTTCGTAAACCCAGCCACGTTTCATACCCAAACGTTGGCGGCTATTTTTGAAAAAGAGTGGACTAACGAAAAAAGATTGACAAATGAAACGACAACTTTTAACAGCTTTTTTGATTGGAATTTTTGTTCAACAAGGTTTTTCACAAGACTTTGACAAAGCGAAATTGGATAGTTACTTCAATGCGCTTGAAACAAACGATAAATTTATGGGAAGCATTTCGGTTTTTAAAGATGATAAAATTATTTACAACAAATCACTTGGTTTCATTGATTTGGAAAACAAAGTAAGGGCGAACGAAGAATCAAAATATAGAATTGGATCTATTTCAAAGACATTTACGACTGTTTTGATTTTAAAAGCAGTTGAAGCAAAGAAATTGGACTTAAACCAAACGATTGGAAAATGGTTTCCAACCATTAAATTTTCTGACAAAATAACCATAAAGAATTTACTTAATCACAGAAGCGGAATCCACAACTTTACAGACGACAAAGACTATTTGACTTGGTACACTCATCCCAAGACAGAGAAAGAAATGGTTGAAATTATAGCTAAATGTGGAAGTGATTTTGAACCAAATACAAAGTCTTCGTACAGTAATTCAAATTTTGTTTTGCTGACATACATCCTTGAAAAGACTTTCAAAAGTTCATATTCAAAAATATTGACTAAGTACATCACTCAACCAATTGGATTAACCAATACATATTTTGGCGGACATATCAATACTTCAAACAATGAAAGTAAATCTTATAAATACATAAATAATTGGAAACAAGAACCTGAAACAGATATGTCGGTTCCGTTAGGAGCAGGTGGAATAGTTTCGACAGCAAATGATTTAGTAAAATTCAGTAACGCACTGTTCACAGGTAAATTATTGAGGAGTGAAAATCTTGAATTTATGAAAAGCACAATAGACCGTTATGGAAATGGACTTTTTCAAATTCCTTTTTATGATAAAATTAGTTATGGACATACCGGAGGTATTGACGGGTTTTCGTCAATATTCACAAACTTTGACAATAATGTTTCTTATGCTTTAGTTTCAAATGGAACAAATTTTAACAACAATGATATTTCAATCGCTGTGTTAAGTGCGGTTTACAATAAACCATATGATATTCCTGATTTTAAAAGTTACAATCTTACTTCGGACGACTTAGATAAATATCTTGGCATTTATTCGTCAACACAGTTTCCCTTAAAAATTACAATAACAAAAGAGGATACCACTTTAATTGCACAAGCAACAGGACAGCCTTCATTTCCACTTAAAGCAACAGACAAAGATATTTTCAAATTTGACCAAGCAGGACTTGTTTTGGAGTTTAATCCCACAGACAAGACAATGATTTTAAAACAAGGTGGTGGACAATATACATTAAAGAAAGAATGAAAAACAGCCGCCAACAAAATGTTTCGACAATAAGTTAGGATAATCTTAAAGACACCTGTGAAATTCAGAGCATGAAAGAAATCACAATCCGAAGAGAAAAAGAAAAAATAGATAGACTTGTAAGTTACAAAGTCGTTGTTGAAGACGGGCCAACAATTTTAATTGGAAATGGAGAGATGAAAAAAGTTTATGTGGATAAGGTACCCACTAAAGTTTACGCAAAGTTGAATTTGTTAAAATCAAAGGAAGTAACAATTGATACAACAACATCTGAGTTAATTATAAAAGGGGAGAGGATAAAGAATGGGTTTGCTCCCAGAATGGTAGGAGTCCTCATTTTGACCACTCTCCTACCAAGAATGATTTGGGACGAATCTTCCATAGCAAAAACATTTAGTATCGTGGGGCTATCCTTTTTGCTAGCCTGGACAATTTATGCTTTCATCATCAAGAATGATGATTGGTTATTGATTGAGAAAAGAACGAGGAACTAAAAATGCATTTTTATCTTCATTCAACTTTTCGCGGGGGTTTGCAGATTACACAACAGCAACTAATTATCGGTTTGAATGGCCAATAATTTTACGAGCGGATCGATAGCCACCTGACCTGGGGTTTTATCAACTATAATACTGACTCTATTTTTAATTTGATTCACAAAGTGTTTTCTCAGGTATAATTCTTCACCTGTGGTAGAATAGATTCCTATTTCAACAAAGTCACTCAAGGGTAATGAGGACAACACTAAGTTCCTATCTTCTGCAGTTAGAGTATGACCGGTTTCATCCACGAAAACCTTAGTACCTTTTACGATATGAAATTTTGTAATAGTAAAATCAATGGTTACTTCATACTGACCGGTTTCAAGATTGGCCACATCATATTGCTCAAGCTTATTTTCATACAGTGTAACGGTTTCGAAAAGATCATGAATTAGATATTTTAATGAATCGGGTGTAGCCCGGTATAGATAGTGAACCATTTCATCAGAAGTTGTGTAGGGAGATTGTTGAAATTTAACTTGCTCCAAATAGGAACGCAGTGCACGATTTATAGTCTCTTCTCCTATGTGATCTCGAAGTGAATACAACGCTAGCGATCCCTTTTGGTAAGGAATATAGGATTTATCAAGCCCGGTATTGTGGATTAAAGATCTTTCATCTTCGTCTTCAATTCTTCGCTTCAAATAAATATCCAGCGCCTTTTTCCGGAAAAGCTTACCTTTCTCCTTACCATATCTTTGTTCCAACACACAAAGCGACACATACTCTGCCATACTTTCTGTAATCATTCGGCTCCCTTCCACATCGGCAGGAATCACCTGATGTCCCCACCATTGATGTGCCAGTTCATGTGACGCTCCTAAAAAACTTAAATTCCACGCCTGTGGATTAGACTCATCAATATCCATGATAAAATTTCGCTCCGACATCGGGATGGTGTTAGCAAATGCTTGAGCAAAGTCACCTGCTTTTCGTGAGTACTCAATTATTCTTATTTGTTTATGCTGGTACGGGCCAAAGTGTTTTTCGCAATATTCCAAGGTGGACTTCAAGCCATTCATGAAATGGATGAGATTGTACGTGTGGCTGGGGTGATAATAGATTTCGAGGTTAATGTCTTTGTATTTGTCTTTTAACACCTGATACCTGCCGGAAGTAAAAGCATAGTCGTTGGTGACGTTAGTGGTTGATTGATACTGAAAGAAATTTCTTCCATTCTCTGTCCATTCTTTTGTTAAATATCCAGGTGCTATTGCGATTTGATCAGACGAAGTACTAACGGTGGCCTTGAATGAAATATAATCTGAGTCGATGGAGCGATAATGATTTTGCCGAGCGAAGCGGTCGTTTGAATCGGCCCGTAGAGCGGATGAATAGTAACCAACTCCAGGATAAATGAGTGAAGTAACAAACGTGCCATTCTTCAATACAGGAGAATTTTGATATAGCCATGTATTTGGAATGCTCCTTACACTAAAGTAAAGATGCAGGCTGTCGCCAGGAGCAAGGGGTTGCTTTAATCGATTAATATCAAATTTTGCGGTGGAGTCTTTTAATAAGACTTCATATTCCCGGTCAGCTTTGTATTGGGTAATTGCATCATGTGAGTAATTAACTAACAGCGTGTCGATATATTCATTTGTTTTATTGATGAGTGTAAATGCGCCAGTTGATTCAAACGTCTCTTTGTCAGGAAACAAGTGCATAGTCACCGCAACATGTACAATTCGAGGCTGTTTAAAAGTTTTCAGATGCCCATATTTTTTGTCTGCTGATCTGTTGATTTGATTCCGCACTGCCTCGTTGGGCACATGAAAAATATTTTCCATTCGATAGACTGTAAAGCCAGCCACCATTACTATGACGATGGCGAGAACAAGTACCAGCCCAAGCTTTCCTTTTAATCTTTCGCCCGTCATTACAAATCTTGCCCTTGCCGTCTGTGAAGTTCCCCTTGACCACGCGATAACGGCTACGATAAACAAAAGCAATCCAAATACTAACCAATACCCTTTCAGAATGAAATAGGAGATCAAGGAATGTCCGTGGCCATTCATATTAGAGTACTTCATGAAAAAGCCAGGCTCAATATCCTGATTGAATTGAAACACTAAGGAATCGAGTCCGACTAGCTGTAGCTGTGAGGAGCTAAAGAAGCCAAGTATTAAAATAAACAGACCCAAATAGGAATTAGAAACAACGGTATGAACATATACAGCCGCTATTGCCCAGATTATAAATCCGATAAGATGGATAGCAAGCAAGTCAAACAGATAATGGCCGACTTCAAACAGATAGTATCCCGAATAGGCTTGTACACCAATACCCGATAAAAATATAACTACAAGCAAAACCAATTGAATTTTTACAAGGGTCAGCAATTTTGACAGAGCAAAAACTACATTACTTGCAGGCGTAACATCCAATAGCTCATCCATTCTTGTGCTCCGGCTTCTGTGGATTAAAATGCCAGCGTATAAAAATGTCAAGAAGTTTACAAGAAGCGAGAAAAAGAAAATCGGAAAGGCCAACATGACCCACGTTACCGGAAGTATCCGGGTTTCATACGGAGGGTTCATTTGTTTAAGTAAAACAACAACGAGGATTGCACCGATTAAGACGATGCTGATAAAAGAACCGCTGCGAAGTATATACCTGAAATCAACCTGGGAAAGACGCCATATGAGCCGCAACTGATGAATCCAACTAAAATCGAGTTGAATGGCAGTGAGTCTCAGTTTGATCAGGCTACCGAAATTATTCTTCGTACTCCGTGCGGACTTGTTGGCAGTCATTGACATACTCCATCCAAGGTGACTAAATGAGAAGTTTCGATAGGTAAAGACAACTAATGCGAACGCAATACTAAGCCACAGCAGACGATTAAATAGAATTTCCTGTACCAGAGGAAGGGAGTTATTATTCTGTTCGGCTATTGTCCAACTTTTTGTCACGAATAAGGTAGCTGTTTCGCCTAGCGGTTCAACAATCAAAGCCAGTATGCCTCCAGAGCCGGCTATTATTTTTGATGTCACTTCACGAATAATCAGCAACAGTACAATAACGATGAAGCCAGTATACACATTGCGCGATAATGTAACGGTGGCGAATACCAAGCTTCCAAATAAAAATATGTTGGGCAGAAGATAGATTCCGTACAATTGCAAATAAGTTTTTAGATCAAAGTCAACAAGCATGTTTTGATTTGTACCCGGCAACTGAGTTCCTATATAGAGACCAAGAAGTGTAACTGCGGAAATCATCATCACAATAAATAGCGAGCTTAAAAATTTGCCACCGAGATAATCCCACCTGGTAAAGGGAAATGTATACATCACCTGATAACTCCGGCTCTTAAAATCACGGTAAATAGCATTACCTATGATGCCGGGGATTATGAAAAGAATAAGCTTATTGAAAAGAGTTACGAAGGAATACAAGCTCAGTGGTGAGTTCGCTATTCGGTTAGTATTTGCAGCTGCACCAAACACCCCAGCGCTTCCGCCCATAATCGCAAGTGCCAGAAGCAGAAAAATAAGGATATAAAAATAGAATGGGGGGCTACGAAACCAATACTTGAGTTCGAACCAAAATATAGGCAGGAACATATTACGAATCTTTTTTCAAGGCGATGAAGTACGCATCCTCTAATTCTGGTTCCGTTGGGTGGAAGCGTTCTGTGGGCCGTTCATGAGCATGAACTTTCACCTGAACAGTTTGGTCTTCTATGTACTTTGATGAGAGCAGTGGCAAGGCTGCTTCCATTGTCTCAAGTTCTTCTCGCGAAATTGAAGTAGTCCATATTTTTCCAGCTAACTCTTTGGTGGCAATATTGGGAGTGGTGTGTTGTAAGATTTTGCCTCCATTCATAATTGCCATCTCCTTGCACAAGTCTTTTACATCATCAACAATGTGCGTAGAAAAAATGATTGTACTGGTTCTGGCTAATTCACGCAATACATTTAAAAAGCGATTGCGTTCTGCCGGATCTAGCCCAGCGGTAGGTTCATCAACAATAATAAATTCAGGATTATTAAGCATAAGTTGAGCAATGCCAAAGCGTTGCTTCATACCACCCGAGTATCCAGCGACATGTTCTCTTCTAACCTCATAAAGATTGGTGAGTTCTAATACTTCCTGCACACGTTTTCTACGAGCTGACTTGTGAGAAACACCCTTTAGTATGGCGAAATAATCGAGGAGGTCTTCAGCGGAAATAGACGGGTATACACCGAACTCCTGCGGAAGATATCCCAATATTCTACGAAGGTGCATGGGTTGCTTTAAAACATCAATTGAACCAAATGAAATGGAACCTGTATCGGGGAGTTGTAAAGTGGCAAGAGTCCGCATCAGCGAAGACTTGCCCGCTCCATTTGGTCCCAATAGTCCAAACATGCCAAACCCAATATCAAGCGAGAGATTATCAAGTGCCTTTACTCCATTTGGATAAGTTTTCGAGATATTTGAAATAGCAAGTCTCATAGGTCAATAATTTGGCAGATCTCTTTCGAGACGAACAGGAAAGTATTTTGTTACAGATTTGATTCAAGATCTCAAAGGCCAAGCCGAGCCATAAAAATAAGAAGGGTAATGAAGCGATGGGCCAAACTTCTTTCATGCAAAGTCTCGTATTGAACTCAACGATTGAAAAAAATAAACTTGATAAATAATTGTTTACTCCTATTTTAACGCAAAGACTCCGCCAAGAAAGTTTAATTTTACGCTGTGTAGTAGCTAATTGTCAGCGTCCTTTTGATACCTTACTATCATAGCCTCAGTCCAGATTCCATTAGCGGAATTGAACTGGATTTCCTATTGGCTCATGGCTGGTATCGCATGCATCAAAGCATTTTTACCAGCTCGCATCTGCACCTGGAAGAATCGTTTCGCGTACATTGGCTGCGGTATCCGCTCTCTGAAATTAAACCCCATGCCTCGCACAAGCGCATCCGGAAAAGATGTCAGGCTTTTCGAACTACCATCGAAGACTTTAGTATTATTCGCCCTGACCATGAAGCGCTTTACGCTAGCTATCGTTCATCGATCGACTTCGATGGGGCAGTTAGTATTAAGGGTTGTTTGTTTGGAGAAGATGAACCTGGAAAAAATATTTACACAACGAAATTCATTTCTGTGTTTGAGGGTGACAGGCTGATTGCCGGTGGTTATTTTGATATGGGCGGAAATTCCGCAACGTCTATTCTTCATTTCTTTGATCCGCTTTACAAAGATTATAGTCTGGGTAAATACCTGATGTTGCTTACGGTTGATTTTCTGACATCCGCTGGATATGAATTCTATTATCCCGGTTACGTTATAACAGGTAATGATAAAATGAATTACAAACTCTTTATCGGCAAAGAGGCAACCTACTATTTTGCCCCCGAAACAATCTCCTGGAAGCGCTTTGAAGATCGTCTTCTCGTTGAAGAAGACATCAACAAGAAATAAAGTATAATACAACACGAATACTTTCTTAAATTAGTATGGTTAAGCGCTGCGTTACCAGAGACTAAAACGGAGGTTAAAATGAACAGAATTACTCTCATTGCGATTGTTTTACTTTTCAGCTCAACATCTTTTGGGCAAGATGTCAAAACTATTGTTGAGACATACTTGACAAAAGTGGGTGGAGTAGAGAATATCGAAAAATTAAAAACAAGTTCTAAAACTTATAAAAGCTATAGCTACTACGGAAAGATTGATACAACTTTTGTTCAGGTAGTTGAAAAACTTCCATACTATCGAACAAGTAGGAATTTCTCTACTTCAGGAAAATTAAAATTTGAATCTTTTTCGAATGATAAGGGAATTACGATCGCCTCGCAAATACCTTTTCCCTATCAGGTAAACAATACAACCCGCAGCGAAATTTCACTCCATCCAGCCAGCGAAATCCACAATCACTTCAAAAAAGGGAAGCTAAAATATGTTGGGAAAGATACACTGCAAGGAGTTGCGTGTTTTAAATTAAAAACCAACTATGCTGATCCAGAGAAAACAAACAAGACGTATTTTTTTGATTGTGAATCTGAGTATCTTTTTGCTGAGAAAAGTGATAAGCTACCTGACAATACTTATTTCTACAAAAATTATCAAAATACTGGCTTCATACTCTATCCTTTCCTGCACGAAGCCTATCTGAATACCACCCTGCTTACCCGGGAAATCTACGAACAAGTTGAGTTCAATGTGGCAACTGCTGGAACAGATTTTGTTTTTAAAGAATCGAATAAGACTCAGTCGCAAAGAAACGCGGAATCCAAATTCAATCGTGTTGACTATGTCGATGTTAATCTGGCTAATGCTTCCTTACGTGACTTAATCAAAACTTTCCAGGGCAAAAGAGTTCTTATTGATATCTGGGCAACGTGGTGTGGTCCGTGCAAGCTGGAGTTTACAAAATACGACAACGGATTTTATGAATTTCTTGACGCGAAACAGATAGAGATTCTATTCATTAGTTTAGATAAGCCCGAAAAAGAAACACAGTGGAAAAAAGATCTGATGTGGTTCAATTTGAATGGATCTCATTTGATGGCTAAACGATCGCTCTTTGCTTCGATTAAAAAAGAGCTTCATGTTGAGGGGGAATTGGCAATACCGCGGTATATTCTCATTGACGAAAATGGAAAAATACTTTCCAATGACCTTGGCAAGCCATCTTCGCCAGAGTTTAAAAAGACCGTTGAAAGTTTATTAAATCGGGGAACAGGCTAATAACCTTCCGTAAATACTTAATTCCTTTTATCTTCGTTACTATATTATGAAAAAACTAATCGCACTTATTGTCCTGTTGGCTAGCTTTAATCTCGCACACGCCCAGGTGATTGGCAAGCAATTTCCCGATATGGAAGCCGAAACCGTGGAAGATAAAAAAGTGAATCTCCCAGGTGATACAAAAGGCAAATATACTTTGTTGGGTCTTGCCTACTCCAAAAAATCGGAAGATGAATTGAACAGCTGGTTCAGTCCGGTCTACAATAAGTTTATCAAAAAAGCTACCGGTATGATGGCTGGGATGGGTTATGATGTAAACGTATACTTTGTGCCCATGTTTACAGGGGTTAATGCTGCTGCAACTGGTACTGCCAAAAAGAAAGCCTTGAAAAATGTAGATCCGCAACTGTTACCCTACATTTTATTTTACAAAGGCGAGTTGAAATCCTATAAGGAAGCTCTGGATTTCGAAAAGCGTGATATTCCTTACTTTTTCGTGCTTGACGCAGAGGGCAAGATCGTTTATGCAACCTCTGGCCGTTTCACCGAAGACAAACTGGACGAAGTAGAAGAATCGATTGAGGATTAATTCTTAGTCAGAATAAAATTCAGACGCTTCAAAATTCTCTTTGGGTTTTAGAATCTATACGTACCTTGAGGCATGAGTTTATCACGACTACGCGTACTAAGAATTGCAAAACAGTTTGTACCGTATCTCCAGCAAATAGCACTAATTCTTTCGGCAGCTGGTCTTGCTTTTCATTTTCTACAATACCAGAACGCACGACAACTGTTGATCGTGGGTCTCGTCTTATTATCTATCGCCTACTTCGTTTGGACCTTTTTACCCGTGGATACACCTCCGCATAGCAAACCCGATGTTTATGCCACCTTCATTCACAAACTGATTTATTTCAGTTGCTCCATACTTCTGGTGGGGGTTCTTTATACCTACTTCGAATTAGTGGGGCATCACGAAATGCTGTTGATCAGTGGTATCTCCCTGTTGGTCTCGCTGGCCTCAGCGATCTTTTTGATGGTTCAAAAACGTGAAAATTACGTAACTCTGCGCGATTCTCTTATTCGTGGATTCTCAACCGCATTGCTGGGGCTGCTGGCCTTATCGGTTAATTAAGAACTCAAAACATAGTAGTTGTTGATGAAGTAACAATCGTTTACCTTCATCAAAAGAATTTTTATGCCAACCCCTGAAACCTCTTTTATTAGTCTGCTTCGTACTAAAATTCTCCCTAATGTTCACATGATTGCACTTATCATCTGTGCGGTGGGATTGGGATTTCTAACGCTGCATTACACCGGTGCGACTGAATTGTTGATGATCGGACTGTCAACATTAGCCGGAGTTTATTTTCTAATGGCTTTTATGATGATTCAACTACCTCCGGATTGTAAGCCCGCTTTGTATTCCTTCATGCTTTATAAACTGATATACATATCGTCAGCAGTTACTGTAATTGGAATTCTCTTTGCATTGCTGAAATTGCCGGGAGCGGACCAGATGCTCCTGATCGGATGCGGGGGATTAGGGGTGAGTATCCTGTTTTCAGCCGTGCTGATTGGCACCAACCGCGACAACCTGGTTGTATTAAAGAGTCCGTTTTTTCGCGGCCTTGGATTGCTACTGCTGGGTGTTTATTTCATGTACCAGCTCTCTATGTTTTAATCTGAAGCCATGGACATTCTTATCCTTCTTGCGCTTGCTTTAGCCCCGGGTGGCGCTATTGCTGTTTATATTTATTTAAAAGATCGTCACGAACGGGAGCCGGTGGGTTTGTTAGTGCGTAGTTTTTTCTTTGGATTACTTAGCATCTTCATTACACTTTTAATCAGTGATATCATCGGTCAATTTATTACCATTGACGAAAGCAGTATAACTGAACAGGCCGTACATGCTTTTTTGATTGTAGCCCTGGTGGAAGAATTCAGTAAATTCATTTTTGTGCGCGGGATACTCTACAACAACAAACACTTTAATGAACCCTTTGATGGTATTGTGTACGCGGTGATGGTAAGTCTGGGCTTTGCCACGTTTGAAAACATCCTTTACGTATTTGAAGGTGGCGTAGGAACCGCTATTCTGCGTATGTTCACGGCTGTGCCGGCTCACGCCATGTTTGCCATTCTGATGGGCTATTACCTGGGCAAAGCAAAATTTGAACACAAGAAATCGTACTATGCCTTGCATGCGCTGGGTGTGGCTACACTCTTTCATGGTGCTTACGATTATTTTCTCTTTATCTCCTTTGTCCCGGGCATTGTATTGGGAGCCTTGATCTCTCTGGTTGTTGGAATCTGGTTGGCAAAAAAAGCAATCCGCATTCATCAGTTGGCATCACCCTTTATCATTAAGCCAGCTGTTGAAGTTGCCGCGGAGAATCAACCTCTTGAAAATTCTGATCCTACTAATCCGTCAACATAAACTACCTGATATGTACCACCTGGTTTATGTAAGTTATGCATCCCGGCCCCTTCATGAAAAAGATCTGTTGGACATTCTCACGGTGAGCAGAATGTATAATAAGAAAATGGGTATAACCGGAATGTTGGTATATCTGCAGGAAAGATTCATTCAGGTGCTGGAAGGAAAAGAAGGTCCGGTTAATGAGTTGTATGACATGATCCGCAAAGACCCACGAAATAAAAAAGTATCCTTAATTCTGGAGGGCACTTCATCAAAACGTCTTTTCAAAGGTTGGTCTATGGGATTCAAGAAGATTTCGGAATCAGATTTCACTAAACTAAGTGGTTTTATCGACCCTGAAAAATTCTTTGCTACTCCCCTTACGGATACGGATGGTAGTGCCGTGATGACCTTCCTGCAATTATTTTACAAAAAGAACTTTGTTGATTATCCTGAAGTAAACACGTATTGATATGATGCGCGAAATCTTAGGTAACAATCAAATTGACGCCAATAAAGACTTTCACTTTCGTGGAAAGGAGCCTGGACGCCTGGAGAATTTTAGCGATGCCGTCTTTGCTCTTGCGATTACCTTACTTTTAATCTCAACGAGCCCACCCGTCAATTTTGATCAGATTAAACTCTTCATTTTTGACCTGATTCCATTCTCTCTTTGCATTGCCCTGATTATTCTTATCTGGCACGAGCATTTTGTTTTTTACTTCCGGTATGGGTTGCGGGATACTAATGTGGTTTTTTTGAATACCCTCTTTTTGATTATTGTGCTATTTTATGTTTACCCACTAAAATTCTTAACCCGGCTTCTTTTAAAGCCCATTGCCTACCTGATCAATCATGAGGGATTGCTAAAATCCCTGGAGGGAAACATTCGCTATGAAGACATGAGTGACTTAATGATTATTTATGGGTTGGGGGCCGCCAGTGTATTTTTTGTATTGGTGTTGATGTATCGTTATGCGCTGAAGCAAGCTGATCACCTTCAACTCAATGAAATTGAAAGATTTGACACCCGCATGAGTATCCGATCGAATATTCTAATGGGGGTAGTTCCTTTAGTTTCTGTGCTGGTGGCCATCTTGTTCTACCGCCATATGTTAGCAGGAATGTTTGCGGGATTTACCTATTTCATTTATACTCCCATTATGATGATGCATGGAAAATCAGTTGTGCGCAATCGTAAAAAATTGCTTCAATCGTTAGCTCCCTTGACTGAATCAGAAACTTTAGCTACCCAGGAGGAATGAATCACTCCTCACCCGCACCTCCAAATCCTCCGGCACTAATATTCGAACCAAAAAACAGGGCATTAAAAAATAGGCGGTTCGTTCCATTCCAATAACCGCGAAAAGCCGGATCATCAACAAACAAAATGGCGCGGCCTTGTCCCACGTTGCTCACTTGCAACGAAACCGAGTTCTTAATCTTCTCCAGATTGCTCGGATGAACATAACCACTCAGTAAAGGCTTCGCTGAGTATTTGATTACGGAATTGAATGGGCTCTTGCCTGGCTCAATAAACACCGCATGATTTCTATAAACGGGCAACTCGCGATTTGTATACCCAAAACCAAGCGGATGGGTAATGTCTAACGTTCCCATGTAAATGGAACCCCCAATGGCGCGCGACCCCTGATAATCCCCGGCCGTTACATAGTCCATGCGTTTTGTATCCTTACTCTCGTCCGCTTTTTTTAGCTGCTCGTCAATAAGTTTATTATTAATCGCCCACGTTATGGCAGACTTTTGTAAGATCAAGGTGCCTCCAAGTTGCACCCAGGATTTTATTTTTGATACCCCGCTCTCTCCCAACATGCCATAGTTACCGGATACAAGAATCAATGTGTTGTAATCATTGAGTTTAAGTTGACTAAACTGACTCGTGTTTACTTTCGTGATTGGCATCTTAAGTTTGGAGTCGAGCAAATACCAAAGGGCGCCCGCTTCAGTTGCTGACACACCATCACCAATCAGCATCGCCACCTGAGGCATTTGCACGGTGCGGATGTTATTACTCCCCAGGTCTACGCCTTCCAGGTTAAATCCTGTTTCTACAGTAAGAATGTCAACGCCTGAAACCTGAGAGGCCTCTTTCATCAATGCAAACAATTCATCCGATGAATGATTCTGATCCACTACCGGAATCACCAGCGTGCCATAACCGAATGTCTTCTTTGCTCCGTTAATCGTGGCCGCAAATGGTTTGAATGCTGCCTTTACAAAAACATTGTTGGCGAGTAAAAAATATAACGCCCGCGAAGCATTGTATTCATTCCACTCAATGAGGTAGGCATAGTTGGTTTTTAAAACAGCTACCGGTGTTGTCTGTAAACTTTGAGCAGCAACTTTTTCTCCTTTCGAAAATTTTATAGTTGCACTAAGTGCATCGTGGGGTATTCCATAAGCCAGTGCCATCGTCCACGTAGAGGCATCATAAAAAACACTGTCGTGGAACGAAGTTACTTTTTCGAACAAACTTCGCACCATGCGATATTGCGTTTGATCGGTGTTAACAACAAAGGCTTTCCCTTTTTCATATTTGTTAGTGCCTACCGTAAGATCCGCACCTAACTGATACGTTTCTACTCTATGCTTCAATAATAAATCAGCAAACGCTTTTGTGCGGCTTTGATCTTTACTGTCGCCAAACACATACGCCTTGATGGCTGATTTACGTCCCTCCTCCAGGGCAGTTTTATAATAATCTTGCTGATGTTTCAACAACAGTTCGCGATTCTCTACTCCAGCTTTTACCGTTGCTATACTGGTGCGCACATGGTTGCGAATCGTAAAGGCGAACGTAACTTCTTTAGTTGAACTTTTTTGAACATGTCCGCGTGAGCTGGCTTGCTCAAACACTAATCCCAATCCACCATGAATATCCGGATAGGTAGAGCCATAGCCCGGATAAGAGTTATCGAAATTCTCTTTAGAAAAATATAAGGACCCAATTTCATCCAACGCCCTGGCAAAATATTTTGCAAAGATTGGATTCAATACATCGTAGTTGGCACGAGGTACTACCGGATTTTCTGAGCCATAAGGTTTAGTCGGTTCAAAGAAATTGGTAGCATTCGTACCCATCTCATGATAATCGGTGCACACATTGGGCAACCATTGATGAAAAAACTCAACGCGATTTTGGCTCTCAACATGTGCGAGCGGCAACCAGTCGCGATTTAAGTCGAACCAATAGTGATTGAATCTTCCTCCGGGCCATACTTCATTATGTTCACGATCCATCGGATCAGAAACCGGAGGGAAGCCTTTATGCATATTGGCCCAATTACTATGGCGATCGCGACCATCGGGATTGTAATTTGGATCGACATGGATCACCGCCTCCTTCAATGTGCGTTCTGCCTCGGGTCCTTGTGATGCAATCAAATAATAAGCGGTAAGCATGGCGGCTTCACTGCTGCTGGGTTCATTGCCGTGCACATTATAACCATGGGTAATGATTACAGGCATAGACGATATAGCTACTGTTTGTGTGGGATCTGCCAGTTTTAAATGCTCCTTTCTTATTTCCTCAATACGTGCATAGTTCTCCGGACTTGTGATAGTAAGCACCACTTGAGGTCTGCGCTCATGGGTGTAACCAATTATTTGAAAGTGTGCTTTGGGTGATACTCTTGCCAATTCCTGAAAGTAGGATACAATCCGATCGTGGCGTGTATGCCATTCACCAATCGGGTAGCCAAGAAATTGCTCCGGGGAAGGGATTGCCGGGTCAAAGCTTCCGGATGGAAAGAAATAATTGTTTTGAGCTCCGACTGTAAACAAACAAAAGAACAGAGTTAAAAAAACGAAAAGCTTTTTCATAGTAACTGATTGAAAGGAAAAATTAGTGAATTCAGGAGGAGCAAAAATCAAAATGTGATAGAAGGTCTATTTTAAGATGCCATCAGAAGCCGTCATCTTCTTCCTCTTTCTTCTTATCCTTTTTCTTAGTTGCGGGATCGCTGCTGGAAAGATCATAGGGAGCCTCTAATCCATAGTATACCTGACGGAATCGATTGATGAAAGCCACTGTCTCGTCATCAGTACCCGGAATAAATACCAGTTCACCCACCTTGGCTTTGCTTGCATTGGTTTTTTTGTTTACCAAATCATTGATAGCAGGTAAAGAGGAATGCACCATGAGACGATTGTCCTCGATGCCAAAATAGAACCATGCATCAGGTGAAGCTTTAATAAACAAATGAAAAACAGGCGCTCCATCTTCGCTCTTTCTGATTTCCATAAAACCTTCAAATGCTCCGTTAATATCGGTGCGGCCCATATGACTGATGCCCAACAGGCCCTGACTGTAAAACGATTTGTATTCTTGCGACCACTTCAAGTCGGCATTAGAGACGACAAGTGGTTTTTGCAAACCGGGCACGGTAGCCAATGAAACATAACTTTGTAACGATCGTTGTTCATAATCTTTTACAGCACGCTCCCCTACAAGATCTGCAATTTTATATAGCAGGTCAGTCTGGTCACCGAGACCTTCCTCCTTCACGCCTTCGTTTTTAATTACATCAAGAATACTGGCTGCCATTAGTTGATAAGCCATTGTTGGCACATTCATGTCTACCATCACGAACGAATTCATCTTGATATCATTCGTCTCCAGATTACCAGAGCCTAGTGCCGATGCGGTCAGATTAAAATCCTTACTGCCAGTAAAAAAGTTTACAGGTCCTTCAAACCGTACTTCCTGCTTTTCTTCATTGTAGGCAAATACTTTTCCTGCAAGCTTTTCGCCTGCCGCTTTCTGACGGTCTTCTATTTTGAATTCTGCGCTTTCTTTATCGAAGAAAAGTGATCCGCTCGGCAAAAAGAAATCATCATCGCTCGGATCTTTCTTATCAAAAACAAACGTGATGTATAAGTCATTGTCTTCGGCAAAGTGCAAACCTGCATCTGCCTTGCGGCCGCCTTCTTCCGTAATAGAATTATCAAAGTCGAGATAAATATCCTTCTCGTCACCACTTTGTGTGTATTGCAACCACGTGCTGTAGTTTTTTATATTCTTAAGATCGAGCTTCACAAAGCCACGCAATTGAAGTGCCGGCTTGGTGGCATACATGGTCATGTCGCCTTTATAAAAAATGCGAGGCGAAACAAGAATGTTGTTGGCCTCAGTAACCGCACCATTGGCCACCGTTTGCATGGAGGCCGTCAGATTTTTCATTCTCTTGTTCTTTGTTTCTTCCGTGATCGGCTCCAACCTGAAGTCTGTCATCTTGATGGCAAAGGTGTCATTCACCGCATTCACGTACTGATAGGTTGCGTAGCCCGCAAATTCCTTTCGGGAAATAATATCCACCACACCTTCGGTAAGTCGGTGATATCCATTTAGCGTATCGAGAACAATAGTGGTATTTGTTAACTGACCAATCTTTGCATTTTCCAGAATCAAAACTTCATTATTCTCAGGTGTGATCTTGGCATCCGCCACAATGATGTAAGGAATTCCGCTTACTTTTAATTGCTGTGTTGTAATATCATACTCTGCTTTCTCGGCATTGAAACTCAGCGAATCCAATTCTTTGCGTGTTGTATAGAAGTAAGAGTTTTCCAGAGGCACATCGGCCGCTTTATTCATCACAATTTTTTGTGTGGTCAAATCCCAGCGGGCTTCAGGTATAGATGTTTTAAACTGGGCATACGGAAATTCAATAGCAGCATCGCCCTCTCTTTCCGGGCTAATCGTTGCAAAATTTCTATCAAGATTGAAATTCAACTTAACATCATTCGCAGCCAAAGCTGGTTTATC
This sequence comes from Cyclobacteriaceae bacterium, assembly GCA_022841475.1. GTDB lineage: Bacteria > Bacteroidota > Bacteroidia > Cytophagales > Cyclobacteriaceae > ELB16-189. Next base: position 17,521 of record JALHRJ010000015.1, on the reverse strand, counting down.
CGGATTGCCTGTCTTTACCTGAAACCGGGCATGGCGGGCACTCAACTCTTTGGCAGAAAAATTCAACTCTTTAGAGAAAACCTCTGAACCCCGTGTGCTAAAACGACCATCGCCACCTACACCTCTTTTTGAAACAATTAATTTACCATCCAATGTGGCGGTGTTTTGATATAAACTAAAGGGCTCCTTTAGATTTTTAATATTCATTTTGTCCTGCTTGGGCAACCAGTTTAATTGATAATCGCCCAACTTAATTTGAGGAAAGTAAACAGCCCCATATTGTTTTTCTTTGATCTCTCCTACACTGCCTCTTCCAACTACTGAGTCGGGATAGAAAATAAAATCTTTTGATTCGATTGTTGCCGCCAGGTAGTCAATTCTTCCTGAAGACCTGATACCCGCATTATCCAGCGACATGCCACCATACAATTTGCCATCGCCCTGGTACAACTGATAACCAGAGGCTGGCACCGTATGTGTAAATCCTAATGACTTGTCAGGCATAGTATGCAGTTTCTCCTTGAAGGCAGGAAACATACCACTGGAAATAAACGTACCATCAAAATTGATTGAGCCCGGATCGGCATCATTCAAGCTATCGAGCTTAAAGGGAGGAACAACAAAAAATACCGAGCGATCATAGGCCCCATTCAAAACCTCACTTCGATCAAAATAAATCACTCCACCAGCAGTAGCATCCAGGCGCGGATAATTTGGATACTTAATTTTACCTGACTTGTTATCGGGCTGGTTAATAAACAACGTGCCGCTAGTTTTATTGGCTGAGGCCTGCATGCCACCGGCTGCCGCTGCTGTGGAATCTGCCCCCACCATGGAGTTATTAACTCTTCTTCGGGTTCCGTTTTTCTCCGTTACATAAAACCGGATGGAGTCAATGTGATTCATGTTGATGAAGAATGAATCATACTTAAGTGTAAAATCACGCCCGGAAATCTCGAAGTTACCGGCCGTAATAGTGCCATTAAATTTTATGTCGCGGTTTTGCAAAAAAGTAATGCGGCTGCTATCCGGTTTGATAATTACATTGAGTGAGTCACTAACATTGAATTCCTCTACACCATACACAGTCATCTTTCCGGTCGCAAAACTGATAATCGCATTCGCTACCGTATCGGTAAGCGAATGAACTTTTAGATTGTCATAATCAGAAAAACCTTTAACGGCCTGCACAAAGTTGACGGCCTTATCTTTCACATGAATCTTTCCTGTGCGGGCCTCGTAGTCGATCATGCCTTTCTGAGAAAGAAAATCTGCCGCCATTCTTACTACTTCCAGACTTCGCTTTCCGTCAAGCACGAGATCAAATACATAAAAGTCATTGCTGCCTGTTTCGTTTGCATGATTAACCATCAAGGCAAGAGGATGAAAATTAAATCCCTGGCCTCGCAGCTGGCGATAACCTTCTGGATCGTAAAAATCGTTTGACTCGATTACCATGGGCGCTACCTTACCACTGCCACGAACAAATACAGAGAGGCTATCCGATCGAAGATCCCAATTGATGCGATCAGCCGTGAACTCTACATCAAAATAGGAGGAGGAAAACGGAGCCTTGCGCAATTGACTACTTTCTTTATTGAGAGCCAGTTTTTGATTTTTATAATCATAACGTAGCTCCATGGCTGGATGCACAATCGAATCATTTTGTTGATAGATCGTTATCCTTGCATTGGTGGAAACAATGACAGAATCTTTAAAGCCGAATGAAGCAGCAGTTGCCTTAAATTTTCTGTCTGTATCACCACTTATTTCAATCATCGCAAGGTTGCCATCGGCTGAGTTACTATTGAGAGACCGGCCCTGTAAACCTAGCCCACCTGTATATTTCAATTTCTCAGAGCCAAGTCCTAACAAATTGATATTTGATTCGTACGATTTAAACCGTGGATACGTAGACGTTTCCGGAGTTTTGTGATTTATACTTCTGAATTCAAAAATACCCGGCACAAGACCCGGTGCTTTGCCCAGGTACCTGAGTTTACCTTGTTCGGCTTTCAGATAAGGTTGTGTTGTTTTGAAATTGAACTTATTCAGATCGTAATAGACGGAGTCGGGCGACAATCCTGCAGCCGCCCAATCAAAGCGGCCACCTTCCCCCACAAAAAGTTTATCGCGCAAAGAAAAGGTGCCCTTGGTATTATGCAGTTGAACAGAATCATAGGGTGTAATGAAGTTGAGAGATAGTTTATCAAACGTAATAACAGGGCCAAACAACTCAGGTTGTATAATCGTTTGTTGCCACATGGGCGCATTGTACGAAGACGTATCTACCGGCTCTTCGATGTACGCGGTTTGAACGGTATCCGGTATGTAGACCGGCTCGAGGTAATCAAATCTATAATTATCATCACGCACGAGAAGGTTAAATGCTTTTTCAAAGTGTAAAGCATGGTGTTCAAAAAAATCCCGGCTTTGTTGAAAAAATAAATTGGCCTGATTGATATTATCCTTCTCGATAACCCTATCCGCTACAGATAAATAATTAGAAAGTCTGGTCGGGTCCGAATTTTCAATAGTAACGGCAGCTGCAATCGCACCATAATAATTAACCATGTGCGGCCTGACTTTGTATTTCTTTTTCTTCATCAACTGAGCCTGCCTGCGCACTTGAAGTTGCTGATCGGGGCCAAGCGAACCCCAGGCGGTATTGAAAGCCGCACCTATCGTAATAGCTTCACTGGCCTTGGTATTTTCCAAAACCAGCCGCACACTATCCTGAAAACTATATTGATAGGTGCCTCCCGACTGAGCAAAAGCTCCGGTCGATGATACAAGAACAGCAATAATGTAGGTAAAAACCTGCTTCACGGGGCCAAAAACCTTGAAATTCGTAAATAAATGGCGAATGTGCTAATTAAAAGAGTTACAAGCTATTCACTTGTGATAGTTAGCTCAGTAACCTGTGAAATAACCCATGTAAATGAATTTTATTGCTTTAACTCAAGCAACAAACATACCCAGGTCTCACGTTCATCATGGGCTACTTCTTGCAGATGATATTTTGTGGCTTCCTTTTTCAGATCTTCAAGATCATGGATGTAAAACCCACTCAATAAAAGAAGGCCACCGGCTTTGAGGTAGTTAGCATACTGATACATCTCAGCCAATAATATATTCTTATTGATGTTGGCAAGAATGATATCAAACTTTCCACTCAATTTTACTTCATCAATTTTTCCTTGCTGAATATGAATGTTTGAGCAATGATTGTTCTCAGCATTCTCAACACCATTGAGTACACTCCACTCATCAATATCAAATCCTTCAATTTCTGTAGCGCCAAGTTTTGAAGCCATGATCGATAAAATAGCGGTGCCACAACCGGCATCCATAACCCGTTTGCCATTGTGATTAATTTTCATCTGGCGGCTGATCATCAAATGCGTTGTTTGATGATGGCCCGTTCCAAACGACATCTTGGGCGTGATGATAATCTCGTAAGGATATTTTTTATCAATCTTATGAAAGGCTGCCCGCACCAGACAACTTTCATCCACAACGATAGGCTCTACATTCTTTTCCCACTCTTCATTCCAGTTTTGTTTTGGAATCTGATCCTGAAAAAAGAGCAATGGATTTACATGCTTGTATTTTTCCTGCAGGTGACTCAACAATTCCTTATCGAAGTTTTCTCCTTCCACATAGGCTTCAAAACCCTTCTCGGTTTCCATAAACGTATCAAATCCAGCCTCAGCAATTTCGGCCATCAGAATTTCGGAAAACTCCGGATCACATACTACTTGAAGTCGGGTGGAATGCATATTAACTCAAATAGGTAAGCCAGTTTTTCAAATCTCGTTGAGAAATATCGCTTTGCTCTGATTTATCATAAATTGATAAAAGATAAATCTTGAATTGGGTAAAGTGAACATAAGTGATCACCCGTGCGCCACCGGATTTTCCTTTGCCCTTTGAAGCTATAGAAAGCCTGATCTTAAAACAGTTATTCCCCAAGTTATTTCCTTGGCCCGGATTCTTACTCAAAGAGTCTACAAGCTTAATGTATTCCTTCTTCAGTGAGGGGTATTTCTTTACAAGCCTCTTTAACTGCTTTTCGAAAAGGCTGGTAACTTCAATTTTATAACTCCCCGATAAGGTCATGGGCGGATTTTAATTTCAATTTTCCGCGTTTGGCCATTTTAGCTTCTTCCAAAGAGTCCCTTAATTCCAAAAGAAACTTTGCCTTTGATGGTGAAATTTTTTCTGCTTTCACGAATGGAAAACTATTTAGAAGCTCCAATATAAAGTCCGCCTTTTGATCCTTAACATCCATTAAAACTTTCATCTACAATTCAATTTTCTTGAACCCGAAGCTACTATTCTTTTCGGGGACTATCAATGTTGATTTTTACGATATCCCCTTAATTATCTCTACAAACTCTCTACTCTTTAAGGAAGCTCCACCTACCAGACCGCCATCCACATCCGCGCAAGAAAAAAGTTCTTTGGCGTTATCTGCTTTTACACTTCCTCCATAAAGAATTGAGATGTTTTCAGCGATAGCTCCATATTTTGACGCAAGATGTTTACGTATTACGGAATGCATATCTTGCGCTTGTTGCGAGGTAGCTGTTTTACCCGTGCCGATTGCCCAAACCGGTTCGTATGCAATCACAACCTTTTGCAATGCCTCAGCACTCAAATGAAAAAGACTTTCTTCCACTTGTTGTTTTACCAATTGTTCATGGGTTCCCTTCTCCCGGATTTCCAAAGGTTCGCCACAGCAGAAAATGGGCGTTAATCCTTGTGCCAGCGCCTTGTCAACTTTAGTAGCAAGAAGTTTTCCGTCTTCACCAAAATATTGTCTGCGTTCGCTATGCCCGATAATTACATACGGAATGCCCATTGATTTTAACATGCCAACAGAGGTTTCGCCTGTGTACGCACCCGAATCATGCTCACTGCAATTTTGTGCACCTACCGAAATCCTGGCATTTCCGCCAAGTTGTTGTTTGATTGGATAGAGATAGGGAAAAGGTGTGCACAATACTACTTTCACGTTTCCTTTTACTTCATCGGCTACCATGCCCATCAATTCTGAAGTAAGGATACTTGCCTCTTCAAGCGTTTTATTCATTTTCCAGTTGCCGGCTACAATCTTTTGGCGCATATAAGTATGATTTAAAATTTCATTTTGATTCAAAGGTGAGCACATCCGAGGACTTGTCGCGCATTAAGCGTAAACTTTTAACAGGCCCTTTATAGGTTACATGTATTAAGTTCGACTGATCGTCATGGGTTTCCATGATCACTTCGTTTTTTACCTCGATGGTTTTAAACTTTTTTACATTTTCAATTTCGATGTAGCAGATTACGGCCGGGTCTTCGCGTTCAAACCCTAGAAAATTTAGCTTCTGAAGTTTACCATCCAACTTCACCGCGAAATTCTTTAACACATAATTACTGATCAGTTGTTCCGTTGTAAGACCAGCGCCTGGTTCAAGTAAATCAAGGTCGGGCTGCTTGCGCTGGTTTCGAATGGACAGCTCCAGATCGTCAAGAAAAATGCGGGATGTAATCTGAAGCGCTTTATCCTTCTCGCTGTAGTTAATTTCTGACACCGAAAGATGAATCGGGTGCAAGAAAAGTAAGATTGAATATAATAGTGAGATCATGTATAACCCGGTCACCAAAATCGTGCCGTCAAAATTAGTTCTAATTGTCCTAATTCAAAATTAGGGCTATACTTGCAACCTGTAAATTATACATGAGCGAGTTTGCACTATACTTTGGACTGGGCAAAGATCATATTCTCGACTATATGGATGGTTATGATCACATCCTGTTTGTGCTGGCGCTTTGTGCGGTTTACCTGATTCGCGACTGGAAGAAAATTCTAATCCTGATTACAGCATTTACGATCGGGCACTCAATCACCTTAGCGCTGGCCACCATGAATGTGGTCAACTTTGCTTCTGAAACGATTGAGTTTTTGATTCCCCTTACCATTTTCATTACAGCTGGGTCGAATCTTTTTCGAAATGACTCTGAGGTAAGTAAGTTACCGGTGCAAATCAATTATCTGTTTGCGCTTTTCTTTGGATTGATTCACGGGCTTGGGTTTTCAAACTATTTAAGAGCTTTGCTTGGCAAAAATGAAAATATCTTATCCCCGCTTTTTGCCTTTAATGTTGGTCTGGAGATCGGTCAGATAATTGTGGTGGCGGTCTTTCTGGGGATCAGTTTTGTTTTAGTAGACTTGTTAAAAGTTTCACGCAGAGATTTCCGGCTGGTACTATCTTCTGCTATCGCAGGAATAGCGCTAGTAATAATGAAAGACAGAATTTTTTGGTAAAAAACAATAGAGATTTAACATGATAAGTATGAAGCGAGTTTTGATAGGTTGTCTTATGCTGATTGCATTTGCGGCACAAGCGCAAGAGCCACAATGGAAAGGTAAGTTTGAACAATTGGATCAGATTTTACCAACGCCCAATGAATACCGTACAGGTTCGGGCTCACCCGGCCCACGCTACTGGCAACAAAAAGCAGACTATGAAATAGCGGTGGAGTTAAACGATACTAACCAAAGTATTTCGGGTGCAGAAAAAATCACCTATCACAATAATTCACCCGATGTATTGAAATACTTGTGGCTGCAACTTGATCAAAACCTTTTCGAAAAGGAAAGCAATACCGGCAAGTCGAGCAACAGTTCAATTCGCGATTCGGTGGCCGCTAAAACTATGGCGGGCCAACTTAGTCTTTACGATTTTGATGGTGGTTATAAAATCAAAGCCGTAAAAGATGCAGCGGGCAAGCCCTTGTCATTTCTCATTAACAAAACCATGATGCGGGTTGACCTCCCCCAACCGCTTAAGACAGGAGAAAAAGTTTCTTTCCAGATAGAGTGGTCGCACAATATTAATGATCGCAATCTTCAAGGCGGACGCAGTGGGTATGAATTTTTTCCAGAAGACGGTAACTACGTGTATACTATCGCACAGTTTTTTCCTCGCATGTGTGTTTATGACGATGTGGTGGGTTGGCAAAACAAACAGTTTCTCGGTCGTTCTGAATTTACCTTGCCTTTTGGCGACTATAAAGTTTCAATCACTGCGCCTGCTGATCATATCATTGCCGCTACCGGCATGATTAAAAATCCGCAGCAGGTTTTAACAAAAACGGAGTTAGATCGCTTTGAAGCTGCAAAGAATTCCTACGACAAACCTGTTATCATTGTAACGCAAGCTGAAGCCACGGTTAAAGAAAAAACCAAATCAACTGCAAAGAAAACCTGGCAGTTTGAGGCGACTAACGTGCGCGACTTTGCGTTTGCCTCATCGCGTAAATTTATCTGGGATGCCATGGCTGTAAAAGTGGGTGACTATACACCGCTTGCCATGTCTTATTATCCAAAAGAAGGAAATCCCCTATGGGAAAAGGAATCAACGTTAGCAGTAAAAAATACATTGGAAGTTTATTCCAAATACACAATCGATTACCCTTATCCGCAAGCTACCTCCGTACACGCGGCTTCCATTGGCATGGAATACCCGATGATCTGTTTCAACTTCGGCAGACCCGCAAAAGACGGCACGTATTCAACAGCTACATTACAGCGGATGATTGGTGTGATTGTTCATGAAGTAGGTCACAACTTTTTTCCCATGATTATCAATAGTGATGAACGCCAAACCACCTGGATGGATGAGGGGATAGATAGTTTTGTTCAATTGCTCACAGAACTTGAACGTTACCCCAATCTGGATTGGAGCCGCGGAAGACCCGCAGGTATTGTACCCTATATGAAAGGTGATAGGAGCATGATGCGCCCGCTTATGACTAGTGGTGAGCAAGTGGTGCAGGCTGGTGCCGAACAATATGCAAAAGCGGCAACGGCTCTTTTTATATTAAGAGAAACTGTAATGGGTCCGGAACTATTCGATAAATCTTTTAAAGAATATGCGCAGCGCTGGGCCTTCAAACATCCAAAGCCCGCAGACTTCTTTCGCACCATGGAAGATGCATCAGCTGTTGATCTGGACTGGTTCTGGAAAGGTTGGTTCTACACCACCGATAATTGTGATATGTCGCTCGATGATGTAAAGTGGTTTAAAGTTCGTAAAGACGAAGTGACGCTTGAGAATAAAACCAAAACTACAACCAAAGGAGATTTGACCGCGAATGCAGCCGGTAATAAACCTTCAGATTTTAGTCAGGGCCCGCAATACTTCAGTGTTCTTCCAACAGATGGTCGTTTCTATGGCGAGTTCGCAAACAGGCTTGACGACAAGGCCGTGATTTCAAAAATGGAAAATAAAAACTTCTATGAAATCACTCTCACCAATAAAGGGGGATTAGTGATGCCGGTGATTATTGAGTGGACATACAAAGACGGAAGTAAAGAGATAGAACGACTGCCTGCTGAAATCTGGCGTATTAATGAAACTAAGGTGACCAAGGTTTTTGCAAAGGATAAAGAAGTTGTTAATGTAATGCTCGATCCTCAGAAGGAAACCGCTGACATCAGTATTGAAGACAATGCATTTCCGCGCGTGGCACAACCCAACAAGTTTGATGAATTGAAAAAGAAATCGAATTGATAACAATTTTGATTGTCTGATAAAGCCCCTCTGAAGGGGCTTTTTTGTTGTTCGGTTGTAATAAGTTATCCGGGGTCTTAACTATTCAAAATCACTAACTACTTTTGAAGTTCGAAATCCTAAATTGAGTTATGAATAAAACTACCATCCTTTTTGTACTGCTGGTTATCTCGATGCCGCTATCTGCCCAAACATGGCAGGGCAAATTCGAACAATTGGATCAGCAACTTCCAACTCCCAATGAATATCGCTCAGCCTCCGGTGCACCGGGTGGAAAATACTGGCAACAGCAAGCAGACTATGTTATCAATGCCGAACTCAATGATCAAAATCAAAGTATTACCGGCTCGGAAATAATTACCTATCACAATAACTCTCCGGATCCACTTACCTACCTCTGGTTACAACTCGATCAAAATATTAATGCAAAGGGCAACAACACTACTAAAACTTCAAATAGTACTGTTCGGGACTCCGTAAATACCAGGACGATGGCGGCTACCGTAGACCTCTACGATTTTGATGGTGGCTTTAAAATCAAATCCGTAAAGGACGTTGCCGGCAAAGCATTACCCTATACCATCAATCAAACCATGATGCGCATTGACCTTCCTAAAGCACTGAGTGCCGGACAAAAAATGTCGCTTTCGATTGAGTGGTCTTTCAACATCAACGACCGGATGAAGAATACAACGCCCAATGACGGTCGTAGCGGCATGGAGTATTTTCCGGAGGATGACAACTATCTCTACATCATTGCACAATGGTTTCCACGCATGTGTGTTTACGATGATGTAGTAGGCTGGCAGAACAAACAATTTTTAGGTCAGGGTGAGTTTACATTGAACTTTGGAAATTATGAAGTGAATCTTACGGTACCTGCCGATCATATTGTTGGCGCTACGGGTATGGTGAAAAATGTAAAGGAAGTTTTGACTGAAGAACAATATGCGCGCTTTGAAAAAGCAAAGACAACTTTCGATAAACCCATTATCATCTGCACACAGGAAGAAGCCGTGCAACGTGAAAAAACAAAATCAACAGCTAAGAAGACCTGGCAATTTGTAGCTGAAAATGTTCGTGACTTTGCCTTTGCCTCTTCTCGTAAATTTATCTGGGATGCGATGGCTGTGAAAGTGGGTGATAAAACACCTTTGGCGATGTCGTATTACCCGAAAGAAGGAAATCCGCTTTGGGAAAAGGAATCAACCATCGCTGTAAAGAACACCTTGGTAACGTATTCAAAATATTCTATCAACTATCCTTATCCGCAAGCTACTTCGGTGCATGCTGCATCGTTGGGTATGGAGTATCCCATGATATGTTTCAACTATGGCAGACCCAATAAAGATGGCACGGTACCCGATCGCACCAAGTGGGGTATGATTGGTGTAATCATCCACGAGGTAGGCCATAACTTCTTTCCTATGATCATCAATAACGATGAACGCCAATGGACGTGGATGGATGAAGGACTCAATACCTTTGTTCAGTACCGCACCGAAGTAGAAAATTATCCTGATAAACCTATTGGTCGTGGCCCTGCCGCCAGCATTGTGCCTTACATGAAAGGCAATGCCGAGTTGCAAAGACCATTGATGGTAAATTCTGAATCTGTTGTGCGCTCGAACTTTGGAAACGAACAATATGCAAAGACTGCCACCGCGCTCAACATCTTGCGCGAAACTGTTATGGGGCCAGAACTTTTTGATAAAGCTTTTAGAGAATATGCCGAGCGTTGGGCCTTCAAACATCCCAAGCCAGCAGATTTTTTCCGAACCATGGAAGATGCATCAGCGGTTGATCTGGACTGGTTTTGGCGAGGTTGGTTTTATACCACGGACAACTGCGATATGTCGTTGGATGATGTAAAGTGGTTTAAGGTTCGCAAAGATCAGGCTACCGTGGAAAACAAAACAAAAACTGCAACGAAAGGAGATCTGGCTACTGCAAAAGGGGATGGAAACAAACCTGCTGACTTTAGTCAGGGACCGCAATACTTTAACGTAATTCCTACGAACGACAGAATGTATGGTGAGTTCGCCAACCGACTTGATGATAAGGCCATGATTTCAAAAATGGAAACCAAAAATTTCTATGAGATAACCTTGTCCAATAAAGGGGGCTTAATCATGCCCGTAATTATTGAGTGGACCTTTAAAGATGGAAGTAAAGAGATTGAACGATTGCCGGCTGAAATCTGGCGCATCAATGAAACCAAAGTAACCAAGGTGTTTGCCAAAGATAAAGAAGTAGTAAATGTTGTCATTGATCCGTTGAAGGAAACGGCTGATATAAGCATTGAAAACAATGTGTTTCCGAAGGCATCGCAACCCAACAAATTTGATGAGTTGAAGAAAAAGGGTAAATAACAATTGATCTCCCCTGTGGTGTGGGAGTAAATCACATTATAAGTTGACCAGTGGAGTAGACTATTCCGCTGGTCTTTCTATTTTTGCACTTTGGAATCTTGAAACTACCTGTATGAAAAAACATATCTCACTATTTGCATTCTTGCTATTCACAGTAGCTGTAATGGCTCAAAACTGGCAAGGAAAATTTGAACAGCTCGATCAGCAACTACCCACGCCCAACAGTTACCGGTCTGCTTCCGGAGCACCGGGAATCAATTACTGGCAGCAACGTGCCGATTATGATATTGATGTAGAGTTGAATGAGGACACCCAACTAATTACAGGCAAGGAAACCATCACTTATTATAATAATGCCCCTGAGGTATTACGGTACTTATGGCTTCAGTTAGATCAAAATAATCTCTCGAACGGAAACATGACCGACAAAACCGAAACCAACCGGGTTCGGGATTCCATTCCGGTTAAATTTTTTCCATTATCCTCTGATACGTATGGTTATGATGGTGGTTTCAAAATTAAATCGGTGAAAGATGCCGCCACCGGAAAAGATCTTCCCTATACCATCAACTTTACCATGTTGCGGGTGGATTTGCCAACCCCTTTAAAAACCGGAGAAAAATATTCCTTTAAAGTGGAGTGGAGTTATGTGGAGAAAGACCGCATGAAATTCAGTGAGCGTGGTGGCTACGAATTTTTTCCGGAAGATGGCAACGCACTTTATACGATCGCGCAATGGTTCCCACGCATGTGCGTGTTTGACGATTACGAAGGCTGGCAAAACAAACAATTTATAGGACAAGGTGAGTATGCATTGGTGTTTGGTAATTATCGTGTGCGCATAACCGTTCCTGCAGATCACATCGTTGGCGCAACAGGAATGCTTCAAAATCCAAAGGATGTATTAACGAAAGAACAAATCGCGCGCTTCGAAAAAGCAAAGACAACCTTTGACGCCCCGGTGTTTATTGTAACTGAAGCGGAGGCCATAAAAAAAGAAAAAGAGCGCAGTAAGAAAAAAAGCACCTGGGATTTTTATGCTGAAAACGTGCGGGACTTCGCATTCGCTACATCCCGTAAATTTATCTGGGATGCCATGGCTGTAAAAGTTGGTGACAAAACTCCACTGGCGCAATCTCTTTATTCAAAAGAGGGCAATCCACTTTGGGCGAAAGAATCTACCAAAGCAATTAAGAACACATTGGAAGTTTATTCCGCTCGCACGTTCGATTATCCCTATCCAACCGCATACTCTGTCCACACAGCCAACCAGGGTATGGAGTATCCGATGATTTGCTTTAATGGCGGTCGTCCTAAGGCTGATGGCACATACTCACAACGCACGTATGAAGGCATGGTGGGTGTAATCATTCACGAAGTAGGTCATAACTTCTTTCCGATGATAGTGAACTCCGATGAGCGTCAATGGAGTTGGATGGATGAAGGACTAAACTCTTTCCTCGAAAGAGAAACCAAACGCGAACGCTATCCGGATGTTAACATCAACTGGGGTTCACCCAAAGGCATGGCCGGTTACATGCGTGGCGATAAAAATATGATGCGCCCGATTATGTGGCACTCGGACAATATTCCGGGTGGTGATTTTGGAGCCAATGCGTATGGCAAACCTGCAGCAGCATTAACGTTGTTGCGCGAAACTGTGATGGGGCCTGAACTTTTTGATAAAGCTTTCAAGGAATATTCACAACGTTGGGCGTTCAAACATCCTAAGCCCGCAGACTTTTTCCGCACGATGGAAGACGCTTCCGCTGTTGACCTGGATTGGTTCTGGCGCGGATGGTTTTATACAGTTGATAATGTTGATGTAGAACTTGACGAAGTGAAATGGTATACCGTAAAGAGTCAGACACAAGACCTTGAAAATAAAAATGTAAAAACAAAAACTGGCGACCTGGCAGCAACCACTTCAAAGGGAAAAGCTACTGACTTTAGTAATGGACCACAGGAATTTACTATGATCAACACAGCAGAAAATCAATACGGGGAATTCAGAAGCCGCCTCAACAATGATGAAGTACGTCAAAAATTAGCTGATAAAAACTTGTATGAAATAACCCTAAAAAATAATGGTGGACTTGTAACGCCTGTGGTTATCGAATGGACGTTTAAGGATGGCAGCAAAGAGGTTGAGCGAATTCCTGCTGAAATCTGGCGCCTGAATGAAAAGGAAGTGAAGAAAGTATTTGTTAAAGAGAAAGAAGTAACAAACGTGGTCATTGATCCTTTAGGGGAAACCGGAGAAGTAAATCCATCTGATAATGTATTTCCTAAAAAACCTTCGGCCAGTAAATTTGATGAGTTGAAAAAAAATTGATATGACAAAAGGAAAATTGCTAGGGCTTTGTATTTCATTAGGTATTTTAACCATTTCCTCTTTTTGCTATTCTCAAAATATCTTTCGGGAAGGATACTTTGTTAAGGAATCCATGGAGCGAAAAGTGGGAGATTTCCCAATGCCGATGAGTAAAACTTCTGATTCGTTGTTCTATTAAAATTTACAATGGCCATTGGCAAATTGTTTTTAACAAACTCAACTTCAATACTCCCCGCTGGCGGCTGAATTTTTTCTAAAGACATGGGGCCATGACCTACCATCCCAAATTTTCCTTCATAGGACGAAAATGCAAGACTGTAAAGAGTTTCACCAAATTGTTTCTTCAAAATTCTACCCATTGGCAATGCGCCTTCCAGACTTTCAACTACGTTGGTGGTTTCATGAATATGTTGAATGCTATCCATTCGTTTTGAGAACAATTCCACCAACGGAGTATTTTCAAGTAGCTCTATTTGATTGGCAAAGTGATAGGATGCTCCCCACGCAATTATCTTTTTGTCTGGATATAGTTTTGAAAGATAGATAAGGTTGAGGGCCATCTGCCGATCGCGAGGGTTTTGCACTTTTACATCGCGTTCATGAAGATGATCTATCTGCCAACGGATCATTTCAACCCATCCTTCAAGTGATTGCCGCAATATTGATTTAAGTTCTGTGCTATCAGCAGCAATAGACTTCTTAAGTGAAGCCCTTACTTTATTGATTGCCGCAAAAAATAGTGCGGAGTCTGCTTCATTCTCTGCGAGGAACTCTGCCCCCGCTTGTTGCACTTGTTCTATGGATGCCGTTTCATCTGCGGTTAGAATCAGACTGTTCCCAATTTCTTTTCCTATTTCATTCAGTAGCCCCTCTTCCAAAAGAACACTTCCCTGACAATCAAATCCGGTAACCATTAATGGCTTCTCAGTAGCAGCTTGCTCATGTACATATTTTATAAAGGAGTCCAGCTCTTTTGTTTCCGACCAGATGTAGTAGATACTCTCACGTAAGGGGCTTTCCTTATAATCTTTGGTTTTTATCTCTTGCCATGCTCTATGCGCATCTAACAGATCGCTTTCAAAGCTGATCATATCAAAACCCATTTCTTGATGCAGGAATTTGACTAATCTTACTTTAGCCTCGAAAGAAGCGCCATCCCCATGCGATTGCTCGCCTAACAAAACAATGCGCTTGTCTGTGAGTATGTCTTTAAGAAGCTTGAGATCAGAAAAATCTACATCGGTAGACTGAATGCTGCGTAACGGGTAAACCGAAAAATTCTGAATAATAGATTGCGATTGACAGAATCCAGAAAAAGAAAGAAGTGTTGCTAAAAGGAACGAGCAAAGCACTTTCATAAGTTGGGTTTTGAATACGAACAAATCGAACCTCAAATTATTTCAAATAGTTCTCACTAACCTGTCATCAACCCCAACACCTTCTCCAAATCCACATTCCCTCCAGTAAGAATAATTCCCACGCGTTGACCTCTAAATCTTTCTTTCTCTTTTAGCAACGCAGCTAATGGAACGGCACAAGAAGGTTCAATAATAATTTTCATCCGTTCCCAAACCATTCGCATCGCTTCAACAATCTGGACATCGCTAACGGTAATAACTTCGCTTACTAATTCTTTAATAATGGGAAATGTTTTATCCCCCAGCGTAGTCAGCAAACCATCGGCTATTGTTTGGGATTGGGCTTGCTCAATTTTACCACTTTGCATAGAGCGATACGCATCATCCGACCCTGCGGGTTCACCGGCAATCACTTTTGTTTTGGGTGAAAAATATCTTGCTGCCAAGGCTGTTCCGCTCAACAATCCTCCGCCACCTACCGGGGCCATGATCACATCTAGATCTTTTATTTCTTCAAACAATTCCTTTGCAGCCGTGGCCTGGCCGGCAATCACCTGATAATTATTAAATGGGTGTATTTCTGTGGCTCCTGTCTTTTTTATTACTTCGGCCAGGGTGGCTTCTCGTGCCTGCAGTGTAGGCTCGCATTCAAAAATTTCTCCACCATAGCCTTTTACTCCGCGCTTTTTTATTTCGGGTGCAGTGCGTGGCATAACTATATAAGATTTGACACCCAGAATTTTACCCGCTCTTGCAATTGCCTGTGCGTGATTACCCGATGAATGTGTGGCAATTCCTTTTTTCAATTGTTCGGTAGAAAGTGACAGGGCCGCATTCATGGCGCCCCGTGCTTTGAACGCACCCACCTTCTGAAAATTCTCACACTTGAAAAATACCTGGCAACCCGCTGCATCATCTATACTTTGACTTGTAAGCACAGGCGTGCGATGAATGTAGGATTTAATGCGCTCGTGCGCTTGTTCAATGGTTTGGCGATCGATATTCATATTTGACCTCATCCATGACCCCTCTCCAGAGGAGAGGGGAAGAGTTTCATATTTTAGTTTTATTTCTCAAATTCAATAATATACTCTGATTTATACTCACTCTGAAAACCAGCTTCGTTGGTAAACATATCTTTAAAGAACAAGCGGGCTCTTTTTCCCAATCGCACGCAAGTATATTTATTCTCAATATCCTCGGGTGTATTCATCGGCTGAAGGGATGGATACCATAAAGTATGTTCAGGAATATCCAAAACCTGTTGCGGCTTGGTCCACTGTTGCGAATTATCTCCTTCGGTTAAATCCTCGTTATAGTTGAACGAAATATATATGGCGCTTCCTTTCCATGAAGAACTCTCCACGCGACCCATCATCATCACCCAGCAATTCAAATAAGTATTCCAACTGACGGATGGTCCCCAATGAAACATCTTATCAGGTGCCGATGCAGGACCGCCACCTTCCGCCATCGGGATTTGTAAAGAAGGTACAGGCGCACCAAATCCATCAGGCAAAGCATTAAATCCTTTTCCATCCCAACGTCTTGCTTTACCGACCGGATTGTCGAGATCCGATAATTTTATTCTAGCCACACTTATACACTGGCCGCTCCATTCCTTGGCGGGATCGTACGAAGCAGAATCGTATACACCCGGATAACCATATTCACCATAAAACAAATACAAGTATTCACCACTGGCTACCGCAGAAGGATCGCCCACACCACCGGCAAACGTGTTCGATGTATTGTGTGGTTTAAGAATCATACGCGGTTGCAGGTCTTCAATAAAAATGCCGCGGTTGTCCCAGCTATAACCACCATCGGTTGATTTCATAATGCCGATGCGACACACCGCTGCCGGAGAAGTAACTCCCGTTAATCCTTGTGGCCAGTATTTATAAATGTATCCCTGACCGGTTTGTTCGTTGTAAGGAAAATTCTGAGGGTAGTTTTCGTTATGATATACTGCATACAATGTTTTGCCCGAAGCATCTTTCGAATCCTGATAAACAGTTTCAAACCAGACTGCACCATGTAAACCCTCTTCCGTTGGCTTTACATTCTTCGGCATCTTGGGCATAATGAGATCGTCAAACTTATTGGCAAAGGCCTCATCGGCATTGGCGCCATTGCCAAAGCGTAAGTTATCAGAATAACCCCACAGGGTATCTTCGCCATACTTGCCGGGAAAGATTCGAAATGTATCGCCTACCCAAACTTCGGCCATGTTGCAATCCACAAACGAGTTGAACAAAAACTTATCGGTTTTAGTGAGGGTGAATGTGGGAAGTTTGTTTTCTGTTGGCGTAGAGGTGCAGGCCGCTAGTGCGAAAAGGGTGATGAGGAGAAAGGCAACCTCACCCCTTGAGGTTGACCAAAAAGTCAAAATATTAATCGAAGTGTCATTCTGGGCTTGACCCGGAATCCCGAATTGTGCGCACTCCGCGGGATCGCGGCTCAAAGGCCGCGATGACAGATTGACTTTTTGGTCAGCCTCAGTGCTTCGGATTGAATTAAGAAGTTTCATATTATATGAATTAAGTTATTAAATTAAGCGTTTACCCAAATGGTCTTTTCTGCAACGGGCTTACGTCTGCCATCCGGCACCGCGCCTTTTGGCACCCCTACATGCAAAAAGCCACAGAGTTTATCTTCTTTATCCAAACCAAAAAAAGGTTTAGCCTCATCAAAGTTGGTAATGCCCCCGGTACTCAGGTAACAACCTACGTTATAAGCCGTGGCGGTTAGATACATATTTTGTACAGCACAAAACACTGCGCCCAGTTCTTCCCACTCAGGCAAGCGTTTGGCTGGATCGCGCTTCATCCCAATTGCTATTATATGCGATGACTCCATCGGTTTGGTTTGTAGCGAAAGATAACG